>NZ_CP050308.1:2655000-3283703 GCF_014189535.1 Rhizobium lusitanum | reverse complement strand
CTCGGTGCCGACCACCCTTAATGGAGACCGTCATGTCCAACACCAATAATATCATCATCCTCGTGGCGCGCATCCTGCTCGCCTTCATGTTCATCTTCGCTGGCTTCGGCAAGCTGACCGATCCGGCAGGCACCGCCGGCATGATCGCTGGCGCCGGTATGCCCGGCGCTACGCTTCTCACCTACCTCGCCGGCGCCTTCGAATTCATCACCGGCGTCTGCGTTCTCCTCGGCTTCCAGATCCGCATCGTCGGCTGGCTGCTTGCCGCATTCTGCATCTTCACCGGCATTGTCTTCCATCTGCCGACCGTCAACGTTCCGGACTTCCCGGCCGCCGCCAATGGCTGGATCAACGGCCTGAACTTCGTCAACTTCCTGAAGAACGTCACGCTGGCCGGCGCCTACATCATGCTCGCCACCAACGGCCCGGGCGTCTACTCGCTCGACGCACGCCGCGGTGTCTACGCTGCTGCCTGATCGTTCAGGTACTTCGCAGAGCTAAAAAATCCCGCCGTTTCCACGGCGGGCTTTTTCGTGTCGATATCAATGAAGCGAGATGCGGCCTTGAAGCATGAGACAATCGGGTCTATCTTACTCTTGTCTTACATCAGAGATTGAGGCCGATGGCGCATACCGAACAGATCATCACGACGGTCTCGACCAAGGGGCAGGTCATCCTGCCGAAAGCCATACGCCAGCGGCGGGAATGGGATACCGGTACGCGGCTGATCGTCGAGGAAACCGCAGACGGCGTGCTGTTGAAGCGGGCACCCGCCTTCGCCGCGACGCGGCCGGATGAGGTATTCGGACTGCTGCCCTTCAAAGGCGAGCCAAAATCCCTCGAAGATATGGAGGCCGGTGTGCTGGCCGAAGCCCGACGCCGCCATGATCGCGATTGATACCAATCTGATCGTCCGCTATCTGACCGGCGATCATCCCGAACAATCCCCCCGTGCTCGCAGAATCGTTGACGGCGAGGCCGTGTTCGTGGCCGCTACCGTCATTCTGGAAGTCGAATGGGTGCTGCGCAGCGCATATGGCTTTCGCCCGACCGATGTGGCCGGTGCGCTGAGAGCCTTCGGTGGCCTTCCCACTGTGACGGTAGAGGACGCCGCCCTTGTCGCGGCAGCACTCGAACTGGCCGAAAAAGGGTTGGATTTCGCCGACGCCCTGCATCTCGGCCGATCGGCGCATTGCGAGGGCTTCGTCACCTTCGACCGCAAGCTTATGAAGGCGGCGAAGGCGGCTGGCTATGAGAATGTCAGAGAGGCCTGAGGGTTGACACGCCGCATCTACGGACAGCCTCGCCACGCGTCAGCCGGGAGTGAGCAGGAAAGCAACGGCCTTTTCCGTCAAGCACCGTTGCTCTTTGGTCCGGCGTTTTGCACCGCAGCGATGATGCGCTGAACCATAGGATCGCCCTCATGGCTCTCCTTGCGCGCGCGAACCAGGCAGGCCTCCGAGCGCAGGATGGTGCCGTCGGAGAGGATCTTCAGATGGTTCGCCTTCAGCGTCGAGCCGGTGGACGTGATGTCGACGATGATATCGGCCGAGCCCGAGGCCGGCGCGCCTTCGGTCGCCCCAAGGCTCTCGACGATGCGATAGAGCTGGATGCCGTGCTGGCTGGAGAAGAACTGCTGTGTCAGCCGCCAGTATTTGGTGGCGACCGTCAGCCTGCGGCCGTGGCGGGTGCGGAAATCGGCGGCGACATCGCCGAGATCGGCCATGGTATCGACATCAAGCCAGATATCCGGCACGGCCACCACGACATCGGCATGGCCGAAGCCGAGGCGGGCGCAAAACTCGACGCGCCGGTCGGCATCCGCCAGGCCTTCACGCACCAGATCCTCGCCGGTAACGCCGAAATCGACGCTGCCATTGCCGATCTCGCGCGAGATTTCCGAGGCTGACAGGAAAGCTACCTCGACATCATCCCACCCCTCGACCCGGCCGCGATAGGAGCGGTCGTTGCCGACGGCGACGATGGGCATGCCGGCGCGTTCGAAGATGGCGGAGCAATCGTCCTTCATCCGGCCCTTGGAGGGAAGCGCAATGGTAATGGTCATCAGGCCGCCCTCGCGGTTTCGATCCGGTCGAGCCAAAGCGCGAAGCCGACGGCCGGGATGTGATCTTTTGCGCCGAGCAGCGTCAGCAGCCGGTCGAAACGACCGCCACCGACGAGCACCGCCGCGGATCCTTCTACCGTCACCTCGAAAACGAGGCCGGTATAATAATCGAGCGGACGGCCGAAGGCGGCGCGATAGTCGATAAGGGTTGCATCGACGCCGGCATTGGCAAGGGCAGCGACGCGGGCGTCGAAGCGCTCAAGGGCATTGCCAAGCTTGATCCCCGCCGCATCGGCAAATCCGGCCAGCGCCGAGGAGGCGTCGGCAAGCGGCACGCTCAACGACAGGAACTCTTCCAGGACGCGGAAAGCCTCGTCGTCGAGACGGGTTTCCGACAAGACCAGCTTTTCGCGCAGGCGGCGGGCGATCTCCAGCGGCGAGCGGCTGGCATTGGTGGAATAACCCGTCGCCTGCATGGTGCTGTCGATATGCATGACCAGCCCTTGCTCGTCGCCGCGCGTCAGGAAATCGAGCGCATGCGGATCAAGCCCGGTGACCGGCTGCGGGCTTGCGAGCCGCGCCAGTAGGGTTTCGAGCTGCATCATGTTGCCGAAGGCATGGATCAGCCGCTTCTGCCAGCCGGACGGCAAGCCCAGCGCCTGGACGACGGCTTCGAAGACGGCCTGATCGCCCAGCGTCACCGACAGTGCCTTGCCAGGCACCAGCCGGTTGAGAATGGCAATGGCGTCGCCAACGGCGCGGGCATCGGCGCTGGCGATATCGCGATCGCCGAGATCCTCGATCCCCGCCTGATAGAACTCATGGCCGCCTTCGCGGCGCTGGCGAAAGATCTCGCCGAGATAGGAATAGCGCTTCGGCGTGCCGGTGGCGGTCTCGATGTGCTGCAAGCAGACGGGAATGGTGAATTCCGGACGCAAGCAGAGGCTGGCGCCGGTTTCGCTCTCGGTCATGAAGATACGACGACGCAAGTCCTCGCCCGCCATGTCGAGAAACGGCTCGGCCGGCTGGATGATCGGCGTATCGACCCGATCCGTCCTGCGGGCGGCAAATTCAGCAATGAGATCATTGGCGAAATCGGGAAGATTGATCAGGGGCATTTATTCCGCCCTCTTGCGATCTTCTGCCTGCGCCGCCAAAATCGCCTGCACCTTGGTGACCAGATCGGCCTCGGGCACCATCTCCTGCGCAACGCGGGCTTCGCGCCAGCTGGCATTGTCCTCGATTTCACCGGAGAGGCGCTTGCCTTCGATCAGGTCCTTGAGTTGCACGACGCCCTCTGCGCGCTCGTCGCCACCCTGGATGATGGCGATGGGGCAGCCGCGGCGGTCGGCATATTTCAGCTGGTTGCCGAACTTCTTCCAATTGCCCTGGAACATCTCGGCACGAATGCCGGCGGCGCGCAGCTGCTGCGTGAAGCGCTGGTAACGGCCCATGGCCTCGACATCGCCGTCCATGACGGTGACGAGCACGGGCGCGATCACCTCGTCCTGACCAAGCTTGCCAAGATTTTTCAGCGCCGTCATCAGGCGCGATACGCCGATGGAGAAGCCCGTCGCTGGAACCGGCTGACCCATGAAGCGCGAGACGAGCCCATCATAGCGTCCGCCACCGCCGACGGAGCCGAAGACGACCTTCTCACCCTTTTCGTTGGTGACATCGAACATCAGTTCGGCCTCGTAGACGGGGCCGGTGTAATATTCGAGGCCGCGCACGACGGAGGGATCGATCTTAATGCGGTCGGACTGATAGCCGGCGCTGGTGACGAGGCTGCCGATGAAGTTCAACTCCTCCACGCCTTCGCCGCCTTTGGACGTGCCGGCGACCAACTCGGCGAGCTGGACAGCGCTTTCAGCATAATCCTTGATACCGACGAAGAAGAGCACCTTGCCGATCTGCTCGGTATTGAGCCCGGCGCCCTTGGTGAAATCACCGGATTCGTCCTTGCGGCCGGGACCGAGCAGCAGCGCGACCCCTTCCGGGCCGAACTTGTCGAGCTTGTCGATAGCGCGCAGCACATTCAGACGCTGGCCGGCCTTGTCGTCGCCTCCGAGGCCGATGGCTTCCAGCACGCCATCCAGAACCTTGCGATTATTGACGCGGATCACATAGTCGCCGCGCTTGATGCCGAGCGCTTCCAGCGTGTCGGACATCATCATGCACATTTCGGCGTCAGCCTGCACGCCCGGCGCACCGACGGTGTCGGCATCGAACTGCATGAACTGGCGGAAGCGGCCCGGACCGGGCTTTTCGTTGCGGAAGACATAGCCGGCACGATAGGTGCGGTAGGGCAACTGGATCTCGTTGAAATTCTCAGCCACATGGCGGGCAAGCGGCGCCGTCAAGTCGTAGCGCAGCGACATCCACTGCTCGTCGTCATCCTGCAGCGAGAACACACCCTCGTTCGGGCGGTCGCTATCAGGCAGGAATTTGCCGAGCGCATCGGTATATTCGAACAGCGGCGTTTCGACCGGATCGAAGCCATAATGCTCATAGACAGCCCGGATCTTTGCGGTCATCTCGTTGACGGCGCGAATATCGCTCGCCGAACGATCGACAAAGCCACGCGGCAGGCGGGCCTTGAGCTTTTGTGGTTTCTTCTGTTTGTCGCTCATTTGCTGGATAATCCGGTACGGGAACAGTGGCGGTTAACTAGCGGATACAGCGGGATGCGGCAAGGATTGTTGTATGATGTCGTTCGACAAAACCGACAGTGACCGAAGATCAAGGATAGAAAAGTGACGGCCTACGCAATCAGCCTGAAATGCACGAACGATACCGCCAACCCGGTTCTCGATCTCTGGCGCGAGGCAAGCCGCTTCGAAACCGTCCCATCGATGCAGGCTTTGAACTACCCGCCGCATCTGACGCTTGCCATCTACGGAGGCATCGCACCGGAACTGCCTCTTAAGGCCGTGCGCAAGATCTTTCGCGACATGCCGACACTTTCAGTTGAATTTGCAGGCATCCACCATTTTCCAAATCAGACGCTGGTGCTTTGGGCACGCCCGGTCGATGACAGCGCCTTGCGCCGCATGCACCAGGCCATTCATCAGGAGATTGATCCTATGTTGTGTCATGAGCATTATCGCCCCGGCCATTGGCAACCGCATTGCACGATCGCCATGAGCATTCCGAAGGAGGCGGCGACGGCGGCGCTGAGATGGGCGGCTGAAACATCGGCAAGATTTGCCGTGACGTTCGATGTTGCCGATTGCATCGGATTTCCCCCTGTCGAAATCCTGGAAGAGGTCAAATTGCTGCCTTGATACCGCGCCAGGATCGGTGCAGTGCAATTTGCACTTGCCTTTCACGGGCATGCACTTAGGGTTTACCCATGCGCGTCTTCGCCACTCTGACAATGCTGATTGCCTGGCTGATCTACGGTGCCATGCCCGCACTGGCGGCCTGCCCGATTTGCGATGCCGAGATGCCGGTTGCTGTAAGCATGGCCGAGGATAACGCAATGGCCGGCATGGATCATGGTTCGATGGCCATGCACGCCGACTCCGTGATCCCCGACGAGAAACCGGACAATCCCTGCGCCGGCGGCATGGCGCATGTACCGTCCTGCGCGGCCTGTCTTGCTGTTGCGCCTGCGCTGACGCTGGATGACGGCCGTGTGCTGGCATTCTCCTATCCGGCACCCACGCATGGTCAACGGCTCGCCGATTCCCGCCCCGCGCCGACGGCACCCCCTCCCCGCTTCACCTGATACGCATCTGACTTCATCCCACTTGCGAAGCGATCCTTCGCCAGAAACTCAGATACCGTTTTGAAACGGAAGGAACTCACATGTCTATTTCCAAATCCATCATCCTCGCCGGCGCTCTCGCTCTCGCGCTCGCCTTCTCCATCCCCGCCCTTGCCGAAGACATGCATAACATGGACATGAGCAAGCCGATGGGCGACCAGGGCGCGTCCAGCAAGGCATTCAACGATGCCATGGGCAAGATGCACAGCAACATGATGATCACCTATAGCGGCGATGCCGACACGGATTTCGTCCGTGGCATGATCCCGCATCATCAGGGCGCCATCGACATGGCCAAGATCGAGCTCAAATACGGCAAGGATCCTGAACTGCGCAAACTGGCGGAAAACGTCATCAAGGCGCAGGAAGCCGAAATCAAGGGCATGAATGCCTGGCTGAAGACGCACGGCAAATAAACCGGATTGAAACAGAACGAGGGGCGGCATTTCCGTCGCCTCTCATCGCCGCTAGGCCTTTGGGCGATGCAATACCTGGTCCAGCCATGTGGCAACCGCCCGAATGCGGGCGGCGTTTCGAAGCTCGGCATGGGTCAGCAGCCATACTTCCCGCACCGGCAAGCTCTTGTCGTCGGTTTCAACGCGATAAAGCCCCCGACGCGCTCGACCAGAATTGTGGGTAGTAGTGCCCGCCCCAATCCGGCGACGGCAGCCTGAAGCAGGGCTTCCGCATCATTCACGGCGAGAGCGCTGCCGCCTGATTTTTCCGCCTGCGCGGCAATCCAGCGGGCGTGCGGCAAATGCATCATCCCCTCCTCATAGACCAGCCAGGGAAGCCTTTCCCCATCGCCCTGTTTCCCGGCTGCGACGTAGATTGCGTAGTCAAGGCTCGCGATCCTCCGCGCCACGACTTTGCTGTTGGCGATATCGGCAGGCCGGGCAAGCCGGATCGCCATATCGGCCTCGCGGCGGGTCAGATTGAAATTACGGGCATCGCCGATGAGTTCGAGCTGCAGCCCGGAATGCTGCGACAGAAGCTCGGCCGCAGCCGGGATCAACAAGCGGCTGATGAAGGAAGGCGGCGCCGTCAGGCGCACCTTGCCGAGTGCCGTGATATCCGCGGCCTCCAGTGCCCCTGAAAGCGCCATCACCTCCGCCTCGACCGCCTCGGCCCGCGCGATGGCGATTTCGCCCACAGGCGTCGGCGTCATTACGCCGCCCGCGTCGCGCTGAAAGAGCGCTACACCGAGCCTTTCCTCCAATATGCGCAAGCGGCGGCCGACCGTCGTCGCGTCCGTCTTGATCTCGCGGCTCGCCGCCGCAAAGGAGCCACCCCGCGCCACGGCGAGGACATAGCGCAGATCGTTCCAATCGATATCGTGCATTTTTGCAGCCTTTATCCGCAATCTTACCGCATGCAATCGCATTATTGCAGCCATAGGCTCCGAAGGTCCAGCAAGGAGGCTACAATGACATTATTCGCTGTTTTGTTTGAAGACGATCGGCACCACGCCGCCGAGATACGGCAGAAATACCTGGAACGTCATTTCGACTTCCTGCGGGCGAATGCGGCCCGCATCAAGACGGCCGGCCCACTCAGTATAGAGGGCGAAGCGTTTGCGGGTGGCCTGTGGCTTGTCGAGGCACAGGAAGCTGCCGAGGTCGACCGGCTGGTGAAAGCGGATCCGTTCTGGTCCGCCGGGCTCCGGAAATCGGTGCAAATCCTGGTCTGGAACCGGGTCTTTGCCGATGGTGCCCGCTTGCCACGATAATAGAAGCCGCCGCCTTCCGTTACTCCATGACCTGCGGCAGCCGGGCGGCGAGCAGATCGATGACCGCGCGGGTCTTGAGCGGCAGGTGCGGCGTCTGCGGCCAGACCGCATGGGCATGGAAGGTCAGGCCGGACAGATCCGTCAGCACAGTCGAAAGATTGCCGGCCAGCACCTGACTTCGTATCAGCCAGCAGGGTAGCAACGCGGCTCCCATTCCAACGGCGGCGGCATCGGCCATCACCTCGAGATCGTCGAACCGCAGCCGCGTCTTCGGCATATATTCGATGTCGACACCATTGGCCTGTGGGAAGGTCCAGCTCTTCACCTCGCCTGCGCGCGCGTAAGCGATGAGATCATGATCTTCGAGGTCGGCGATCGCCTGCGGTGTCCCCCGCTTTGCGAGATAGGCGGGCGATGCGCAGACCACCATGCGATGCCGTGCCACACTGCGCGCCGTCAGCCCGGTGCTATCCCGCAGCGGGCCGTTGCGGATGGCGAGATCGAAGCCCTCGTCGAGCAAGTCCACAATCCGGTCGCTGAACGAAAGATCGAGTTCGAGGTTCGGATGGGCACGCGCAAGCTCCATCAGCAACGGCGCGATACAACGGCGGCCGAAGAGCACGGGCATCGAGATGCGCAAGCGTCCCGCCACCTCGCGCTTGCCCGATTCCAGCATCGCCTCGCCCGACTGTATCTCGTCCAGCGCCCGGCGGCAGCGCTCGTAAAAGGCTTGGCCCTCATCCGTCAGGCTTTGCGTGCGGGTGGTGCGGTGAAATAGCCGAACGCTCAGGCGTCTCTCGAGCTTGGCGATGGTCTTGCCGATCGCCGAGCGCGACAGGTTCATGCGGGCCGCTGCCGCTGAGAAGCCGCCGGCCTCCACCGCCTCCACGAATTCCGGAATGCCGTTGAGCATGTCATTCATCGCTATTGTTTCCAAAGAGGAACCAGTCAGTGGAAATCATATCGCCACTGGCGACCAGTGCGCAACGATATAGTGGCCTCCGTGCTTTCAATTTCTCGCAGGAGATCACTATGACGAAGACCATGCGGCGCTGGACACTGGGCACCGTCGGCATCAATGCCCCTCTCAGCCTCACCGAGACCGAGGTCCCCTCGCCCGCCCGAGGCGAAGTCCTGGTGCGGGCTAAAGCCGTTTCGCTGAACTATCGCGACAAGTTGATGCGGGAAAGCGGCATGGGCCTGCCCATCCAGTTTCCTTTCGTGCCCGCTTCCGACATGGCAGGTGTGGTGGAAGCGGTTGGCGAAGGCGTGACGCGATTTGCGCCCGGCGACCGGGTCATCTCCACCTTTTCTCCCGACTGGATCGACGACAAGCCGCTCGGCACTGCGCGCAATCCACCCTATCGAACGCTCGGCGGCTTTTATCCCGGCGTGCTCTCAGAATATGTCGCCTTTCCAGAAGACTGGTTCGTCGCCGCGCCGACAAGCATCGACGATGGCGAGGCAAGCACCTTGCCCTGCGCCGGCCTGACGGCCTGGTTCGCGCTGGTCGAACGCGGCAAGATCAAGCCCGGCGACACCGTGCTGGTGCAGGGAACCGGCGGGGTATCGATGTTCGGGTTGCAGATCGCGGCGGCGCAAGGTGCCGACGTCTTCGTGACGTCATCCGGCCCCGAAAAGCTGGCGCGGGCAAAGGCGCTCGGCGCCCGATATGGCATTGATCGCAACACCGGCGACTGGGTGGAGGAAGTCTATCGCCTCACCAACGATCGCGGCATCGACCATATCTTTGAAATCGCCGGTGGGCCGCATCTCGGCCAATCGCTGAAAGCGGTGGCCGTGCATGGCCGGATCTCGGTCATCGGCGTGCTCGAAGGATTTGACCTGTCGGGACCGGCCGGACCGCTGCTGCTGAAGTCTCCGGTCATTCAGGGCATCTCTGTTGGCCATCGCCGTGCGCTGGAGGACTTCGTTCGCGCCGTCGACCGGATCGGCCTGAAGCCGGTCATCGACCATCGCTACGCCTTTTCCGAGGTTCCCGCCGCCTTCGATCACCTCGATCGCGGTGCCTTCGGCAAGATCGTCATCGAGCTGTGACCAACAACGCCGCCGCCTCACCCATCGCGAGGCGGCGGCGCTTTCATTTCTGGCTCAGGCCTTCGGTTCGAAAGGCTGCGGCACGCGAGCAGCGCCCTGGCGGGCGAGCATCCAGCCGGGATATTCCGGAGCAAGCGCGCTGACCTCGTCAAGCTTGGCGATATCCTCGGCATCGAGCTTCAGCTTGACGGCGGCGAGGTTCTGGTCGAGCTGATCGAGACGCTTGGCACCGATGATGATGCTGGTGACGAAGGGCTTGGCCAGGATCCAGGCCAGCGCCACCGTGGCGACGCTGGCGCCGCGCTTTTCAGCCACTTCGCGCATGGCGGCGACGCAGGCCCAGGCGCGGTCCTTGTCGACCGGCGGGAAGTCGAAGCTGGCGCGGCGGCCTTCGCCATTGCCCGGCGCACCGGGGCCGAACTTACCGGACAGAAGACCGCCAGCCAGCGGCGACCAGACCATCAGACCGAGCTTTTCCTCCGCCATCAGCGGAACGATCTCGCGCTCGAGATCGCGACCGGCGATGGAATAATAGGCCTGCACCGTCTCAAAGCGAGCAAAGCCGCGGCGTTCGGAAATGCCGAGCGCCTTGGCGATACGCCAGGCCTGCCAGTTGGACACGCCGACATAGCGCACCAGCCCACGCGAGACGAGATCGTCCAGCGCCCGCAGGGTTTCATCGATGGGGGTGACCGTATCCGTGGCGTGGATCTGGTAGAGGTCGATATGGTCGGTCTGCAGCCGCTCGAGGCTTGCCTGGACCGAATCCATGATATGGCCGCGCGAGGCGCCGCGATCGTTGGGCTTGTCGCCCATGACGCCATAGACCTTGGTGGCGATGACGACCTCCTTGCGCGGCACGCCGACATTCTTCAGCGCCTGACCAAGCAGCTTTTCCGAATTTCCGAAGGAATAGACGTCGGCGGTGTCGATAAAGTTGACGCCGGCGGCGAGCGAGTTTTCAACGATCTTGTCGGCCAGTGCCTGGTCGACATCGGCGATGGCGCCCCAGTTGCTATTGGGATTGGCTTCGCCGAAGGTCATGGTGCCCAAGCAAAGTTCGGAGACGAATAGGCCGGTATTACCGAGCTGGTTATAACGCATCTGAGAAAATTCCCTTGTGGTCCGCCGGAAGATGGCTTCCGGCCGGTGAATCCTGATCTCTTGGTTATTGGCCTCGGCATGACAGCCGCTCATCCGCGCTGTCTTGGGGAGGTCCGGAGATGATCGTCGAGGGGCGGTCCTGCCGCTACCTTGATGATATCGACATAATGCACCGAAATCCGATTTCAACGCGAGACCCGGCGCCGATCACAATGCGGTGACCGGCGCTTTGTTCTTGCCTCCACATCAGTGTGGGATAGAATCCCACCTTCATCCAATCCGCAAGGACGGACAGGCCCATGCCGCAACGCCCGTTGACCACGATCGGCTTCGATGCCGACGACACGCTCTGGCAGAACGAACAATTCTACCGGCTCACCGAACGGCAGTTCGCCGAACTGCTTGCCGACCATGCCGAGAGCGAGAATATTTCCGAGACACTGCTGGAAGCCGAGAAGCGCAATCTGAACCACTATGGCTTCGGCATCAAAGGCTTCACGCTTTCGATGATCGAGACGGCGATCGAGATCACCAAGGGCGAGGTGCCGGCAAGTGTGATCGCGAAAATCCTCGACATCGGCCGCGATCTGCTCACGCATCCCGTCGAAACGCTTCCCGATGTTCGAGAGACGCTTGAAACGCTCTCTGGCAACTATCTGCTGGTGCTGATCACCAAGGGCGATCTGTTCGACCAGGAGCGCAAGCTCGCGCAATCCGGCCTCGGCGACCTCTTCGATGCCGTCGAAATCGTCTCCGACAAGAACGCCTCCACGTATCGCCGCATCTTCTCCAAGGTCGGGGATGGGCCGGAAAGAGCGATGATGGTCGGCAATTCGCTCAAATCCGACATCGTGCCCGCGCTTGCCGCCGGCAGCTACGGTGTCTTCATTCCGCACGAACTCACCTGGATCTTCGAACATGTCGAGGAACCGACGCAGGCGCCACGCTTCCGCAAGATCGGATACCTCGGGGAACTACACGGTATCATCGAGGGGCTATCCTGAAGCCCTCACTGTCCCTGCTTCGACCTCGGCGGGAATAATGACGGGCCCTGATCGGCAGGCTTGTCCTGCTGCTGCCTGGCTGGCGGATTGGGATCGATGAGAATCTCATAGGGTGCGCCGAGGCCACGGCGGCGGGTGACGCGGGAATAATAGGGCTTGATCAGCCATGTCGTGTCTTCGTTGATGGTGACATCGGCGGTCATGCCGTCCTCGTCCGTGCCGAAGAAGGATTCGTCGTCGTTCGAGGAGAGATCGAAGATCGCCATGAAGGCGTATTTGCTCTTCGAACTGAAGGTCACCCGGACGTGCTGGCCCTTCTTCAGCGGCAGCGTATAGACCTTGCCCTTGCCGAATTTCGTCCAGCCGGTGAGCTTCTCCAGCACGGCGGGGAAACCAAGCTTTTCCACGGTCTCGCCACGGTCGAGCTGCGGAAGCTGGAGCGGCGGCTCGCCACTCTTCGGGCTGTCGTTGCTCTGGGCCGCCTGCGCATGGGCGGCCTGACCGACCGGCAGAGCGAAAGCGAGCAGGAAAAAAGCTAGAACCAGACGTCTCATGGTCGCACCAATGCGTTGCGCATCGCCTCCACCTCTTTCCGGCAATAGCAGCCCTCGATGTGATCGTTGACGAGGCCCATGGCCTGCATGAAGGCATAGACCGTGGTCGGGCCGACGAAGGTCCAGCCGCGCTTTTTCAGGTCCTTCGAAATACGCACGGAGACCGGCGTCGTCGGATTGGCGGCGATGGTCGCATAGTCAACCAAGGCGGGGCGCTCCGCGACCGTCGGCTCAAAACCCCAAAAATAGCGGGCGAGCGAGCCGAATTCGGCACGCAGTTCGATGGCGCGGCGGGCATTGTTGATAGTGGAGACGATCTTGCCGCGATGGCGAATGATGCCGGCATCAGCCACGCAGCGCTCGATATCGGCATCGCCAAACGTCACCACCTTGTCGAAATCGAAGCCGGCGAAGGCCGCGCGGAAATTCTCGCGCTTGCGCAGGATCGTCAGCCAGGACAGGCCCGACTGGAATCCCTCCAGGCAGATCTTCTCGAACAGCCTGATATCGTCGATGACGGGCCTGCCCCATTCCTGGTCATGATAGCGCAGATATTCCGGCAGATTGCCATGCCAGTGGCAGCGATCCTTGCCGTCCTCACCAGTGATGATGCCCGTTCCGGCCATATTCGTGTTTCGTCCCCTATTTCAGAGCGTGATCGCGAAAACAGCCAAACAGCTATCGGATAAGATCAGGCCAATCAAATGCTTAAGATCGAAAGGACGATTCGAAGGCAAATCATCTCGATTCACGGTTTACCATTTGCAAACCGTCTTTCCAAACCAAGTCGTAACCCTGACAAAAGGTTTATCGGTTTCGCGGCATTTTGATGAACAGGCATTTACCATTCGCTGGCGCGCAAATGTCACCATATTCGGGACCGGGCGCAATTACGCCCATCCTCGGCCCATTTGTAGAGAGTTTGTCCGATGATGAAACAATGTATTTTACTCGCCGCTGGCGCCCTGACCCTGTTTGCATCCGGCGCTTTCGCCAATGATCGCTACCAGTCGCGCCCGCCCGTCATCGTCAGCCCCGACCTCACCGCCCCGTGGGTGATGCAGCTCGGCGGTGGCAGTGTTCAGCCGGCTGTCTATCCCGTTCGCCCGGCGGCGCGGCAGGCGGCCAACCCGCAGGGCCAGCGCGTGATCCAGCAGCGCGGCCTGTTCGCACGCCCCGCCGTCCAGCAGGTGGCCGTCGTCCGGCCGCAATATCCGGCGATCCGTGGCCAGCTCGATCCGCAGTTCCTGCCGCAGGTGGTCGATTACCAGACCAAGGAAAAGCCGGGCAGCATCGTCATCGATACCAATAATCGCTTCCTCTATCTGGTGATGGATGGCGGCCAGGCGCGGCGCTACGGCGTTGGCGTCGGCAAGCCGGGCTTCGAATGGGCCGGCGCCCATACCGTTACCCGTAAGCAGGAATGGCCGGACTGGACACCGCCATCGGAAATGGTGGCCCGTGAAGCGGCCAAGGGCCACTATCTGCCGGCGCGCATGGATGGCGGCGAAGCCAACCCACTCGGCGCCCGCGCCATGTATCTCGGCTCTACCCTTTACCGTATCCACGGCACCAATGCTCCCTGGAGCATTGGCAGCGCCGTATCCTCCGGCTGCATCCGCCTGCGCAATGAAGATGTCATTGACCTTTACAACCGAGTGAAAGTCGGGACGCGGGTCATCGTCATGTGATCGGCAACAAGATTGCTGCAAATGCGGAGTTGATCTCGCCCTTGGCGGGCGAGATAGGTCTCGGCATCCACAGCAAAGATATCTTCCATTATTGGGCACTATATTATCCCGACAATAAGCTAACACTCGTCGGAATAGACAGCCGTTCTCGCGGCGCGGTCTTTATCATACGCAATTTGATCTTGATCCTCTCCCGCGTTTCGTTACTTTCTTAGCGGGGTAAATTGAGAGGGGAATCACGGATGAAATCAATACTACCGGTCGTGGCGGCGGCGGGCATCGCCTTGTCGTGTCTCACGGCGGCGTCGGATGCTGCGGCCTTCACAGCCTCTGCGCCTCATGCCGCACAGGCGCTGCCCAGCAATGTGATCCGCGTATCGACTGCACCGCAAGGGCAGATCAAGCCGCAGTTTCAGCGGCGAATGGTGCGGCTGGTAACCAACGAGGCACCGGGGACGGTCATCGTCGATACCAACAACAAATTTCTCTATCTCGTCGAGGGCAGCAATCGGGCGCGGCGCTACGGCATCGGCGTCGGTCGTGATGGCTTCGGATGGTCGGGGGTCGTCAAGGTCGGCCGCAAGGCGGAATGGCCGGGCTGGACGCCACCACCCGAAATGCGCATCCGCGAGGCCAAGAAAGGGCATAAGCTGCCCGCCTATCAGGAGGGTGGCGAAGACAACCCGCTCGGCGCCCGCGCCATGTATCTCTATCGCAACGGCAACGATACGGCGTTTCGAATCCACGGCACCAATCAGCCCTGGAGCATCGGCCTGAACATGTCGTCCGGCTGCATCCGCATGATGAACAAGGACGTCACAGATCTTTACGAACGCGTCCCCATCGGCACCAGGGTCATCGTCGTCGGCCCCGGCAACAAGCAGGGCGAAATCAGCTACGAGGATCGCGGCGTCGACATCTTGCGGACGATGTTCGGTGGGTAATTAAGCGACGGAGTGGTCGCATACCAGTGCGGCCACCCCACTGTTGCGCAGGTGTAACATCCCCAAACTTATCGGCTGAGAGACCCGCAAGACGGCCCGTTCCATTCAGTCCGATGTCAGTTTTCGCGCCTAAGCCGACGCAAGCCACAGCGCGCCACAATAGAACTGTCACAGAAGCACGCTTAGATGGCGGCATCCGCATTCGGGGGCCTCATATGCGTCGTGCATTTCGCATCAAACAGCCGGCTGTTGCCGCGCTTGCGCTTTCAGCTTTTGTCTTCGCCGCCAATTCTGCTTCGGCGGAAATGCAATTTTCAGCCTATGGCGGCATCCAGGGGGCGACCGGCAGCAACGTCAAGACATCGGATGGTGCCAATTTTGATCCCGACTGGTCGGGAAAATCCTTCAAGATGCCGCCCTATTTCGGCTTTCGCGGCATCTTCTGGCTCGACGACTTCAACAAGTCGAACTGGGGTGTCTCGCTCGACTACACCCATGCCAAGGTCTATGGCGATCTCGGCAATACGCCCGGCTGGTCGCATTTCGAGTTCACCGACGGCCTGAACATGCTGACGCTGAATGCGCTCTATCGCTTTCAGGATCCGAGCCGCAAGTGGACGCCCTATGTCGGCCTCGGCGCCGGCATCAACGTGCCGCATGTCGAAGTCACCCGCGCCTCCGGACGGACCTTCGATTACCAGTTCGGCGGCGCCTCGTTGCAGGCGCAGGCCGGCGTCAGCTATCAGATCAGCCAGCATTGGGCGACCTTCGTCGAATACAAGGGCAATTACAATTTCGTCGACAATGTCTCGATCGACAGCGGCGACACGTTGAAGACCAAGGTCTTCACCAACGCCATCAATTTCGGTGTGTCATTCAACTTCTAAAAAATTTGACCACGCGCCCTGCCTGACCCCCAAAGCGATTCCCGCCTGGGGGTTCCTATGCTAAGCAATAGCGCATGAGCTTTTCCTATTACCAGTGCGACTGGATTCATCCGGAAAACGATGAACCCGTCATGATCTATTACGAGGTGGACGACGCAGGTGTCGTTCCCCGGCTGATCGACGTGTTCGCCGACGGGCGCCGGCAGTGCATGTCTGTCACCGACTTTTCCGGGCAGAAATACAAGACGGCCAGCATCACCAGCCTGGTGGAAGGCTCGTTCTATGACGGTGTCGCCGGCTTGCTCGATGGCACCTTCTTCGAGGAGGGGCAGGACGGAATAAGCCTGACGCCCATCGGCGCCGACGTTTTCGAGATGGAGTGGCAGTCGCACCGGCCGTCTTCGTCGCACTAGATATTCTAGGTAGTCGGCGTCAGCCCTTTCAGTTTCGCGGGCATCTCGCCGCCATAGGCCCATTCGAGCAGTTCGACCGTATGCAGGATCGGTATGCCCGTTCCCGTGGCGATCTGCGTGATGCAGCCGATATTGCCGGTGGCGATGACATCGGCCTTCGTCGCCTCGAGGTTCCTCACCTTGCGCGCCTTCAACTCGGCGGAGATTTCCGACTGCATGATGTTGTAGGTGCCAGCCGAGCCGCAGCAGAGATGCCCTTCCGCCGGCTCGCGAACGGTGAAGCCCGCCGTCTTCAACAACTGCTTCGGCGCCATGGTGATCCTCTGGCCATGCTGTAGCGAGCAGGCGGAATGATAGGCGACGGTGATGCCGCGCGGCATGTGCGCAGGCAAGTCGAGGCCGGCGAGATATTCGGTGATGTCCTTGGCAAGCGCCGAGATCTTCGCGGCCTTGTCCGCATAGGCCGGATCGAGGCGCAGCTTGTGGCCATAATCCTTGATCGTCGTGCCGCAGCCCGAGGTGGTCACGATGATGGCGTCGAGGCCACCGGCCTCGACCTCGCGCATCCAGACATCGACATTGGCGCGCACGCTCGCCAATGCCTGCTCCTCGCGGCCCATATGATGCACCAGCGAGCCGCAGCAGCTCTCGCCTTGCGGCACCACCACTTCGACGCCAAGGCGGGTCAGCAGCCGGATGGTGGCCTCGTTGATCCCTGGATCGAGCACCGGCTGGGCACATCCCGTCAAGATAGCCACCCGCCCGCGCCGTTCCGCCTGCGGCTGATGCAGCCCAGGCTTGGCAAAAGGCGACGGTGCCGGGATGGAGCGCGGCGCGAGATCGAGCATGGCGGCGAAGGGTTTCAGGGCCGGAATGCGCTTCAGCAGACCCTTTAACGGCCGAGCTAGCCGCGCGAGGTTGAGCGCCAGACGGAAACGGCCGGGATAGGGCAGAACCGCAGCCAGCATGTTGCGCGTCAGCCGATCGAGCAAAGGCCGCTTATAGGTTTCCTCAATATGGGCGCGGGCGTGGTCGATCAGATGCATGTAGTCGACGCCGGAGGGACAGGTGGTGACGCAGGCGAGGCAGGACAGACAGCGGTCAATATGCGTAACCACTTCCTCATCCGCCGGCCGGTCGTTTTCCAGCATGTCCTTGATCAGATAGATGCGGCCGCGCGGACTATCGAGCTCGTTGCCGAGCGTCACATAGGTCGGACAGGTGGCGGTGCAGAAGCCGCAATGCACGCATTTGCGCAGGATAGCCTCGGATTCGGCCACATGCGGATCGGCAAGCTGGGCAAGGGTGAAATTGGTTTGCATCAGGCAGTCTTCCCCATCACGCCATCTTCCCCGGATTGAAAATCCCCGCCGGATCGAATTTTTCCTTCACGCGCGCCGACAGCAGCGCCACGGCCTCCGGCTGCGGCTCAAAGGCCGGTGTCGTTGCACGAGTGGCAGCTGTGGCGCGCAGCAAGGTCGCATGGCCGCCGCCGAGGGCGTGGATATAGCGGCGGAGGAGATCGCCTTCGGGCTCCGCTTCCATCCGCATCCAGACGAGGCCGCCCTGCCAGTCGTAGTAGGCATCGACGCCGGCATCGAGGCGAAGTGCGGCGACAAGTTGATGCCCGATGCTCGGGGCGACGGAAACGCGCCAGACGGGGCGCATCGTGCCATCGGCATAGGGCTTTACATCGCGGATCTCGCGCCAGAGCCGGCTGCTGTCCACCGCGGCAAGCCGGGTCACCGGGCCGAGACGGCCCATGGCGGCGGCAAGTTTTTCCGCCCTGACCGAGACCGAACCGGCCAGGCCCTCGATACGCAACACGGTCGCCTCGCCTTCCGGCAGCTTGCCGTCGAGAAAGGTCCAGCGGACGGTCAGCGGCAGATGCGCGGCGCCCGATATGTCGAGCGGCAGCGCCATAACCGCCGCCATGGCATTTGCCGCCTCGGCGTCATTGAGGCCGGAAACGACAATCGTCTCCTCGGTCTTCGGTCGCGGCGGTACGCGGAAGGTAACCTCGGTCAAAAGGCCGAGTGTGCCGTGCGAACCGGCCATCAGCTTGACCAGATCAAGGCCGGTGACGTTCTTCATCACCCGTCCGCCGGCCTTGACGATCTCGCCCTTGCCATTGACAAAGCGGACACCAAGCAGGCTGTCGCGCGCGGCACCGTTTATGAAGCGGCGAGGACCGGAGACATTGGCGGCGATGACACCGCCAATCGTCGGCTCGCCTTCGGTCGCCATCAATGGCCGGTGATCCATCGGCTCGAAAGCCATCATCTGGCCGCTCTCGGCAAGCGCGGCCTCGACTTCGGCAACGGGCGTTCCCGCCCGCACGGTCATCACCATCTCGCCGGGATTATAGGCGACGATGCCGGTAAGTCCTCGCGAACATAATGTTGCGTTGGCGGCGACGGCATTGCCGAGGCCCGAGCGTGTATTGCCGCCGATGATCGCCAGGGCCGCACCACGGATCGCGTGGTCGCGGACAATGGCCGCCGCTTCGTCTTCCGTCTTCGGCAGAAATTCACTCATGCTGCGTTACGTCCATCCAGCGGGAAGACCTTGGAGGGGTTCAGGATCCAGTCGGGATCGAAGGCGGCGCGCACCGACATCATCTGGGCGAGATCGACCTCCGCATATTGGTGCCGCATCAGATCGCGCTTCTCGATGCCAACGCCATGCTCACCCGTCAGGCAGCCGCCAGCATCGACACAGAGCCGGAGAATATCATTGCCCGCCGCTTCCGCCTTGGCGGCGTCTTCGGGGTCGTTGGCATTGAACAGGATCAGCGGATGCATGTTGCCGTCCCCTGCATGGAAGACATTGGCGACGCGCAGGCCATAATGATCAATGATCTCCGTGGTCTTCTGCAGGACATAGGAGAGTTGGCTGAGCGGCACGGTTCCGTCCATGCAAATATAATCGGCAATACGGCCGGTGGCGCCAAAGGCGGATTTACGGCCTTTCCAGATCAGCGCCGCCTCGGTTGCCGATTGGCATTCGCGCACGGTCTTGACGTTGTGGGCACGGGCGATGTCGACGATGCTTTTCAGCATATCGTCCATCTCCGCTTCCGAGCCCTCGACCTCTACGATCAGCAGCGCGCCGACATCAAGCGGATAGCCGGCATGGGCGAAAGCCTCGCAGATCTCGATCGCCTGTTTGTCCATGAATTCGATGGCGACAGGGACAATGCCGGCGGCAATGACATCGGCTACACAGGCGCCCGCCTGTTCCGACGTATCGAAGCCGAACAGTACTGGCCGCGCGCCCTCCGGCTTGGCGATCAGCCGCACCGTCGCTTCCGTAACGATGCCGAGCTGCCCCTCCGAGCCGCAGACGAGACCAAGCAGATCATAGCCCGCCGCATCCAGCGCCTTGCCGCCAAGATCGATCACCGTGCCGTCGGTCAGCACCAGCTTGACGCCGAGCAGGTTGTTGGTGGTGACGCCGTATTTCAGGCAGTGCGCACCGCCGGAATTCATGCCGATATTGCCGCCGATGGTGCAGGCGAGCTGCGAGCTCGGATCAGGCGCATAGAAGAAACCGTCCGCTGAGACGTTTTCGGAAATATTCAGATTGGTGACGCCGGCCTGTACCGTCGCCGAACGGTTGGCGAAATCGATGTCGATAATGCGGTTCATCTTGGAAAGGCCGAGCACAACGGCATCTTCCTGCGGAATGGCACCGCCGGAAAGTGATGTGCCGGCGCCGCGCGGCACGACGGGAATGCCGTAGCGGTGACAGTATTTCATCACGGCGGCGACCTCCGCCGTCGAGCGCGGCAGGGCGACGGCGAGCGGCATGCGGCGATAGGAGACAAAAGCATCCGTCTCAAAGGGCATCAACTCGCGCGGCTCGTGGATCAGGCATTCCGGGGCAAGAAGATCGGCAAGATCGGCCACAATCTCGCTGCGGCGGGCCAGGACATCCGCGCGCGGCGCCAGAAATGAAATGGCCTCGGCCATGGCGTTCTCCTCCTGCATCCAAATCGGGATACAGCCTCTTTTTAACGCCATATCACGGTTATCACTTTCCCGAAATCGGCGCAAATGATAAGCATTTATGCCAAAAGAGGAACAAGTTACGCCATGACCAACCTCGGGGATCTCGAAATCTTCGCCAGCGTCGTTGCGACGGGCAGCATGTCGCTGGCCGGCCGCGCACTCGGTTTCTCGCCAGCCGTCATTTCCAAGCGCATCAAGCGTCTGGAAGACAGGCTCGGCACGCGGCTTTTGCAGCGCACGACGCGGCAGATTTCGCTGACGGAGGCCGGCCAGGGCTTCTATGATCGGGTGCTTGCCATCCTCGCGGGACTGGAGGAGGCCGAAGCCTATATTGGCGGTCGCTCAGCGCAGATGCAGGGCACGCTGAAGATTTCCGCCCCAACTTCCTTCGGCCGGTTGCATATCGCCCCGCATCTGAAAACCTTCATGCAGGCGCATCCGGACCTGGCGATCAATCTCATCCTGACCGACGAGTTCACCGATATCGTCGGCGGTGGTTACGATCTTGCCATCCGCATTGCCGAGCTCACCGATTCCAGCCTCGTTGCGCGACGCCTGGCGCCGGTGCGCCGCGTACTCTGCGCCTCGCCCGCCTATGTCGCCGCCCATGGCATGCCTGGGGATATCGACGATCTGCGCCGCCACATCTGCCTGCCGGCGCACAATCACGATCCGTGGCGGCTGGATGGGCCAAAAGGTGCCTTGACCTTCCGGCCGGAGGGCAGGCTCATCACCAATTCCAGCGAGGTGATCCGCGAGGCCGTCATCGCCGGCCTCGGCATCGCGCTGCGCTCCACCTGGGACATCGGCCCCGAGCTGAAGGACGGCCGCCTGCTGCAGGTGCTGCCCGCCTATGAAGGTTCGCACAATGTCACGCTCTCGGCCGTCTATCCAAGCCGCCAGTTCCTGCCGGCGAAGGTCCGCGTTTTCATCGATTTCCTGGCGGAGCTTTACGGGCCGGTGCCCTATTGGGAGCGATAGGGCTCAGCTACCGCGCCAGATCGAGATAGGCCGACGCCACCATGGCGTCGATATCCGCTGGCACGGGGACAAGACAGGCTTCCCTGCCGAGCCTACCCTTTGCCACACGTTCCAGGCAGCGGGCTTGCAGCGCGAAGCCGAGATCCATGGATTCGACGGTATTGCCGAGCGGACGCGGGCCGGCGAGGTTGGCCATGTGGCCGGCACCGAGGATGTGGAAAGAGCGGCCGTCCCGCATGCGGATGGTCTCGATATGCTCAGCCTCGTAGCGATCGACGCCGGCGATATCCGGGCTGTTCCGGAAGCCTTCGACATAGATCTCATGCGGGAAATGGCCGCCATTCATCAGGATCGCGCCATCCTTGATCAGCGATAGATCCGCTGCGGTTATGATCGCGGGATAGCCCGTGACGGTGATCAGGATATCGGCGGAGCGGATCGCCTCAGCGCGCAAAGGCGTGACGAAGCCATCGAGATGCGCCTCAAGCGTTGTCACGGGATCAATATCGACCACGCTGACGGTGGAAAAGGCATTTCGGAAACAGGCGGCCGCTCCCCTGCCACAAGCGCCGTAGCCGAAGATGGTGACACGCTTGCCGTTGGTCGAACGGTTGGTGAAGCGCAGGTAGCTCTCGAACAGGCTCTGACCGACGCCATGCTTGTTTTCGGCAAATTGCTTGATCGGGCTGTCATTGATGACGAGGATCGGCTTGGCCAGCTTGTCACGCATCGGCAGCAATCGCGTGCGGCCCGATGTCGTTTCCTCGGTGCCACCCAGCAGGTTTGCATAGGGGCGCTCAGCGGCGCGCGCAAAAAGATCGCCGCCATTGTCGAGCAGCAGATCCGGTTTCTCCGCCAGGATGGCATCGAGGCTGGCCCCATGCTCGTCGGTGTCGGTGGTCTGGGTGGCAAAGACGGTTACGCCCTGCGCACGGAGATAGTCTACGGTTTCCGGCTGGGTGCTGTTGAGATTGCCAGTGCAGACAAGGTGAGCGCCGCCGGCGCGCAATGTCATCAACAACGCTACCGTCTTTGGCTCGAGATGAATGCCGGTGCCGATCGTCAGGCCGGCAAAGGGTAGAGTCTCACGAAACTCCGCCGCCGTGGCCGCAAGCAGCCGGCAGCTCCGACCAACCCAGTCGATACGGGAAAGAGAGGAAGGCTGGTCCATCTTGCACTCCTGGCATTGGTCTGTGGTGCTGCGATTTCTCACGGAGAATGACGTGGTGTCGATGGACATTGGAATGAACGATAGGGCAGAAAATCTGCCATAGGCGTTCAACGGGATGCGTAGGTCTCGCCGGAATTATCAGGCCAGGACTGTCCCTGCCGCGACCAGCCAGTCTGCCAGCCCAATCAAAGCCACGTCCTGCACGTCGCCACTGCGGACGCTGAGACTGTATCCCGCCGGTCTGCGGATGAAGCCATAGGGTGCCGTCAATGTGCCGCGATCGATATCCTCGCCGACAGCCGTGCGTGGGGCGATGGCAACGCCGACACCGGAGCGGGCGGCGCCGATCGCCAGAAGCAGGTCTTCGAACTCACGATTTCGAGCGAAGCGAATGGGAGCCCGGCCGCTTTCGGCAAACCAATCGTCCCAAAGACCCGGCGCGGAACGGCTGGTCAGGGCGACAGCGCCGGCAAGAGCCTCCACGCCGGTGACAAGGCCGAGGCGTATCGCAAGGTCGGGCGTCGCCACCGGGCCGAATTCATCCTCCATGAAACGAATGGCGGTGATGTCTGGCGCCGGCCGATATTCGCCGCCCATGATCACCGCGTCGAGATCGGGATGGCGCGCCAGCGGCTCGACCGTCGTCATGGGAATGATGTCTATATCGATATCGGGAAGCGCCACCTGCAGATCGGCGACGCGCGGCATCAGCCACCAGACGGCGAAAGCGGAGGGAACGCCAAGACGAATAGTGCGTCGATCATCCGCCGTGAGCGTGCTCGAAGCCCGCGTCAGAATGCCGAAAGCGACGCCGACGGCATCGGCAAAGGCCCTGCCCTTTTCCGTCAGCACCAGTCGCCGGCCATCGCGCCGGAACAAAGCAACGCCGAAATGGCTCTCCAATACGGTAAGCTGTTGACGCACGGCGCCGCGCACGACACCGAGTTCGTCCGCCGCCCGCAATATGCTGCCGCGACGAGCAACAGCATCGAAGGCGCGTAGCGCGTTCAGCGGAGGAAGGCGTTGCAACGGGAGGCGTTCGGACATAACGAAGATTTATCTTGTTTTCCAGCATGATAGGAAGAGCAGCCCAGCAATTGCGCCATCTGCGGCATGTAAACCGCACCCGATGTCGTTTACAGCACAGTCACTGGCGAATATCAGAGGCCGAATCAGCGCATTTTTTCCTAAACAACACTCAATAAAGATGTGAAGAAATACCATATGTGTTCATATGGAATGCGCAATTTTTCCACACAATGCTAATGTATATCCGATTCTCAACTCAAGCTCTTTATGGTGACACGACTCTTGGCCATTCTCACCCGTCTTGCAAATGATGTGCAGCTAATGTTTCGGCGCCCGCCGCGACAGCAATATGCTGCTCTCTGCTATCGGGTGAAGAAGAAGACGGGTGAGCTGGAAGTGCTGTTGCTGACCAGCCGCGACACCGGTCGCTGGGTCATTCCCAAGGGCTGGCCGATGCCGGGCAAGCTGTCGCATGAAGTGGCGGCCCGCGAAGCTTACGAAGAGGCCGGCGTGCATGGGACGGTGGAAACCGAGCCGCTGGGCGCATTCAGCTATGACAAGGTTCTGAAGGACGGCATCCAGGTGCCCTGCCGGGTTCAGGTCTATGCGCTTGATGTCAGCAATCTCGCCAAGAATTTCAAGGAAAAGGGCGAGCGCTCGATCGAGTGGGCGTCCTGCAATGAAGCCGCCAAGCGTGTCCGCGAGCCGGAACTGCGTGACATCATCCTTGCCTTCCAGGACCGGATGACGGCAAGATCTGCCACAGCGCAGTCAAAGTAAGCTGCTAGATATTCCCAACAAATAAATTGTGCTGGAATGATCGCCGGCCCCATTGCCCGGCGCTCGGTGCAGCGTAAGACTATACGTTTCGATTCAGAGAATGGCATGCCCGAAGACCGACCGGTAACACTGACAAAACGGACGCTAGACAAGGATCTCGACAAACTCACCTATGTCGAGGATGCGGCCAACCATGTCACGAAACGGCTGATCGCTCCCGGCCTTGGCCTGATCTTCCTTGGCTTCGCCATGTTTGTCGCCGGTATTTACGTGCTGGACCGACCTGGCGCGACGCTGGTCATCGCCGCCGTTGCACTTGCCGGCTACATGGCCATGAACATCGGCGCCAAGGACGTCGCCAACAATGTCGGGGCGGCGGTCGGCGCGCGCGCCATTACCATGACGCAGGCCCTGGTCATGGCGGCCATCTTCGAAATTCTCGGCGCCACGATCGCCGGTGGTCCTGTTATCAAGACCGTTTCGACCCATATCGTCGATACCGACCGGATCATCAGCAGCGGCAAGCTCGCCTGGTTGATGATGGCGGCGCTGCTGTCAGCCGCGCTCTGGATCAATTTCGCCACCTGGCTGAAAGCGCCCGTCTCAACCACGCATGCCATCATCGGCGCAGTGGTGGGCGCAGGCGCCGCCGCCGTCGGGCCGGACATGGTCAACTGGCATGTGCTGGCAGCGATCTCCGCCGGCTGGGTGGTGACGCCCTTCCTCGGCGGCACGATCGCCGCCGGCATGCTGTTTTTCATCAAGACCTTCATCATCTATCGCAACGACAAGATAGCCGCGGCCAGGTACTGGATCCCCATTCTCATCGGCCTGATGGCCGGCGCCTTTGCCGCCTATCTTGTCCTGCAACTCGCTTCAAGGGATACGGTCGCCGGCCTGCCTACCCTTGCGATCGGTATCGGCATCGGCCTGTTGACCTGGCTCTGTGCGAGGCCGTTGGTGGCGGCGCAGTCCGTCGGGCTGGAAAACAAGAACAGCGCATTGCGCAAGCTCTTTCGCCTGCCGCTGATCTGTTCGGCGGCGCTGATGTCCTTTGCGCATGGGGCCAATGATGTTGCAAACGCCATCGGCCCGCTGGCGGCGATCGTGCGCAGCATCCGCCAGGGCGACAGCCTCAGCATCGTCGCCGACGCAGCCGGCCAGACCGTGCCCTTTTGGGGTCGTGCTGATCGGCGGCTGCGGCATTTCCGTCGGCATCCTGCTTTACGGCCCGCGCCTGATCGGCCTCATCGGCTCGCAGATCACCAAGCTCAACCCGATGCGCGCTTATTGCGTGGCGCTATCGGCGGCGCTCACCGTGATCGTCGCCTCCTGGTTCGGCCTGCCCGTCAGCTCCACGCATATTGCCGTCGGCGCGGTCTTCGGCGTCGGCTTCTTCCGCGAATGGTACACCAGTCGCTCGAAACAGCGGCTGGACTATATGCGGCAGAAGGCCGAAGCCTCCGGGATCGTCTGGAGCGATATGGAAGAGGCGGACGAACATAACCCCGACGAGATCCATCGCCGGCGCCTCGTAAGGCGCTCGCATTTCATGACCATCATCGCCGCCTGGGCCATCACCGTGCCGGTTTCGGCCCTGCTTGCAGCCACGGTATATTGGGCTATGGTCGCGCTCTTCATTTAAGAGGTTCCCCATGCGCGCCAATTTCCGCATGCAACGGCTGTTCGTGGTTTCGGATATCAAGGCAAATGCCGGCATCGAAGCCGATCAAGAACAATTCAACTATCTCGCCAATGTTCTGCGCATGGAGGACGGCGCGGCGCTCTTGATCTTCAACGGCCGTGACGGCGAGTGGAGAGCGAGCATCTCCTTTCCCTCACGCAAGCGCATCCTGCTGACCCCGGTCGAGGAAACGCGGCCGCAGCCAGCGCCTTCCGATCTCCACTATCTCTTCGCGCCGCTAAAAGTCGGGCGGCTCGATTATCTCGTGCAGAAGGCGGTGGAGATGGGCGCCGGCCTGCTGCAACCGGTGATGACCCAGCATGTGCAGGGCAAGATCACCAATCTCGACAAGGTCAGGGCCAATGTCATCGAAGCGGCCGAGCAATGCGGCATTCTTGGCATTCCCGATGTCGCTGAGCCGGTGAAACTGGCCGACCTCCTTGAGCGCTGGCCGAGGGACCGCCGCATCATCTATTGCGACGAAGGCGATGCTGGACAAAACCCGCTGCCGCTTCTGGCGAAGATCAAGGAGAAGCATCTGGCGCTGCTGGTCGGCCCGGAGGGCGGTTTCTCGGAGGAGGAACGCGCCCTGCTGCGCAGCCTGGATTTCGTCACCGCCATTCCGCTCGGCCCGCGCATATTGCGCGCCGACACGGCGGCGGTGGCGGCAATGGCGGTCATCCAGGCAGCGATCGGCGATTGGAATTGAGGTGAACATCTCTCCTCCCATGGGGAGCAGGGGTGCCGGATAGATGATCCTATTTTTTTGAACGGCCCTTGAAAGAAATTCACTTGCACCGTACCTCAATTCGCTGCAATCACCCATCCAATCGGCCCACGGCTTGCGCGGGCTTCTTTCCGAGATCAAGGTAATACCATGGCGCGCGATACTACCGACCAGACTCCGCTCTCCTCGGTCTCGGACATGACGGCTTATCTGGCCGCCGGCAACAAGCCGGAGGAGCAGTTCCGCATCGGCACGGAGCACGAGAAATTCGTATTCTTCCGTGCCGACAACAGCCCCGTGCCCTATGCGGGTGACGCCAGCATTTCCGCGCTCCTCAAGGGCCTGCAGGACAAGAGCGGCTGGGATGCGATCCTCGACCGCGACAACATCATCGGCCTGGCCGAGCCGACCGGCATGGGCGCGATCTCCATCGAGCCCGGCGGCCAGTTCGAACTCTCGGGCGCCCCGCTCGAAACCATTCACCAGACTTGCAAGGAATCGAACCAGCACCTGGCGACGCTGCGCGAGATCGCCGAGCCGATGGGCATCCGCTTCCTCGGCATTGGCGGCAGCCCGAAATGGACGCTGGCCGAAACGCCGCGCATGCCGAAATCGCGTTACGACATCATGAGCCGCTACATGCCGAAGGTCGGCACCGAGGGACTCGACATGATGTATCGCACCTGCACGATCCAGGTGAACCTTGACTTCTCCTCCGAAGAAGACATGCGCCGCAAGATGCGCGTGTCGATGAAGCTGCAATCGCTGGCAACGGCGCTGTTTGCTGCCTCGCCCTTCACCGAGGGCAAGCCGAACGGCCTCTCCTCCTGGCGCGGCGAGATCTGGAAGGACACCGACAACCGCCGTGGCGGCCTGCTCGATTTTACCTTCCGCGACGATTTCGGCTTCCATGACTATGTCGAATGGGCGCTCGATATTCCCATGTATTTCGTCGTTCGCGACGGTCACTATCACGACTGTACCCATGTCACCTTCCGGCAGTTCATGAACGGCGCGTTGAAGGGCGAGATCGCCGAGTGGGAACCGACCATGGGCGACTGGACCAACCATCTCTCCACCCTCTTCCCGGATGTGCGCCTCAAGCGCTTCCTGGAAATGCGCGGTGCCGACGGCGGCCCGTGGCGGCGCATCTGTGCATTGCCGGCCTTCTGGGTCGGCCTGCTCTACGACGACGCGGCCCTTACTGCTGCCGACGAACTGACCAAGGACTGGACCTTCGAAGAGGTCAATGCGCTGCGCGATATCGTGCCCGTGCAGGGCCTGAAGTCCGTGATCAAGGGCCATAGCCTGTTCGACATCGCCCGCGATGTCATCGGCATTTCCCGCAATGGCCTGAAGAGCCGTGCGCGGCTGAACAGCGACGGCCAGGACGAAAGCGTCTTCCTGGCGCCGCTCGAGGAAGTGCTCGCCAAGAAGGGCACGCTCTCCGACGACCTGCTGATGCTCTATCACGGCCGCTGGAACCAGTCGGTCGAGCCGGTCTTCGAGGAATATCAATACTGAGGGCTGGCTCCAACTCGGCAATGATCGACCGATAGAAACCGGTATGCGCCCTCTTTTTTCCCGCTATACTATCTGAATCAAGCGCCGCATGATTCAGAAGCGGCCTCATTGCGGGGGAAGGAACTTCGATGCTGCCACTCTTCGACATGATGATGCAGGCACAGAACGGCGCAGCCACCGAGGCGATGGCAAAGCAGTTCAACCTCGCGCAGGAACAGGCGACCAAGGCCATTGCGGCGCTGATGCCCGCCTTTTCTTCCGGGTTCAAACGCAGCGCGAGCGACCCCTACAACTTCATGGGCGTGATGCAGGACATCACCTCCGGCAATTATGCCAAATATTTCGAAGACATGAGCAAGGCCTTCACACCGCAAGGGATTGCCGACGGCAATAACGTGCTGGGGCGCCTGTTCGGCTCCAAGGAGGTCTCGCGTGCCGTAGCCGCGCAGGCCGCGCAGATGACCGGCATCGGCCAGGATATCTACAAGCGCATGCTGCCGGTCATGGCCGACGCGCTGATGGGCGGCCTGTTCAAGGAAACCAGCGGCCAGATGCCTCAGATGGCCAATCCTTTCCTCAACGCGCCGATGGGCGAGATGATGCAGAACTGGCTGCAGAGCATCGGCTTTGCGCCAAAGCAGCAGCCAACGCCGCAGGCGAGCATCTTCGACAATCCCTTCACCCAGGCGATGGAACTGATGTTCGGCGCGCAGGCGGCCCAGCGCGAAAAGCCCGCTGTCGCCAATCCCTTTCTCGACAATCCCTTCGCCAAGGCATTTCAGGACATGATGCGCAACACCTCGACGGCTCCAGAGCCGCCGAAGGAAGAGCCCAAAGCCAAGCCTGCGGCCCCCGGCGTCGACATGGCCGCCTATACCGAGATGTTCAACGCCATGTTTGACAGTGGCCTGGACGTGCAGAAGAACTATCAGAAGAACATGGAAGCGATCTTCGACAGCTACAAGCCGGCGGAAAGTAAGTCCGCGCCGAAATAGGCGTGAAGATTGGCGGGTCTCGCGGTAGAAGACATGGCCACAAAGTCGTTTCTGCAATGCAATCTTCGTTGGAAAAAGACGGATGATGCGGAATTCGTCTTTACGGCTGTCGATCCATGCGAAGGGGCGCTGGTCATCCGGTTGAACGACCTCCCTGCAGAGCCACTGTATACCCTCCCATGTGACACAGTGCCGATCGAGAGCTTCGATGATTGGCCTCAGTCTTGGCAAATTGATTGAGTCTTGCCGAAACTCTTGTCCGTCCGAAGCTTATGACGCTTCCTCGGTTACCTCCGCGTGCCACCGCTGGAGTTCCGCATCAACGACAAAATGGCAAATAACTGTGGCCGACAGACGTCAGGCCGAGCCTGCATGGCGTTTGTGGCCGTGTACGCCGCCAGCCGAAATTCCGGCTTCACGGATTTGCATATGATTTACGCAAGCAAAGGATAAAACAAAGCAACGAGACTAGTTTTTGTGCAAATCTCTTGACTTTTTTCATGTGCGGACAACAATATTGATGAAGGCAGAGAAATATACTCCAGCATACTGACGGTTGCCTTTCGATCTTTGCCGGTAATGGATTTTGACCATAAAATTGGAGGGTAATATGGACAATTTCTTCATCACGAGAGACTTCGACTGGCAAATACGGCGATCGTCCAACATCGACAGGTTTCTCAATTTGCTCACGAGGCGGTTGGGGATTAACGCCAACACTGCCGATATGATCGACCGATCGATCTACAAATTCACCGGCCTTAAATTTTCGCCGACCCGTTCGGGAATTTCCACGAATGTGGAGCAGAGAATAAACATGTACCATCTCGTTTCTCAGGCGCTTGCCTATGACATAGATGGAGATCTGGTCGAGGTTGGCTGCAATGAGGGCCAATCATCCGTGCTCATCACAAAAGTCATAAACAGCTTCAATTCCGATAAGAAACTGCATGTTTATGACAGTTTCGAGGGGCTTCCGTCCGCTCGAAGCGAAGATGGAAACTCCTACAAGAAAGGCGATCTGGCAACATCGCAGGATGTGCTGATCAATAATTTTGCGGCCCATGGCCTGGAGCCGCCTGTCATCCACAAAGGATGGTTTGAGGACACTCTCTCACAAGGCTTGCCGGAGACGATATGCTTTGCGTACCTGGATGGCGATCTCTACGATTCGATATTGGTTAGCCTGAAATATGTGTATCCCCGCCTTTCCAGAGGAGCCGTTTGCCTTATTGACGATTACTGCGATCCAAGCATCAATCCGGATGGTTGGAACCATTTGCCCGGGGTCAAAAAAGCTTGCGACGAATTCATGGCGGATAAGCCCGAGAAGATTTGCTATATCTATTCCGGCTCGTTCACGCATGCATATTTCCGGAAGAGCCTGAATTAGACCGCGCCGACAGCTTCAGCCGACGCGAGATCCCGATACTCTCCAGAAAAACCTCATCATGGCTGACGACCAGAAGCGCGCCATCATAGGCACGCAGCCCCACTTCAACGGCGGCAATGGAATCGATGTCGAGATGGTTTGTCGGTTCGTCGAGGATCAACAGTGAGGGCGGAGTCGGTCCGCCAAGGACGCAGGCCAGACCGGCGCGCAGCAATTGCCCGCCGCTGAGCGTGGAGACCAACTGAAGTGCCGCATCCGCCCGGAACATGAAGCGCGCAAGGGCAGCGCGGCAGGCATTTTCATCCGCTTGCGGGTTGATCCGCCGGAAATTATCGCGGATCGAGAGAGACGGATCAAGCAAGCTGACCCGCTGGTCGAGCATGGAAAGCGTCGTCATTGCACGCACCGTCCCCGTCCAGGGTTTAAGCTCTCCGGAGATCAGCACCAGCAACGTGGTCTTGCCCGAACCATTCGCGCCGGTGACAGCGATCCGCTCCGGGCCCGTGATATCAAAGGAGAGATCGCCGATGATCGGTTGGTCCGGCCGATAGCCGGCGGTTACGCTGTCTATCTTCAGGACGATCTTGTTGGCCGGCAGCCCGGTCGGCGGAAGCCTGACGGACAAAGGCTGGAGGATTTCGATGCGACGACGGGCGGCAGTGGCCTCCTCAAGCACTTCCACTCGCTGGCGTTCGGCAAGACGCGCATGTTCGCCGCTCGTCATTTCGCTCCGCTCTTTCCTTCCGCCCAACAGGATGCGCGGAATGCCACCCTTGGCGGCCTTCTTCTTACCCATGCGATCTTTTCGCGCCTGCCGCTCCACCGTCGCCTGCGCAGCGCGGGCAACCTCAGCGACGCGCTTTTCGGCATCGGCAAGATCGTGTTCCGCTGCTGCGAGTTCGAGTGCCTTGCTCTCGCGGTAGCGGCTCCAGTTACCGCCATAGCGCGTGGCACTGAGCGAGGTCAGTTCGACGATGACATCTACCGTGTCGAGCAATTCCCGGTCATGGCTGACGACGATCGCCCCGCCGCGCCAGCTTGCAAGCAACGCGATCACGGCCTCCCTGCCCTCACGATCCAGATTGTTGGTCGGCTCATCGAGAACGAGAAAATCAGGCTCAGTGAAGATCAGCGCCGCAAGGCCGGCGCGCGTACGCTGGCCGCCCGACAGCGTCGCAAGCCGTGTCTGAGGCTCCGCATCCAAGCCGGCGCGATCGAGCGCGAAGGCGATCCGCGCTTCCAGCGTCCAGTCCGCTAGAGCCAGCTCCTCGGCCGTTGCCTCGCCCGCGTCTGCACGACGCAGAACGGCTAGCACTTCTCCTATATGGAAGAGATCGGCGATGGTTTCATCAGGCTCGATCTGGACGCTCTGGCGAAGGACGCCGAGGTTGCCCGCGAAGGATATCACCCCGGATTGGGATCGTAGCTCACCGGCAATGAGCTGGAGAAGCGTCGTCTTCCCGACGCCGTTGCGGCCGACAAGGCCGGTGCGCTCGGCGCCGAAACTCAGATCGAGATTGGAAAAAAGCGGTCGGCCGTCAGGCGTAGACCACGAAAGATTGGAAAGTGTGATGGATGCAGGCATGGATATGGAATTCCCCGGTAACAAGGCTGGAAGGCATTGTGATCGGGTTAAAATCCATTGCGGCACACATCCTGTTCGAATGACGGGTGCCGATAATTTAAGCGACAACCATTTTCAGTTCAAGCCTAGGTCTCGATGGTGTCGAGGAAGCTGAGGACACGGCTCCATGTCAGATCAGTCGCCTTGGCATCATAGTCGGGCAGGCTGGCATCGGTATAAAGGTGGCCGCCGCCGGGATAGGTCAAGATATCGGCGGAAATCCCGGATTGTGCGGCAGCCGACCGCCAGGCGGCGACATCCTCCGCCGGCTCGAAAGGATCGGGGTTGGCGAGATGAAGCTGCAAGGGCAGGCCCTTACGAGCATTGCCCGCAATCTCGGCAATACCATGCAGGAAGAGGATACCCGCAGTCTGAGGTCGCTTTGGCCAGAGACTTGCCGCAACAGCGGCGCCCATGGAAAATCCGCCCAGGACGGTTGAGGCGGGCAAGCCGGCGATCGCCCATTCGGCGCGCTCGCAAATGGTCGCCCAGCCGATCTCGTCCTTGAGCTTGAAACCTTCATCGATCGAACGGGCGACCAAACCATCATAGAGATCGGGCGCAAATGCCTTGTGACCGGCGGCCTGCAAGCGCTCGACGGCCTCGTGCTCAAGGGAGCGCAATCCATAGACGGAATGAAAAAGGATTACCGTCGCCATTGTCATAGCCTCCCGCGTCTTAGATCGGTCGTAACATAAGGCATTCGAAACACATGGCAATTTCCGCGAGTGTCTTTTCGTCGTTCGAAGCTGCTCTCTAAAAAGAAAAAACCCGGTGTCGGCACTGGGCCGAACACCGGGCAAGAAGCAGGGCTCATTGGCTATCACCCTGCGGGGAAACGTTTGACCGGCGTCAACGACGGATGGCGTCGAGGCCGAAGAGGCGCGCGCGGTGACGCGCTGAATTGCTCAAATTGCAAGATGGATCCTCGAAGAAGGTCGAGGTGGCCAGAGCCGATCTCAGCTCCTGCCGCGTCAGGCCGATATCCATCAGCTGGCTGTCGTTCAGATCATGCAGATAGTTGATCTCGCGGCGGTTGCGGTATGCGCGCCAGACCTTAGCCATCTTTTCGAAAGCAAGCGTCAGGCGTGCCGTCAGGGGCAGCGACGGCCTTGCGTGGCCGAGATGTAGTGTCCGGTCTGTCGTGCTCATTTCAAGGTCCTTTCCTTCAGGCACGGGCTAGCCGAGCCCCTTCCCGGTGGGGCGGGAAAGGGGTTGGCTGGGAGGAATTCAGCAGGAAGTCTGTCGATTGGTATGCTGATTTGCATTAGGAGGATGCCAAATACCTATTGATCAGTCCAACGAATGTTTCTAATGGTAAACATCAAACTCTCTTATAGGTGAGCCCATGTCCGCGCCGCTTGATAACGATCAGTTGCAGACCTTCATCGCCATCGTGGATTCCGGCAGCTTCACCAAGGCCGCCGATCGGGTGTTCAAGACGCAGTCGGCGGTTTCCATGCAGATGCGCCGGCTGGAAGAGCGCGTCGGCAAGCAGCTGTTTATCAAGGACGGCCGCGGCAACCGGCTGACGGCCGAGGGCGAAAAGCTGCTCAACTATGCCCGCCGCATCATCCGCCTGAACAACGAGGCGATCGCCGCCTTCGACGATAACCGGCTGGAGGGCACGCTGCGCATCGGCACGCCCGACGATTATGCCGACCGCTACATGCCGGAGATCATCGGTCGCTTCGCAAAGACGCATCCGAATGTCGAACTCTATATCGTCTGCGAACCCTCCGCCGATCTTTCCGAGCGCATGCATCGCGGCGAGCTCGATATCGCGCTGGTGACCCATAATCCGCGTGAGAGAATGTCGGATGTGGTGCGGACCGAGCCGCTCTGCTGGGTTGGTTCGGCCAATCATCCCCTCCGCGATGACGCGCCCATTCCGCTCGCCGTTGGACGACGGGATTGTCAATGGCGGCAGCTTGCCTGCTCGGCGCTCGATGCCAGCGGTCGCGACTATCAGATCCTGTTCACAAGCTGGTCCTGCACGGTAGTCGCCGCGGCGGTGCTTGCCGGCATGGCGGTTTCGGTGATGCCGGAATCGGCGCTGCGCACCGGTATGAAGGTGCTCAATCAGGCCGACGGCTTCCCGCCCCTGCCGCCAGTGCAGATCGGCATCATGAAGCGGCCAGGCGTCTCTGTATCATTGATGAACGCCATCACCGCCCATATCTCTGCCTGCCTCGATAACATCACGCCGGCGGCGATCGACGATGATCTCGATGGCGAGGTGAAGACCTTCACACGCTCCTATCCACGCCTGCGCGCAGGGCATATTCTCCCGGGCTGGTGAGAATTATAGGCAGTAGCTCAAACCCTACTGCCTACTGCCTACTGTTGGCTCCGTAAGCAGCGTCGCCCGGATTACCTGCTTCCATTCGTTGAGCATGCGGACCGCCAGCCCCTTGTCGCTCATGATGGCGAGGCGGACGGAAGCGCCGATCAGGTGGCTGAAGAGCTGGGTGCGGGCCTGAAGATCGATGGAACTACTGGTCGGGAGGAAGGGTTCGATACCCTCGAGAAAAATCTCGGCGACACGATTGCTGTGCTGAATGTTGAGTTTCAACAAATCCCCGTCCATTTCCGTCCCAAGCCACACGCCCATATAGGTCGGATCACCACGGAACTCGCGGTAGTACCAGTCGACCATGCCGCAAACGAGATCAACGGCATGATCGAGCGATCTCACGCTGGCGAAGGCTTCCGTCGTCTTCTGCTGCACAAGAAGCGCGTGGCGTTCGAACAATGCCGTGACGATCGCCGCCTTTTCAGGAAAATACTGGTAGACGGAACCGATCGGCACGCCGGCCACGGCCGCAAGCTCCGTCATCTTCATGGCGCTAACGCCTTTTTCCGCGATAAGCTGCGCGCCCGCCGCCAGGATGATATCGACGCGCTGAATGCTGCGCTCCTGTTTCGGCTGCTTGCGAAATTCGATGCGGGCAGGTTTTTCCGGGTTCATGCATTTCCCGTTTCATTGTCACGAAAGCGACGCCCGAAGACGCAGGCAAGATATGCCACAGGCATACCCAATCAACGTAAGGGGGAAAAGTCCAATTTTACATGCGAAATGTAATAATGCACGCCCACAGAGCCGACAAAGGCTGCTGCAGGACGCCAGCCTTTTTATCCGGAGAAATAGCGCTGCTGGCGGCTCAGGCCGGCATTGTCTGCGTGACGGCGATCCAGATGGCAAGCCAGGCCCACATGCCGCCAAGGACGATGTAGCCGAGAGCAAAGAGCGCGCTGCGATAGCGCAGATTATTGCTGGTGACATGCACATAGGCGTGAGCATAGCGCGTGGCGACGAAGATCCAGGCGAGGATCACCGCCGGCAGATTATCCGCCTGAGCGATGAAGAGCGTGATGCAGCAGGCATGGAAAAGGACGGGGAGTTCGAACTGATTGGCGATGCAGTTGCGCACCACCAAGCTCTCCGTCGCCTCATTGGCGGCATGGTTCTCGCGAAACTGCGATAGCCGGATCTTACCCGCCTTCACCAGGTTGCGGCGGCGCAGGCCCAGTAGTGCGTAGAGAATATAGACAAGCCCCGCATGGGCCACCATGGGCCACAACATTTCATAACCAGTCACGCCGCCAACTCCTTTGCGATTTCAAAGCGGCTGAAGCGACCGTTTAGGACGGCTTGGATCCGCCGGGAGACAGGTAGCGAAAAATCGAGAAACGGGCCAGCAGAATGATGGTGATAACCAGCGACAGGAACTTCAGCCGCACGATGATCGGCAGCAGGCCCGACAGCAGCGTCACCGTGCCGTCCGACGGCGTGGCCGGCGGATAGAGCAACAGGCCGGCAATATTCTCCGCATAGTCCATCGCGCCATAGACGATCGGCAGGCAGAAAATGACTGCGGTCGCGCCCGGCGGAATGGGGCGACCGAAGAAGAAACCGCCAGGGCCGATCAGGCGCATCAGGCAAAATAGCAGTCCGGCCAGTACCAGTGGAAAGACCAGTTCCGGACCCAGATACATGGAATGCAGGATGGCGGCAGGGTCCGGGTGATCCTTGAGGTAGCGCACCATAGCGACGACATCTTCTGCCTCGTAGCCGCCGATGCGCGCGTCCAGCATCTGCTGGCCCGCCGCCGCATCGCGAAAAGCCGTGACGAAGCCCGCATAGATCCAAGCGAACAGCGCCAGGGACAGGGCGGCGAGCACCGCCGTCAGGCCCTGTAGGGACCTGACATTGCCTTTAGCGCTATCTCGCATCGATCAGCCGCCGGAGCCGGGATAGTTCGGGCTTTCGCGGGTGATGGTGACGTCATGGGCATGGCTTTCGCGCAGGCCGGCGCCGGATATGCGCACGAAGGTGGCGCGATCCTGGAAGTCCTTGAGATCGGCGCCGCCGACATAGCCCATGGCCGCCTTGAGGCCGCCGGCGAGCTGGTGCAGCACGCCCGAGACCGGGCCCTTGTATGGCACCTGACCTTCGATGCCTTCCGGCACCAGCTTCAGTGTATCGCGCACCTCGGCCTGGAAATAGCGATCGGCCGAGCCGCGCGCCATGGCGCCGACGGAGCCCATGCCGCGATAGGCCTTGAAGGAACGACCCTGGTAGAGATAGACCTCGCCCGGGCTTTCATCCGTGCCAGCCAGCAGCGAGCCGATCATGGCGGCCGATGCGCCGGCGGCGATGGCCTTGGCCAGGTCGCCGGAGTACTTGATGCCGCCATCGGCAATGATCGGGATGTTCTGGTCCTGCGCGGCCTGGACCGCCGACATGATGGCGGCCAGCTGCGGCACGCCGACGCCGGCGACAATGCGGGTCGTGCAGATGGAGCCGGGGCCGATGCCGACCTTGACGGCGTCCGCGCCGGCATCGATCAGCGCCCGCGTACCGTCATAGGTGGCGACGTTGCCGGCCATGATGCGAACCGAGTTGGTGAGCTTCTTGACGCGGGTGACGGCGTCGAGAACGCGCTGCGAATGGCCATGGGCGGTATCGACGACCAGGAGGTCGACGCCAGCCTCGATTAGGCGTTCGGCGCGCTCGAAACCGTCGTCACCGACGCTGATGGCGGCAGCGGCACGAAGGCGGCCCTGCGCATCCTTGGAGGCACTCGGGTTGAGCTGCGACTTTTCGATGTCCTTGACGGTGATCAGGCCGATGAGGCGGCCTTCGCCGTCCACGACCAGCAGCTTCTCGATGCGATGCGTATGCAGCAGGCGCTTGGCCTCCTGCTGCTGCACGCCGTCGGCAACCGTGATCAGGTTTTCGTGGGTCATCAATTCGTGGATCTTCTGCTCCGGATTGGAAGCGAAGCGGACGTCACGATTGGTGAGGATGCCGACCAGGCGCTGCGACTTCTCGACGACAGGGATGCCGGAAATGCCGTGGGATTTCATCAGGCCGAGCGCTTCGGCCAGCGTCGCGTCGGGGCCGATCGTCACCGGATTGACCACCATGCCGCTTTCGAACTTCTTGACCTGGCGGACCTCTTCGGCTTGCTGCACGGGGGTCAGATTGCGGTGGATGACGCCGAGGCCGCCGGCCTGGGCCATGGCGATGGCGAGACGGCCTTCCGTCACCGTGTCCATGGCGGCAGACATGATCGGCAGGTTAAGCTCGATGTCCTGGGCGATGCGGGTGGCGATATTCGTCTGGCCGGGCATGACCTCGGAGTGTCCCGGTTGCAGGAGCACGTCGTCGAAGGTAAGGGCGTCTAAACCGGTTGACGTTTCGATAATGCGAGCCATGGCCAATTCCTTCGTCTTTAAAAAACAGGAGAGCCCGGAACGAATCGTCTACCGGGCGATCTTGCAAGTGTTGCTTGGAAGTTGGCGAGGGCTGGTAACACGTCTATGACAGGAAGGGAATAGTAAAATGCGCCAGATGGCCGCAGGCCAGCCCAAGTGTAAATGCATAGCCAGTCTTAGAACGAGTTTCCCATCATTCCTGCGTCAAGCCGCCCTCACAGGTCGAACTGATAGGTCTTCGGCACATAGCGGAAACCGTCCGGCTGCTTCTCGACGAAGCCGACGGCTGGAAACGGCATGTGGAAGCCGAGGAACGGGATGCGGTCCGTAGCGATCATGTCGAAGACCCGGCGGCGGGTCTTGGCGGCCAGCGCCTTGTCGGCATCGAAGCGCACTTCCCAATCCGGACGCCCGAGCGACAGGATATAGTGGTTGGCCGTATCGCCGGTCATGACCAACTGCTTGCCATCCGATTCGAGGTGGAAAACGAGATGGCCGGGCGTGTGGCCCGGCGCATGCATTGCGGTCATACCGCTGACGATCTGGTCGCCATCCTTGAGGAAGGTCATCTTCTCGGCAAAGGGCACGACATTGGCAAGCACTGCCTTATGGCCACCTTCGGCCGGCGTTCCCTCACGGGCCTTATCGGTCCAGAATCCATATTCGATCTCGCCGGTGACATAGCGGGCATTCGGGAAGGCTGGAGCACCCTCCTCCAGCAGCCCGTTGATGTGATCGCCATGCAGATGCGTCAGGGCTACGACCGTCACCTGTTCCGGCGTATAGCCGACGGCCTTCAGCCCTTCGCGAAAACGGCCCAGACCACGAGCACGACCGGCGGCGCCGAAGCCGGTATCGACGACGATGACGTCGGAGCCGGTGTCGATGATGGCGGGCGCATAGCTGTTGACGAATGTCTCGGTCGGCAGGAAATTCTGCGCCAGGAGCTTGCGCACCGCATCCGGCGTGTGGTTCGAACCGAAGGTTTCCCAGGGATTGTCCATGGTGTTTGCGCCATCCTTGACGACGGTGACAGTGCAGGATCCCAGCCTGAACTGGTGGGTTTCGGGCGGCAGAACAACACTCATGATCTCATTCTCTCCACTGATGGCAGCGTAAGCCGCGCCTGTCGTCGTCATCGGCCATTGCAGGCTGGTGCACGATCTTTCTCAGTCGGCAATTTAGCCATGACATATCCAGCCAAATCCGCTAATACACCGAACGACGTTTTATGCGTTTAGCATTTACATGCGTTTAGCATATGTCAAACTTGGTAACCTATACCGAGCCGGATCAAGCATCACGAAGACGTGATGCCTGGGAGGCCACGCGGTAGATTCGAGGATTGGCAGAGACAGTACATAGGACTACAGAGCGGGTGTTCGCCCCACAGGCGGGCCCATTTCCGAAGACACGACCCACTAGGGCATCTGCCTATGAATCGTATCGTTCCCCTGATCCTTGCCGTTGCGCTGTTCATGGAGCAGATGGATTCCACGGTGATCGCGACCGCACTGCCGGCCATTGCGAATGATCTCCATGTCGGTCCGATCACGCTGAAGCTGGCGCTGACCTCCTACATGGTGTCGCTGGCGGTGTTCATCCCGATCAGCGGCTGGATGGCGGATCGCTTCGGAGCGAAGAACATCTTCCGGATTGCCATCTGCGTCTTCGTTGTCGGCTCGATCATGTGCGCCGCCTCGGGTGGCCTCTTCGAATTCGTCGCCGCCCGCTTCCTGCAGGGTGTCGGCGGCTCGATGATGACACCGGTCGGGCGTCTGGTCCTGGTGCGCACAACACGGAAGAGCGACCTGGTCTCGGCCATGGCGCTGCTGTCCATTCCAGCTCTTGTCGGGCCACTGGCCGGCCCGCCGCTCGGCGGCTTCATCACCACCTACGCATCCTGGCACTGGATCTTCCTGATCAATGTTCCCGTCGGCATTGCCGGCATCATCCTGTCGTCGATCTTCCTGCCGGAGGTCGAGGCAACGAAACCACCGAAGCTTGACTTCATCGGCTTCCTGCTGACGTCCTTTGCGGCCTCCGGCGTTGTTTTCGGCATGTCGGTCATCAGTCTGCCGGCGCTGCCGCCGGCGATCGGCATCTCGGCCATCACCATCGGCTTCGTCTGCGGCTTCCTCTATATCGGCCATGCGCGCCGTCACCCGGCGCCGATCCTCGATCTGACACTGTTGAAGAACGCCACCTTCCGCGCTTCCGTCACCGGCGGCACGCTGTTTCGTATCTGCATCGGCGCCATGCCGTTCCTGACGCCGCTGATGTTGCAGCTCGGCTTCGGCCTCAATCCGTTCCAGTCGGGCCTGATCACCTTTGCCGGCGCAATCGGCGCGATCTCGACCAAGTTCATCGCTCGCCGCGTCTTCACCGCCGTCGGCTTCAAGACGGCGCTGTTGTCGGCAGCAGCCATCACGACGGTCACCACGATCTGTATCGGCCTGTTCCAGCCCACGACACCGCATCTCACCATCATCGCGGTATTGCTGGTCGGCGGCTTCTCGCGCTCGTTCTTCTTCACCGGCATCAACGCGCTCGCCTTTGCCGACATCAACGACAAGCAGGCAAGCCAGGCGACCTCGATGAGCTCGGTCATGCAGCAGATCAGCCTGGCGCTCGGCGTTGCCGTCGCCGCGATGATCCTGGAAACCTCGACCTTCTTCAGCGGTGCGGAACTACAGGTCAGCGACTTCCACATGGCCTTCTACTGCATCTCGATCCTGACCGTGCTTGCCACCATTCCCTTCATCCGCATGGACCGCAATGCCGGCGCCACAGTCTCCGGCCACAAGGCTGGCCTGAAGCGCGCGGCAGCGACGGAGCCGCAATCCGTGGTGAAGTAGTTTTCCTATTTGGCAGGGAAAAGCTGAAGCCTATTCAGACTTCTCGCAGACAGCGCTGAGCTTGTTGCCGTCGGGATCTCGCACGTAAGCCGCATAGAAATTGGCGTGGAACGACCGCAGTCCGGGCTTGCCTTCATCCGTGCCACCATGGGCAAGGGCTGCCGCGTGAAAAGCATCGACATCGGCGCGGCTTTCCGCATGCAGGGCGACCATCGAGCCGTTGCCGATCGTCGCGGCGCGGTGATCATAGGGGATCACCACCCAAAACCTGCAACGGACATCGCCATCGGCGGCATAGCCGATTTCCTCATCCGATTCGCGTTGACGCCGGTAGCCGAGGATAGGCAGAACCGCGTCATAAAATATGCCGGCGCGCGGAATATCGTTGGAACCGAGCGTGACGTAGAGAAGCATGGTGATGATGCGCCGCCTTCAGTATCGAGGGGACTGCATCATCGACCAAAAGCGACTGCTAAATCAAGCGCTTATTGTGCCGTGATCGACATTGCGTCCCTTGAAGCCTTTTGCCAGCAGGAACATTTCGACCGATTCCGCCCTGGATGCGCCCGGCTTTACATGGACGACCTGGCGGAAATTCTGCTTCAGCATGTTCAGGAGGTCGCGTTCCGTGCCGCCCTGGAAGGTCTTGGCGAGGAAATGTCCGCCTTCAGCCAGAACTTCGACGGCGAAATGCGCAGCGACCTCGCAGAGATGCATGGTTCGCAGATGATCGGTGCGGTGATGGCCCGTTGTCGGCGAGGCCATATCCGAAAGGACGAGATCCGGCTCGCCGCCGACCGCCTCGACCAGCCGCTGCGGTGCATCCGGCTCCAGAAAGTCGAGGTGAAGGATGGTAACGCCCGGCAGATGCGCCATTTCGAGAAAGTCGATGGCCGCGACGCGGATATCATCTTCCGTCGATCCGGTCACCTTGGCAGCGATCTGCGACCAACTTCCCGGTGCAGCACCCAGATCGATGATGCGCCGCGCACCCTTCAAGATCCCATGCTTCTCGTCGATCTCCAGCAGCTTGAAAGCGGCACGGGCGCGATAGCCTTCGAGCTGGGCGCGCTGCACATAGGGATCGTTGATGTGCCGATGCAGCCACTGCCGCGAGGAGGCCTTCATCTTCTTGTTCTTCACACGCTGGCCGAGCTTTCGGCCGGTGCGGTTGCCGGCGATCGTTGGCTTTGTCATGCCTGTGGTCCCTTCATATCCCTCGGTCTATGGCTGCGGCGCGAACGGCCGCGCCGCCACACACCGTCATCCGCCATCATATCGGTCAGCAGTCCTTCGCGCAGGCCACGATCGGCGACGCGCATGCGCGGGCTCGGCCATCGGCGGCGGATCGCCTCAAGAATGGCGCAGCCCGCCAGCACCAGATCGGCACGATCCGGTCCGATGCAGGGATTGGCGGCGCGGCCGGCAAAATCCCAGGAGAGCAGCTTGGCCTGCATCGCGGTTACTTCATCGTCCGACAGCCAGACGCCATCGACCCTGCGCCGGTCGTAACGCGGCAGGTCGAGATGGACGCCGGCAAGCGTCGTCACCGTGCCGGAGGTACCGATCAGATGGAAATCGTCGCTGTCGCGCGTAGCGCCTTGCACCGGCGGGCAATCGAAGCGTTCGAGCATGCCCTCGACTTCGCGCACCATGGCCTCGAACAGGTCTGGCGTGACATCGCGGCCGCCATGTCGCTCCGAAAGCGTGACCACACCGACGGGCAGCGAGGTCCAGTGGGTGATGTGGTTGGCAAGCCGGCTGGAACGGTTTTCACCGATGCGGATGATGGCGATTTCCGAGGAGCCGCCGCCAATATCGAAGAGCACGACGGAGCGCGCCTCGGGGCCAACCAGCGACGAGCAGCCGGAGACGGCAAGCCGTGCCTCGGTCTCGCGATCGATGATTTCAAGCTGCAGGCCGGTCTCTTCGATGACGCGGGCGAGGAAGACCTCGCCATTTTCCGCCGCACGGCAGGCTTCCGTCGCGATCAGCCGCATGCGGCGGATCTCGCGGGTCTTCAGTTTGGCGGCGCAGATACGCAGAGCCTCGACGGCCCTGTCCATGGCGTCGCCCGACAACCGGCCGCTGGCGCCAAGCCCCTCACCGAGGCGAACGATGCGGGAAAAGGCATCGACGACACGGAATTGTCCGGGACGCGTCGGCTGCGCGATCAACAGGCGGCAATTGTTGGTGCCGAGATCCAGCGCGGCATAGAGATCCAGCGGACGGGAATCTGTGTCGGCCTGATGTTGCGGCACAGAGCCATCGCGGCGCTGCGGATGCCGATGATCATTGTGAGCAGGAGCGCGCTCGGCTGCGATGACGGCTGCAGGAGCGACGAGCTGCGCAGTCTTCTCATGCGCCAGCGGCCGGCCCTGCAGGCCGCGCTTGCTACGTTGCTTGCGCCTGTTCTTGCCACTCTTGTTCGACGACGCATGGCCATGCTCGCCCGGAGCGCGTTGATCCGGCGCGGCGGAGGCCTGTGACTGCTGTGTCGGGGAGGAATGCTGCGCACCATCCTGCGCTCCGCCACGAGAACGGCGTCTGCGCTTGCGCTTCTTGGCCGGAAAACCGGCGTCCTGGTCTGCTGGGCGTGTCGCCACCGGGCCGGACTTGCCGATCTGGTTGGCCTCCGCAGACAAAGCGTTCGGACGGGCATTACCGCCACGCTTACGCTTAGCACGCCGGGAGGATTTACCCTTCCTGCGCTCTGCTACCGACGCCCCGTCTGCTTGCGGCGCTCTGCCGCTGTCGGGGTCACTCACGTATCTTTTCCACCGCGCCGCGCAAGGCCGAGAGGCATGCAGCAGGCGCTCATTTGATTTTCGTTGGCCAGAGGATATCAGCAGGAACAGTTTTCGCCAAATTCTTTTTGAATCGCGCGATTTTAGGCTGTTCGGTCGCAACCGTGGCCAGTCGTCCCTGTGGCCCGAAATTGCTGCTATCAGGTTCGAAGCAGGTTCTCCGCCATGAACTTTACAAAGGCTTGTATTTTTGGGGACAGCTGACGGCTCGACGGCCAGAGGACGCGGAATTCGCCGACATCCTCGATATGGTCGGCCAGAACGGAGACGAGCTTTCCATCCGCAATTTGCCCGCCGATGGTAAAGAGCGGCAGACAGGCAACACCGAGCCCAGCCTCGACCATATTGATCAGCGGCTCGAGCGTGCTTGCCATCGACGATACAGGCAATTCCAATTTTCCCGCCCCGACATCGTAGCGCAACGGCCAACGTTCCAGCTTGCCGGTCGACGGATACTTGTGGTGAAGACACAGGTGCGTGGACAGGTCCTCCGGCCTTTTGGGAACTCCGAAGCGGTCGAAATACTCCTTGGACCCGACAACGCGGTGAGAAAACCTCCCCAATGTTCGCACCATCAGGCGGCTGTCGGTGATTTGGCCCGTTCGCACGACTGCGTCGAACCCCTCTTCGATCACATCGACCAGCCGATCGGTGAAATCGAGGTCGATCATCACGTCCGGAAAGGCTTGCATGAACTTGGTGATCGTCGGCATGAAAAGCATGCCGGCAAGGGGCAAGCTCACGCGGAGCCAGCCACGGGGCGCCGCGATAGTTTGCGACAATTCCTGTTCCGCGGCTTCAATCTCGGAGAAAATCCGCCGGCAACGCTCCAGGAACATGATGCCCTCGGCCGTGATCGCGATGCTGCGGGTGCTTCGGTGAAACAGACGCACGCCTAGTCTTTTCTCCAACCGGGCCATGGTTTTGCCGACGGCGGACGAGGAGACGCCAAGCGCCTCTCCTGCCCGAACGAAACTGCGGGTTTCCGCCGCAATCACGAACACATTCAACGCGGCGATATTGTCCATGGCGAGAAATCCAATTGCGGACGTCAATGTCCGTTATCTACGGATTACTAGCCTATTCTTTCGGCCTTTGTCGCGAGCTATCTCTTGCAACGGCGGCAAATTCCGCCGGACAATCCTTTGAACGGAGATCACGTGACCCATCCCCAAAAAGCCGAATTTGAGTTCGCTTTCCAGCCCACCGTATTCGTCGTGAACGTCATTCATGCCCATCCGGGCAAGCAGGAAGAAGCATTCAAAATCATCCAAGACGTCGTGCACTATGTTGCGGAACGGAAGGAAGGATTTCTATGGAGCAACCTGTCGAAAAGCACGGACGGCCAAACCGTCGTGAACATTGAGGCGATCCGCGACGAGAACAATGTCGACGAATTCTTTTCCGATCCAGCCTTCGTGGAAAAATTCAAGAAACTGGACGCCGTCTCGAAAAGCGAGTTTCACATCTACAAGGTTTCCGACCTCGTGCTTCCGCGTCAGCTCCTAGGATAGGCGTCCCGGATTCTTGCGATTAAACATCAGCGCAAAACTGCTGCTTGCGCTGATGGGCAGCTCTTCACCACAGGCTGGGGGTAAATCTCAGGCCGTCAGCCTGCCCCGAACGTCGTCCGCCAACGCCTTCATCCGGTCGATCGGCAAATGGCCGATCAGCATGAAGGCGTGCGCGGCATCCGACCAATAGACGACATTCATGCCGCGCCGGTTTTCCATATCCGGGGCAGAAGCGCCCGTGGTGGAAGCGGTGATGCAAAGCGCCATCGGGCCGCTCTCCGGATCGAGATAAGCGATCTGTGCCAAAGGCTTGTCATCATAATTCAGCAATATGGCGCGCTTGAAATCGATACCCGGGATCGCAACGGCTTCGGGTGTCAGAGCGAGACCTATCTTCGAGCCGACCTCGCTCAATTGCGCAACCTGCTCAGTTCGATCGCCAGCCGGTCCGCTCAGCGTATCCGGCGTATAGAGGGAAAGATATTGCGCAACCACGGCACGCCATTCGCTTCCCTCGTCCGGCTTGGCAAGGCGATGGCTGATGCCGATCACGGCGCGATCGATGGCAATGCCCGCGACCAGGCAGGCGGCAATCGCACCCAGGAAGCCACGGCGGCCGATGCCGGAAGCGGCTTTCGTCTGCTCCGCGGAAGAAGGGATTGCGGCCAGCATCGCCTCCAGCTTCGCGCTTGGGGCGGCAGCAAGCAGCGGCTCGAATGCCTCGTGGAAAGGCAGATCGCTGCGCGACAGGAGATCGAAGCGTTCCGCCACCCTGGCGTCGCTTTCGATCAGTCTTTCGATCCTGTCATGCTCGACAGCCTCCAGTTCGCCGTCGATGAAAGCGGTGAGCTGTTCGTCCGAGGGCATGTTTCTGTTGTCCTGTTCACTCATGTCCGTTCCCCAGTCGTGCCTCGTCCATCGCTCCCATGCCATCGGCGAGCTTGGCCCGCGCCGCCGCCAGCCGGCTCATCACCGTTCCGATCGGCACATCCAGAACCTGTGCCACCTCGCGATAGGACAGTCCTTCGACATAGGCGAGGAAGACGGCAGTGCGCTGCGCTTCCGGCAGCGCCTGCACCTGCTTCAGCACCTGCCCCGCCAAGATATGCGTCTCCGTCTCGCGCGCACCGTCGAAGACCAATGCCTCATCGGCATCGACGAAGCCTTGACCCATGCGCACCCGGCGAGAGCGGATCTCGTTCAGCCAGATCGAATGCAGGATCGAAAACAGCCAGCGGTCGAGCCGCGTACCGGCGATGAACTGATGCGCGCGCTCCAGCGCCCTGACGCAGGTTGCCTGCACCAGATCATCCGCCACGTCGCGTTGACGCGACAGCACGACGGCATAGCGCCAGAGCCGCGTCAGATGCTGCGACAGGCCCGCCCTGATATCCTCTTCGCTGGCGATGACACCCTCCGCGAGGTTCTCGTTCTTGGGAACCGCCGGCCTTGCCGACGGTTCCGATCGTGTCCGACTATAAGCAGAAATCGTGGAATGAGCGACTGACACTCTGATATCCCTCTCAATACTCACTGCTTATGCCGGCCATCTCAGGTCCGACCCTGAAATCAGAGGCTCGACGGATTCTGGATGGCGCTGTTCAAATCCTGATATTCTTCGCAGGACGTGTTGCCGCAGAGCGCCTTGATGGTGCTGAGCTGATCCTTGGCGAGGTCGATCTGGCCCTTGATGACGTAGGCTTCGCCGAGATATTCGCGAACCAGCGTGTATTTCGGGTCCATGGCGACGGACCTCTTATAGTAGGAAATACCTTCATCCGTGCGGCCGAGCTTGCGGGTGACATAGCCGCGATAGTTCAGCGCTTCCGCCGTATTCGGGTTCTGCAAGGTGTCGAGAACGGCCAGCGCTTCTTCATAGCGATGATCCTTCTTGGCCAGCGAATAGGCATAGTCGGCGCGGTTTTCGTCGGTGATATTCGCGCCCTGCTGCTTCACGCATTTTTTGGTCTTCTGGTCGTAGATCTCGCCCTTCTTGCAGGTCGGCGTCGTGCTCGAATCGTCGCCGGCTGCGAAGACGGGAATTACGAAAGCGCCGAGGGTAAGGCAGGCACCGAGAGCGGCCGAGGCCAGGCGGAAAGCGGTGGTGGTCATGGGATTGCTCCTTGGCAAAATGAACGTTGCGATGGGAGAACACGCCATCCGTTCATTTTATTCGCAGCCATCAGATATTTTTTCTCGCGACCGGATTTCCTCCGGGCCATCACTCCTTCGTGACCGACGGGTTCCGAATAAGTGCTGACGATGGCGTGTTTCCTCCTGCGTACCCCGCCGAGGGTCGCCAAGGAGAACCGAGTGACCAATACCGTCAAGCTTGTCAGTCTGGCCGTCGCCACGCCCGATAATATCATCCACCAAACGGAAGCCGCCGAGACCGCCGGCCGCCTGTTTTCCGATCGGTTCCGCGATTTCAAACATCTTGCCCGCGTGTTCGAAAGCGCCGGCATCCGTAAACGCCATGCCGCCCGTCCGCTCTCCTGGTTCGAACAGCCGCATGGCTGGCAGGACCGTATGGAAGCCTATGCCGAGGTCGCAAGCCAGCTCTTCAAGGAGACAACGACCAAGGCGCTGGAACGCGCCGGGCTTCGGGCTGAAGAGGTCGATTGCATCGTCACCGTATCCTCGACCGGCTTTGCGACACCGAGCCTAGAGGCGCGGCTTGCGCGCGAAATGGGCTTCCGTTCCGATATCGAGCGCGTGCCGGTCTTCGGGCTGGGTTGCGCGGCCGGCGTCTCCGGACTTGCCATCGCCTCGCGCATGGCGAAGAGCCGTCCGGGCGCCGTCGTGCTCTTCGTTTCCATCGAGCTCTGCTCCCTCGCCTTCCGGCTGGATGAGCTGACGCGGCCGAACATTATCGCCACGGCGCTGTTCGGCGACGGCGCGGCCGCTTGCATCCTGCGGACCGGCAAGGAGGGGCTGGCCGAGATCGAATCGACAGGCGAACATCTCTTTCCCGATACGCTCGGCATCATGGGCTGGAAGATCGACGATACCGGCTTCGGCATTATCCTGGAACAATCGCTGCCGCCCTTTGCCGAGGCGAACATCAAGCCCGCCGTCGCCGGCATTCTCGACCGCGCCGGCCTTGATATCTCCGATATCGACCGCTTCATCTGCCATCCCGGCGGCACCAAGGTGCTACAGGCACTGGAGACCGCCTTCGGTCTCGAGCCAGGCTCGCTGGATATCGAGCGCGAGGTAATCGGCGACTATGGCAACATGTCGTCACCGACGGTGCTCTTCGTACTGGAGCGCGCCATTCTTGCCGGCCTGCCGAGGCGCTCGGCCATGGTCGCCATGGGTCCAGGCTTCACGGCGAGCTGCATCACGTTGAAGAGGGTTGCCTGATGCTCTGGCCGTCCATCGCACTTCTGACCTTCGTCACCCTGCAGCGGCTTGCCGAACTGATCCATGCCCGGCGCAACACCGCTGCACTTCTCGCGCAGGGTGGCCGGGAGATCGCGCCGGGGCATTATCCCTATATGGTGGCGATGCATGCCGCCTGGCTCATCAGCCTGTGGCTCTTCGCGACCGGGCAACCGGTCGTCCCTGTCTGGTTCATCACCTTCATGGTGTTGCAAGGCTTGCGCGTCTGGGTGCTTGCAACGCTGAAAGGTCGCTGGACCACCCGGATCATCATACTCCCGGGAGCGCCGCTGGTGGTAAGCGGACCATACCGCTTTCTCAGCCATCCGAACTATGCCGTGGTGGTCGGCGAGATCGCCGTATTGCCGCTTGCCTTCGGCCTGCCGCTCCATGCCGTCATCTTCTCGCTGCTCAACGCCGCCATCCTCGCGATACGCATTCGCGCCGAGAATGCGGCCCTGGATCAGGCCATGGCGTGATCGCATTTTTCATTTGCACCGCAGCATTTTGGCAGGCATTTTCAATGCTTGAAGCCTGATCCCGGAAGGGGCCGAGCGTCTTTCGGGATCAGGCGCAGAAAAACAAGCATGCGGATAGCAGGGGATCATGACAAAAGACGCAATCGTGCTCGGCGCGGGCATTGTCGGCGTATCGACAGCCATCCACCTCCAACGGCGCGGACGCCAGGTCACCCTCGTTGACCGCAAGCCGCCCGGTCAGGAAACCTCGTTCGGCAATGCCGGCCTGATCCAGCGCGAGGGCGTTGTTCCCTACGGTTTTCCGCAGCAATTCGGTCTGCTGCTGCGTTATGCTTTCAACAACCGCATCGACGCGCATTATCATCTCAAGGCCTTGCCGAGCCAGATCGCCTTTCTCGCGCGCTACTGGTGGAACTCCAATACCAAGCGGCATGAGATGATCTCGCGCGCCTATGCGCCACTGATCGCGCATTCAATCAGCGAGCATAATGATCTGATCGAGGCCTCGCATGCAGAAGAGCTTATCCGCAAGGACGGCTGGATAGAGCTTTACCGCTCGAACGAGAAACGCGATGCGGAATTCGCCGAGGCTGAGCGTCTCAGCCGCGAATTCGGCATCACCTCCGACGCCTTGACCGGCGCGGACGTGGCAACATCGGAGCCGCATCTCAAGGACAGTTTCGCGGGCGCCCTGCGCTGGCGCGATCCGTGGTCGGTGCTCGATCCACATGGGTTGACCGCCGCCTATCGCAAATATTTCGAAAGCATCGGCGGCCGCGTGACGACCGGCGACGCCGTCTCGCTCGGCCTGTCCGGCTCAAGCTGGAAGATGGTGACGGCGGAAGGCTCGATCGAGGCCGAGGATGTCGTCGTCGCACTTGGCCCCTGGGCGGATCAGGTGACGAAGCGTTTTGGCTACGCCTTCCCGCTCGGCGTCAAGCGTGGGTACCACATGCATTACGCCGCCGAGGGCAACGCCGTCCTCAACAATTGGGTGCTGGATGCGGAGCGCGGCTACCTGATGGCGCCGATGAGCCGCGGCATCAGGTTGACGACCGGGGCCGAATTCGCGTTGCGCGACGCACCGAAAACACCGGTGCAGCTCGACCGCGCCGAAGCCGTTGCCCGCACCGTCTTTCCGCTCGGCGAGCGGCTCGATGCGGAACCCTGGATGGGCGCTCGCCCCTGCACGCCGGACATGATGCCGATCATCGGCAAGGCGCCGCGCCATAACGGGTTGTGGTTTGCCTTCGGCCACGCCCATCACGGCCTGACGCTCGGGCCGGTGACCGGCCGCGTTCTTGCCGAACTCATCACCGGCGAAACGCCCTTCATCGATATCTCGGCCTATGCGCCGGACCGGTTTGCGCCCTGATATTGCAAGGCTTCAACGGATAGCGGCAAGGCCCTTCAGTGCAGCCTCGACGATGCCGTCGATGGTATCATCGATGCTGACGGTGACCACGCCGGGCTCGCCGGTCGGCACTTCCAGCGTGCGGAGCTGGCTTTCCAGCAGCGACGACGGCATGAAGTGGCCCTTGCGTTCGCCCATGCGCCTGGTCAGCAATTCCTTCGAGCCGTCGAGATAGATGAAATAGAGGTGTCCGCCGGCGGCAGCCCGCAGACGCTCGCGATAGACAAGTTTCAATGCCGAGCAGGAAACGGCGATGCCCTCGCCTTTTGCAAGGCTCGCGGCGATCTCCTGACCGATCACATCGAGCCAGGGCCAGCGATCCTCGTCCGTCAACGGGATGCCCTTGCTCATCTTCTCGACATTTACGGCGGGATGCAGCGCATCACCCTCGACATAGTGCAGGCCGAGCCGAGCAGCCATCTTTTCGCCGATCGAGGATTTGCCGCTGCCGCTGACGCCCATGACAATGATGGCGAGGGAAGTGCTTGATGTATCGCTCATTGAATTCGCCCTGAATGAATAATCATCAATCGGACACGGCCAGAAAGACCGGCCATGCCCGATTCGCAACTTGGATCAATCCAGCGGGAAGAAGCAAGAAAACTTGTGCGTCCCCTCGCCCGTCAGTTCCGGCATGACCTGACGGCATTTATCCTGCGCACGCCAGCAGCGCGGATTGAAGTGACATCCGATCGGCGGATTGAGCGGCGATGGCAACTCTCCCTGCAGGCGGATGCGGTTCTTCGCGCGATCCGGATCGGCGATCGGCGTCGCCGACAGGAGGGCTGCCGTATAGGGATGGCGCGGGCGGGTGAAGACCTCTTCCGCCGTGCCGGTTTCCACCGGGCGGCCGAGGTACATCACCATGACGTCGTCGGCGATGTGGCGTACTACCGAAAGACCGTGCGAGATGAAGAGATAGGCAAGGCCCATCTCCTTCTGCAGGTCCATCAGAAGGTTCAGCACCTGCGCCTGGATCGACAGGTCGAGCGCTGAAACCGGCTCGTCCAGCACCAGCACCTTCGGGTTCAGCATCAGGGCGCGGGCAATGGCGATGCGCTGGCGCTGGCCGCCGGAGAACATATGTGGATAGCGGTCGTAATGTTCCGGACGCAGACCGACGCGTGCCATCATAGCCTCTGCCTTGCCACGGCGGGTGGCGGCATCATCATCGGTGTTGATCTTCAGCGGCTCCTCGAGGATGGAACCAACCTTCTGGCGCGGATTGAGCGAGCCGTAAGGATTCTGGAAGACGATCTGCACAGCGCTGCGCAGGCTACGGTCGCCAATCTTCGCCGGCTTGCCGTCGATCAGCAATTCGCCGGATGTCGGATGTTCGATCATCGTTACCAGACGGGCGAGCGTCGACTTGCCGCAACCGGATTCGCCGACAACGGCGAGCGTGCGGCCCGACTGCAGGCTGAAGCTGACGCCGTTCAGCGCCTTGACAGTCGCCTCCGGTTTGAAGCTGCCGCGCTTGACGGTGTAGAAACGGGCGAGATCGCGCCCTTCGAGAACAGCGCCGGTCATGCGGCACCTCCTGCTGTTTGCGTGGCGACAAGGCCGGGATGACCGAGCGGCTTGCCGTGTTCCAGCGGATAATTGCAGAGCGTTACGCCGAGTTCGATGCCCTGGCGCTTGACGCCGCGATCGCATTCGGGCGTCGCGAACGAACAGCGGGGCGCGAAAAGACAGCCCGTGGGACGGTCATGCTGGCCGGGAACGACGCCGGCAATCGACGGCAGGCGCTGGCCGACGATGGCCCGCTCCGGCAGAGCCGAAAGAAGTGCCGCCGTATAGGGATGATGCGGATCGCGGAACAGCGCCTTGACCGGCTGCTCCTCGACCTTCTGGCCGGCATATTGCACCTGCACGCGCTCGGCGGTCTCGGCCACCACGCCCATGTCATGGGTGATCAGCACCAGCGCCATGCCCTGCTCCTGCTGCAGGCGCACGAGCAGGTCGAGGATCTGCGCCTGGATGGTCACGTCGAGTGCTGTGGTCGGCTCGTCGGCGATCAGGAGTTTCGGATTGCAGGCAAGCGCCATCGCGATCATGACGCGCTGGCTCATGCCGCCCGACATCTGGTGCGGAAAATTCGACAGGCGATCTTCCGGCGCCGGGATGCCGACGAGATTCAGAAGCTCGATCGAGCGCTCGCGGCGCGCCTTGCGGTCGAGGCCCATGTGAATGCGCAGGGTCTCGCCGAGCTGGAAGCCGACCGTGAAGCACGGATTGAGGCTCGACATCGGCTCCTGGAAGATCATCGCCATGTCCTTGCCGACGATCTTGCGGCGCTGCCGCGAAGAGATGCCGCGCAGGTCCTTGCCATCGAACATCATGCGGTCGGCGGTAATCTTCGCCGTCCAGGGCAGAAGCCCCATCAGCGCCAGCATGGACACGGACTTGCCGGAGCCGGATTCGCCGACGATCGAGAGGATTTCCCCCTTGTCGCAGGTGAGCGAGACACCGTCCACCGCCCGGAACAGGCCGGATGCGGTCTGGAATTCGACGGTGAGATTCTGAATATCGAGAAGCGCCATTACGACCTCTTCAGCTTCGGGTCGAAGGCATCGCGCAGGCCGTCGCCCATCAGATTGATGGCGAGAACCGTGATCAGGATGCAGAGACCGGGGAGAGTGACCAGCCAGGGGTTGCTCTGGAAGAATTCGCGCGAATCCGCCAACATCGTGCCCCATTCTGGTGTCGGCGGCTGTGCGCCCTGGCCGAGAAAGCCGAGGGCGGCGGCATCGAGGATCGCGGAGGAGAAGGCAAGCGTCGCCTGCACGATCAGTGGCCCGAGACAGTTCGGCAGGATGGTCTTGAACATCAGACGCAGCGGGCCGGCACCGGAAACGCGCGAGGCAATGACATATTCCTTGTCACGCTCGGCCATCACCGAAGCGCGCGTCAGGCGGACGAAATGCGGCTGGTTGACGATCGAGATCGCAATCATCGCGTTGGTCAGGCCAGGCCCGAGGATCGCCACCAGCACGAGGGCAAGCAGCAATGAGGGGATGGCAAGGATGATGTCCATGACGCGCATGATGATCGTATCGGTGCTACCGCGGACATAGCCGGCGACAAGGCCGATCAGGATGCCGGCGAGCGCCGAAAGCGAGGCGACCACGAGGCCGATGAACAGCGAGAACCGCGTGCCGTAGATCAGGCGCGAGAGAAGGTCGCGACCATTGGCGTCGGTACCGAAAAGGAAGCTGCTATTGCTGCCTTCAGTCCAGAAGGGCGGCAGGCGCTGCATGGCGCTGCCATAGGCGGCGTCCGGATCATGCGGGGCGACGATGCCGGCGAAGATCGCCAGGAACAGCACGAAAACGAAGATCGCCAGCCCGATGACGGCGCCCTTGTTTCGCGAGAAATAATACCAGAACTCCGCAAGAGCGGAGGGGCGGTCGGACTTGACACTGACCGTGCTCATGGGCCGCTCCTAGTGACGAATACGTGGATTGATGAAGCCGTAGAGCAGGTCGACGGCAAGATTGACCAGCATGACGATACCGGCGATCAGAAGAAGGCCGCCCTGCACTACGGGATAATCGCGCTTGGAGACGGCATCGATCATCCACTTGCCGATACCCGGCCAGGAAAAGATGCTTTCCGTCAGGATGGCGCCGCCGAGCAGCACGCCGACCTGCAGGCCGATGGTGGTGACGACGGGTATCATGGCGTTTCGCAGCGCGTGCACGGAGACGACGCGCAGCGGCGAGAGGCCCTTGGAGCGGGCAGTGCGGACATAATCCTCGCCGAGCACTTCCAGCATGGCCGAGCGCGTCTGCCGAGCGATGACGGCAAGCGGAATGGTGCCGAGCACGACCGTCGGCAGGATCAGCGAGTTGAGCGCGGAGGCAAAGGCGCCCTTCTGACCGGACAGCAGACTGTCGATCAGCATGAAGCCGGTGATCGGCTTGAAGAAATAGATGAGGCCGATGCGGCCCGAAACCGGCGTCCAGTGCAGGTAACCGTTGAAGACGATGATCAGCAGCAAACCCCACCAGAAGATCGGCATGGAATAGCCGACGAGGGCCACACCCATGACGCTCTGGTCGAACCATGTGCCACGCTTGACGGCGGCGAAAACGCCGGCCGGAATGCCAAGACAGATCGCCAGGATCATGGCGCAGATCGATAGTTCCAGCGTTGCCGGGAAGAAGGTGAAGAAGTCGGTCAGCACATCACGCTTGGTGGTGATCGAGGCGCCGAGATCGCCGTGCAGTGCCTTCCAGATGTAACTGCCGTACTGGACGACCATCGGGCGGTCATAGCCGAGATCATGGGAGATCTGCGCATGTCGCTCCGGCGACATGACCCGTTCGCCCGAGAGCAGCATGACAGGATCGCCCGGAAGCAGCCGGATGAGGGAGAAGGCGATAATCGATACGCCGAGGAATGTCGGGATCAGCACCGCAAGACGGCTGAAAAGAAATCGCAACATGACAGGTGTCCAAATTTTTCCGGCGGTCAGGCACTTTGCCTGACCGCCGGGTCGCCCGGTCTTAGCCGGGCATTCTCACAGGTTTTTTGTTATTCGGCGATATCGACGCCGTCGAAGCGGTGAACGCCGACCGGATCCTGAACGTAGCCGGAGACATTCTTCGTCATCGGGATGAATTCTTCCGAATGGTCGATGGTCATCCACGGAGCTTCCTTCTTGAAGACGACCTGAGCCTCTTCATAAAGCTTGGTGCGCTCCTTGACGTCGGCGGTCTGCTTGGCCTTCTTCACGAGAGCGTCAAATTCCTTGTTGCACCACTGGGCGCGGTTGTTGCCGCCGACGGCATCGCAGCCGAGCAGCGTATCAAGGAAGTTGTCCGGGTCGCCGTTGTCGCCGGTCCAGCCGAGGATGGCCGCACCATCGCGGTCCTTGGCAGAGGAGAGCTTCAGGTACTGAGCCCAGTCATAGGTGACGATCTCGACCTTGACGCCGATCTTGGCAAGGTCCGCCTGCATCAGCTCGGCGGCGCGGCGCGCATTGAGCATGTAGGGACGCGACACCGGCATCGCCCAGATCTTCATGCTGAGATCCTTGACGCCAGCCTTTTCAAGCAGCTTCTTGGCTTCGTCGGGGTTGTAAGCGTCGTCCTTGACGTCCTTGTTGTAGGACCACATGGTCGGCGGGATCGGGTTCGTCGCAACCGACGCGGAGCCCTGGAAAACCGCGTCGACGATCGCCTGCTTGTTGACGGCCATGTTGATGGCCTTACGCACTTCGACCTTGTCGAAGGGCGCGACCAGCGTGTTGTAGGCAAGATACGACACGTTCAGGCCGGCCTGCTCGAGAACCTTGAGCTTCGGGTCGGCTTTCAGATCCTTGATGTCGGCGGCGTTCGGGTAAGGCATGAGGTTGCATTCGCCGGACTTCAGCTTCTGCGCGCGAACGGAAGCATCCGGTGTGATCGCGAAAACGAGATCGTCGATCTTTTCCTTGCCCTTGAAATAGGTTTCATTCGCCTTGTAGCGGATGACGGCGTCGGGCTGGTAGGCGACGAAGGTGAACGGGCCAGTGCCGAGCGGCTGCTGGTTCATCTGCGCCATCTTGCCGTCGGCCTGCAGCTTGTCAGCATATTCCTTCGAGAGGATCGAGCCGAAATCCATGGCGAGGTCGGCAATGAACGGTGCCTCCGGGCGGTTCAGCACGAACTTGACCGTGAGATCATCGACCTTGTCGACCGACTTGATAAGGGTCGGGAAGCCCATGCCCTCAGCATATTCATAGGAGCCGCCAGCGACATACTTGGCCCAGGGGCTATCCGACTTGAGCTGGCGCTCGAACGAGAAAATGACGTCGTCGGCATTAAGCTCGCGCGTCGGCGTGAAGAAATCGGTCACCTGGAACTTCACGCCCTTGCGGAGCTTGAAGGTGTATTCCTTGCCGTCGGGAGAAACAGTCCAGCTTTCAGCAAGACCCGGCTCAACCTCGGTGCTACCGTGTTTGAATTCGACGAGACGGCTGTAGACCGTACGCGAAGAGGCATCGAACGTGTTGCCTCCGGTATAAATTCCCGGATCGAAACCTTCCGGCGAGCTTTCCGAGCAATAGACAAACGTTTTCGACCAGGCGGACGTCGCCATGACCGTAGTCAAAGCGGTCACTGCCAAGAGGACAGAGATCTTTTTCATGATGTCGTTTCCCAGGTTTGTTCTTCTTTTGAAGCCGTGGTTCCTAGAAGGTCCCTATCCGGATCGTGGGCGATGGAACGCTATTTAATGTATGAAAGCAACATGGGCCGCCCAAATTTTTTCCAAATTATGGAGTTTGGAAATTTTTGCATAAAAAATGCGCCGCGTAGGCAATAATCCGGATAGGTCATTCGTATTTTGGATATTTTTTCCGAACAATTCGGCATTTTCTTCTTCGAAATCACCAATGCCCGGCACAATATTACGCGACAATACAAACAAAAATCCGCGACTGCCTCAGGCAACCGCGGATTGAAAACATACTCGACCTAAAAAGCGCGATCAGGCAGCCGGTGCCGTGATCGGCATCTTCTTGGCGATACCCCTGTGGTCCAGGTGGTCCAGGCCGAGCAGGAAGTTGATCTGCGGGCGGGCCTTGACGAGGTCATCGATGGAATATTCCGCCAGCACGTCGAAGAAGGCATTGAGCGCCTTGCGCAGCGCCGAATTCAGGCCACAGCTATCCACCAACGGGCATTCGACGGCACCGTCTTCGAAGCATTCCGCCATGGCGAAACTATCCTCGGTCACCCGGACGACATCAAACAGGCTGATATCGGTCGGCGGCTTGCCCAAACGCACGCCGCCATTGCGACCACGCACGGTTTCCACCAGGCCAGCTTTGGTCAGCGGCTGCAGAATCTTGAACAAAAACAGCTCGGAAACACCATAGGCCTTGGCGATTTCCGGAATCCGGCTCAAGTAGCCTTCGTTGGCGGCGCAATACATGAGCATGCGCACTGCGTAGTTGGTCTGCTTGGTCAGGCGCATGCCGATCTCCTGGAATCGAGGCCGCAAAGGACGGATCGAGAGCTATATAGTGCTTTTCTTAGTTTGGAACAATTCCAAAATATGAAATTTACATTCACGTTATTCTGACGAACCCGACCGGATCAAGAGCGGTTTTCACGACTGCACCTTTTTGTCTCTAAGCTCCCTGGCATAGTCGAGGATTGCCTGCTTGCGTTCGGGTGTGCCCGGATGGGTCGACAGCATGCTGGTATCGGAATGATCGTTCAGCTTGGTCTCCAGGGTATCGAAGAAACGTGACAGCGCCGTCGGGTCCATGCCAGCCGCCTGCATCAGTTCGACCGAACGACGATCTGCCTGGGCTTCGGCCGAACGGGAATAGGAAAGCGCCAAAAGGCCGCCGCCCTGGGTCAGCACATCCTGTACCCCGGAGCCGACGTCGCCGGCAATCAGCATCACCAGGCCGGCGACACCGGCGGCGCGATAAAGCTGGCGGAGACTGTGCTTGTATTCGACGTGGCCGATCTCGTGGCCGAGAACGGCGGTGATCATCTCTGTATCGTTACCCGCAAGATCGACCAGCTGATCGGTGAGGACGAGATTACCATCTGGCAGCGCGAAGGCATTCGGACCGATGATACCGCCATCGCGGAAATTCAGCTTGTAGCGACCGGCGCCGCCTTCGGCCTGGGAGGCGATTTTTTCGAACCGATCCGAGATGTCCTTGCGCCTGTCCTCCGGGAGCTTGCTCGGGCTGAGCGCCGTCTGGTCCAGCGTCTTCAGCGTGCCCGCCGACATGATCTCCGGCACCACCGGCGGCGTCACCAGCACCGCAACCTCTACCAGCCCCGGCAAGGCATAGTGATAGATGACAGATGCGAGCACGATCGTCGCGACGGCAAAAGCGATCATCCGCGGACGGACGATCTCCAACCGGTGCACGAAACCGCTGCGCTTTTCGCCGCGACCTTGGAGATAGGCATCGACCGCGTCATTGTCGCGCGTTTCGAAAACGGATTCGTTTCCGAACACGATACGGCGGGGAACGGAGCCGACGCGCGGGCTGATCTCGATGTCGGAACGGATGCCCCAGGCGAGACGCTTGTCCTTCTCATCGTCCTCGTCCGAGAGCACGGTCAGCGACCCGCCGATGTCGACGAGCCGCGCCGGAATAGCGCGGCTGGAATGCGGCGGATGCCAGAGGCCCGCCGCGATCGCTGGTCCATCAGAAGCCAAAGTCGAAACCGTCGACATCGAGATACTCCGCGCTAATCACTCCGCCGCTCGAGCGGACCTGATCGATCACCACGCCGATGTCACCATCGACATGGATGGCGGTATGCTCCGCGAGATAACGTTGCAGACGCACCGCCGCCCAGGGGCGCATCAGGCCGAGGGTTGCAAATGTGACGATCACGTTGGAGATCGCAATCCACGCATACCGCCGACGGCTAAGATCGCTAAGGAGACTATGCCGGCGGTCGATCATGGTCGCCGACCACACGATATTGCGCACCATGGCCCGATAGAAAAGCCCTGCAACGGCATAGACGATCACAAATCCAATGATGGCCCAATGCCAAACGCTCACCCTACCCATCGATCCGGACATGGCAGCCTCGGGCGATGTCCCTGAGATCGCGAAAGCCAAGCCGGCGAGAACAACGAGGCCAATCAGAGCGACCGCGATGGCAACACCGAGCGCCTTGTAGAACGCGCCCAACGTCGGGTTGGTCGAAAATGGCCGGTCGCCGTAACGCAGATTATCGAAAACGTATCGATAGAACCAGCGGGCAGCGATGGGTGCGAGAATCCCGACCGAGAAGATCGTGACGAGGCCGCCTAGAAAGATGGCCTTGAAAGCGCCGCCGTAGGTGCCGACGAAATCGAACCGGACGTTGCGATAGCTGGTCACGCGGGCATTGAAGCGCAGGCCGCGCATGAGGAACCACGGAAAAGCCAGGATCAGCAGCGGCGTAACGATTAGCGCCGCGAGCGGCGCGACGGTTGTGACGATCTGCGTGACGATCAGAAAACCGAAGACGATCAGGCGGCCAATGAAGATCTGCTTGCCCTTGGCGTGATATTCGAACGTATGTCCGAGCAGCGCCGTATTGCCATAGAAATAACGGTTGCGCCGAACCTTCGCCCAGGCCGAATAGACGCCCAAAGTGACGATCGTCAGCAGAACATTGACGATCCAGATACCGAAATATTCCTTGGCGTTGCCACCAAAGGACGCACACTGAAAAGACCGGTTCTCCCCGACCGGATAGCTTTTTTCGACGACTGCCATGCTGGAAACCCCTGCCCCCACTATTGCCGGGTCGCTTGCGCGACGCATCCGGACACGATTGCGCCATCACGACACAGCCGACACTTGCGCCGCCGAGTGTGTCTCGAAGCGTAAATTCGCTTCGGCGTTGTATTTGAGAGCAGGAAATTTAGCGGCAGGCAATGGAAAAAACAGGATGTCGAAATCAACAATGCTGGCTTGGCGCGACGAGGACCGGGACTGCGGCCACAAAGCCACACCCAAAGCCCGCCTCACAAGACTCACGGCACCGAAATCCACACCGCCATCTCGCAACCGCCCGGCTCGCGGAAATGAAACCGCCGGCCACCGGGGAAGTCGAAAGCGGGCCGCGTCACCACGCCGCCGGCGAATTCGACAGCACGCTGTGCCGCTTCGAGATCCGTCGTGCGCACGACCGGCAGCGGCGTGCCGGCAGCCTCCCCCGCATCGCCATCAATCCCGGCGTCGATCCCGGCAGCCTCAATGACATGATAGGTCGGTCCGTAGCTGACGAAGCTCCAATGAAAAGCTTCCTCGAAAAAGCGACGGGTTTTCAACGCATCGGTCGATGGGAATTCGAGATAGTCGATCTGATAGGTTGCGGGCATCGCAACATCCTCCAATTGTTCCTGTTTTGTTCTAGTGCAAAGCATAGGCTCCGGCAAGATGACGGCGCGGGAAATAACCGCAATAAAAAACCGCCGCCCAACTCAACATCGGGCGGCGGCGGATTTCAAGAGAGATCGACGACGATCACTTCATTGTCGGCATGACGAATTCAGCGCCGTCCTTGATGCCGGACGGCCAGCGGGCGGTGATCGTCTTGGTGCGGGTCCAGAACTTGATCGCGTCCGTGCCATGCTGGTTGAGGTCGCCGAAGCTCGATGCCTTCCATCCGCCGAAAGAGTGGTAGGCGAGCGGAACCGGGATCGGAACGTTGATGCCGATCATGCCGATGTTGATGCGCGAGGCGAAATCGCGGGCGGCATCGCCGTCACGGGTGTAGATGGCAACGCCGTTGCCATATTCATGCTTCATCGGCAGCTCGAGCGCGTCTTCATAATTCTTGGCGCGGACGACCGAGAGGACCGGTCCGAAAATCTCGGCCTTGTAGATATCCATGTCCGGCGTGACGTGATCGAACAGGCTGCCGCCGACGAAATAGCCGTCCTCGTAGCCCTGCAGCTTGAAGCCGCGACCGTCGACGAGGAGCTTGGCGCCCTCTTCGACACCGCGATCGATCAGGCCGTTGACACGGTTATAGGCATCCTTGGTGATGACCGGGCCCATGTCGGCCTTGTCATCGGTGTAAGGGCCGATGCGCAGCGACTCGATCTTCGGGATCAGCTTTTCGACCAGGCGGTTCGCTGTGTCTTCGCCGACGGGAACAGCGACGGAGATCGCCATGCAGCGCTCGCCGGCGGAACCATAGCCGGCACCCATCAGGGCGTTGACGGCCTGGTCGAGATCGGCATCCGGCATGATGATCATGTGGTTCTTGGCGCCGCCAAAGCACTGTGCGCGCTTGCCGTTCGCAGCCGCTGTTCCGTAGACGTAGCGGGCGATCGGCGTCGAGCCGACGAAGGAGATGGCGCCGATATCCGGGTCCGTCAGGATGGCGTCGACCGCAGCCTTGTCGCCATTGACAACGTTGAGGATGCCCGCCGGCAGACCAGCTTCGATCATCAGTTCGGCAAGGCGGATCGGCAGGGAAGGATCACGCTCGGAAGGCTTCAGGATGAAGGCGTTGCCGCAGGCGATTGCCGGCGCAAACATCCACATCGGGATCATGCCCGGGAAGTTGAACGGCGTGATGCCGGCGCCAATGCCGACCGGCTGGCGGATGGAATACATATCGATCGCCGGGCCGGCGCCTTCGGTGAACTCGCCCTTCTGCAGATGCGGAATGCCGCAGACGAATTCGCAGACTTCCAGGCCGCGAATAACATCGCCCTTGGCATCGTCGATCGTCTTGCCGTGCTCCTTGGAGAGCATGAGCGCCAGCTCATCCATATGCTTGTTCAGCAGCTCGACGAACTTGAAGAAGACGCGGGCGCGGCGCTGCGGATTGGTAGCACCCCATTTGGGCTGCGCTGCCTTGGCATTTTCGACGGCGGCGCGGATTTCCTCGACGCTGGCGAGCGCTACCGTCGACTGAACTTCGCCGGTTGCCGGATTATAGACGTTGGCTGTGCGTCCGCTGGTGCCGGCGACGTGCTTGCCGCCGATGAAATGACCGATCTCATGCATGGATGTGCCTCCTCGTTTTCTTTGATGGCTTTAGGATCGCACTTCAATTTGCACAAATCAATGAGCTGTTATAAGCAACCGTTGTGCAAAAATTGAAGTCCGAGATGTGCGCATATGGATTGGGATGACGTCCGCATGTTCCTCGCCGTGGCTCGCACGGGGCAGATTCTCGCGGCCTCGAAGCGGCTTGGGGTCAACCATGCGACGCTGTCGCGGCGGGTGACGACGCTGGAGGAGCGGCTGAAAACCCGGCTGCTGGTGCGCCGCACCAATGGCTGCGAGCTGACGGCCCAAGGCGAAATCTTCCTGCATGCGGCCGAGCGCATGGAAACCGAGATGCTGCGCGCCCAGGCGAGTGTCGGCCATCTCGACAGCGCCATTACCGGCACGGTGCGCATCGGCGCGCCCGACGGCTTCGGCGTTTCCTTCCTCGCACCGCGCCTGGGACGGCTGATCGCGCGCTATCCGGAGCTGCGCATCCAGCTCGTGCCCGTCCCCCGCTCGTTCTCGCTGTCGCAGCGCGAGGCTGATATCGCCATCACGCTGGAACGTCCGGAACAGGGGCGGCTGATATCGTCCAAGCTGACCGACTACACGCTCGGTCTCTATGCCTCGAAGGCCTATCTCGACAAGGCCGGCCTGCCCGACAGCATCGAGGCGCTGAAACTGCATCCGCGCATCGGCTATGTCGAAGACCTGCTTTTTACCGCCTCGCTGAACTTCTCCGGCGAGATCATGCGCAGCTGGGACGCCTCCTTCGAAATCTCCACCTCCATCGGCCAGACGGAAGCGGTGCGCTCCGGCGCCGGCATCGGCATCCTGCACGACTATATCGCCCGCCAATATCCGGAACTGACCCGCATCCTGCCCGATATCTCGATCAAGCGCGCCTACTGGACGACCTATCACGAAAGTGCCCGCGATCTGGTGCGGGTTCGCACCGTCGCGGATTTTCTGCAGGAACTGGTGAGCGAAGAGCGGCGGATGTTTTTGTGAGTGTTACACCCGACACAACGCATGCTTCGGCAGCTCCTCGTTCTCATCGGGATTGGGCATAGGAATTTCATCCGGCAACCTGTCGGGATCCGGCTCCTCTATCGGCGGTTTTGGTGCCCAACCTGGATCGGGCATCGGCGGCATCTCGGGTATGGGCTCGCGTGGCACGGACATGCCAGTTCCTTCCGTCTTGTTGCTGATATTGGCTAACGGTCGGGAACAGGCAGGGTTCCATGGGAAGCCGGCAGTATGTCCTCGCCTTTTGAGACTTCCGGTTTCATTTGCGCATACGACCAACTCGTGCATAAGTAGAGAGATGGACTTTCATTTCATCCGAGCAGATTCCGAGGGAGCGCTTGATGTTGAAAGGCGGGGCATTTTTCACGGCGCTTGCCGTTGGTCTCAGCGCATGCACGACTGTCGACTTTTCGCAGCTGGCTCCGGCGACGCTAACTGGCAGCCTGTTCGTGATGTGGGTTGGAGAGGGCAATTCCAGCGGAGATGGCAAGTTCGTCTTCGTTCCCGATCCCGCCGATCCCCTGACGTTCCGCCGAGCTGATCGCTCCCTGCCCGGCGCCAAAATCCAGCCCGGCCTGATGTACACCGACGGTGGTTCCATTCCGAAGATCGCGCAGATCTTCAAGGGACTGTCGCCGTGGGGTTATGCACCGGCCTATATGATCCACGACTGGATGTTCACGGCGCACCATTGCATTGTCGATGGCGAGAATGACAAAAGGTTCGACCAGGTTCGCAACGTGTCATTCGAGGATTCCGCCAAAATACTCGGCGAGGCCATCCAGGGAATGGTGAAAGCGAACAAGGTTCAGCGAAATGATGTGGCCGGGACGGCCATCACCGCGGCGGTCGGCAGTGGCATTGCCAAGAACCTCTGGAACAAACCGGGCGCCTGCTCCGCCTCCAAGGTTAGCCCACAAGATATTGCGGCAGTCGAAAGAGCCATCCCCGGCGCCGCACAGCTCGCGGCCAGAAAGACATTCAGAGTTCCCCCGAGACTCCCGCAATACCCCCTCGCGGCCGTGCGACGATCGTGTCACGGATTACATTCTAGGAACATCTCCCGGTGGGTGCCAAGACGCGTGCGCCCAGATGGGGTCATACTGGACAAGGGCAAACCATGGTCTAATTATCTAGGGAACAGCTTGGGGAGTAAGGATGATGGCTGAGAAAAAGAAAACGAAGCAGGCCGAGAAAGAGCACAAGGAGCAGGACGACTATCTCGAGGAGGCGCTCGAAGAGACCTTTCCCGCGAGCGATCCGATCTCGCCGGGACATGTCGTGAAGAAGCCCGAAGGCAAGAAATAGCTCGCGGCCGATACCGGGGAGCCATGATCTCTTATCCATCATAGGAAGAAATGGTACGGTTGGGGGGTCTCGAACCTCCGACCTCAGGTGCCACAAACCTGCGCTCTAACCAACTGAGCTACAACCGCACATGCTCGCGTCGCCGCGAACGGGGGTGACATACGAGGACTTTGAAATTATTTCAAGTCCTATCTACCCGCAATATGAAAAAGCTGGGCATGATACCCGACTCTTGGGACGTCGCGCCTTCGGGCGAAGGCAAAAAGGGCGCTATGTGCCCTGGAATCAGAAGCGTCCCGTCTTCACAGCTTTCACCTGAAAACGGGACGCCTTGGCCTTGGGAGGCTTTTGGGGAGATTAGGCTACCTTGAACGAGGACATGGCCTTTTCAGCCGCATCCTTGGCCGGCTTTGCCAGCTTTTCAGCAACCTGCTTGGTGGTGTCCTGAATGGACTTGGCCTGCTCGACAGTCACTTCAGCCTGCTTGCGGATGAAGGAGGTCTGCAGTTCGAAGAGTTCGGCGACAGACTTGACGCGAAGCAGGGCTTCCATGTGCGCCAGCGAGCTTTCGGCATTGATGCGCAGCGCGTCGATGGCCTTGAGGCCGATCTCGACAGAGCCAGCTTGAGCCGTCTGCACGGTGGCTTCAACGGTCTTGCCGGCTTCTTCGGCGGCGGTCTTCATCTTGGCGAAGGCTTCCTTGGACTGTGCCGCGCCCTTTTCCGCGAAATCGCGGAAGGATTCGGAGAGCTTGGAAGGGTCGAATGCAGCCGTTGAAAAAACGTCGTCTTTCTTTACAGTAGCCATGATAACGCTCCTAGTGTGGGCCCTCCTCCGAGCGCCCTTCGTGAATGTGAGTGAGCCTTATATAATATAATTTATTGTGCAGTGCAACATATTTGTGCGCCGCACAACGCGTTAACCCTGCCACCCGAAAAACGGGCCATCCGCTGGACCTGAAACCGGGGCAGCGGTATTAATAAAGCGTTAAAGCAAGAGAGGCGGTCACGCCCGCAAAGCAGGTTGGAACATGCCCGCAGTCCAGTATCCATTCATTGACATCGCCGTGCACCCCCGCGTTCGGGAACGTTTTGCGCGCGGCGAAGCCATGGTGATGTTTTCGGCAGGCATGGATCGGGTTCTCTGGGCCAACGGCGCCGGCGCCAATCTCTTCGGCTATGACATCATTTACGACTTCCTCGACCAGGGACCGAAAGCCGGCGACGTCTCCTTCCGCCAGATCGAAGCGACGGCACGCGGGCTTGGCGCCATTGGCGACCAGCGCACCTTCCTGATCCGCATGGCCTCCGGTTTCCAGCGTGCCGTCGTCAACGCCGCCGTCGAAGTCATTCGCGTCCAGGCGGGCGAAGAGGCGATCCTGTTTTCCTCTCCGGTCTCGACCAAGCCGCTGGCCGCAATGGAAAGCGCCCGACGGATGATCGACGGCTTCGATGATCCCGACACGCACATGGCCGTGATCGGCCGCGACGGCGACGTCATCGCCGCGTCCGCCGGCTTCGAGGCCCTTGGCGTGACGCCGCACACCGCGAAAATGTTGACGACCATGGCGGGGGCACTGCCGGAACGGCTGATCAAGCGGCCGATCCCGACCGGCCGTGGCTATCTGCCCGCCGCCGTCGGCAAGCTGTCGGAAATCCCCGCTTTGCATCTGCTCTTCGTCGTCGAAACCGTGCTCGGTCATCTCGATCCAACCGAAAGCCCTGACACATCCGCCGCGCCGGCCGCAATCGCCAAGGTCGAGCCGGAGGCGGAAGAGGCACGCAACGAGCTTGAGATCGCACCGGTCGAGCCGACATCCACTCCCGACACAGCCCCTGCCGCGAACGCCGCGTCTCCCTCTGCCGATGTTCTCGACGCCGTAGCGGATATCGAGGAAGTCGAAGACGCGCCGGAAGACGTCAATGTCGATGAGACGACGCCCGCGGAATCCGATGCCGCAAGCGAGGATCTCGGCCAGTTGGCAACAATGGACGGCGCGACGCTGGAGCAGATCGAAGCAGCTGCGCATGCCGACAAACTGACGGACGAAACCGATGACGTGGTTGCGCCGATTGTCGCCGAAAGCCCAGTGGAGCACGAGGAAGCGAGCGCCGAGCCGGCTGCTCCAGAAAACGATGCAGTCGCGGAGGGCCGGCCGGAGGAATTCGCCTTCAGGCGCAATGGCCGCGCCACCCGCTTCGTCTGGAAGATCGACGCCGAAGGTCGCTTCAGCGAGGTTTCGCGTGAATTCGCCGAAGCAGTCGGGCCGCATGCCGCCCAGGTGACGGGCATTGCCTTCACCGACGTCGCCGCGCATTTCAATCTCGATCCCGACGGCAAGATCGCCGAGCTTCTGGCACGACGCGACACATGGTCCGGCCGAACGATCTACTGGCCGGTGGAAAACACTAGCCTGATGGTGCCGGTCGATCTCGCCGCCTTGCCGACCTATACGCGCAACCGCGACTTCGACGGCTTCAGGGGCTTCGGCGTCGTCCGTCTCTCGGACGCCATCGAAGATCCGATGAAGCTCGGATTGACGCTGGGAGCGGAAGAAGATCAAGCCGCTCCGGCGCCGGACACTACGGAAGAACCTGAGACGGCTCCGGCAATTGCCGAAGAAGCGCTGCAGTCCGTAGCGGAAGAACATGCTGCCGAAGGAGAGGAAACCGCTCCCGAGGCAACAGAGGAATCCGCTCTCGCGAGTGAAGAGCCGCCGGCGCTGACGATTGCCGAGACGCCGAACCGCCGCGAAACCGACAAGATCATCCAGCTCCACGAGCGGCGTTCCTCGATGCCGGGCGGCCTGTCGCTGAGCGAACAGGCAGCCTTCCGCGAGATCGCCCGTCAGCTTGAGCCCTTTGGCAAGCGCACCGATCAACCCGAAGAGGGCGCACAGCCGGAAGAAACCGCCGAAGCCGCTCCAAAGCCGAACGTGGCGGACGAGATCCTGTCCGGTACGACCGACGACAACATCGCCGAAGACCAGCCGCAGGACAAAATCGCGCTAGAGACCGACGCCGTCGTGCAGTCCGAACCGGAGCCTCTGGTTGAAGCCGAAAAGCCGGCGGAAGAAACCGCTCCCGACGCAGAAGCATCCAAGCCGGAAGAGCATCTCGATCCGCTGGGCGTCCTGAACACCGCCATCCCGTCGCGCGTGAAAATGCGCAATGGCCTGTCGGACGAGATCGTCGATCAACTGCCGCTCGCCATTCTCATCCACGCCGGCGACAGGCTGATCCATGGCAATCCGGAATTCCTGCGGTTGACGGGCTATGAGAGCCTCACTGACCTCGACCATGTTGGCGGGCTGGATGCGCTGCTGCAGCGCCATGACCTCGAAGGCAAGACCGAGCAGCCAGGCACGATGATGGTGGTGCGCGCCGACGACACGCTGGTGCCGGTCACCGCGCGGCTGCAATCGATCCGCTGGGAAGACGGCACAGCCTTGATGCTGGCGCTGATGCCGCTCGAAAAGAATGACGTCTCCGCATCGGAGCCTGTGCCCGAAGAGGCGCGGCCGGAGCGCATGATCGAAAAGCTTGGCAAGTTGCAGGTCGAAATCGAGGAGCTGCAGTCGACGCTGGAAACGGCAACGGACGGCGTCGTCATCATCGGTCAGGACGGCGAGATCCGTTCGATGAACCGCTCGGCAAGCGCCCTCTTCAACTTCGACGACCAGGAAACCCGCGGCAAACCTTTCGTTATGCTGTTTGCGCATGAGAGCCAGAAGGCCGTGCTCGATTACCTCAGCGGGCTCTCAGGCCATGGCGTGGCGAGCGTGCTGAATGACGGCCGTGAGGTCATGGGCCGCGAGGCGTCGGGCGGCTTCGTGCCGCTGTTCATGACCATGGGACGGCTGAACTCCTCCAACGGCTATTGCGCCGTCATCCGTGACATCACGCAATGGAAGCGCACCGAGGAAGAGTTGCGCAACGCCAAGCGCGCGGCGGAAACCGCCAATGCCCACAAGACGGACTTCCTTGCCCGCGTCAGCCATGAAATCCGCACGCCGCTCAACGCCATCATCGGCTTTTCCGACATGATGTCCGGCGAGCGCTTCGGGCCGATCGGCCATTCCCGCTATGTCGAATATGCGACCGACATCGGCCGCTCCGGCCGGCATGTGCTCGATATCGTCAACGATCTCCTGGATATCTCCAAGATCGAAGCCGGCGAGATGGACCTGGAATTTGCCTCCGTCGGCCTCAACGAGGCGATCGCCGAAGCCGTGTCGCTGGTGCAGCCGCAGGCCAACAGCCAGCGCGTCATCATTCGCACCGCGCTGTCGCAAGCCGTGCCGAACGTCGTCGCCGACCTGCGCTCGATCAAGCAGATCGCGCTCAATATCCTGTCGAACGCCATCCGCTTCACCCCATCCGGCGGCCAGATCGTGGTTTCCACCTCCTATGAGGGCAATGGCAGCGTGGTCATGCGCATCCGCGATACCGGCGTCGGCATGACCCGCTCGGAGCTGGAACAGGCGATGAAGCCCTTCCGCCAGGTGTCCACCAATTCCCGCAAACGCGGCGATGGCACCGGCCTGGGCCTGCCGCTGACCAAAGCCATGGTCGACGCCAACCGCGCGACCTTCGCGATCAACTCCTCGCCGAACGAGGGGACATTGGTGGAAGTCACCTTCCCGTCGCCGCGCGTGCTGGCGAATTGATTTTTGGTCCGTCAAATTAGCTGACGGCTGCTGCAAATCCGGAGCTTTGTCTCGCCGTTGGCGGGCGAGAAAGCAATTTTACGGGTTTGGGAATTGCCGTCCTATTGGCAGCCACCGACAGCAATTGTCTGTCCAAAGGCGAACACTTCGACCATCTTGGCACGTAAAACGGCTTAAATGGGCTGGAGAAAGACAGTTTTCTTCTTATTTCATTCGGGAGGGAATGGGAACCAGGAGCAAAAGGAGGACTACGCAATGGCAAAGAACACGATATGCGTATGGTACGACAAAGACGCAGAGGCCGCTGCCCACTTCTATGCCAAGACCTTTCCTGACAGCGCAGTCGGCGCCGTCATTCGTGCCCCTGGAACCTATCCTGCGGGCAAGCAGGGAGACGTCCTGGTTGTTGAGTTCACCGTTGCGGGCATTGCTTGCATCGGCCTGAACGGCGGTCCCGCAATCAAGCACAACGAAGCCTTCTCATTTCAAATCGCAACTGACGACCAGGAAGAGACAGACCGCTACTGGAACGCCATTGTCGACAATGGCGGCCGGGAAAAGGATTGTGGCTGGTGCGAGGACAAGTGGGGCATCTCCTGGCAGATCACACCGCGCGTCATGACCGAAGCGCTTGCGGCAGGCGGTGATCAAGCAAAGCGAGCTTTCGATGCGATGCTGACCATGAAGAAAATCGATGTCGGGGTGATCGAAGCCGCGCGGCGCGGGTGAATTGGGTTCTGGCTGCGATAGAGGGCTTTCGAGACAAAATCCGGTTTCTCAATATGCCGAGCCTTCGTCACCCCCCCTCTGTCACTTCGTGACATCTCCCCCACAAGGGGGAGATCATTGGGAGGATGCCGCACCGCCTAACAAAGCAATCATGCTTAGGTCTCTGCAGATGCGATGTTTGCCTGTGGCAAGAAGACGCCACGAGTCACCAATCTCCCCCTTGTGGGGGAGATGTCAGCCTCGCTGACAGAGGGGGGTGCTGCACTCTCAGGCGAGTTCAGCAGTTGAAGCCTATTCGCCGCGAGCCTTCACGGCCTTGCGCTTAGCGAAATTCGGCTTACCGGCTGGCGGACCGGCATCGCTTTTGGCGAAATTCGGCTTGCCCGGCTTCTTCACCCAGGGCTTCTTGTCGGAAGCGCCCTCGCCTGCCTGTGCCCGTTCCGGCTTGCGGTCGGATTTCCATTTCGGCTTGCTGTCGTCGTGCGGGCGCGCAGCCTTGTCGGCGAAGGGCTTTTTACCGTAGCCTCCCTCGCGCTTGGTCTGCGAAAAATCCGGGATGCCGGCGAGCGGCTTGACGCGGATGCCGCGTTCCAGAGCCTTGTCCGGACCGATCGCCGCCAGGAAGCGTTCTGCGCCTTCGGCCGAGAACTCGACGAAGGTTTCTTCCGGCTGCATCTTGATTGCGCCGATATCGCGCTTGGTCAGGTTGCCGTTGCGGCAGAGCATCGGGATCAGCCAGCGCGGCTCGGCATTCTGCTTGCGGCCGACAGAGAGCGACACCCAGACACCATCGGTGAAATCATTGCGGCCAGCGCCGGCGGACGCTTCGTCATACTGCGTGACCGGAAAATCGTCGCGGCGAGGCTTCTTGCGTTCACCCTCGGCTGGTGTGTCCTGCAGGTCTTCCGGCGCGGAATGACCGGCACGGTATTGACGCAGGAATGCGGCGGCGACCTGTTCGGCACCATGGCTCTGCAACAACTGCTGCACCAGGGACTGTTCGTCGTCATGCAACGGCGCGGAGAAGATCGGATCGGCGAGAAGACGTTCGTCGTCGCGCTGGCTGACTTCATCGGCCGACGGCGGCTTTGCCCAGGTGGCGCGGATGCGGGCTGCTTCCAGCAGGCGTTCGGTGCGGCGACGACCGCTGAGCGGCACGATCAGGGCGCTGACGCCCTTGCGGCCGGCGCGGCCGGTGCGGCCGCTACGATGCAGCAGCGTTTCCGGATTGGTCGGTATGTCGGCGTGAATCACCAGATCGAGGCCCGGCAAGTCGATGCCGCGAGCGGCGACGTCGGTGGCGATGCAGACGCGGGCACGACCGTCGCGCATGGCCTGGAGCGCATGCGTGCGCTCGCTCTGGCTGAGCTCGCCGGAGAGGGCAACGACGGAGAAGCCGCGATTGTTGAAGCGTGCCGTCAGATGATTGACCGCTGCGCGCGTCGAGCAGAAGACGATGGCATTCTGCGCTTCGTAGTAGCGCAGGACGTTGATGATGGCATTTTCCCTGTCGCTCGGCACGACCGTCAGCGCGCGATAGTCGATATCGACATGCTGCTTGGCTTCCGTGGCGCTGGCAATGCGGACAGCATCACGCTGGTAGTTCTCGGCAAGCTTGGCGATCGAGCGCGGCACGGTCGCCGAGAACATCATCGTGCGCCGTTCGGCCGACGACGTTTCGAGGATGAATTCGAGGTCTTCCCGGAAACCGAGATCAAGCATCTCGTCGGCCTCGTCCAAGACGACGGCCTTCAGCTTGGAAATATCGAGCGAGTTGCGGCGGATATGGTCGCAAAGGCGGCCCGGCGTTCCCACGACGATATGAGCGCCACGCTCCAGTGCCCGCTTTTCGGTACGCATGTCCATGCCGCCGACGCAGGAGACGATGGTAGCGCCCGTCAGCTCATAGAGCCATTCCAGTTCGCGCTGGACCTGCAGTGCCAGTTCGCGGGTCGGCGCGATCACCAGAGCCAGCGGTGTGCCAGCGCGGCCGAAGCGCTCGGCGCCTTCCAGCAGGGTCGGGGCCAGCGCCAGGCCGAAGGCTACCGTCTTACCGGAGCCGGTCTGGGCCGAAACCAATGCGTCCTTGCCAGCAAGGTCGGGATCGAGCATCGACTTTTGTACCGGCGTCAGCGTTTCGTAACCACGCTTTGCCAAAGCCTGTGCGATCGCCGGAACGATGCCTTCGAATTCGGTCATATCTTGTCTTTCGGAATTCTTCGCGCGCCAGGAGGCACGGATCATCGTGGCCCGCACGTCGCAAGCCTCTTCTTCAAGCGTGCACATACTTGGTCGGCGGGAGAATGTACAGAGCGGGCGTGTATTTGTGCAGCGCGAACGAAAAAAAGGCAGCGAATCGGGCTGCATTTGGCACTATTGCTGCCGAATGATGGCTCAAGTCAATCAAGGTCGCGCTTCAGAGACCTTGCAGCCCCAACTTGGATTTGGGCTTTGACCACCCTCCTTTAATGCCGGGTGGACGTTCCAAAGCCATCCTTCGCCCTTCAATTTTGAGAGAAGGTCAGCTCTTCAGTTCCTCCAGCCCCGCGAACAGATCCAGCGCTTCCGGATTGGCGAGCGCTTCCTTGTTTTTCACCGCCCGGCCATGAACGACATCGCGGACGGCGAGTTCGACGATCTTGCCGGACTTGGTGCGCGGGATGTCCGCGACGGCGATGATCTTGGCCGGAACATGTCGCGGCGAGGCGCCGGTGCGGATGCGCGTCTTCATCGCCTTGACGAGATCCTCCGTCAGCGCGGCACCCGCCGCCAGGCGCACGAACAGCACAACGCGCACGTCGTCATCCCAGTCCTGGCCGATGCAAAGCGCTTCCAGCACTTCCGGCATCTGTTCGACCTGATTGTAGATCTCCGCCGTGCCGATACGCACGCCGCCGGGATTGAGTGTCGCATCCGAGCGGCCATGGATGATCAGGCCGCCATGCTCGGTCCATTCGGCGAAATCGCCGTGGCACCAGACATTGTCGAAACGCTCGAAATAGGCGGCGTGATATTTGGCGCGGTCGGGATCGTTCCAGAACATCACCGGCATCGAGGGAAACGCCTTGGCGCAGACCAGTTCACCCTTTTCGCCGCGCACCGGCTTGCCGTCTTCGTTCCAGACATCGACGGCAAGGCCGAGACCCGCGCCCTGGATCTCGCCGCGCCAGACCGGCTGCAAGGGATTGCCGAGCACGAAGCAGGAGACAATGTCGGTGCCGCCCGAGATCGAGGCGAGCTGGATATCGTCCTTGATGCCCTCATAGACGAAGGTGAAGCCTTCCGGAGACAGCGGCGAGCCCGTGGAGGTCATCAATCTCAGGCTGGACAGATCGTGCGAGGTCTTCGGTGTCAGGCCGCCCTTGCGCACTGCATCGATATATTTGGCCGAGGTGCCGAACACGGCAAAACCCTCCTCCTGCGCATAGTCAAAGAGGATATTGCCGTCAGGGGAGAATGGCGAACCGTCGTAGAGGCAGAGGGTGGCGCCGGCGGCAAGCCCGGTTACCAGCCAGTTCCACATCATCCAGCCGCAGGTGGTGAAATAGAAGACCTTTTCGCCGGGAACGACGCCGCAATGCAGGCGATGCTCCTTGATCAATTGCAGCAATGCGCCGCCGGTGGAATGGACGATGCACTTCGGCACGCCCGTCGTGCCCGAGGAAAACAGAATGAACAGCGGATGCGCAAACGGCAGGGGCACGAATTCGACGGCCTTCGCCTCGAAAGGCGCGATGAAGGCGGACAACGTCTTGGCACCAGGGGTCACCGCCGCGACCGCATCGGCATCGCCGGCATAGGGAGTGATGACCGTCGGCGCGCCAAGCTGCTCTGCGATGGCGCCGACCTTCGCCGTCACGTCCTGCAATTTGCCCCCATACCAATAGCCACTGCAGGCGATGAAGAGTTTCGGCTCGATCTGGCCGAAGCGGTCCAACACGCCCTGCTCACCGAAATCGGGAGAACAGGAGGACCAGATGGCGCCGATCGAGGCGGCGGCCAACATGCAGGCAATGGTTTCCGGCATGTTCGGCATCATCGCGGCGACACGGTCGCCCTTGCCGATGCCGAGCGCGCGATAGGCCTGTTGCAGGCGTGATACCGTGGCCGAGAGCCGATCCCAGGACCAGCGATCACGCACCTTGTCTTCCCCCCAGAAGACCAGCGCATCGCCCTCACCGCTTTTCGATAGCAGGTTCTCGGCGAAATTCAGCTCGGCATCGGGAAAGAAGCGCGCCTCCAGCATCAGGTCGCCATTGATCAGCGCCCTTTCGCCGCGTTTTCCCTTGATGCCACAGAAATCCCACACTGCCGTCCAGAAGCTTTCGCGCTCGGTGATCGACCAGCTGTGCAGGCTGGCGAAATCGGAAAGCGACAGGTCAAAACGCCGGTTGCACTCCTCCATGAAGGCAAACATCGGGCTGTGACGTCGAAACTCGTCCGATGGAGTCCAGAGTGGTTGATTGTCTTGCATATGATCTCCCCCTGCTTTCGGTTTATATATCATGCTGCAACGCATTATAAAGTCACTGAGTCGTCCGTCTTCCCGCTGTACAATGTTTGCATCCGCCGATCATTTCCTATATCCGGCAAACACAGGCATATCAGCGCTATGAGTATGAAAGTCCCCGTGAGATCATGAGCACGTCGAGGAATAGGAAGTGGCGATTGACGATGCGATCGGCCTCGCGCTGGCTGCCGACCGTCGCGCGCACCTCCGGCGTCGTGCTGCTGACTATCCTCATCGTCTTTGTCGTCTTCAGGGCAACCGCCCCGTTCCTCATTTCCAGCGGACTGGTGCGCTCCGGTATCGAGAAGGCACTGTCGGACTGGACGGGATATCGCGCCCAGATCGAGGGTGACCCGACCCTGGAATTCTGGCCGACGCCGCGCGTGACGCTCAATCAGGTCACCATCCGCGAGCCGACGAAAAACGGCAAGGTTCTCGGGCATGTCGATAGTCTTTCGGCCGACTTCTCGCTGCTTACGGCGCTGCGTGGACGCGCGCATTTCCATGAGTTCCATTTCCTGCGGCCGACGCTCTATATCCGCCGCGACGAGACCGGCCTGATCGACTGGACGAACGAAGGGTTGTTGTCCAAGGCGATCGAGCGGGTGGAAACATCCGCCAACCAGGACATGCCCATGCGGAGGGAGCAGGATGCGGACATCGGCACTCTGACCATCGAGGACGGCAGTGTCGAGATGGCCGATGAGCGCACCGGCAATATCTACAAGATGAACAGCATCAATGCCGACATCGCCTGGCCACGGCTGTCCCGGCCGATGACGGCTGTCATCCTGGCGCGGCTCAACGGCCAGGACGTCAAGATCGATTTCAATTCCACCCAACCGCTGCTGCTTTTTGCCGGCAAGAGCGTGGATGCAAAGACGAGCTTTTCCTCACCGCTGATCAACTGGACCTATACCGGTGTCACCAGTATCTCCGATTTCTCGACGCTTGCCGGAAATCTGGATCTGAGCGTGCCTAACGTGCCCACATTCCTTGCTTGGAGCGGACAGCATCTGCCAGCCGCCAATACGCTGCAGAACGTCTCACTCAACGCCGATATCGTCGCGATCCAGAATGGCCTGCGTTTCAACAACCTGAACTTCAAGGTTAACGATTCCGCCGCGTCCGGCGTCATGGACTTGAGTTATACGACAGCCGGCAAGCCGAAGATTTCCGGCACGCTCGCCTTCGACCAGATGAACCTCAATCCATTCCTGGCGGCATTCTCCATGCGGCTAGCCGCCGATACCGCCATCGACGCGCTGCTCAACGGCAATCCTTTGCAGCGCCTCGACATGGATTTGCGGATGTCATCGAACAAGGCCTGGCTCGGCCCCTTCCAGTTCGATAATATCGGCGCCAGCCTGCTGGTAGCCGGCGGCAAGGCGAAATTCGACATCGGCGACAGCGGCTTCGAGGGCGGGGATCTGACCGCGCATCTGGAGGTCACGCAAGGCGACTTCGATGGCGGCGGCAAATTGCAGATATCCATCCGCAACGCCGATTTCGGTGGACTTTTCACTCGTCTCAAGCTCGTTGGTCCGCTGCCGATGACGACGGGATCGCTAGATCTCGCGCTCAGCACCTCGAAGCCGATCTGGGCCGCCAATCTCGGCGATGTCGCCGGCAAGATGAGTTTCACCGCACAGGCGGGCTCCTTCCGGCAATTCAACATCTCCGCCTTCCGCGCGCTTGCCGCCGACAAGGCTTTCTTTCGGATGAGCGATATCGCCGACACGGCCTTCGATTTCGACAGCCTTAATGTCGATGCAAGCTTCGCCAAGGGATCGGCCGAGGTTCACAGCGCGAAGATCACAGGGCGCAACGAGACGGTGACGCTGAACGGCGTCGTTCCCTTCCGCAGCAACGGGCTGGCGCTCTCTGGCGCCATCGAAGCGAGCAACCCCGCCGACAGCTCGGACCTGCCGATGCTGCCCTTCTTCATCGGCGGCACCTGGCCGGACCCGGTGATCTCCCCGGTCACGACGCTGCTGCAGAAGCCCGATCAGCCGCAGCCGTAAAACCCTCAGCCAGCCGCCGCAGCGTGCTCATCCCTCTGGCGCTGCACTTCGTAGCGCTTGGTGGCGATGGAAGCGCAGATGACACCGATGGCGACAATACCGACCAGAATAGTGCAGATCGCGTTGATTTCCGGCGTCACGCCAAGCTTTACCTGACTGTAGATCAGCATTGGCAGCGTCTTGGCGCCGGCGCCTGAGGCAAAGGTGGCGATCACGAGATCGTCGAGCGACAGCGTCAGCGCCAATACCCAGCCGGAAAACACGGCCGGCGCGATGATCGGCAACGTGATCTCGAAGAAAGTACGCACCGGCGGTGCGCCGAGATCCAGCGCTGCCTCCTCGATAGAGCGGTCGAAGGTCAGAAGCCTGGACTGCACAACGACGGCAACGAAGCACATGGTCAGCGTCGTATGCGCCATGACGATCGTCCAGAAACCACGGTCGACACCGGCGGTGACGAAGAACAGCAACAGCGACAGGCCGGTGATGACATCCGGCATGACCAGCGGCGCGTAGATCATGCCCGAAAACAGGATGCGGCCACGGAAGCGCGTGTAGCGTACCAGTGTCAGAGCCGCCAGCGTGCCAAGCACCGTGGCGACCGTCGCCGACAGAAGCGCGATGCGCACCGTCAGCCAGGCTGCACTTAGCATGGTGTCGTTGCTGAACAGATGCACATACCATTGCGTCGAGAAGCCGCCCCAGACCGTGACCAGGCGCGAGGAGTTGAAGGAATAGATGACCAGCAGCAGGATCGGCAGGTATAGGAACGCCAGGCCGAGCGTGACCGAGACGATGTTGAAACGGGACCAGCGGCTCATGGTCTATCTCCCTCTCTCTTCGGCTTTCGCCTGGAAATGCTGGAAGAAGACGATGGGCACCACCAGCACCAGCAGCAGGATCGTCGCCACGGCGGAGGCCAGCGGCCAGTCGGTGTTGCCATAGAACTCTGTCCACAGCACCTTGCCGATCATCAGCGTTTCGGAACCGCCGAGCAGATCCGGGATCACGAATTCGCCGACAGCCGGGATGAAGACCAGCATGCAGCCCGCAATTACGCCGGGGAGCGACAGCGGGAACGTCACGCGCCAGAAAGCACCGATCGCCGTGCAGCCGAGATCCTGCGCCGCCTCGATCAGCGTGCCGTCCATCTTTTCCAGCGCGGAATAGAGCGGCAGCACCATGAACGGCAGGTAGGAATAGACCATGCCGATATAGACGGCGGCGTTGGTGTTGAGGATCACCAGTGGCTCGTGGATGATACCGAGCCCCATCAGCAGCTGGTTCAGGAGACCGGTGGTGCTGAGGATCGACATCCAGGAATAGACGCGGATCAGGAAGCTCGTCCAGAACGGCAGGATCACCAGCATCAGCAGCGTCGGGCGGATGGTGCGCGGCGCCTGCGCCATGCCATAGGCGATGGGATAGGCGATGAGCAGCGTCAGGAGCGTCGAGATGCCGGCGATCTTGAGGCTGCCGAGATAGGCGTTCATGTAGAGCGGATCGCCGGCCAACCATGTGTAGTTGTCGAACGACATGGTCTGCAGCTTGTCCCACCAGTCGCTGAAACTATCCGACCAGTTGAAGGACGGATCATAGGGCGGGATGGACAGCGCCTTTGTCGACAGCGAGATGCGGAAGACGATCAGGAACGGCACGAGGAAGAAGAGCAGCAGCCAGACATAGGGGATGATGATGACGAGGCGCTGGTAGAGGGAGGAACCGAGCGATTTCATGATCAATCCTTCAGCAGCACGCCAGCGTTTTCATCGAAGGAGACCCAGACATTCTGGTCGTAGGCGAAGGGCTCTTCCACCGCGCGGACCGCATTCAGCGATGAGGCCTTGACCACCTGGCCGTTCTTCAGCTTGACGTGAAAGACCGTCATGTCGCCGAGATAGGCGATGTCCCAGATCTCGCCTTCGGCGGCGTTAACCGAGGCGTTGGCGGGCGGGCGCGGCGTGATCCTGAGTTTCTCCGGTCGAATGGCGAGACTGGCGCGACTTCCCTCCGCCGGCGTGTCACCGGATGCGATGCGCAGCACGATGGAGGGATCGACCGCGATCTCGATGATCCCCGAACGGGCCGAGGTCACATTACCCTCGAGAATATTCACATCGCCGATAAAGTCGGCGACGAAGCGCGAGTTGGGAGCCTCGTAAATCTCCGCAGGCGTCGCTATCTGCGCCACCTTGCCATGGCTCATGACAGCGATGCGGTCGGCCATGGTCATCGCCTCCTCCTGGTCGTGGGTGACGACGACGAAGGTGAGGCCGAGGCTCTGCTGCAGGTCCATCAACTCGAACTGGGTCTCCTCGCGCAGCTTCTTGTCGAGTGCGCCGAGCGGCTCGTCGAGCAGCAGCACCTTCGGGCGCTTGGCAAGCGAGCGGGCAAGCGCCACGCGCTGACGCTGACCACCGGAAAGCTGATGCGGCTTGCGCTTGGCGAATTGCTCCAGCTTGACCAGCTTCAGCATCTGCGCGACGCGCTCATCAATCTCCGCCTTCGGCATGCCGTCCTGGCGCAGCCCGAAGGCGATGTTCTTTTCCACCGTCATATGCGGGAAGAGAGCATAGGACTGGAACATCATGTTGACGGGGCGGCGATAGGGCGGCGTACCGGCAAGGCTCTGGCCGTCGAGGATGATCTCGCCCGTCGTCGGTTGCTCGAAGCCCGCCAGCATGCGCAGCAGCGTGGACTTGCCGCAGCCGGAAGCACCGAGCAGGGCGAAGAATTCGCGGTTGTAGATATCCAGCGAAAGATTGTCGACGGCGACGAAATCGCCGAACTTCTTCGTGACGTTCTTGAAGGAAATATAAGGCTTTGCCGATGGGTCGGTCCACGGAGCAAAGGAACGTCGGATATTACCGAGAGATTTCATTATCTATCCCCAAATGAACGGATGTTGCGCCAGCTCTTCCCCACCCGGCGCGGTCCTGATCTTTACGCTATGCCGCCAAAAAAAAGACCCGGACTTTGCCGTCCGGGCCTGCTTTGAAATTATTGGCCAGTGGTGACTTTCGTCCACAGGCGCGTCGCCACACGCTGCGCTTTCGGATCCCATGGCTTCAGGGTGTAAAGGTTTTTCGTGACCTCTTCCGTCGGATAGACGGACGGATCCTCCAGCACTTCCTTGCTCACGAATTGCTGGGACGCCTTGTTGCCATTCGCGTAAGCCGTGAAGTTGCTGGCCTTGGCGATGACTTCCGGCTTCATCATGTAGTTGATGAACGCGTGCGCTTCGGCGACATGCGGCGCATCGGCCGGGATCGCCATCACGTCGAACCACATCTGCGCACCCTTTTTCGGGATCGAATAGCTGATATTGATGCCATTCTTGGCCTCGGCTGCGCGGTTGCGCGCCTGCAGCACGTCACCGGAATAACCGAAGGCAAGGCAGATATCGCCGTTTGCCAGCGCGTTGATATATTCCGACGAATGGAATTTGCGGACATTGGGGCGAACCGCCGTCAGCAGGTCCTCGGCCTTCTTCAGGTCGTCGGCCTTGGTCGAATTCGGATCGAGGCCGAGATAGCGCAGCGCCGCCGGGATGACGTCCGTTGGAGAGTCCAGCATGTAGATGCCGCAATCCTTGAACTTGGCAGCCAGCGCCGGATCGAAGATCACGTTGATATCAGGCGCCTCGTCCGTGCCGAGGATCTGCTTCACCTTGTCGACATTATAGCCGACGCCGCTGGTGCCCCACATGTAGTCGACGGCATATTGGTTGCCGGGATCGTAGGCCGCGATCCGCTGCTGCACGGTGTCCCACATGTTGGAAATATTCGGCAGTTTCGACTTGTCGAGCTTCTGGAAGACGCCGGCTTTGATCTGGCGCTGCAGGAAGTAGGCGGTCGGCACGACGACGTCATAGCCGGTCTTGCCCGCAAGCAGCTTGGTTTCCAGCGTTTCGTTGGCATCGAAGGTGTCGTAGACGACCTTGATGCCGGTTTCCTTGGTGAAATCGGCCAGGATCGAATCATCGATGTAATCCGACCAGTTGTAGACGTTGACAACCTTGTCTTCCGCCTGGGCAGCCGTCACCAGCGAAACAGCCGCAAAAGCAGTTGCCGCGAGCCGTGCGAACATGGACTTCATGGTCTCTCCTGTTTTGTTCAAGGGCATCCTGACGACACCCAACCCTCTGTTTTTCCCGCCAGACTAGAAAGGAATTCCAAAGGCCACAAGGGGGAAAAGTAAGCCCCTATGAGCTTTCACGGATTTAGGCGGGAACGGGGGGGGCGGCACGACCAACCGACTGGAGGCGGGCCTTGCCGTCCCCGACTTCCGGTTTTCAAACATAGGTCGGACGATTGCCCGCGAAGAGATCGGCATGGCTCTTCAGCAGCCGGGTCATGCGGTCGACCACGGTGCGTATCTCACGGCGATGGCGGTCGGTATCGTTCATGACGATCCATTGCCCGTGACGCAAGGCGGCGACCTCCTCGCCGACCCGCTCCAGCCGAGGCTCCAGATCGCCGACGAAACAGGGAAGAACGGCGATGCCCGCTCCCGCAAGGACAAGGTCGTGCAGCGAGCGCGGCCGGCTGACCGTCACCGCGATCGCCTCGCGCTCATTCTGATGCGGCCAGCGCAAATAGGCGGAAATCGCCTCTTCTTCCGCAACAGCGATCCAGCGCCTAGGCCCGGCGAAACGCATATTGCGCGCCTGATAGGCGGCATAGGCGACATCGCCGGTCTTGATCGCCGCAAGATTGGCCTCCTCCGGCTCGAAGGCGCGGATACCGATATCGCTTTCGCGGTGGGTGAGGCTGGCGCGGCGTTCGGCGATTTGCAGATCGACGCGGAAGCCGTCCCGTTCCGAACAGATCGACGGCATGTTCTGGCTGAGCACCCAGGCGACCCAGGTGCCCGCCGTAATCCGGACGACGGCCGCGCCCTGCGCGTCGCGCTGCCAGCTATCCACCTTGCGGGCGGCCGCCTCCATGTCGAGCAGCTGATCGAACAATTCCTGGCCGTCGCCGGTCAGCGCATATCCGGTCTGGCTGCGCTGAAAGAGCGGGCGACCAACCTGGCTCTCCAGCTCCAGCATGCGCCGGCCGATCGTCGCCGGGCTTAATCCGCTCGACGAAACGGCACCCGTCAGCCCGCCGCCGCGGGCGACATCGAGGAAAAGCTGATAGGCATCCCAAGTCGAATTTTTCATAATTGAAAAAGATAAGGCAGAAGTGGCTGTATATAAAGCAATTTTTTATGTGTAATTGAAGGGATGCCTTTCAACGTGGAGACTTCCCATGCTCGACAGCATCATTATTGCCAACGCCATCCAACTTCGGGACCAATACCGTCTTGGACGATCGAGCCTCAGCGAGGACGAATTCTATCAGGTGCACGGTCACAACTCCTATGTTGTGTTCGCCTGGTTCGGAAATATCCTCGATCGCACCTACGCATGGCTCAAAACAAAAAAGGCGGACCGGCTCAATGTCAGCCGATCCGCCTGTGATAGCGACGCTTACTGCGGTCAGGCAGCGTCTGCCCGCTGATAGCTCATGCCTTGACTGCTTTCGATCTTGAACTGCTGGATGAGGTAGAGCAGCGCGTCCGCCTCGGAGGCCAGTTCCCGGCTGGCCGCCGTGGTCTCCTCGACCATCCCAGCGTTCTTCTGCGTCATCTGGTCCATATGGTTGACGGAGGCATTGACCTCCTGCAGGGCGCTTGCCTGATCGTGGCTGGCGCGGGCGATCATCTCCACATGCTGGCTGATGGTGACGATCTGACCGCTGATCTGCGCCAGCACCGAGCCGGCCTGCTGCACGAATTGCGAGCCGGAATTGACCTCCTGGGTCGATTTGTTGATCAGCCCTTTGATCTCCTTCGCGGCGGCGGCGGAGCGCTGGGCCAGTTCGCGCACTTCCATGGCAACGACCGCAAAGCCCTTGCCGGCGTCACCGGCGCGAGCGGCCTCGATGCCGGCGTTCAACGCCAGAAGGTTGGTCTGGAAGGCGATCTCGTCGATGACGCCGATGATCTGCTCGATCTTGCGAGACGCATCCTCGATACGCGTCATGGCGTCGATGGCGTTGCCGACGACGACGGAGCTGTCATCGGCGCTGCGCTTGGCTTCGCGCACAATCGCATCCGCATCCTTGGCCCGCTCGGCGGACGAGCGGACGGTGACGGTGATCTCGTCGACGGCGGCAGCGGTCTGCTCCAAGGAGGCCGCCTGCTGTTCCGTGCGTTTCGACAGGTCCTCGGCGGAGGCAGCCATCTGGTTGCCGTTGGTCTGGATCATCTCGACATTGTCGCGCACCTGGCTGATCGTCTGCTGCAGGCGCGACAGCGAACTGTTGAAATCCTGGCGGAGCTGTTCGAGACGACCGATGAAAGGCGTCTCGATGGTCGAGGAAATATCGCCCTGCGCCAGACGTTCGAGGCCGGCGGCAAGCTCGCTGACGGCGTAATCGATCTGGCGATCGAGCTCGCGCTTTTCGGCATCGTTGCGCTGGCGTTCGTGGTCGGCGGCAGCGCGCTCCTCGTCGCTCTGCTCCTCGATACGGATTTTCGAGATCGCATTTTCCTTGAAGATGCCGAGCGCGCGGGCCATGTCGCCGATTTCGTCATGGCGCTTTTCGCCGGAGATCGTGGTCTCCAGCATGCCATCGGCAATACGGCGCATGGCGGCGGTGATCTGGCCGATCGGGCGCTGCAAGGTCAGCACCAGCGCAATGCCGCCGGCAACCGAGAGGATGATGCCAAGCGTGGTGGCGAGGATCGAGATATAATTTGCCTGCTCACGCTCGGTTCCGGCGCTCTGCTTTTGTGTTTCGGCAAAGGCGGTGAGCTGGCCCCAGACCTGATCGAGCTGCTGGCGCGCGACGGCATATTCCGCGACGCGCTGGGTCGACGTATTGACCAGTTGGTCGCCACCATCCTCGATCGCCTTGAGGGCGGGGCGGATGGCCGCATCGATACCATCGATGAAATCCATGCCCTTGGCGCTTTGCTTCATCGTGTCCATGGCACCGCGGAGCTTGAAGACCTCCTGCCGCAGACGACCCAGATTATCCTTGCTGGTATTGGCCAGGAACTCGCCAAGCACGAGCTGCAGCGAATAGATCGAGCCCTGGAGACGGCGGGTATCCTGAAGAACCGAGTTGGTCTGAACAACCTTGGCGTCCATATCCACGAAGGTCGTTGTCGCCTGGCGCATCATCTGCGTCGCAGCCAACTGTGTATAGGTCGAGGTCTGGCGGAAGCGGGAGAGAAGCCGGGTGATACTGGCAATCGTGTCGTCGGTCGGGACATCCGCGCTTTCGGTGAAGGCGGTCAGGTCCTTGATCGTGCCGATGACAGATTGCACCACGCTCTTCTGGTTCTGCGGAAGAGCAAGATTGATCGAGCGTTGCGCCTTGTTCAGATCAGGCAACCGGTCCTTGAGCAACTTGACCTTGTCGGCAGGTGTTGCGGCCTTGTTGAAATCCTCGGCAACGGCAACGAGCTGATCGCCACCCTTCAGCAGGCGATCGGCCGACCGCAGCGTCGTGGTCGCGGCTGCCTGATCTTGGCGCATCTGGTCTTCGAGCTGCTGCCCGTTGAAATCGACGTTGAAACGGGCCTTGATCAGCGCTCTCTGGGCATCATCGATCACCTTGCGGAAATCGACCTCCTGTTCGTGCAGCGTCCAGAGCTTGGCGACCTCATTCGCCATGGCGGCGGTCTTGGTCGTCGCGTCCGTCAGATTGTCGCGGCCATCCGCATTTTCGGCGAGCTGGCCGAGCGTCGAATCGAGAACGCCCTTCTGTGATTTGATATCCTCATACAGCTTGTCACGCTGCTGTTCGTTGGTGATGCGCAGGAAGTCATCCATCGAGCCGTAGAGATTCTTGAAGCCCGTCAGCGATTGCAGCACGCTGTTGGAGATTTCCATGCGTCCCTGCAGCAGGCCGGAAGCATAGAGCCCGGTGAGGCCGACGGCGGAAATGCTGATGACAAACGGCAGAACGAAGATCAGAACCTTCGTCTTGATCTTGAAACGGGACAGTATCTTGTCAATGAACATCGTGGCTCTGGCCTCTCACACACCGCTCCCCCCTGCCCGCGCCTGCACAGCGCTGACCGGATGCATAGTCTTCAATCTTGAGATGTTCGCAGACGGGGTCCTGAACGACGTCAGGAGGCAATCATTGCTTCTGCTTCACGTTGTGGAAGCGGCCCCAGAAAATCTGCGCAGATTGTGAGTTTGATAGATTAATTTTCGGATAAGGAGAGATAGCGAGCCCTTGCACGAGGGTGGGCACAAGAAAACGGCTGATGCGATAGGTCAGCCGAAACAAGGCGTGGCGCATTTGCGCAAGTCGTTCGCCGGGGAAACGGCGAAATCAGTCGATCATGCCGACGATATCAGAAGCCGCGCATCGCCAGGTATGCGAGGCAGGCCGCCGTGGCACCGGTTGCGAGCATCAGCAGCCTGACGGCTACCAGCTTGGCATTGTCACGGGTTTGAGCAATTGCAATGGCGCGAGCGCGACGTTGTGTTCTGTTCATGAGCCGATATCCCATTTTCGCACTGACACGATAACCGGCAACAGGCCGTTCCGGCAACAGGCAATCTAGAAAATAAAGATGTAGGAAATGAAAACGCCAAAACCAGAGGTTAGCCAAAATTGCCGCACCTTCGGACTTTTGCTCAAAAGTGCGGAACCCGGTGGGTCTATTTCTACTTCAGCAACTCGGCAATCGCCGGGTCGGTCGCCATTTCAGCGGCGGTCTTGCCGGAAGACGACTTGATGCTCTTGTCGGCTCCATCCTTCAACAGCGCCTTGACGATGGCCGGATCCTCTTGTTGCGCCGCCATGTGCAACGGTGTCCAGCCATCATAATCACCGCGCGCATTGACGTCGGCGCCCTTGGAAACCAGGAGATCGACCATGCCGGCCGGGCCGTAATAGGCGGCGGTGTGCAGCGGGTACCAGCCTTCGGTAGTCTTCATGTCCAGCTTGGCGCCGCAGGCGAGCATCTTCTTGACGACATCGCCCTTCTTGTCGCGGATCGCCAGCGCGAAATTGGTGTCGCCGCCCACATCCTGACCGTTCGGATCCAGCTTCTTGCATGCCGCAGATACAGCATTGGCGTCCGATGCCGTGGCAGCAAACATGCCAAGGGACACGATCAAGGCTGCCGCCATGCCAGGAAGAGTTGCCGATCGAAATGTCCGGGTCTTGAACGTCATCATCGCCTCCATCGAATAGTGTCGTCGTTGGAGATGCTCCTTGCCTGCTTCGCGATCTATTGGCAAGGCCGCCTCAAGCCGCCTCACCGGCGACATGGCCGGAGGCCCAGGCCCACTGGAAATTATAGCCGCCAAGCCAGCCGGTGACGTCGACGCATTCGCCAATGAAGAAGAGGCCGGGGATGGTTTTCACCTGCATCGTCTTGGAATCGAGACAGGTGGTGTCGACGCCGCCAAGCGTGACTTCCGCCGTTCTATAGCCTTCCGAGCCCGATGGCTTGACCGGCCAGGCCTGGACGGCGGCGGCAAGCTGCTGCAATCGTTTGTCGCCCTGGTCAGCCATGTTGCCCGACATGCCCTCGCCCTCGGCGAAATGCTGCGCCAGCCGTTTCGGCAGGATTTCCGCCAAAGCCGTCTGCGCCGATTGCCGTCCGTTGGCCTGGCGCGCCGCCTTCAACATGATGAAGACATCCACATCGGGCTCGATCGCCACCGTGATCTCGTCCCCTTCCCGCCAATAGGACGAAATCTGCAGGATCGCCGGGCCGCTCAGGCCCCGATGGGTAAAGAGCAGGGCTTCGCGGAACGCCGTCTTGCCATGGCGAATTTCGACCGGCGCGGCGATGCCGGAAAGCGGCGCCAGACGTTGCAGCAATTGCGGATCGAGAGTCAGCGGCACCAGACCAGGACGCGTCTCGATGAGCGGCAGGCCGAATTGCTCCGCGATGCGATAGGCAAAGCCGGTGGCACCCATCTTCGGGATCGACTTGCCACCGGTGGCAACGACCAGCGAGGCCGCCTCGAAGGTGCCGCCCGAGGTGGTGATGCGGTAGCCGCCACCGGCGATAGGCTCGATCGCGTTGATTTCCGTGCGCAGCCGCAAATCCACGCCGGCTGACCGCATCTCGTCGGTCAGCATGCGGATGATATCTTTGGCGCTGTCGTCGCAGAAGAGCTGGCCGAGCGTCTTTTCATGCCAGGCGATGCCGTGGCTCTCGACCATCGCGAGAAAATCCTTGGGGCTGAAGCGCGCCAGGGCCGACTTGGCGAAATGCGGATTGGCGGAAAGGAAATTCTTCGGGCCGGCATGGATATTGGTGAAATTGCAGCGCCCGCCGCCGGAAATGCGGATCTTATCGCCCGGTGCGGCGGCATGATCGAGCACGAGGACGGAGCGCCCGCGCCGGCCGGCGCGAATGGCGCACATCATGCCCGCAGCACCCGCGCCGAGAACAATCACATCATATTTGCCGGCCACATCTCATTCCTTCATCTATTATCGCACTAAGTGACTATTTTTCCATCATATGGCGAAAGTCGGAGCGCCTCCCCCTCGCCAATTGGCAAACTGCCGTTATGATGCAATCTCCGATCCACGCAAATACGGTGTTTTATGCCTTCGAAAAAGACCCCGCTGAAAGCTTCCAAGCCGGTCTCGAAAGTTGCTACAGTTCCCCGCAGTCTACGATCGGCACGCGGTGTAGCAAATTGGAAGGAAGCAGCCCAGTGGTTGCGGGCGCGCGGTATCGAAGACATTGAATGCATCACACCGGACCTTGCGGGCGTACCGCGCGGCAAGATGATGCCGACCTCGAAATTCACGTCCAACACCTCGCTCGCCCTGCCCTCGGCGATCTACCGACATACGATCTCAGGCGAATATCCTGAAGAGACCGAAAACTTCCGCTACGAGCCGCGCGACAGCGACCTGAAGCTGGTGCCGGATCTTTCGACGCTCTCCGTCGTGCCCTGGGAAACCGATCCGACGGCGCAGGTGATCTGCGACATCGTCAATTCCGAAGGTGAAGCGGTGTCCTATACGCCGCGCAACCTACTGAAGCAGATCATGAATCTCTATAAGGAGCGCGGCTGGAAAGCGGTCGTGGCGCCGGAGATTGAATTCTATCTCGTCGCCAAGAATGACGACCCGGACTATCCGCTGCATCCGCCGAAGGGGCGTTCCGGCCGGTCGATCCTCGGTGGTCAGGGCTATTCCATCGCCGGCATCAACGAGTTCGATGAGCTGATCGACGATATCTATCACTTCTCGGAAAAGCAGGGTCTGGAGATCGATACGCTGATCCATGAAGAGGGTCCGGCGCAGCTCGAAATCAACCTGCGCCATGGCGATCCGATCGAGCTTGCCGACCAGGTCTTCATGTTCAAGCGCACCATCCGTGAAGCGGCGCTGAAGCACGGCATCTATGCCACCTTCATGGCCAAGCCGATGCAGAGCCAGGCGGGCTCGGCGATGCATATCCACCAGTCGGTGGTCAACATTGAGACCGGCAAGAATGTTTTCACCAATCCGGACGGCAGTCCCTCGCCCGAGTTCTTCCACTTCATCGGCGGCATGCAGCGCTACGTGCCGAATGCACTTGCGATGCTCGCGCCCTACGTGAATTCCTATCGTCGGCTGGCGCCGAACATGTCCTGCCCGGTCAACAATGCCTGGGGCTACGACAACCGCACCACGGCCTTCCGCGTGCCGGTCTCCGATCCGCAAGCCCGCCGCGTCGAGAACCGGCTGCCGAGCTCGGACGCCAATCCTTATCTGGCGCTCTCCGCCTCGCTCGCCTCCGGCCTGCTCGGCATCATGAAGAAGGTTGAACCGACGGCACCGACCGAGGATTCGGCCAATGAAGGCTCGATCGACCTCCCCCGTGGCCTTCTCGAAGCCATCGCGCTCCTGGAGGGCGAGCCGGCCTTTTATGAAGTTCTCGGCAAGGAGTTCATCGACATCTACGCCGGCGTCAAACGCGGCGAGTTCGAGACCTTCATGCAGGTGATCAGCCCCTGGGAGCGGGAATTCCTTCTGCTCAACGTGTGAGGAAGGGCCATCCATGACATCGCAAGACGCGTGGCAGAGCCCGATCGCGCCGGGACTTTCCTGGTATCAGGCAACCCTCGGGCCTCGCCCGACCTATCCGAAGCTCGACGGCTCGCGCCGCGCCGACGTCGCCATTATCGGCGGCGGCTATACCGGCCTGCAAGCCGCCTATAATCTCGCCAAGGGCGGTGTCGATGTCGTGCTGATCGACGCCAACCGCTTCGGCGACGGCGCCTCCGGGCGCAATGGCGGCCAGCTCGGCACCGGCCAGCGCTGGTGGCCGGAGGAACTGGAAGAAAAGATCGGCTATGAGCGCTCGAAGGCGCTGTTCGATCTTGCCGAGGATGCCAAGCGGCATCTGCTCGATTTCGCCGCCGAACACGGCATCGACATCGACTTCATGCCCGGCCAGATGAATGTCACGCATAAGCCGAGCTACAAGCGCGCCTATATGGAAAACGCCGAGATCGCCGCGACGCGCTACGGCTATCCGCATGTGAGCTTCATGGACACGGCCGAGACCCAGGAGCGGCTGGGCTCGAAGCGCTATCTCTATGGCGTGAGAGACATCGGCACCGGCCATATCCACCCGCTGAAGCTGCTCATTGGCCTCGCGCGAGTAGCTGCTGCGGCCGGCGCTTCGCTGTTCGAAATGACGCCGGCAAAGGCTCTGCGTCAATCCGGCGGCAGGACGCTGATCGAGACCGAGAGCGGCGTGATCACCGCCGATCGCGTGCTGATCGCCTGCAACGGCTATATCGGCAATCTGGAGCCGGTGACGGCAAGCCACGTCATGCCGATCCGCTCCTTCATTGGCGCCACCGAACCGCTCGACAAATTTCCCGATGTGTTGGCCGGTGGCGAGGCGGTGGCGGATTCGCGGTTTGTGGTGCGTTATTTCCGCAAGTCGAAGGACGGACGGCTGCTGTTCGGCGGTCGCGAGGCCTATACGGCCGACAACCCGCGCGACATAACGGAGCATATCCGCCGTCAGATCGCCGAAATCTATCCGGCGCTCGACAAGATCGACATCACCCATGCCTGGGGCGGATCGGTCGGCATCACCATGCCGCGCCAGCCTTTCGTGCGCGACGTGATGCCGGGCGTGACCTCCATCGGCGGCTATTCCGGACATGGCGTCATGCTGTCAAACTATTGCGGTAAACTCTATGCGAAAACGGTCCTCGGGAACGCTGACGATCTGGCGCTTTTCAGGGCGCTGAACATCCCGCCGTTTCCCGGTGGTGCCCGTATGCGGGCGCCTCTGCTGTTCCTGGCGCTCTCGTGGTTTGCGTTGCGCGACAGGTTTTAGATACGGAATGGATTTCCTCTTTCGGCAATCCGCTCTAAAAACCGAGTCTGAATTTTGCGATGCACACTGGCCTTTTTAAATCGATTAGATTAAAAGGGGCCTCAACCAAGACCGATTGAGAGATACCTCATGAGCAGCCAAATCATTCCCGTTGAACCTTTTGACTATGTCGTTTTCGGCGGCAGCGGCGACCTTGCCGAGCGCAAGCTCCTGCCCGCTCTTTATCATCGCCAGATCGAAGGCCAGTTCACCGAACCGACCCGTATTATCGGCGCATCGCGTAGCGCGCTCTCGCACGAAGAATACCGCAAATTCGCCGACGCCGCCCTTAAGGAACACCTGAAGAAGGGCGAATATGACGAGGCTGAGGTCAAGAAGTTCCTCGCCCGCCTGTTCTATGTTCCGGTCGATGCCCGCAGCGATGCCGGCTGGGATCAGCTGAAGAAGATCCTCGACGAGGGCAAGGACCGCGTGCGCGCCTTCTATCTCGCCGTCGCTCCCGGCATTTTCGGCGACATCTCGCAGAAGATCCACGACCACAAGCTGATCACCAAGTCGACCCGCATTGTCGTCGAAAAGCCGATCGGTCGCGATCTCGCTTCGGCCCTGCAGCTCAACGACACGATCGGCAAGGTCTTCAAGGAAGAACAGATCTTCCGCATCGACCACTATCTCGGCAAGGAGACGGTGCAGAACCTGATGGCGCTGCGCTTCGCCAATGCCCTCTACGAGCCGCTGTGGAACGCCAATCACATCGACCACGTCCAGATCACGGTTGCGGAATCGGTCGGCCTGGAAGGCCGTGCCGGTTACTACGACACCGCTGGCGCGCTGCGCGACATGGTACAGAACCACATCCTGCAGCTCCTTTGCCTGACCGCGATGGAAATCCCCTCCTCGATGGATTCCGAAGCCGTTCGCGACGAGAAGCTGAAGGTGCTGCGCGCGCTAAAGCCGATCAACGCCTCTAACGTCGAGCAGGCGACGGTTCGCGGCCAGTACCGTGCCGGCGCATCCGCGGGTGGCCCGGTCAAGGGATACCTCGATGAACTCGAAGGCGGCGTTTCCAACATCGAAACCTTCGTCGCCATCAAGGCCGAGATCGGCAATTGGCGCTGGGCTGGCGTTCCCTTCTACATCCGCACCGGCAAGCGTCTTGCCGGCCGCATGTCGGAGATCGTCATCACCTTCAAGCCGATCCCGCACAATATTTTCGATCAGGCCGCCGGCCGCACCGTCGCCAACCAGCTGATCATCCGCCTGCAGCCGGACGAAGGCGTCAAGCAGTCGCTGATGATCAAGGATCCGGGTCCGGGCGGAATGCGCCTGCGCAACGTCTCGCTCGACATGAGCTTCGCCTCTGCCTTCAACGTCCGCAATCCGGACGCCTATGAACGCCTGCTGATGGACGTCATCCGCTCGAACCAGACGCTGTTCATGCGCCGCGACGAAGTCGAAGCCGCATGGGATTGGGTCGACCCGATCCTCAAGGGTTGGGAAGAAGCCGGCCAGCAGGTGCAGGGCTATACCGCGGGCACCTGGGGGGCCGAGCCAGGCCATCGCCCTGATCGAGCGCGACGGCCGCACCTGGCATGACGATATCTAGGACGGTGACGATGACAGCGAATATGCATGCTTTCGCCAATGGCGCCGAACTCGCCGGCAAGCTCGCGGACAAGGTGGTCGAGGTTCTCTCGGCCGCCATTACCGCCCGCGGCTCCGCAAGCATCGCGGTCTCCGGCGGCTCGACGCCGAAGGCCTTCTTCCAGACGCTGTCATCGCGTCCGCTCGACTGGGGCAAGGTAACGATCACCCTCGTCGATGAACGGTTCGTGCCATCGGACAATCCACGCTCGAACCACTTGCTCGTCCAGGAAAACCTGCTGAAGGACAAGGCCGCCTCTGCGCAGTTCCTTCCGCTCTACCAGGCCGCGGCTTCCGCTGAGGAAGCCGCCGTCATCGCTACGCAAGAGACCAAGGCGGTCGGCCATCCCTTCGATGTCGCCATCCTCGGCATGGGCAATGACGGCCACACGGCCTCGTTCTTTCCAGGCGGCAGCAATCTTGCGACGGCGCTTGATCCGAAGACCCCGCGCGGCATCATCACGATGGAAGCCGAGGGGGCCGGCGAACCCCGGCTGACCTTTACCTTCTCCAGCCTTCAGGATGCCCGATTGCTGGTGCTCCATATCGAGGGAGAGGGCAAGAAGGACGTTCTCGCCAAGGCCGAGGCACCGGGAGAAGAGACCGAAATGCCGATCCGCGCCATATTGCGCCGGGCTGCTTCTCCGGTCGAGATTTACTGGGCTCCCTGACACGGCCGAACGGTCGTCATCGGACCCTGAAAGACACAGCAACGGCTGCTGCGCCACGCGCCCGAAAGGGCGTGCCGGCATAGCAGTGACATTTCAAGCCTGCGCCTGATCCTTTCCTAGACAAGATCGACGGTGATCTTTCGGGACCAAGCGCAAGAACAGCCGGAGGCAGATCGACCATGGCCGCTGACGCCCGCATATCCGCGATTACCGCACGTATCGTCGAACGTTCGAAACCAACGCGCGAGCTCTATCTGGCTCGCCTGCGCAACGCCGCGACCAAGGGCGCGCAACGCTCCATTCTCGGCTGCGCCAACCTTGCCCATGGCTTCGCCGTCTGTTCCCCCTCCGAGAAGGATGCGCTGGCGGGCGACCGCGTGCCCAATCTCGGGATCATCACCTCCTATAACGACATGCTCTCGGCGCATCAGCCCTTCGAGACCTATCCCGCGATCATCCGCGAGGCCGCTGCGCAAGCCGGTGGCATCGCCCAGGTCGCTGGCGGCGTGCCGGCCATGTGCGATGGCGTCACCCAGGGTCAGCCGGGCATGGAGCTGTCGCTATTCTCGCGCGATCTTATCGCCATGTCTGCCGGTGTCGGCCTGTCGCACAATATGTTCGACGCGGCCGTCTTCCTCGGCGTCTGCGACAAGATCGTGCCGGGCCTTTTCATCGCCGCCCTCTCCTTCGGCCATCTGCCGGCCGTCTTCATTCCGGCGGGACCGATGACCACGGGCCTGCCAAACGACGAGAAGTCGCGCGTGCGCCAGCTCTTCGCCGAGGGCAAGGTCGGCCGCGCCGAGCTGCTGGAAGCGGAATCGAAGTCCTATCACGGCCCCGGTACCTGTACCTTCTACGGCACGGCCAATTCCAACCAGATGCTGATGGAGATCATGGGCTTCCATATGCCCGGTGCCTCCTTCGTCAATCCCGGCACCCCACTGCGCGAAGCACTGACCCGCGAGGCCACGAAGCGGGCGCTTGCCATCACCGCCATGGGCAACGAATACACGCCCGCCGGCGAGATGATCGACGAGCGCTCGATCGTCAACGGCGTCGTCGGCCTGCATGCGACCGGCGGCTCGACCAACCACACGATGCACCTCGTCGCCATGGCGCGCGCAGCCGGCATCGCCCTTACCTGGCAGGATATTTCCGAGCTGTCGGATATCATTCCGCTGCTGGCCCGCGTCTATCCGAACGGTCTTGCTGACGTGAACCATTTCCATGCCGCCGGCGGCATGGGCTTCCTGATCAAGGAGCTTCTGAAAAAGGGGATGCTGCACGACGACGTTCGCACCGTCGCCGGCCAGGGGCTTGCCGCCTATTCGATCGAGGTGAAGATCGGCGCCGATGGCAGCGTTGTCCGCGAACCGGCACCTGAAAAAAGCGGCGACCCGAAGGTGCTTTCGACCATCGACGCGCCGTTCCAGAGCAATGGCGGGTTGAAGATGCTGCGCGGCAATATCGGCAAGGCGGTCATCAAGATCTCCGCCGTCAAGCAGGAGCGCCATATCGTCGAAGCCCCGGCCGTCATCTTCCATGACCAGCTGGAAATGCAGCAGGCATTCAAGGACGGTAAACTCAACCGCGATTTCGTCGCCGTCGTTCGTTTCCAGGGACCGAAGGCGAACGGCATGCCGGAGCTGCACAAGCTGACCCCGGCGCTCGGCGTGCTGCAGGATCGCGGCTTCCGCGTGGCGCTTCTGACCGACGGACGGATGTCCGGCGCCTCGGGCAAGGTTCCGGCCGCGATCCACGTCACCCCGGAAGCCATCGACGGCGGCCCGATCGCCCGCATCATGGAGGGTGACATCATCCGGATCGACGCGATTGCCGGCACGCTGGAAGTGCTGGTCGACGCCGCCACAATGGCCGAACGCCAACCTGTTGTCGCTGATCTCTCCGAGAACGAGTTCGGCATGGGCCGCGAGCTCTTCGCCCCCTTCCGCCGCGCCGCCGGCCCGGCCGATCAGGGCGCCAGCGTGCTGTTCCATCACTAAAGCATCCCGCTTTCAAGCGAAATCGCCTGAGAGCGGGTAAGACACTTACAGGGCGTTCGGCGCGGTTTTGTCGGTCCATTTGGGTGGAAGTCCCATACGCTCTCCGATGAAACCGACAACGCCCGGCGATTTGCCATAGGCTTTGCAGGCTTCGTATTTCGGCCCGCGTCCGACGAGAGCGTTCCATTTCGCCTTGGACGGAAGGGGAGGGCATCGTTCCGAACGGTGTTTTGCCCTTGACGAGCAGCCTGCTGAAATCGCTGCCGAACTTCACAGCAAGACTATAGGCATCTCCCTCCTTGGCGACCGTCCCGGAGTCGAGGAAAGCACTCGCGCCGCGCGCCCAGATCATCACCGCCTTCTGCGTACCCTGACCGTCGATCGCCTCGGCCTCGAGAGACAGGCTGCCCATTCCGATCGGGATGCGTGGAACAGGCACGGGGATACCCGGCAGCAGTACGCTTTTGGCCACCGACGCGACTTTTGACGCCCCGACCGCCGTCGTGTTTGTGGGCTTGACCTGCGTGACCACCGCGCGAACGGTCAAATCCGCCGGTTCCGACAGGCCGACGATGACGAAGCGCTCGCTCAGCCCCGAGCAAAGCGTTCTATCAACGGCATTGGTAACGAGGTTTCGCTGCGCAGGCGTGAACGTGGCACTTTCGGCCCGCATCGAAAAAGCGGTCGGAATGATCTTCACGGTCTTCGCCGCAAGAACATCATCCTTGTTCACCTTGAGAAGAGAGCGGGTCACCATCCCGTCCGACTGTTTCAGTCCATCATAGGATCGCAGGGATCCCGCACGATCCAAAGGTGCCGACGCACAGCCGGCGACCAGCAGGCTGAAAGATGCAACTGTCGGCCAGACAGCAAGCTGACCCGCTCGTCGTGCCTTGGAGCGGATGGGACCATGCACTGCGGTCGTATCGCAATTGGAAATCGGGCTGACTGGCATGGCGTACCGGTTCTCCTCTGCCCGCTTCGGGCATCTCGAGTTAACATTAATTATTACACTAAGTGTAAAAATTAATGTTGGCGACTTTGCGGCAACCATCGAGCGAGACAGACGAATTCTTTCACCGGGAATGGAGGTGGCAAAAAGCCGGGAGCAATTCCTGGCAGGTTTGTGTGTTGCGGCAACTTATGACAAAATATTTCAATGCATGACGCCCCCTCAAAACCGGAAGGCCTGCGCGAGCAAAAACGGCGATTGACGTTTCAACGCATCGCGGACGCCGGATTGAAATCCTTTCTTGCAAAAGGCTATCAGGAGACAACGCTCGACGAGATCGCGGCTGCGGCCGGCATTTCCCGGCGAACCTTCTTTTACTATTTCAAAAGCAAGGACGAGATTCTTCTCGCGCATCAGCGCGGCTATATAGAGGCCTTCAAGACCTCGATCCTGGAAAGTGCATCGGCCGGGCAACCGCTGGAGATCGTGCATCAGGCACTGCGGAAGTTGGTCGCACGCGTCCAGACACCCCAGCTCCTCGCAACCGCACGGCTGCTGCGACAAAGCGATGCGTTGCGTGCCCGCACGCGTGGCAACTATCTGGGACTTGAACAGGCCGTCTATGAGAGCCTATGCGAGCTGTTTCCAGCCAAGGACCGCGACGAATTGCGGCTAGTTTCCATGATATCGGTGAGCCCCCTTCGCCTTGCCGTCGACAAATGGCTTCAGGAAGATGGCCAACACGCGCTGATGGGCTATATCGAGGACGCGCTCAGGAAATTCCGGGCGGCGATCTGACCAACAGAATGCCGCTCGGACGCCTCTGGCTGACTTTGCTCAGGCGCGGATATCGAGCACGCGGTCGCGATGCGCCGGATGAGTGCTGTAGACGAAGATCTTGTTCATTTCCTTCTCCGACAGCAGCCGCAGGAAGCGGACTTCCACCGTGTTGTTGGAAAAGATCTTCATTAGCACGCAGCCAATCTTGCTGAGGCGGGCATCGGGTATGTCGAGATAGAATTGCTTCGGCAGATTGAACTGCGTGAGGATCGCCAGCACCGCGCTGGTCTGCGAGATGCGAATGATGTCGCAGCGGCGTGAGGCCAGATTCATGACACCTTTTTGGGTGTATTCGATCCGCGCCGCGTTCATCGTGTCCTGCATCCTGTACCGCACCTCGCGGTCGTACATGAAGGACTCTTCCTTGTTGAGAAAATGCTGGCCTGAATTCGCTGCGCCGCGAGCTGCCATTGCCGTAAATCCCTAGAGTATCTTACGGATCACACGCTATCAGCCGGTATTTAACAGAAGGTTTGGAAGCGCTAGCCCAAGTTGCATTTTTTTATGTGTTTGATCGGGCTAGCGCACTCGTATCCTTGGCCAGGTGCCTTATCGCTTACTATAGGTATGGCCTTCGGCATCGAAGAGATGCAGCTTCTGCCGGTCGGCCGCAAAGCGCATTCTCTGCCCGCGCTTGACGTCCGCAATGCCGGGGATCTTGACGATGATCGGCTCGCCATCCACCAGGCCCTCGATATAGAGCTGGGTGACTTCGCCGAGCGCTTCAACGATCGAGACCTCGCCCTCGAAGAGGTAGTTCTCGTCGGCGGCGACCCGCAGGTCTTCCGGGCGAACACCGAAGCTCGCAGTCTTGCCGCGCTCGGAGGCCGCGCTCGGGATGTCGAGGATCACTGACTTGCCACCCGTCAGCGTCACCGTCGTCTTTTCTCCAGTATCGGTCACCGTCGCCGGAATGATGTTCATGGCCGGAGAGCCGATGAACTTCGCAACAAAGAGATTGGCTGGATGCTCATAGAGCTCGAGCGGTGCGCCGACCTGCTCGACGCGGCCAGCCGACAGCACGACAATGCGGTCGGCGAGCGTCATGGCTTCGACCTGGTCGTGGGTGACGTAGATCATCGTCGTCTCGGGCATGGATTCGTTGAGCCTGGCGATCTCGATGCGGGTCGCGACGCGCAATGCCGCGTCGAGGTTGGACAACGGCTCGTCGAAGAGGAAGACCTTCGGGTTGCGGCAGATGGCGCGACCGATAGCAACGCGCTGGCGCTGGCCGCCCGAAAGCGCCTTTGGAAGGCGCTCGAGATATTGCGTGAGCTGGAGGCTCGCCGCAGCAGCACGAACACGGCGGTCGATCTCCTTCTTGTTCTCCTTGGCAATCCGCATGCCGAAGGCCATGTTGTCGTAGACCGTCATATGCGGATAGAGGGCATAGGACTGGAAGACCATGGCGATGCCACGCCGGGAGGGCGGCACTTCGTTGACCTTCTGTCCCGCGATGAGCATGTCACCGGCGGTGATGCTTTCCAGCCCGGCGATCATGCGCAGCAACGTGGATTTGCCACATCCGGACGGTCCAACGAAGACGATGAACTCGCCTTGCTGGATCTCCAGATCGATGCCGTGCAGGACATGCACGCTTCCGTATGATTTACGGATGTTGTTTAGAACAAGTCCCGTCATCTCTGCCCTCCTCCCAGGTACTCAGGCCAGACGCGCGAAATAAGCGCCCCAGGCCGGAATATCGATCTTGTTGCCGTAGTTGTTGCTTGTAAAACCGTGACCGGTCAGAGCCTGCCAGTTCCCCTCGGGCAGGGTCGCGACTGCCTCCGTCGCGCTCATGTTGAAGACGCAGAGAATGGTCTCGTCGTCATGGCGGCGCGTATAGATCAGCACGTCGTCCTGCGGCTCGGTGAAAGCGATCTCACCCTTGGCGAAGGCCGGATACTGCTTACGGAAGGCGAGGAAGCGGCGGTACTGCTCCAGCACCGAACTCTCGTCGCCCTGCTGTACGCTGACGGCGTGCAAAATGTGTTCCACCGGTACAGGCAGCCAGGGCTTCACCGTCGAGAAGCCGCCCTGGGCCATCTGGCTGTCCCAGACCATCGGCGTGCGGCAGCCATCACGACCCTTGAATTCCGGCCAGAACTGGATGCCGTAGGGATCCTGCAGATCCTGATAGGAGAGCTCCGCTTCCGTCAAGCCAAGCTCCTCACCCTGATAGATACAGACCGAGCCACGCAACGTCAAAAGCAGGGCCGCATATTGCTTGGCGAAGGCCTCGCGATCGGCGACCAAGTTGCCCCAGCGGCTGACATGGCGGACTACGTCATGGTTCGAGAATGCCCAGCATGCCCAACCGTCCGGCGCAGCCGCACCGAAATCGTCCATGACCTCTTCGACGCGGTCCGGCGACAATGCATCCGGCGACAGGAATTCGAAGGCGTAGCACATATGCATCTTGTCATCGCCGGCCGTATATTCACCGACGATCTCGAGACCGCGCTGGCTGTCTCCGACTTCACCGACGGCGGCAATCGCCGGATATTCGTCGAGAACGGCGCGGAAGCGCTTCAGGAACGCCAGGTTCTCCGGACGGTTCTTGTCGTAGAGATGCTCCTGGAAATTATAGGGATTGACCGCCGGTGCGGTCGAGGCATTGCGGCGCGACGGCTCCAAAGCCGGATTGTCGCGCAGTTCCCTGTCGTGGAAATAGAAGTTGATGGTGTCAAGGCGGAAACCGTCGACGCCGCGATCCAGCCAGAAGCGCACGACATTGAGCAGACGATCCTGCACTTCAGGATTATGCAGGTTCATGTCCGGCTGCGAGGTCAGGAAGTTGTGCAGGTAGTACTGCATGCGGGTCGGATCCCAGGCCCAGGCCGAGCCGCCGAAGATCGACAGCCAGTTGTTGGGCGGGGTGCCGTCCGGCTTGGCATCGGTCCAGACGTACCAGTCGGCCTTGGGATTATTCTTGCTCGAGCGGCTTTCGGCAAACCAGGGATGACGATCGGAGCTGTGCGACAGCACCAGATCGATCATCACCTTGATGCCGAGACGATGGGCCTCGCTCGTCATCACATCGAAATCGGCGAGCGTGCCGAAGATTGGATCGACATCTTCGTAATCGGAGACGTCATAGCCAAAATCGCGCATCGGCGAGGTGAAGAACGGCGAAATCCAGATTGCGTCGACGCCGAGGGCGGCAACATGCGGCAGACGGGCGGCAATGCCTTTGAGGTCGCCGATGCCATCGCCATTGGAGTCCTGATAGGAGCGCGGATAGATCTGATAGATCACGGCTCCCCGCCACCAGTCCTTGTCCACGGTCGCAATCGATTGAGAGGCAATGCTCATTCTGTGTAGGTCCTGTATGAATACTTAAGCTGAGGTCTTTGATCAGCCCCCCTTCACCGACCCGGAGAGCAGACCACGCACGAGGTAGCGCTGCAGACCGAAGAAGACGAGGAGCGGGATGAGAATGGTAACGAAGGCCGAGGCCGTGAGGATTTCCCAGTTGCCACCGCGCGAGCCGAGCAGCGCGTTGAGCGCTGCCGTCAGGACCAGGCGATCCTTGTCGGTGCCGAGGAAGACCATGGCGATCAGAAGGTCGTTCCAGACCCAGAGGAACTGGAAGATCGCGAAGGAGGCGAGCGCCGGGAAGGACAATGGCAGGATGATCTTGACGAAGATGTCGAAGTCGCTGGCGCCATCGACGCGGGCGGATTCGATGATCTCCTTGGGCAGGCCGGCAATGTAGTTGCGCAACAGGTAGATGGCGAGCGGCAGGCCAAAGGCGGTATGCGCCATCCAGATGCCGGGATAGGTTTTCGACGACACCCCAAACATCTGGCCGATCTCGTTATAGATGCGCAGCAGCGGGATCAGCGACATCTGCAACGGCACGACGATGAGACCGACCACAAGCGCGATCAGCACCGCACGGCCGGGAAACTCCATCCAGGCCAGCGCGTAGGCCGCGAAAGCCGCGATCAGGATCGGGATGACCGTCGCCGGAATGGTGACCGTCAGCGAGTTGATGAAGGACTGACCGATGCCCTCGCCCGTCAGGACGTTGCGATAGTTGTCCAGGGTGAATTGCGGTGGGGTTGCGATCGTCAGATAGATGCGCTTGCTGCGCGCATCCGCCTCGAAGGGTGCATTCTTCTGATAGCGATAGCTGCCATCGGCATTGACGGTAAGCGTCTCACCGTTGCCGAGATCGGCGGATGAACCGACCTTGTATGCCGCCGGCTCCTGTACGCGCATACCGAAGGATTCGATCTTGCCGTTACCGCTGTTGCCTTCACCGGCAACGGTGCCGGCGATGACATAATTGGGACCGTCCTGCACTGCCTTGTCGGGGCCAGCCAGGCGTACGGCCGCCGTCTGTGATGAGCCGGAGAAAGCCGTCCACCAGCCGGAAACGACGATCTGATCCTTGTCACGGAGTGCGGTGACGAAGATGCCGAGCGTCGGCAACAGCCAGAGGATGACGATGAGCAGAACAGCGAAGTGAACGAAGAGACGGGCGGGGCCGATACGACGGAGGGTTCCCAGCATGTCAGCGCCCCTTCGTTTCTGCGTTTGCACGACGGATGTTCCAGATCATGATCGGCGTCACGGCAGCCATGATGACGAGTGCGATGACGGCACTTCGGCCGGAATCGCCGCCTCCACGGAACATCCAGTTGAACATCAGATTTGCCAGGACCATCGAGTTCCACTGGCCGTTGGTCATGGTCAGCACGATGTCGAACACCTTGAGGACGAGAATGGTGATGGTGGTCCAGACCGTGGCGATCGTGCCCCAGACCTGCGGCACCATGATCTTCCAGAAGATCTGCCAGCCATTGGCGCCGTCGATGACGGCCGCTTCGATGGTTTCCTCCGAAATGCCACGAAGGGCGGCCGACAGGATGACCATGGCGAAACCGGTCTGAATCCAGATCAGCATGACCATCAGGAAGAAATTGTTCCAGAAGGGGATGGTGATCCATACTTCCGGCGTGCCGCCGAAAAGCTGCACGACCGCGTTCAAGAGGCCGATCTGCGTGTCGCTACCGCCGCGATATTCGTAGATGAATTTCCAGATGACGGATGCGCCGACGAAGGAGATCGCCATCGGCATGAAGATGACCGCCTTGGCGATGTTCCCCCACCAGATGCGGTCGGTCATGACGGCGATCACCAGACCGAAGAAGGTGCAGGCAGCCGGCACGACGGCAAGCCAGAGGATATTGTTGAAGATCGACTGGCGGAATTCGGTATCGTTGAAGGCCCAGACATAGTTGGCGCCACCAACGAATTTACTGCCGTCCGGACCGTAGAAAGATAGGATAAGCGTCGCGACCACCGGATAGACCAGGTAGACGGCAAGCAGGAAGAGTGCAGGCCCGAGGAAAAGCCAGGGACGGATCAACCCACGGCGACGCAGATTGACGGCGACCCGGTGAACGTCGCCCCCCTCTTTCGCCGGGAAAATCGCGTCCAGCAACTTGTTGGAAAACAGAAAATAGGCGGCACAAACGGCAACGCCGAATATCATGGCTCCGACCGCCGACAGGATCTGCGAAATCATCTTTCCCTCCCGATTTTTTCTTGTTCGAAGCCACCCGTCCGACATCGGCGGCACTCCCCAAGGCACCAACCGCGGCAGAACAGATCGGCGTCGCCGGAAGATACCGGCGACGCCTTTCCGCAATGTCAGATTACTTGATGCCGTCCCAAGCCTTCTGGATCGCATCGGCCGAGTCCTGCGCCGACTTGCCGCCGACGAAGTCCACCATGCCAGTCCAGAATGCGCCCGCACCGATCTTGCCCGGCATCAGGTCGGAACCGTCGAAGCGGAAGGTCGTGGCGGTCGTCAGCAGCTCGCCTTCCTTCTTCATCGTATCGTTGGCGTAGGTCGCCGTGTTGACGCCCTTATAAGGGGTCAGGAAGCCGGACTGCGCCATCCAGACTTCCTGGGCGATCGGCGTCTGCAGGAACTGGATGAAGGCACGGGCGGCCTTCGAGTCCTTGGTGATCGCCGCCAGTGTACCGGCGCCGAGAACCGGCTTGCCGAGTTCGGGATGCGCTGCATAGGGCGGGAAGTAGAAGAAGTCCGCATCCTGGCCGAGCTTCGTACCCTCCGGGAAGAAGGACGGGATGAAGGAGGCCTGCTTGTGCAGATAGCACTTCGGCGGAACCGCAAAGAGGCCCTTCGGGCTGTCGCGGAAGTCGGTTGAAGCGACAGCAGCGACGCCACCGCTCACATATTTGGCATTCTTGGCGAACTTGCCGAATTCGTCGATAGCATTGACGACCTTTGGATCGTTGAACTTCAGGCTGTTGTCGACCCAGCCGTCATAATCCGTCGGCGATACGGTGCGCAGCATCAGGTCTTCGACCCAGTCGGTCGCCGGCCAGCCGGTGGCGCCACCCGAACCAAGACCGATGCACCAGGGGGTGCCGCCGTCCTTGACGATCTGGTCGGAGAGCTTGAACAGGTCTTCCATGGTGGTGGGGACCTTGTAGCCGGCTTCCTCGAAGTTTTCCGGCACGTACCAGACGAGCGACTTCAGGTCGGCCTTGTACGGGAAGGCGTAGAAGGCGTCCTTGCCGTCCTTGCCCTTGTAGGTGCCGTAACCGACCCAGCTGTCGCCGGCGCCGTAGTTCGTCTTGACCCAGGAGGCAAGATCATCGCCGAGCGGCGCGAGATAGCCTTTGCTGGCGAGATTGGCGAGCAGGCCTGGCTGCGGCAGGATCGCGACATTCGGCGGCGAACCGGCCTGGGTGTCGATGACGATCTGCTGCTCATAGTTTTCCGAGGACGAGTATTTGACATTCGCGCCAGTCGCCTCGGTGAAGTAATTCAGGACACTGGTGAAGAGCGCCTCGTCCTCGCCGCGCCACGGACCAAAGATGGTCAGCGTCTCGCCCTTCAGATCCGCATGGGCGGACTTGAAGTCGTCATAGCTCTTCCAGTTGAACTTCGCATCCTGGCCAGGCTGGAATTTCAGATCGGCCGACATCGCCGTTCCGGCTGCCAGCGCGGCAACGGCAACGGTCATCAAAAACAACTTCTTCATGTGGTTGTCCTCCCAAATACAAATCTTGCGAGCCGAGCACATCCCGCGTGCTATGCGCCCATTTCCTCAAAGCGCTTTGGCTATGCATTCATCCCATTGAGGGTGCTTCGGAGTCAAGCGATTTTGCGGAAATGGCCGCAATGCACAGCATATCTCGCGCTGCAGCATGAAATGGGCGGCAATATTTCGCTATTAGTCTTGTTTCAAATGCTTGTCTTGCTACATAGTTAAAAGCGCTTTGGAAGCCGGTCGCCTGGCGGGAGGGATTTGGGCGTCATCGCGGCAGGGGAGACGGAGGAGCCAAATCAAGTGAATCTGAAGCAGCTATCGCAAATGCTAGGCTTGTCGCAGACCACGGTCAGCCGCGCACTGAACGGTTATCCGGAAGTCAACCGCGAGACGCGTGAGCGCGTGCTCAAGGCGGTTCAGGAAACGGGCTATCGGCCCAACAAGGCGGCGCAACGGCTTGCGACCGGCAAGGCCGGCTCGATCGGCCTGGTCATGCCGACCGCACCCGGCAACCCCACAGACCTGCATTTTGGCGAGTTCCTGACCGGGCTTGGCGAAGAAGCGCTGCGGCACGATTTCCATTTCGTCGTGACGCCCGCCGATCCGAACGACGAGGTCGGCGCATTGAAGCGGCTTGCCGTCAGCGGCAATGTCGATGCCCTGTTCGTCAACTATATGCGCGGCCACGATCCCCGTCTCGACATGCTGAAATCGCTATCCGTGCCCTTCCTCGTGCATGGACGGTCCATCGGCTCGGAACCGGACTACCCCTTTCTCGATATCGATAACGAGGCGGCCTTCTACGACGCCACCAAACTGCTGCTGCAGCTTGGCCACAGGCGTTTCGCGCTGTTGAATGGTCCGATGTATCTCGATTTTGCAATCCGGCGGAAAAATGGCGTGGACGCCGCCCTGGCCGAGCGCGGGCTGGCGCTGGACGAAGCCTGCGTCAGCCATACGGCAATGACCGATGAGCAAGGTCTGCTCATCATGGAACGCATTCTGCAACTCGACGAGCGCCCGACCGCCATTCTTTGCTCCAGCACCGTGCTGGCGCTGGGCGCGGTGCGCGCCATCAACCAGGCTGGTCTGAAACTCGGCGAGGATGTCTCGCTGATTGCCCATGACGACGTGCTGACGCTTCTGAAGCCGGAGAATTTTACCGTACCGCTAACCACCACGCGCTCGTCGCTACGCGCCGCCGGCATGCGCATCGCCGAACGGCTGATTGCCGGGATCAAGCATACGGAGACATTCCCCGAACAGGAGCTTTGGAAGACCGAGCTGATCGTTCGCGCCTCGACCGGCGTCGCGCCGGCCGAATAATACATTAGGCTGGCATGATCTTATCCGAAAACCGCTTCACACTTTTCGGGATCATGCTTCAAATTCAAAACTTCGGCGCCGTCTTACCCGCGGCACGATGAGCAGCAATGACGGTATTGGCCATCAGCATGGCGATGGTCATCGGCCCAACACCGCCGGGAACCGGCGTGATCACAGCGGCGACATCGGAAGCCTCAGTAAAGGCGACATCGCCGACCAGACGTGTCCGGCCCTCGCCGCGCTCAGGTGCCGCAATGCGGTTGACACCGACATCGATGACGGTGGCACCCGGCTTGATCCAGTCGGCCTTCACCATCTGCGGCTGGCCAACGGCGGCCACCAGAATATCGGCCGTGCGAGCAACACTTGGTAGGTCCTTCGTCCTCGAATGCGCCGTCGTCACCGTCGCATTGGCGTTGAGTAAAAGCTGCGCCATCGGCTTGCCGAACAGGTTGGACCGGCCGATGACGACCGCATTCAGACCCGACAGGTCCTCGCCGTGGATGCGGCGCACCAGCAACAGGGCGCCAGCCGGGGTGCAGGAGATGAGACCGGTTGCGAGGTCGCCCGTGGCGAGCTTGCCGGCATTGACCACATGCAGACCGTCGACATCCTTCTCCGGTCGGATCGACTGGATGATCGGTTCCGAGTTCAGGTGCTTCGGCAGAGGCAATTGCACCAGGATGCCGTGGATGGAGGCGTCTTCATTCAGCGACTGCACCAGCTTTGCCAGCTCTTCCTGCGTCGTCTCGGCCGGCAGCGTGTGCTGGATGGACTTGAAGCCGCACTCCTTGGCCATCTTGCTCTTGGAGGTCACATAGCTGTGGCTGGCCGGATCATCACCGACGATCACCACCGCAAGACCGGCCTTCACGCCCGTCTCCGTCTCCAGAGCAGACGTTGCCGTCTTCACCGCCTCGATCACCGAAGCCGCCACCTGCTTGCCGTCGATCACAGTCGTCACGCGTCTCTCCCGATATGGTTCGGCGGCAATCTACAAGCCGTCGGCTCGGCGGATTTGCCTACGAACGCCCTATGATATCTGAAAGCGGTAATTGCAAGGAGAAATCAGCCGCGCCCGGTCCGCCGGTATGCGGCGTAGGTCTCCAGCTTGGCGCGCAATAGCGCCAATTCCCGCTGGATCTGCGTCAATTCGTCCGTGACGGCGGGATGATCGTCGGCAACGGATATGACATCGTCGACGTGCCGTTGCGGGAGGTCTGACATCGGCTGTTGCGGCGATGAAACCGGCTCGGCTTCTGGATCAAAAAGCGGTTCCGGCGTGGCGATCGATCCGACCACCGGGTCCTGCGAAACCCGCACGCTTCCAATCCATTTTCTGAGGAAGACCAGGCAAAGTGCTGCGCCAAGACCGATCAGGAAACCCGCAATCTGGCGGCCTGCGAGATCGTCGTCGAGCGGCGCCTTTGCGGCTGTGGCCGGGGCAAGGACGGTGATCGGCGGCGCGACCTCGGGTGGAACGGTATCGACGTTTTGCAGGTCGGCGTCATAACGGCCTTGTGCTACCGCAACATCGTCCTGCAGCCGGGCTAGGCGCGCCATGTCGACATCGACGGCCCGCTGACCGAGGGCGGTCATTTGGGCGGCAAGTGCGGCCTGATCCTCAAGCGCCGCCTTGAGCGCTGCATCGCTGCTGGCGATCAGGCGCTGCAATTGATTGCGGATATCGCCGGCAAGGCCATCGACGGTCGCCTGCTGTGCCAGCAATCGTGGATGGCGCGGACCGAGTTGCGTGGAAAGCTGGGAGAGGACCATCTTCGCGGCGCTGTAGCGGCTGCGCAGATCATCGAGACCGACGGACGACAGATCGCCCGGCAGCGCGCCGCTCATGACCGTGGCGGGGGTCGCGGATTTGGCGACCGACGCACGGGCTCTTGCGCTCAACACCGCCGCCTCTGAGGCTTTGATCTCGCTGTCCAGCCGTTGCCGCTGCGCTTGCAGGTCCAGTGCCGCCGCGATCTTATCGTCGCCGTATTGCGCCTTGAAATCGACCAGCGCCGCCTTCGCCTGCTCAAGGTTTTTGAGGCTCCGGTCCGCAGGGGCACTGTTTTTGCCGGTGAGCCCCGCACCTTGCGCAACCATGGCGTCATAGACCGTCGCATCGGCGAGGCGGTTGGCGATCTCAGCCGATCTCATTGGATTGCCGGTGGTGACCGTGAGATGCAAGGTGCCGCTGCGCGCATCGGCGGTGACGGCAATATCCTGTCGAAGAGCGGCCTGCGCGCGCGATGGCGCATCGGACGCATTGCCATTGCCAGACAGCAGGTCCATGGCAACGCCGAAGGCACCGGTCCGGCCACCGGTAAATTCCGGATCACGATCGAGCTTCAATCTGGCGACGAGGTCGGAGAGCAGGGACGGAGCGACGACGCGTTTGGTGGCGACGTCCAGAAGCCCCTGCCCCTCCACCCGCAGGACGGCCTGAGACACATAGCGTGGCGGCGAGGCCAGCATCGTCGGAGCGAAAGCCCCTGCCAGCGAGCAGGCGACGACAAAAGCGATGGAACCAAGCCCAAATGCCCAGCGGCGCTGTGGCGCAGGCGCAACTGCCGGAATGGCCATCGGAGAAGACAGAGGAACGGCTGCGTCGTCCACATAGACGGCAACAGGATGCTCATAGGTCGTCTGCGCCGGCTCGCCATCCGCGATTGCTTCATTGACGGCGGGACGGTTTCTCAGGATGTCGCGAATGCGGTCGGGCAGCGGCAGCGGCTCAGCGGCTTCCACACTCAGGGATTTGGCTTGCCCCGAGACCGGATAGGGGGCGCCGTCCAGCATCTTCTGGATAATCGCCAGCAATTGCGCATCGCTTACCGCATGGCGATCGACGGGCTGGAGATTGGCTGCAATGAGATAGCCGTCCTCGCCACGGTCCAGATAGGCATGACGGACCGGACCGCCGGAAACCTCCAGGGCTTCCGTCTCGACAGGATGAGGTCTGGTCCTGGCCTTGTTTTCGAACATGGCGGGTTATCTCTCGCGCACGGTCAGTGACCGATGCAGATGGTTAACCCATTCTAAATTTTCATAGCGAAGAAAAGGTTAACGCCCGCCACGACAGCGGGTCAACCAGCCAGCCTGTCGCGCGACGGAAGCTGCGGCAGGGGCGCGGACTGCGGCTCACCGGTACGCAGGATGCGCTGCTTGCGGCCGAACTGGTGCCGGACAACCTGATAAAGGAAGAGGGGCACACCGAGCATATAGCGCCGCCACAGCCGGCCCGGCTCCTGTGCCAGACGATAGGCCCATTCGAAGCGCGTCGCACGCACGAGAGCAGGTGCGCGCGGCACGGTGCCGGAGACGAAATCGAACAGGGCGCCGACCGTCATCACCAACCGCGCATGTTGCGGCTTGATGTGTTCGGCAACCCATTTTTCCTGTAGCGGCGTTCCCATGCCGACGATCAGCACGTCGATATCTAGGCGGCCGATCTCCGCCGTCACCAGATCGCTTCTCGCCTCGCCGAAAAAGCCGTCGGCGATGACCATGAATTCATGCCAGGGCGCATGCTTGCGGAAATTTTCCGCGGCCTTCTCGATGACATCCCGACGGCCACCGACGAGGCCGATGCGCTTCGGCCGTTCCATGAAGGTCAACAGCGCCGGCACAAAATCGGTGCCGTTCAGATTGGCGGGAAAACGATCGCCATGGGCGATCCGCGAGGCGATATCCAGGCCGACGCCATCGGGCAGAACGAGGTTTTGTGCCAGGACATCACGATAGTCGTCGTCACGCAGCATCATCAGCATATTGTGAGCATTGACGAAGGAAATGACGGTCTGGCCAGTAGGATGGGAGGCGAGCTCGTTGATGAAGGCCAACGTCTCTTCCCAACCGAGATCGCAGACCGGCAGGTCGAAAATCATTCGACGCGAGGCGTGCACGGCAAAATTTGCGACCAGATTCACCCAGGACCTCCTGCCTCGAACGCTGGATGGACCCGGCGCCGGCAAAATTTGCGACGCAGATCTCACCCACCTGCCGGTTCGAAGACATCGGAAACGTCGCTGGGGAGAGCTTATAACAAGGCCGCCCCAAGCTTCCGTTAGAAAAATCGATTGCAATTGCGGAGGAAAAGCAGGGGTTCGTTAATTCTGTTTCGGCCTATCGGCGAACACGGCCGTCCCTTGATCGGCGCGGCCGGATCCATCGGCGCGAACAAAACTTAATGCGCCGGCTTCGGCGATGCGGCCGATGGTGAATCGCTCTGGACGATCTTCACGGGCTTGGCTGTTCTCTTGCCGGAACCCTCACCGCTGCCGATCTCGTTCTTGGAGAGATAATCGAGCTGTTCGACCAGCACATCGCCGACATAATCGCCACCGAGCCGCTCGTTCATGTTCTTTTTGATCTCGTCGCGAAAGGCGGCGACATTGAAGGTCTCGACATGGGCGATGTCGATCGCCTTGTTGCCCACCAGCAACGAGTAGAGCTCGTCGGTCGTCAGGGCCGCCAGCGGCGGCTGCAGCGCGCTCGCCTTACCCTTGTCCATCATGAAGGAGATGCGGGTGAGGAAATAGCCGGTCACCTGGCCGTTGGCGATGACGGGCACGTTGATCGCCTCGCCCTTGACGAATTCCTGCTGCGCCTTCTTGGCGTCGTCAGGACTGGTCGCGGGCGCCGTCGCCGTCTGCACCGAGAAATAGACCGAAGCCAATGTCACGACGCAGACCCACAGGCCGGTGAGGACGAGCTTGATCATCCGGCCTCGCGGACACGAAATTGCTCCTGCGAATAGGTGCCGTCCGCATCGGCGTTCTGCACCGCATTCTTCAGGATATCGGCAACGGCGCGCACGGCCTCGAGATGGGCTTCAACGCGGCGCGCGTTCAAGGTCAGCTTCTTCTTCAACCCATGCAGCTGCTCGATATGGGTGACGGCAAGCTCCGCCGGATTGGTGTCGCGAAACAGCATCGTCAGTTCGTAAAGGCAGCGGCTCTTGTGAGCGTTCGAGACCTTGAGATCGAATTCGGCGTCGCTGCCGATCCGGTTGTTCTCATTGTCGATGATCATTTCCAGGCGGCCGAGGACCGACTTGATCCGGTAGTCGTTCGAAATTACTTCCATGTCTTCCCCCAACTCATGCTTTCTTGGATGTCAACGCGTCTTGATTGGTGACCGTGGTATCGCCGTCACCGTTGGTTTCGGACGCGGCGAGCGTCTTGCGCTGAAAATCGGCAACGGCGCTCAGCGCCATCTTCTTGTCATTCTCGTTGGTCGCCGAGTTGATGGCGCCGGTGTTGCGCATCTTGGAGACCTCATCCTGATACATTTTCTCGGCGATGCCGACGCCGCCGTTCTTGGCGAGCGTATTGCCCATCTGCTCGGCCATCATGCCCTTCCAGATTTCGCCGGCGGAACCCTTGCCGTAGAGCGTTTCGCTGTTCGGCAGCATGTTCTTCACGAAGTTCTGCAACACCATGGCCTCGAACTTGCGATAGACCTGAGGCACTTTCGTCACCCCGCCATGGGTATTGGCATTGGCGAGGCCGGCCTGCGTCGCGGCGCTGTTGAGCGCGTCCACGGTCGAGCCGAAGCCGTTGCCGTTTTCCGCCAGGCTGGTGGCGGCGAAGGCAGCCTTGTTGGCCGCAAGCTTCTCCTGAGCCGCCTGAACGTCGGTCGGACTGGCGGCCTGGACGACATCCAGCACCAAATCACTCGGAGGCGAAATAGCCACGTCACGTTTCCTTTCACTGTCGCATGATCCCTGGACGCGCGAAGCAGCCTTCAAGCGGGGTCACGCCGAATCGAACGGTTGGAGGAGCCTGGCGATTCGACGACGCGCCATTTCCTCCAAAATCCTGATGATTATGGTTTTTGAACCTTGCTGGAGGCTGGCGTGATATCCGCGAAGCGCTGATCGATGATGTCGTAGACGGCATTGTCGTCCGTCTCGCGCGTTTCCAGTTCGCGGGCGTCCTTCATATGCTCCTCCAGCCGCTCCGCCTTGGTGCGCTCCTGCAGGACCTTCATTTCGATCAACTCCTGGATGCCCTCAAGCTGCTGGTCCCTGTGCGTCAGGCGACCATAACGCTGGGCATATTGCATCGAAAATATCGCGTGGACCGGGTCGGCCGAGCTGATCGCACCGATCACCCTTTCCATCGCATCGCTGACCTCGGCGCGCTGGCGGGTGGTGTCGGCGAGTTCGTTTTCGGCGATCCGCTCCAGATGGCGCTGCACAGCGACGAGGCGCTTCAGTTTTTCGGATCGGCTCTTCTCCGCCATGGTCGCTAATGCCCGTTGAAGACGCTGAGGAAAGCGCCTGAGAACTGGCTGATTATCGCCGCTATACTGAGATAGAGCATGAACAGCCCTCCCATCAGCAGATAGGGCGTAGAGATGAAGTAGATCGGGATCTGCGGCGCGAGCTTGTTGATGAAGCCAATCGATATCTGGAACATCAGGCCATAGAGCAGGAACGGGCTCGCCAGCCGCAGCATGATGAAGGTGGTGGTCGAGAGCGTGTCCGTTACCGAAATCAGCGAGGCGCGCACATCGACATGGCCGCCGAAGGGAATGACTGAATAGGACTCGACCAGCGCCTGCAGCACATAATGATGGAAATCCAGGACGAACAATATCATCAACCCGCAGAAGCTGATCAGGCTGGTGAGCGACGTTTCGTTCGAATCCTCGATGACGTCCATGCCCCCCGGCGCGTTGAAGCCGATCAGCATCGAGATGATCGTGCCGGCGAATTGCAGCCCCAGCGTATAGAGCCGCGCCATCATGCCGTACATCAGGCCGATCACCGTCTCGGTGAAGATCAGGCTGATATAGGTGGCGCTGCTCTTGGATACCTCAGGATAGATCGTGTTCCAGAGCAGCGGCAGGATCGCCATCGACAGTGCCGCCGAAAGCAACAGCCGGATCTGCGGCGGCACGCGGCCAGACGAGAACCCCGGAAGCACCATCATGCAGCCGCCTATGCGGCAGAAGGCGAGAAACAACGCCAGAATGGTGCCCTGGGGGTCGGATATCATGAAATGGAACCTAGAATCTTGATCTCGATCCCCTTGGCCAATTCCACATGCGACAGAACCGGAAGGGTCGCGAACAGGCGTTCGATGATCATGCGCACATAGGAGCGTGTTTCCGGCGACGTGACAAGGACGAAGGGCATGCCGCGGTCCATGTATTCACGGATAACTTTGCCCGCCTGCTCGCTGAATTCCTCCAGGCTGCGCGGATCGATGTCGAACTCGACGATCTCGCCCTTCTGGTCGCGCTTCAGTGCCTGATGGAAGATCAGGTCCCATTTGCTGCCGAGGCGCAGCACGCGCAGCACGCCGTTGTCCGCCAGGTCGCCGCAGAGCTGCTGCGACATGCGTATGCGTACATGCTCGACAATCTGCTCGGTCTTGCGCACATGCGGCGCAAGCTCGGCCACGGCTTCCAGGATGAGATGCAGGTTGCGGATCGAGACCCGCTCGGCGAGCAAGAGCTTGAGCACCGCCTGCAGGCCGGAATAGGACATGTGCGACGAGCAGATCTCGTCGGCGAGCTTCTTGTATTCCGGGTCGAGGCGATCGATCAGGATCTTCACGTCCTTGTAGGAGAGAAGTGCGGGCAGGTTGTTGCGGATGACCTCGCTCATATGGGTCAGCACGACGGAGACATTGTCGATCGGCTGGAATCCCTCGCGCTTCAGATCGTCGGTGAAGGCTTCGAGAACGGAGACAGCAGGCATGCCGAAGGCGGGCTCGCGGATCTCATCGCCGGGAACGGTCGGCTTGCGGCCCGAACCGGTGACGACAAGCACTTCGCCGACGCGCAGAGTGTTGGAAGCGATCGTCGTGCCATGGATGCGGATCTGGTAGGATTTATCGGCAATGGCGATGTCGTCCGTCACCTTGATTTCCGGCACGACGAAACCGTATTGCGTCGCAAATTTCTTGCGCATCTTGCCGACGCGGAAAGCCAGTTCCTGGTGCGCGCCGAGCAGACGGGTGGAGACGATCTTGCCGAGCGCCAGTTCGATTTCCGAGGTCTTCAGAACCGACTTGACCGAGTCCTTCTCCATCTCCTTCGTCTGCATCACCTTCTTTTCTTCCGCGTCACGGAGAAGCTTGTTTTCAGCCGCAACCTGCCGTGGAATGGCCCATGCGCCGGCCGCCAGCAGGCAGCAAAGAGCCATGAAGGGGAAAAACGGCATGCCCGGCATGACGGCCAGGATGCCCATCAGGACCGCCGACACGGCGAGCGCGCGCGGATAGCCGCTCAGCTGATCGAGGACTGCCTGATCGGTGGAACCGGAGGTGCCGCCGCGCGAGACGAGGAGGCCTGCGGCGAGCGAGACGATCAGCGCAGGCATCTGCGACACCAGACCATCGCCGACGGAGAGCTTGACGAAGACATCCGCCGCCTGGCCGATCTGCATGCCGTGGCGGAAATAACCGATGATGATGCCGCCGAAAATGTTGATGCAGGTGATGAGCAGGCCGGCGACAGCATCACCACGCACGAATTTCGAGGCACCGTCCATGGCGCCGAAGAAGGAGCTTTCCTCCTCCAGCTCCTTGCGCCGCCGCTGCGCCTCCTTCTCGTCGATCAGGCCGGCCGACAGATCGGCATCGATCGCCATCTGCTTGCCGGGAATGGCATCCAGGGTGAAGCGCGCGCCGACTTCGGCGATACGCGTCGCGCCCTTGGTGATGACGATGAAATTGATGGTGATCAGGATCAGGAAGACGATCAGACCAATGACGAAATCGCCGGACATGACCAGGCTGGCGAAGCCCGCAATGACCCCGCCCGCCGCATCGTGACCTTCATAGCCATGCGAAAGGATGACGCGCGTCGTCGCGATGTTCAGCGACAGACGGATCATGGTGGCGATCAGCAGGATGGTCGGGAAGGACGAGAATTCCAGCGGTTTCTTGATCCACAGCGCCACCATCAGGATCAGCACCGAGAGCGCGATCGAAAAAGCCAGGCCTATGTCGATGAGGAACGGCGGGATCGGCAGGAACAGCACGCACAGGATGCCCATGATACCGAGGGCAAACCCGATATCACGGACGCTGGGATTCACTTTGGGAAGCGCTAATGCGGGTGGTTGTGCCATCGACCGGTTCCGTCTCTTCATGAGAGGAGGCAAACGGCTGAACCGTCTGCCCTATTCGAACCGATCAGTAGAAGGCGAAGCTTGCGCGAGAATGGCCTTTGTCCACGCCAGCTGGAATCCGGAAGCCGTTTCAGACTTTCGGATCGGCCCTAAAATCCCGACTGGATGCGGGAGAAGACCAGATTGGTGAAGATCGAGATCTGCGAGCCGACGAAAGGCGCGCTAATCCCGACCGTCACCATCACGGCGACGATCTTCGGCACGAAGGTCAACGTGGCCTCCTGCACCTGGGTCAGCGCCTGGATCAGGGCGATCACCAGGCCGACGACCATGGCGGCGAGAACGGCCGGGCCGGAGGCGACAAGCACCGTCCAGATGGCTGCCTGGAAGATATCCAATGCATCGGCTTCGTTCATGGCCTCGTTGTCCTTTAGTTCAGCCAGCTCCTCATGAGCTGGTGTCCGACGAATCACTGGTGGTAGTATCGCTTGTCGTCGTCGGCGCGACAATCGTCGTTCCGGCCGGTGCGACGGTAACGCCAGACTGCAATAGAACCTTGTCGCCGGCTTCGGTTTGCGCGATGATACCGTCTGAATAGACGGTTACCTCCTTGATGGTGCCGGTGACCGTACCGTCGGCACTCATGATCTCCTTGCCGATATAGTCCGACGCCTGCGAAATCCACTGGTTCTGCAACACTGTTTCCAGGTGCGAATTCGTCTGGATCTGCTGCTCGACCTGCGAGAAGCTGGCGAGCTGTGAAATCTGCTGGGTCGCATCCATCGGATCCGTCGGATCCTGCGTCTTCATCTGTGCGATGAGAAGCTTCAGAAAATCGTTGTAGTTCAGGCTGGCGCTCGTCGCCGCCGCCGCCGCGGTGCTTGAAGCGGTGCTGGCACTGGTGCTGCTGGTAACTCCGTCAACTAGCGCCATGGTGCGATCTCCCGACGAATATGCTCGATCGTTGCTGCCGGCATTTCCTGGTTGTTCAGGATAGTGTCCTCGATCGCATAGAGCCCGCGGATCGCCTTCAGCGCGTCGAAGGCGCGGCCGGTGGCGACGAGACCGTCGATGCGCTTCAGCTCGGCGAGCACTTCCTCGTGACGGAAGCACGAGAGCAGCATGACGACGGACTTGCGGAACATCGTCGTCGATTGTTCCTTGCCTTCCGGATTGATGAGGATCATCTGCGCGATGAAATAGAGCTGGCGCAGCGGCGTCGTCGCCTCTTCCGGCTGGAGAACATGGTTCTCGAGCAGGAAGGTCACATCATTCAGGAATTCCAGGGCAACCTTGCGGTCAACGCGCAACACGGCCCCGTTGATGAAGATCTTTTCCCCGGCTTTAAGCGATATGCGAAGCGTACTTTTCATTTAAGTCCATCCCTGATGATGGTGGTGACATCTATGATGCCTTGATAATTCTCCGACTGGCGCCTCCGGATCCTGTCGCATTCCTTCAGGATCCAAAGTGCGATGGAGATGAGATTAGCGCGCAGTTCGACGTTAAGCTGGTTGTCCGGACTTTTCAGATCCTCGATGAAGCTGACCCAGACGCGTCTTGTGTAAAACAGTGCCTCGATCGCCTCACGGCCGTATTTCTCCTTGTCACGAGCCGCGGCGAGAAGAGTAATCGACCGGTCCAGAACCTGACGTTCCCGCTCTTTGGCGTCGGCCACTGCATCCTGCATGACTTCCGCATATGAGAACTGATACATTCATGCATCCTTCTTGGTCATGCCATCCCTTTGATCATCAAAGGTAATTTACAAGACTTAGCTGCTGGATCTTCGAGACGATGGTGTAGGCGGTCTCAAGCTGCGTCTGGAGACTATTGACCTTGGTCGACGCCTCGTAAGGATCGACCCCCGTCAGATCACCGATATTGGTGTTGATAATGGTCTTCTGCGCGTTCAGCGATGTGTTGGCATCGGTCAGACGCGCCTGCGACAGGCCAAGCTGGCTTGCCTGGTTGTTAAGCCCGTCGATCGCCTGACGCGCATAGCTGGTCGCCTGATCGGTGACCGCGTTCAGTGCGTCCTGGCTCAAGCCCTGCCCCATCAACGCGTTGGCGACGGTGGAGGAAAGTGCCAGATAACGCATGCCGGTCGCATTGGCATTGGTCGAGGATTCGATGACCTCGGAATTGCTGATGCGGCTAGACATGTTCTGATCCGACGCACTCGACCAGTCCGACCAGCTGCTGTCCGAGGTGACGAGCGGCTCGGCGACGGTCGTGATGAAATCCTTCATCTGATCGCCTGTCAGGTCGCTGATTGCGACCCCTTGCGCAGTCGCATAGTCACTCAAGGCACTCTGGATAGCCGTGGTCGCCGCCGTGGAATTGTCGGTCATCGGCTGCACGTCGGTGTTGGTGCCGGCGAAGAGATATTCGCCGTTGACCATGGTGTTGGCATCGGCGACGAAGCTCGAAAGCGTCGCGGTCGCCGTCTGCTGGGTCAGCTTTATGCTGCTGCCGTCACTATTGCCACGCAGCGCCACCAGCTGGTCCATGAACTTCTGGGCCTGGGAGGACATATCGCTCAGCGCCGTCTGCGACGAGGTCATCCGCTGGTTGACGACCGAATTGCTGCTGAGGATGGAATCGATGCGCGTTACGTCCCGCGTGAGATTGACGCTGCTTGCGGTATTGCTGCCGAGCGAGACGCCGATGTCGGCATAGACGCCGGTCGTCGCTTCGGTTGAGGCATTCGTCATTTCATTCTGCGCCTGACGGATCGTCTGGCGCATCGAATTCTGAATGGCTGTGCTCGAAATGAAGGAGAGTTTCATGGCTTAGCTCGCAATATCCAGTACCGATTGAAGCATCTCGTTGACGGCATTCAATATTTTTGTTCCCGCCTTGTAGGACTGCTCGATATCCATCATCAGCGTCAGCTCCTCGTCGAGGTTGACGCCAGTCTCGTTCGAGTAGGCGGTCGAGGAGCGCGAAAGCGCCGCCGAGGTGTTTTCCGCCGCTGTCGTTGCCGTGCTGCGTTGGCCTTCAAGCCAGCCGATGGAAGAAGACGCATAATCCATGAGGCTGGCGCTGGTGTCGGAACCGGCGGTCGGATCGAAATCCATCTTTGCACTCATGCCGGTGATGTAGCTGTCAAGCAGATCGGAATAACCGCTGCCGCCCGTGGCATTGACCACATAGTCGGCACCGTTGATGCCCCCATCGCGCAGGAGCGACGGGTCGCCGGTCTGTGTCGCGGTGGTCAGCAGAGCCGGATTGACCGCAATCGAACCGGCCATGCCGGTAACGACGGCAGCAGTGTCCGGAACGGTGCCGTCGCTCCAGGTAAACAAGCCCGGCGCCTTGGTGGAGTCGGTCTGGTTGGTCTCCGCAAACGTCGTCACCAGGCCGCGCGCGATTTCATCGAGCTGCTTCTGGTAGGTCGTAGCGACGTCGTCGCGAATCTGCAATCCCGCCTGGAGGCTGCCCTGCGCCGTTGTGCTCGCACCCTGCCCCGCCGACAGCGCCACACCGTCTATATAGACGTTGTTGCCGGTTGTGCCGGCCGTATAGGACGTCGTCGGGGTGAAGGTCACCGAGCGCGGGATCGTCTCGAACAACGTCGCACCGCCGGCGGTGTAAAGCGCCATGTCGTTGTTGTCTCGGGTCACCGTCGTGACGCCGACGATCTGCGAAATCTGCTTCAGGATCGAATCGCGCTGGTCGAGAGCATCGGGAAGCGCCGTGGATGTGGAACTGGGCGTCGCGGTCGCGCTCGTGACAGCGTCATTCGCCGTCTGGAACTGTTTCAGCAGACTGTTCAGCGTGTCGACATCCGACGCAATCTGCTTGTCCGCGCCGGCGCGGACGCTCTGAACCGCCGTGGTGGCATCGTTCAGCGAGGTCGCGAGGCTCTGTGCCGCATTGACGGCGGATTGCGCCGCCGTCGTGCTGGATGGCGAACTCGCATAGGTCTGCATCGCCGTCTGCAAATTGGACAGGTAGGTCGCCGGCGCAACCTCGTTGTCGTTGCCGCCGAGCGTTGCCGACTGGAGGCTGGTATAGGCCTTCAGGAGACTTTGCTGTGCCGCGTCGCCCGACGTGCTGGAGAGGAACGCCTTCTGCAGGGCCGGCTCGTTGGCGCGGGCGATCGTCACGACCTGCGCGCCAGACATGTCGGTCGTCAGCATCGCCTGGCGACGGGAATAATCCGTATTCCCGGCATTGGCGATATTGTTCGACACGACACTGCTTTGCGTGCCGCTATTGTTGAATATCGCTTGCGCGTTGTTGAGAGCTGTAGTGAGCGACATGACTGACCCGGTACCCTATCGTGTTTAACGCTGCAGGTTGACGAGAACGTCCAGAAGGTCGGAACCGGCCTGGAACACCTTGGAATTTGCGGTGTAGCTCTTCTGCGCAGTGATCATGTTCGTCAGCTCGGTGGCGAGGTCGACGTTGGATTCTTCCAGCGCGCCGGACTGAATGTAGCCCAAGCCTCCGCTCTGCGGCCAACCAGTGACCGTCACGCCAGACTCGCCATTGGCCGAGTAGACGTTGCCGCTTTCCAGCGTCAGGCTGTCGGGGCTTGCCACCGTGGCCAGCGGAACGCGATAGAGTTCCTTGTTGGAGCCGTCCTTGTAGATCGCGCTGACCGTGCCATCCTTGGCGATCGTCACGTTGGTCACCGGGTTCGGTGCCTGGCCATTCATCTTGCCCGTGGCGGTAAAGTCGGTCGCGACCTGGCTGAAGCCCGAGAAATCCATCGCAATGCTCTGTTGCGGCGTATCGGATCCAAACGGGACGTCGAGCGCTCCGGTGGACGTCATGGCGCCCTTCTGATCGAAAGTCAGGGTCGTGCTGCCGAGCAGACCGTCGCCACCATAGGGGAACGGCGTATCGCCCGATGCAGCGTCTGCATGATTGTAGACCGCGACTTCCCAGTTATCGTCCGAGGTTTTGGTGTAGTAGACGTCGAAGACAACCTTATTGCCCTGGTTGTCGTAGCCGGTAATCGAGCTCTTGCTGGTGTCGGTGGTCACCGGCGACTGATTATCCGAAGGCAGGAACCCGGTGCTGCTGCTTGTCACGGCAGTGGCATTGGAGTTGAGGTTACCAGACATGCTACCAGCCGACGTCGCGACGGTGTTCGTGCCGCTCGGTGTGACATTGACCGGCACCATGCCCTCAAAGCCGTTGACGACCACCGAAGGGGCGCCGGAAGCGCTGGAATAGCCCATCAGCGTGAAGCCGGCGGCATTGACGAGGTTGCCTGAAGAGTCGGCGGAGAAGTCGCCGGCACGGGTCAGAAACGTTTGTCCGGACGAGCTCTGAACGACGAAGAAGCCGTTGCCCTGAATTGCGAGGTCGGTGCTGGACGTGGTGGCGGTGACGTTGCCCTGCTGCGAGATCGCATAGCGAACCGTCGTCTCGACGCCACCGGAATTGTAGTTACCGCTGGAAGACGGCAGCACGAGGGACGAGAAGCTCGTCGACGCTTGCTTGTAGCCAGTCGTGCTGGAGTTGGCGATATTGTCAGAAACGGTCCCCAGACGGTTCGCCTGGGCATTCATCCCTGAGATCGCGGTTTTCATGCTGCCGAAAATGCTCATCTGGAATCCTCGTTATTCCTTATAGGGCTGAGAGTAGGGACCGGGCCTTGCGTGAAGCTGTCTGAAAAGAGGAAAAGCCAATCGTCGTGAAACAGCGTCTAAAATTTCGCCGTACGCGTCGCCGGAATGCTTGAAGAGTGCGGCAATGGTAAGCATTAACGCACATTCTGGCGGACGCGTTATGAGCGAAGCTCGAGGGCGTGAAAAAGCCCGAGAATCGGGAGATCCTCGGGCTCGTTAATTCGTTTCAAGGCGCCATCGCGCCAAGTCTCGGTGGACGCATCAAGTCCAATCGATGCAGTAGCCGAGGAAGCGCTTGGAATCGACCGGATCGAAACCGAGCCTCTTGCGCAGCTTCTTGCGCAGCTTGGAGATGTGGCTTTCGACGACGTTCTCTTCGACCTCTTCGTCGAAGATGCCGTAGATCGCATTGAAGATCTGCGTCTTGGTCACGCGCCGACCACGGTTGGAAATCAGATATTCCAGGATGCGCCGCTCGCGCCGCGGCAATGCGAAGACCTCGCCATTGACCTCCGGGTCGCGGCCATCCGAGAAGACCCTGATAGGACCGACATCGGTGTAGTTGGAGATTGCCTTCAGCCGGCGACGGATCGCAGCCGCACGGGCCAGGATCTCTCTTGGATGCACCGGCTTGCGCACGACATCGTCGACGCCGCAGTCAAAAAGTGCCAGCGTCGATTCAAGCGAGGGTTGATCGCTGACAGCGATGACCGGCGCGGCCGAACGGTCACGGATTGCCCGAGGCAAGTCGTGTACGTGCTGGCCTTGCCCGATCAGGAACGCTTCGACCGCGGCAATATCGCCATCCGCGGCCGTCACAACCCATTCGCCAAATTCCCGGGGATCAAACCCCGTCGACGGGATTCCTTCCCGCCCAAATAAAGAAGTATAGCCGTCCTTAACGAGCTCGCGCTCATCAACCACTACGATCATTCGTCCGCCTCCGAATCAGTGTGGTGTTTCGATGACCTATGGGTACGAATCGGGCGAATCACGAACAACTGTCGGAAATGAGTGACGGGAATTAATAATTGATTAAGATTTAGGGCGCGATTTGCACTAGATGTAGTGGGTAATTTCGATTTAACACCTAAAAAAATTTGTTAGTTAGTACATTATGAATATACGCTATTCATCTCATCCGGCCGCTGTCAACCATGGGAAGGCGGATAGCTGCGGCGACAGTATGGCCGGATGCAATCTATAGGTTGCTCAATCGTGACAAAAGTTTGCTGCGTTGGGTGTCCATTTTCCGTAACCGGTGGCCACCAGATTGGCGATGACGCGGCAAACATAGACCTTCTGGGCAGGGTTGTTATTCGGCCCGGCATGGTATCGTGCTACCGCCATCGTCCAGGTCTCATGCCGGTCGTGAAGGTCGCGGAGGAACTTCGCGGCGTATTCGACATTGCTATGCGGATCGAACATGGCGGCGACGGACGTGAAATTCTCTCCATGAAAATACTGATTGATCTGCATGCAGCCGATGTCGATCAGCTTTGCGCCGTTCTGTTTTGCCGCCGCGAAGGTCAGCAAGGCAGCATTTTGAGACGCCGGGAAATATGGCTTGCCTTCAATGTTGAGTGCGTAAGGATAGAGTGATCCCTTGCGCCCCGTCTCCGTCAGGCCGACCGAATAGAGGATCCCTTCCGGTATCCCATACTTTGCCGCCGCCGACTGGATCTCGCGTTCGCAGAGGCCGGCCGCGCCGTTGTCTGGGGATGCCACACTCCCAGACGCAAGGACATCAAAGGTAGACGTCGCCAGAGCGCAGACGCTGAGCGTAGCCAGCAGTACCGTCTTCCACGCTACGTTCACCCGAGCTGCGATTGCCGTCATTGCCATTTGCCTGCTGCCCCGAGTAATTCTGTCCCTTCGGCCGTGCGTCTCCACCCTGCCCCTGATTCATCAGGGACTGCTGTTGGGGCTGCCCCTGGGAGCCGGATTGCCTGCTGCCATCCGACGACTGGTCGCTGCTCGCGGCCATGCTGACAGTGATGCTGTCCACCTGATAGCCTTGGGCGCGCAAAGCATCGACCATGTGGCTCTGATCGGCGTGGAGTTGCCGATAGGCCTCGCCGGTCTGCACCTTCAGATCGACGCTCAACTGATCGCCCGAAAGCCGCATGGTCGCGGTGACTTGGCCAAGATTGTTGGGATTCAGCTGAATCTTCAGTGTGTTGACAACCTTGCCGGTGCTCGACAAGCTCGCCGCATTGGCGAGCGCCGAACCTGGCTGCATCGCCCCTGACCAATCCTTGTTTCCGCTAAGGACGGAGGTAACGAGCGCCGAATTGGAATTGGCCGCAAGACCAAGATATCGGCGGGAATCGAGTACCGTAACGGTCTGCGCATTGCCGCCGCCGCCGGATACCGTGATGTCGGCCTGTGCCGTATCATCGCTGCCCTTGCTCACCGACATGTCGAGCGAGCCGCCACGCCCATCGGCACGCACCAGTCGGAAGGTCTGTGCCGCCGCCGTGTCGTCGCTGGCGCGCGGAAGGGCCGGCATGGCATCCTCCGCGTCCACCGACGCATCCTTCGTGGCAACGTTGGCGATCTTCGACAAAGATTGATCCGGCGTCACTTGCGTTTTCACGCCGGTATCGGTGAAGACAGCCGCCGCGCTCTGCGGCGCGACCGCCGTCTGCGGCGCATTCAAAAGCGACAACACGTCCGATACAGCACTGCTCGCTTGAGCACTCTGCGTCGGCAATGACTTACCATCATCCGTAACCGGCGGAGTTTTGCCGGCCTTGACGGGCGTCGTCTTGCCGTCGCCGTCACTCCGTACCGGCTGATCGCCGACGATCACATTCGCCAATTGCTGGGCGATATCACCGAGTTGATCTGGGGCCTGAGGCTGAATTTGGATCTGGGTCTGAGGCGTATCCGCTTCGCCGATCGTCGTGGTCGTGTCGGCAGCCGTGGCATCGCTCGGAACTGCCTGTTGAAGATCCATCAGCGACTTCGAGAGATTTGCCGCACCTGTCTCCTGCGGAAACTTGGAGCCAACCGGCGGCTTGGCGCCCTTGGTCAATGTTGCGGGATCGGCGAGGTTCGCTGCGGACGGATCGATCATCCCGGCTCCGGCATCAAGGATATCACCCATGGCAGAGGTGATTGTCGCGAGACCACCAGCTTGGGCCTGGGGCCGAGCCGGGACCGAAACCGTCTCCCCATCCGCATTGATATCTGTCTCGATATCGGCGCCGGTGGCGCCCACATCACCGTTGGCGTTCGCGCTGGACTTGCTTCCGTTGCCGAGCGAGCTGGTCAGCGCATCCTGGAACCCCTTGCCGGCACCGTCATCCTGCTTCGCCGAACGTCCACCTTTGGCGGCAGCAATGAGATCGGCCCCGGATGAGGCACTGGAGATACCGATGTCCTGCATGATTAACTACTTTCCTGCTTTCAACAGGCCGTCGATGGCATCAAGCTTCGAGCGGCTCGTCGTGACGAACGCTTTGAACGAGGGATCGGCCTCCTGCCTTCCTTCGTCCGGGGTGTGAGCCGCATTCACCGCGGCTCCCGCCTCAACACCCGCCGTGCCAGGGGACTGGGCCCCGGGTTGGTTCGTCACAGCAGCATCGTGTTCAGTATGTTCTTGATTAGGCAGAGTAAGTGGTGAGCCTTGCTTCAGGCTTGCCGGGTCGGGCGCGCGCAGAATCTCGTCCGCCACCATCCTGGCTGCTTCACGCAAAGCGCGGTCCTGCTGGTTCAATTCACCAGCCGGCATCTGGTCCATCTTGCGGATCGCCGCTCCCATATCGGACGTCGATACCCCGGCCACGCCACCGTAAAAGCCCGCCAGCGCGCTGAACGCATCGCTGCCGTCATTGACGATGGCCTGGGCGCGGCCGGAGGCCAGTGCGGCAAGATCGGCCTTTCCGGCAATAGCGGCGCGGCGCGCCATGCGCAGATAGACTTCCCGCTGCCGGGGGGGGATCCATGAAGGACAGGATATCGATGATGTCCTGCTGCTTGACGTCCGCATCATGATCGACGACGAGCTGGACAAAGAGATCGGCGAATTGGCTGGCATAGGGCGAGTGCAGGAAGCGCCGCGTGTAGCGCGCCGCATAGCCAAGCCCCTGCGGCACCATGCCGGCATCGGCGCTCAGCGCCAGGGAGCGGCGCAGCGCCGATTCCTCGACAATGGTGCCCGGCGACGTCAGACGCGCCCAGTCGTAGAGCTTCAGGGCTTCCTTCGGATTCTTGGCAGACATGACATTGGCGGCGACCAGCGAGAGATAGGGACCGATCTTCTTGTCGCGATATTCCCTGGCGATATCGGCAAGTGTGTTGACCACGAGCAGTCCCTTGCCGTTCAGATATTTCCTGAGGACATCGGCGACACGATTGTCGAAATTGCCGTTGACGTCGCGCGACATCAGATATTCCAGCGTATCCGGATTGCCGCCGCTCATCGCATAGATCAGCGCGGCATCGACATTGCGGCTATCATCGAACACGGACTTATCTGCGTTGCGCAGGCGCTCGTCGATGGTCGACAGCATGAAACGCTGCATCTCACCGGCCGAACTATCGCCCGCCACCACGGAATCCTGGATGAATTCGAGCGAGCGCAATATCTTGTAGGGCGGCAGGCCATCCTGGTTCTCGGCGCGAAGCCCCCCGGCATGAGCATGCCGAGGGTGAACGCGAGCGCGAGGCGATGACGATGCTGAATGCGCGCCATGAACTATCCCTGTTTGCCCTGGGTTTGCTTGCCCTGGCCCGGCTTGCCGGCACCCGGCGTCGTCGGGGCCTGGCCACCTGACTGGTCCTTGGCGTCCTCGATCAGAATCTCGATGCGGCGGTTGGCGTCGTTGAAGGGATCGTTGGGCAGCTTCAGGCGGCGGTCCGCGAAGCCGGAAACCTGCTCGATCCGCTTCTCATCCAGCCCGGAACTGGTGAGCATGTAATAAGCGCTTTGGGCGCGATCGAGCGACAGGCGCCAATTGTCGTTGTGGCCGCCGACCATGTAGGGGCGGCCATCGGTATGGCCGCGGATCAGGATCACGCCCTTGCGGTCGGACAGGAGCTTGCCGATCTTTGCCATCGCCAGCACCATTTCCCGGCGCGGCACGGCCGATCCGATGTTGAACATCGGATCGTTGGACTGATCGGAAATCGTCACGAGAAGTCCGCCCTCGGCCGAGGCCACCTGAACGCCCTCGGCCAGTTGGCCGGCGACGCCGCCAATCTCAGCCTGGATCGCCTGCTGCAGTTCTTTGGCGCTCTGCTGCTGGTCCTTGATCGATGCGACATCCTTACCCGACGCGGCATCCTTGCCTTGCGTCGCCGAAGCGCTGGTTTCACCGGCACCCTGCCCACTCTGTCGCTGGTCGCTCAACGTCGGCTGGTCTTCCGGCGTCTGAGGCTTGTCGGTCGGTTGACCGGAATCGGCCGCAGTCGCCTTGGAGAGGGCGGCCACTTCACCCTTCGTCGACTGATCGGATTTGGCTGCCTGCGCTTCATTCGCCTTCTTCGAGGCGCTGGAAACCTGCACCTGCTTGGTCCAGAAATCGGGATCGAACGGATCGCGATAGGCCTGGCCGCCATCGGCGCCGGTGGCTGGACCCGACTGAGCGGCGCCGCCCTCGCCCTTGGCGCTGACATTGGCCTGCTGGCCGACCTGTTGGGCGATCTCGGCCAGGACCGAATAGGGATTTTCGAAGAAATCGGCTTCGGAATAGCTGGTCTGGTCGCCCGAGGTCGAGGTCTGATCCTCGCCGGTCTTGGCGGACTTGCCGTTGTTCGGATTGGTTTCCTCGTTCTGCGATTTCGCCTCGTTCTTTTTCCCGTCAGCCTGATCGACAGGCTTCTTCAGCCCCTTCTCGGTCGGCTTTTCGTCGGCAAGCTTGATCGGATTGAAATAGGAAGCGACCGAGGCCTTGGTCTCCTCGTTTGCGGCATTCACCAGCCACATCACAAGGAAGAAGGCCATCATCGCCGTCATGAAGTCGGCGTAGGCGATCTTCCAGGCCCCACCATGACCACCTTCATGCTCGTGGCCGCCATGGCGCTTGACGATGATGATCTCGTGCTTGCCTTGATTTTGATCACCGTCACTCATTTCAGAATCTCTCTCAGACTAGCGGCCCAGGCGGACATGCGGGTCACGAGGACGCTCTCGCCGATCGTCACCGTCAGATCGACATCGTCAGCTTCGACATGGCGCAACAAGGCGCCGTGATCGTCGAGACGGGCATGGAGGATATCGAAGAGATGACGAGGACCGCTGACGGTAATCGGGCCAACGGCGCCATCAAGAATGGAGGCTGCCACCAGCTCCGCAAGATCCGCTACAGCCTTGGCCGTCAGCGCTTCCGTCATGATCGGCGCGAGCACGGCTGCGGCTTCGATGCTGACCGTCTGTCCAAGCATGGTGGCGATCTGCGTCATATCGGCGGCGATTCTCTCCGCCGCCTGTTCCTCATATCGAGCACGGAGCGCGTCGATCTCGCCTCGGTGATCTGCGGCCATCGCCTCGAGCGCCTGCTGATGCTTCAACGACGATTCCTGCGTCGCAGCCTCATGGCCCTGCGCATAGGCGTCGCGGCGCTCGGCTTCGATATCGAGCGGCGGCTCCATTGGGCTGTCGAGAAAGGCAGGTGTCTCTTCGAAGAGCAAGTCCGGCAGAGCGGCGGACGGAGGCAATTCTGCACTGAAATCCTTGAGATAGCGGGATAGCGTTGGGCTCATGAGAACATTCCCTCGCCTTTGTCGGCAGAAGGCCGCGAGTGGATGCCTCGACAGGCCCGTTGAATTCCCATGCTCAAAACGTCGATCATCACGCTTCCGGTTTCCGTCCTGCGGCCGCACCCTCCCACCGTGACACCGAACGTCTCCGGGAAAGAATGCAACCCTGCCATTGCGAGGGACCGTAGGGGGTCAAACTTGTGCGAGGATGAATGCGGCAGGCGCGGCGACCCTGGCCGCGCCTCTCGCGGAAATCATTTTCCCTGAAGAAGAATCAGCACCTTGCTCGCCATGGTGTTGGCAATCGACAGCGACTGGATGCCCATCTGCTGCGCCGTCTGCAATGCGCTTTGGCGCGCCGACGCCTCTTCCATATTGGTATCGACAAGATCGCCGACGCTGGTCTTGATGCCATCGCTGAGCTTGGAGATGTAGTCCGACTGGTCGTCGACACGCGACTTCATCACGCCCAGCGTCGAATCAGCCGATGTCACCGACGTCAGAAGCGAATTGGTGACATTGATCATGTCGGTCAGCTCTGCATCCGTCGTGCTGTCGGAAATGGAGATTTCGGTGCCATCAGCCGGCGGCGTGCCGGAATCGGCAGCCAGGAGATAGTAGTTGCGGGCGGTGGAGGTGCCATCCGATGTGCCGAGCGTGTTGGCGTCGATATTCTTCGTCAGCAGTCCGCGGCTCGCATCGGCGGTGTCGATCATCAGGGTTTGCGAACTGTCGTAGTTGATCGACACCAGGCTGATCTGGCCGCTCGCGCCGCGCGTGAAATTGCTGATCACCGATTTCTGGGTATCGGCCTGCGTGCTGGTATTATAAAGCCAGTTCTCGCCGGAAAACGATGCGGATTGCGTCACCGATTGCAACTGATCCTTGAGTTGTTGAATATCGGTGTTGACCGCGCTCTTTTGCGTGCCGGATTCCTGTGCAGACACCAGCTTGGCGCGGATCTGGCTTACGATGCTGACAACCGTGTCCATGGCGGTCGAGGCCGTGTCGACCTTAGAGGCGCCAAGACCGAGCGCGTCGGTGATGGTGGAAAGGCTGCTCTGGTCCGACCGCATGGTTGTCGCCATCGACCAATAGGTCGGGTCGTCGCTTGCGCTTCCCACGCGAAGCCCGGATGTCACCTGCTGCTGCACGACGCCAAGATCTTGGTTGACTCCACGCAACACAGTCAGCGCTGCCGAGGTGGCGCGGTTCGTCGTCACATTGCTCATCTGAAAACCCGTAATTCCATTGGGACTGGCAAACCGGACCAAACCGGCAGCAACGATCGGCCTCATGCCCGCCAGCGGGAATGATCCCCACGCGGCCCGTCGCTCAAGCAGTGCCTTGAAACGGTTCCGACCAAATCGATCGGACACCAGGCTCTGCGTAAATATTTCAAATCAGTTGCCAGTAGGGTTAGCAAAAGCTTATGGGCGGCGGCAAGAAAGAAATGCCGCCGCCGGATCGCGACGTAAGCTTCGGTCAAGGCTTACTTAAAGAGCGCCAGAACGTTCTGTGCGCTGCTATTGGCGATCTGCAGCGACTGGATGGCCAATTGCTGCTGCGTTTGCAATGCTGTCAGTTTGCTCGATTCTTCTTCCATATTGGCATCGACAAGCTTGCCGACGCCGGAATCGATCGTATCGCTGAGCGCCGAGACGAAGCTCGTCTGCAGGTCGATGCGGGTCGACAGGGAGCCGAGCTGCGAAGCGGTGCTCGTCATGGTGTTGAGAGCCGATTGCACCAGGTTCATCGCCTGGGCGATATCGCCGCTCGTCATATCGGTGATGTCGAGGCTGAAGACGGAGTATGATGTGCCGTTGATGTCCTGCTTCGTGCCGAGGATGCCGGACGTCGTGTCGATCGTGCCGCTGGCGCCGGCACCGAACATGACGTTGCCCGCCGATCCCGTATCGAACGCGTAGCTGGTGCTGTTAACCGCGACCGAACCATCATTGTTGCGGACAAAGGACGATACGACCGACGCGGACGCGCCGTCGGCGGCGATCATCCAGTTCTGTCCGGAGAAGGATGCGGACTGCGCAATGCTCTCGAGCTGCTGCTGAAGCTGCGAGACTTCCTCCTGGACGTCGGCCTTGTCGACACTGTTTTCCGTCGCCGCGACAAGCTTGTCCTTGATCTGCTGGACGATGGTGATGGAATTGTCCATGGCCGTATAGGCGGTATCGACCTTGGCGGCGCCGAGACCCAGCGCGTCGGAGACGGCCGAGAGCGCGCTGTTGTCGGAGCGCATCGTGGTCGCGATCGACCAATAGGCGGCGTTGTCCGAGGCTTTGGCGACACGATAACCTGAGGAAACCCGGTTTTGGGTATCTTCCAGGTTGGTGCTGATCGAGCGCAGAGTCTGGAGGGCGGACATTGCCGCGTCATTGGTCAGGATGCTGGTCATCGAAGGGTGCCCCTTGTGGCTAAAATGGGAAGGGACATTCCGGTCTGCGGCCGGGAACGGCAATCAGCGTCATGCCTGTTAACCGGCTCTTAGGAGAGGTTAACCAACCGTTGCGTTAGTCGCAAATGACAGCATCAGGCTTAATAAAAAGTTAACAGCCGGCCGAAAAGTTAACAAAGCTTACCGCATATGCGCTTGCCGTCGGGAGGCCGTCCAGGGTCGGGCAAGCGGATTGCCGCCGGCGCAAGCCCTTCAGGTCAGCTTCGCGCCATCTTGGACGGCGTAAGATTACAGGCATAGTCAGTAAGGCGCGGAGTCGAAATGTTAGATTTGCAGGGCGGCGGATTGTCGGGGAATGAGCCTCGCCAACGAACCAGCCTCGACCCCGATGACTGGCAGGCCCTGCGCCGGCAAGGCCACCGGATGCTTGATGACATGCTCGACTATCTGGAAATGCTCCCTGAAAAGCCCGTCTGGCAACCGGCGCCACAGTCGGCGCGCGCACTCTTCGATGCGCCCCTGCCCATCGAGCCTACAGAACTCACCGATGTCCACGCCACATTCCGCGATAATGTCCTGCCCTATGGAAGCGGCAACATCCATTCGGGGTTCATGGGCTGGGTGCAGGGCGGCGGGACGGTTGCCGGCATGCTGGCGGAAATGCTGGCGGGGGGCCTGAACGCCAATCTCGGCGGACGCGACCACATGCCCATCGAGGTCGAGCGCCAGATCATCCGGTGGACACAGCAGATATTCTCGTTTCCGGACACCGCCGGCGGGGTGTTTTTGACCGGCGCCTCCCAGGCCAATTTTGTCGCCCTGCTGCTCGCAAAGACGAGAAAGCTCGGCACTGGCGTCCGCGCGACGGGGCTTCCCGGCGAACCGCGACTCACGGGCTACGCGTCGAGCGAAGTGCATGGCTGCGTGCCGCGCGCCTTCGAAATGTCGGGCATCGGCAGCGATCACCTCAGACGCATCCCGGTCAATGCCGCCGGTCAGATCGACATCGAAGCCCTCGAACGCACCATCATTCGCGACAAGCGGGACGGACATGCGCCCTTTTTGCTCGTCGGAACGGCGGGAACGGTGAATACCGGCGCTGTCGACGATCTTGTCGGCTTGCGGCGCATCGCCGACACCTATGATCTGCATTTCCACGTCGACGGCGCATTGGGGGCGCTGGGTATCCTCTGCGATGATCTCGCGCATCTGTTCACAGGCATCGAGTCCTGCGATTCGCTTGCATTCGATTTCCACAAATGGGGGCAGGTGCCCTACGACGCCGGCTTCCTTCTCGTGCGCGACAGCACTTGGCAGCGCCAGACATTCGCCTCGGAGGCTGCCTATCTCAGCCGCGCGGCCTCTGGCCTGGCGGGCGGCGACTGGTGGCCCTGTGACTATGGACCCGACCTGTCACGCGGTTTTCGCGCGCTCAAGACATGGTTCACCCTGAAGACCTACGGCATCAAGGCGCTGGGGGATTCTATGGCCGCCAACTGCGCCCTGGCGCGTGCTCTGGCGCATGAGGTCGAGCGGCAAGCTGCCCTACGGCTCCTCGCGCCCGTTGCCCTCAATATCGTCTGCTTCGCCTATGTGGGACCGACCGGCGATGCGTCTCCCGAGATCAACGCGCGGATCGTCGAACACCTCCACGCCGAAGGGCGCGTCGCACCATCGCTCACCCATATCAACGGACAACCGGCTATCCGCGCGGCAATCGTGAACCACCGCACGCGGCAGACGGATATCGACGCGCTGATCCAGGGCGTCTTGAAGCTCGGTTCCCGACAGGATTTATTCCCATGCTGATGACCCACGGCCTTGCTGCCGACCATGCCCCCGAGATCACCGAGACCTCCGACCGAATCATCGGGATGCAGAAGATCGTCTCGCTCATCTATGCCGCCGGCGACGTGGCGCCGCTGTGGAATGAACTGACGCAACGCATCCGCGCTGACGCCACCGATGCCGCTGCCTTGTTCGACCTGGCAACCATCCTGCAAACCATGGGCCGCGCCGATGAAGCGCGCCAGATGTTCCGGAGCGCGGTGGATGTGAGGCGGGATTTCTGCGTGGTCCATGGCAATGGACAGGGGCCGCGATTGCTGGCCTTTGTGACGCCGGGCGATTTCATGGCGAACACGCCGCTGGATTTCCTGCTGGTCGACAGCGACTGCGTTCTTTGGCTGCATTATGTGGATGCCGAGACGGCCGAGCTTGGGGATCTGCCGGCACACGATGTCGCCTTCATGGCGATTGGCGAATCCACCGAGAATGCCCCCGTGCTTGCGCGGATGCAGACGCTGCTGGCCGATTTCAACGGCCCGATCATGAACAACGATCCGGAACTTGTCAGCCGGCTGACGCGCGACGGCGTGAGCGCCATGCTGGCCGACGAGCCCTCCATTCTGTCGCCCAGCACCCATCGCGTGCCGCGCGAGGATCTTGTCGCCGTCGGCTCGGGCACGAAACAACTCTACAAATGTGCACCAGGACTTACCTTCCCGCTTGTCGTTCGGCCGATTAGCACCCATGCCGGCCATGGAATGGACCGCATTGCCGACCCTTCGGGATTGTCGGCCTGGCTCGAAACACAACAGGCTCCGGAGATCTACGTCGCGCCCTTCATCGATTTCCGCGGCGCGGACGGCTTGTACAACAAGCAGCGCATCGTGTTCATCCAGGGCAAAGCTTTCGCCAGCCACATGGCGCTGTCCGAGCATTGGATCGTGCACTATCTCAGCGCCGGCATGGCAGAGAGCCCGGCAAAGCGGGCGGTGGAGCAGGCGTGGATGGAGGATTTCGACACCGATTTCGCGATCCGCCACAAAGACAGTTTCGACGCGCTTTGCCGTCGCATAGGGCTCGATTATTTCGGCATCGACTGCGCGGAACTCCCCGACGGACGCCTGCTGGTGTTCGAACTGGACGTGGCGATGGTGGTGCACAACATGGATAGCCCCACCGTCTACCCCTACAAGCAGGTGGCCATGCGCAAGCTGTTCGACGCCTTCGTCGCCGCTCTGCGAAATACGGCCGCAGAATAAGCCTCTGCCAAAAAAAAAAAACCGCGCCTCCAGTGAAGGCGCGGTAAACTTTTGTTCGGCTGTTGCCACCGGCGCGGAGCGCCGGCTCTTCCTATTAACGGAAGAGCGACAGGATCGACTGGCTCGAAGAGTTAGCGATCGAGAGCGACTGGACGGCCAGCTGCTGCTGGGTCTGGAGAGCCGAAAGCTTGCTGGACTCTTCTTCCATGTTTGCATCGACCAGCTTGCCAACGCCCGATTCGATCGAGTCGGAGAGCGAGGAAGCAAAGGTCGTCTGCAGGTCGATACGGGTCGAAATCGAGCCAAGGCGCGAGCCCATGCTGGTCATGGAGTTCAGAGCAGTCTGAACCATGTCCAGGGCGCTGGAGATCTGGCCGCCGGTCATGCCGGTGATATCCAGGCTGAACACCGAGTAGGAACCGGTCTTGGTGCCGAGAATACCGGAAGCAGTATCGATCGTGCCGGAGTTCGAGCCGAACAGAACGTTGCCGGTTGCGGTGGCATCGAACTTGTAGGACGTGGTGCTGACCGAGACGGTGCCGTTGGTGCCGCGGATGAACGAGGAAACGACCGAAGCGGAGTCGCCGCTGGCAGCCATGACCCAGTTTTCGCCGTTGAACGAAGCGGACTGCGCAACGCTCTGCAGCTGTGCCTGGAGCTGGCCGATTTCTTCCTGAACCGAGCCCTTGTCGACCGAGCCTTCCATGGCGGTGACGAGTTTGGACTTGATCTGGCTGACGATATCGAGAGCGCTGGTGACGGCGGTGGTTGCCGTATCGACCTTGGCAGCGCCGAGGCCGAGGGCGTCGGAAACGGCGCCGATGGCGCTGTTGTCAGACTTCATCGAGGTAGAGATCGACCAATAGGCGGCGTTGTCGGAAGCCTTGGAGATACGCAGGCCGGACGAAACGGCGCTCTGCGTGTCCTGCAGGTTGCTGCTGATGCCACGCAACGTCTGGAGGGCGCCCATAGCGGCGTTGTTGGTAAGAATGCTCGTCATGATATTTTGCCCCTTTGGCAGTGGTTAAATAAGGGACATTCCGGGTCTAAAAACCGGAAACGGCATTCAGCATCATGCCTGTTAACCCCAGTTGGTTATGGTTAACTCGCCGTTTCAATGACCCTAGAAAACAACAATATAGTTAAGAAAATCTGAACCACGAAACAGCAAAAAATATAAAAAAAACCGCGCCTTAGAGAGGCGCGGTTAACTTATTGTTTAGGAATTTCGGCTGGCGCTAAACGCCAGTCCTGCTTCTTAACGGAAGAGCGACAGGATAGACTGTGTCGAAGAGTTGGCAATCGAGAGCGACTGGATGGCCAGCTGCTGCTGGGTCTGGAGAGCCGAAAGCTTGCTGGACTCTTCTTCCATGTTTGCATCGACCAGCTTGCCAACGCCCGACTGGATCGAGTCGGAGAGCGAGGAAGCAAACGTCGTCTGCAGGTCGATACGGCTGGAGATCGAGCCGAGCTTCGAACCCATGCTGGTCAACGAGTTCAGAGCGGTCTGAACCATGTTGAGGGCGCTGGAGATCTGGCCCGTGGTCATGCTCGAGATATCCAGGCTGAACACCGAGTAGGAACCGGTCTTGGTGCCGAGAATACCGGAAGCAGTATCGATCGTGCCGGAGTTCGAGCCGAACAGAACGTTGCCGGTTGCGGTGGCGTCGAACTTGTAGGACGTGGTGCTGACCGAGACGGTGCCGTTGGTGCCGCGGATGAACGAGGAAACGACCGAAGCGGAGTCGCCGCTGGCAGCCATGACCCAGTTTTCGCCGTTGAACGAAGCCGACTGAGCGACGCTCTGCAGCTGCTGCTGGAGCTGGCCGATTTCTTCCTGGACAGCGCCCTTGTCAACCGAGCCTTCCATGGCGGTGACGAGCTTGTCCTTGATCTGGCCGACGACGTCGATGGCGCTGCTGACAGCGGTGGATGCCGTATCGACCTTGGCAGCGCCGAGGCCGAGGGCGTCGGAAACGGCGCCAATGGCGCTGTTGTCAGACTTCATCGAGGTGGAAATCGACCAATAGGCGGCGTTGTCGGAAGCCTTGGAGATACGCAGGCCGGACGAAACGGCGCTCTGCGTGTCCTGCAGGCTGCTGCTGATGCCACGCAGCGTCTGCAGTGCGGCCATAGCGGAGTTATTGGTGTTAATGCTTGTCATGAGTGTGTCCCCGAAAACTGAATACAAAAAGGAGGACATACCGGACTTCAAATACCGGCGATGACGGAGCGGCTTCATGCTCCTCGGCCCATTTTCCTAGGGGGCCAAACCCGTCATGTGAGGAGCAAATTCGCATCCATTGCTTGCGAATTCCTTAAATTTGGGGGGCGCGGCAAGGGATGTCCTCAACGTAGCTAATAGTGCGTAAATGAGTGATTCAACCGCCGCTTCGGTTTCAGGCAAGCTACGCGCGCGATGATCCGGCGAATCCATGATGACGGTCCTCGGCCTCCAGCCGGTGCCTGTTCAACGTTTCGCTCGGAGTTCTCGCTCGTGACTATCAAAAACACCTTTGTGACAGCCTCCAATCTCTACCAGAAGGGGCAGTATACGCGCGCACTCGAAACATTGAACGAGCTGCTCAACAGCGATACATCACCGAAGACCTACGCGCTGCTGGCAAAGACGTTGCTCAAACTCGGCTTCAAATCGGATGCCGCGACGGCCTACGAACTGGCGGGCAGGCAAAAGCCGCATCGCGAGGACTATCTGCGCGAAGCCTTGCTGCTGCATGCCGATTGCGGCGATGAGGACAAGGCGCTATCGATCGGCAGCCTGATCCTGCCGTTGGCCTTCAAGGATCCGGAGTTGGCCTATGTCCTCGTCCGCATTTTCCTGGGCCGCCAGCAGAAGGAGCTTTTGACCGGCTTCAAGACCGTGCTGGTCGATGGACCGGAGCTCAGGCACCGGCTGCTGGCCGCGAAACTCCTGACCGACGACCTTTACGACGAAGGCAACCGGCATATCGTTGCCACGCTGTTCAAGAATCATCCCGACAACATCGTCTTCCGCACGCTTTACCTGATCTTCGCACGCGAAGTGTCGGATCTCGCGCTGGTCGACAAACATATGGCCCAGATCAAGACGGCGCTCGCCGCGGGCAATCTCGACTATGTCACGCCGGACAATCCCTTCTTCCATCTGCATTGGTGCGGCGACGAAGCGATCAACAAATTCGCCATCCACGACACGCTACCGCTGCCCGCCGGACATGCCGAGGCTCGCCGCAAGGCGCCGCATGCATGGGCAGACAAGATCCGCATCGGCTATCTCTCGGCGGACTTCTGGCCAGGCCACGCGACCATGAAGCTCCTGCAGCGGATATTGGAACTGCACGACCGGAACCGCTTCGAGATCACCCTCTTCGACCATTCGCCATTAGCGTCGCAGCGGGAGGAAGAGTTCGATTATTCGAGATGGGGGACCATGGTCGATATCCGCAGCCTCTCCGATCAGGCTGTGGCCGAGGTCATTCGCGCGCGGGGCATCGATATTCTCATCGACCTCAAGGGGCACACGAAGGATAGCCGCGCACGTATCCTCAACCATATGGCCGCGCCGATCCAGGCATCATGGCTCGGCTTCCCCGGTTCCACCGTCAATGTCGATCTCGACTACATCATCGGCGACCCCTACGTGCTGCCGGAACAGTCCAAGCCGCATTTTCACGAGAAGTTCTGCCGCTTGCCCGAAAGCTATCAGGCTAACGACCCGATCTATCGTCCGAAGCCGCAACCGACGACCCGCGCTCAGCATGGGCTGCCGGAAGACGCCTTCGTCTTTGCCTCCTTCAACGGCAACCGCAAGATCACCCCGCAGATGGTTGATGTCTGGTGCAACATCCTGAAGCGCACCAAGAACAGCGTGCTCTGGCTGCTGTGCAACGGCCCACGCGCCGAAGCCAATCTGTGGGCGCGACTCGAGGCGCGCGGCGTCAATCGCAAGCGCGTCGTCTTCACGACCCGTATTCGCTACGAGGACCATATCGATCGCCAGCAGCTTGCCGATCTCGGTCTCGACACCTTCCCGGTCAACGGCCATACGACGACCTCTGAGCAGCTCTGGGGCGGCCTGCCGGTGTTGACGATGAAGGGCACGAACTTCGCCTCGCGCGTCAGCGAAAGCCTGCTCAACGCCATCGGCGTACCGGAACTGGTCGCCGCCGATGTCCAGGCCTATGAGGACATGGCCGTGGAGTTTGCCGAGCAGCCCGAGCGCGCAGCTGGGCTCAAGGACGTGCTGGCCGCCAACCGCTATATCAAGCCGCTCTTCGACGCCGAACGCTTCACCAGTCACCTGGAGACGGCTTACGGGATGATGGTCGAGCGCGCCAGGCTGGGCCTTGCTCCGGATCACATGGATGTGCCGGCACTGCCCGTACGCACCGAACCGTTCCTGGTCGAAGACGGGAATGCGGCGGCAATCGCCGCCGAATAGAAATGTGAGGTCGTCGGGCATTGCCCGATGACCACTCCTGCGGCTTTAGGCTGTCAGTGGAAAGAGCGCACGAGACTGCCGACCAGCAGATTCCAGCCATCGATCAGCACGAAAAACAGAATCTTGAAGGGCAGTGAGATCGATGTCGGCGGCAGCATCATCATGCCCATCGCCATGACGATAGTCGAGACGATCAGGTCGATGACCAGAAACGGCAGCACGACCAAAAAGCCAATTTCAAAGCCGCGACGGATTTCCGAGATCATGAAGGCCGGGATCAGGACGCGATAGTCGATCTTGTTGTCGACCACCACCGTCTGCCCGCGCTCCCGCGCCAGATCGACAAAGAGCTTGATGTCCTTGTCGCGCGTGTTGTTCGCCATGAAGGTGCGGAAAGGCTCGGCGATGCGCATAACGGCATCCGCCTCCGAGATCTGATTGGCAAGCAGCGGCTGCGCCCCATCTTTCCAGGCCTGATCGAAGGTCGGCGACATGACGTAGAAAGTCATGAACAGCGCCAGGCTGAGCAGGATCATGTTCGAGGGGGTGGTTGCAAGACCCATGCCCGAACGCAGGATCGAAAACGCAATGATGAAGCGCGGAAAGCTCGTCACCATGATGAGGATGCCGGGCGCGATCGACAGGATGGTCAGCAGCCCGAAGGTGCGGATGATCCAGGCCGCGACCGACCCGTTCACCGGGGCGTTCAGAAGATCCGTCGGAATCTGTTGCGACAATTGCTGCGCCATCGCCAGTTCAGGCGACAATATAGCAAATACTAATGTAGATAAAATAAGTAATAATCGAATCATTCGATCACGAAAGTCCTGAACATGACTTTCGATACGCGTCCTTCGGAGCGCAGGTCAACACGTTCCTGAAGGTCATCCCGAAGATATTGCAGGCCACGCGGACCTTCGATCTGTTGCAGCGACACCGTGCGGACATAGGCCAGGATATCTTCATGGATGGATTGGGCGAGTTGTGGGTCCGGCTTGTCCTTGAACACGAGCGCGATTTCCAGCCTGATCCAGTTCTGCGAGGGATAGCCGAGATTGGTGATGATCGGATCGAGCTGGACGATATTGCTCGATTCCACGGGGGCTATCGCCTGCTTTTCGTCGCCGGTCGTCTGTGTGGCGGCCTGCACGGCTGATGTCGCCGCCTTGATCTTCGGCGCAACTATGGTGCCGAGGAACCACCCGCCGCCGCCGCCGAGGACGGTCAGGGCGAGCAGTCCGACGATGGTCATGACCAGCGGCGATCCCTTGCTGTTTGCCGATGCGTCTGCGGCTTCTGCCATGTCTGTTACTCGCCTGTTGCAAAAATGCCGTGTGCTGTCCGACCGTCAGAGCGGCGACAGCAGATCGACCGCCTGTTGACCGACCGGCGGCTGCTGAATTTCCGTCAGGCGACCACGGCCGCCATAGGAAATGCGCGCCTCGGCGATCTTGCTGTAGGAAATCGTATTATCCGCCATGACGTCCTGCGGCCGCACAATACCGGCGACATTGAGAATGCGGATTTCCTGGTTCATGCGAACTTCCTGCGAGCCACTGATCATCAGGTTGCCGTTCTCGAGAATGCCGGTAACGACGGCAGCCACAAGCAGGTTGATCTGCTCGGAGCGCTGCATCTTGCCCTTGCTGTCGGTGCTGGTATCGGAGCCCGAGGTCGCGTCTGCCCTGGTGGCAGGCGTCCAGCCGAAGATCTTGGCGGCAATGTCCCAGTTCATATCGCTTTTGTTCGTGCGATTGCGATTGGTCTCGTTGTCCCAGTTCGCCTTGTCGTTGATCTGGATCGTGACGGTCAGAATATCGCCGACGTTGAGCGCGCGGGCGTCCTTGAAAAGGGCCGCCTGCGAATCGTTCCAGAGCGAATAGCCTTGCGCGACCTGGTGCGGGCGCTTCGGATACTGCGACATCTGCGGTGTCTGCGCATATTGCAGGCCGCTGCCGATGGGGCTCATGGCGGGTGCCCTGCCGATTTCCTTCATAGCCTGCGGCGTCTGGCAGCCCGCGAGAAAGACGACAATTGCGCACGTGGCCGTAAGACGCATGTTCATGAAGGGTCCTTCGACTTCGATGTATTCGGATCAGACGCGCTGGCCATGATGTTGGTGACGGCTGCCGCCTTCTGCACATCCATCTCCGCCAAAACGAGACTCGCCTGGCGCGGCGAGAGTTTCATGATGATCGCCGCCGCTATGGTGACCTTGACGCCGTCAAGGCTCGCCGCCGCCGCATCGGGCTTCATGTTCTTGTAGACGTCGATCAGACCGGCATCGGCGCTTTTCAGAAAGTCGTCGCGGCGCTTCAGCCAGTCTTCATATTCCGCCTTGCGCTGATCCATGGTGGCGATGCGCTGATTGACGTCGGCCTGCAGCTTTTCAAGCTCCTGCTTTTGCAGAAGGTAGCGCTGGTCGCGGGCCGGATCGGCAATATTGGTGCAGAACTGCCTGATCTCGTCCTGGCTGGATGCCGGATCAACGACCGGTTTCGGCGCTTCCTGTGCCGCCGCAGCGCAGACGGACAGCAGCAGGGCGACCATGGCCGCAGAGCAGGAATTCAGAATTTTTCGGGCGATAGCGATCGAGATCATTGCAGCACGAGCTCCGCTTGCAGGGCGCCAGCCGATTTGATGCCTTGCAGGATGGCAATGATGCCGTCCGGCTTGACGCCGATATTGTTCAGGCCGGAGACGAGTGTCTTCAGGTCAGGCCCCTGGAGCATGGCGACGCCGCCGCCGCTCTTGGTCGCTGTGATATCCGTCTGGTCCTGGATGGCAGTCTGGCCGTCAGAGAAGGGTTCCGGCTGGATGACCTGCGGATTTTCGCTGACCTGAACCGTCAGGGTGCCGTAGCTGACGGCGACCGGCGAGACGCGGACGTCGGCGCCGATGACGATCGTTCCTGTGCGCTCGTTGATGACGACCTTGGCTGGCGTATCGGTCTGGACGGCAAGATTTTCGATGTCCGCCATTAGCCGCGTCAGGTCCGCCATCTTCGGCTTGCTGATCGCAACCTCCTGCGAATCCTTCGCCTCGGCGATCGGCGCGCCGAAGCGCGAGGTCGCCCAGGCATTGACCGTATCGGTAATACGAACCGAGGTGGAAAAGTCCGGATTACGCAACTGCAGGACGAGATTGACGGAGTCCTTGAAGCGCGACGGCAGCTCACGCTCGATGATGGCGCCGCCCGGCACGCGGCCGGCGGTCGTGGTGCCTTCGGTGACGCTGGCAGCGGCCCCTTGCGCCTGGAAACCCGAGACGATGACCGAGCCCTGCGCCACGGCATAGATCTGCCCGTCGGCGCCGCTGAGCGAGGTCATGATCAACGTGCCGCCGCGAAGCGAGGTCGCGTCGCCGAGCGAACTGACGGTGACGTCGATACGGCTGCCGGGACTGGCAAAGGGCGGCAGGTTGGCCGTCACCATCACGGCGGCGGTATTCTTGGCGGCGGACTGGCCGCCCTGCGTCGAAATGCCGAGATTCTGCAGCATCGCGCGCATGGACTGCTCAGTAAACGGCGAAGACCGCAAGCCGTCGCCTGATCCTTGCAGACCGACGATCAGGCCGTAGCCGATCAACTGGTTGTCACGGCCGGCCTGCAACGAGGCGATATCCTTGATGCGCGATTGTATCGCCAGCGCCGGATCGGAGACGATCAGGCTGGGCAATGCCATCAGAATCGCAAGAAAATAACGAAGGCTTCTCATTTCGAGACCACGCGAATCGTGCCGTTTTCGAGGACGGTACCGTTGACGATGATACCGGAATCCAGATTACGGGCCCGCACGCTGTCGCCGACAGCGCCGTCGTCCAGGGGCGTCCCGGCCGCGGTGATCGTCATGCTGCCCATACTCATTACCAATCGTGCGTTCGAACCGCGTATCACCGCAAAGGGCTGGCGCAAGGAGGAAATCGAGATTGTCCTGCCGGGCAGAAGCGTGCGCTTCGATACCCTGCCCGTCACGTCCCGGATCGCCCTGGCGTAGTCGCCGGTCAAGTTGGGATTGGTGACGTCAACCTCCTCGAGCTGGCCGCTGCCGATGATATCGCCGGGATAGATCACCTCGGTCGGTACCACGGCGGTGCCCATGCTGGTTCCGTCGACACCCGTTGCGCCGGCGGAAAAAACCGGCACGAACATGACGGATAGGCCTGCTGCGGCGAGCCAGGCCATTGCTAAGCTTTTCATCCGGCGAAACCTCATGTTCGGCCCGTCCCTCTGTTACTTCAGGTTTTTGCTGACGATCTGCGCCATGTCGTCGGCGGTGGTGATGACCTTGGAATTCATCTCGTAGGCACGCTGCGCCGTGATCAGGTCGGTGATTTCCTTGACCGGATCGACGTTCGACGATTCCAGATAGCCCTGCTTCATATAGGCGAAGCCGTTTTCGTTCGGGTCGGAGACGACGGGATCGCCGGATGCCGGCGTCTGGGTGAAGAGGTTACTGCCCATCGGCTGCAGACCGGCCTCGTTGACGAAGTTGGCGATCTGCAACTGACCGAGAACGGTCGGCGTGGTCGCCGTGCCGATTGTCGCCGAGACCTGGCCGGATTGGTTGATAACGACGTTGCTGGCATTGCTCGGGATGGTGATCCCAGGCTGCAGCACGTTGCCGTCGGGCGTGACCATCTGGCCGGTATCGCTCTTGTTGAAGGAGCCGGCGCGCGTATAGGCCGTCGTACCGTCAGGCATCTGGATCTGGAACCAGCCGCGGCCGACAAGTGCGACGTCGAGATCGTTCGACGTCTGCGACAGCTCGCCCTGGATCTGGATGTTGCGCACGGCCGTCGTCTGCACGCCGAGACCGATATTGGCGCCTTCCGGGACCACTGCCTGGTTCGGCCTGTTGGCGATGCCCTTGGCGCGCTCGGTCTGGTACAGAAGGTCCGAGAACTCGGCGCGGGAACGCTTGTAGCCCGTCGTGTTGATGTTCGCGATGTTGTTCGCGATCACTTCGAGATTGGTCTGCTGGGCGTCCATGCCCGTCGCGGCAATAGCGAGCGCTCTCATGTTTTAGTCCTTCGATCTGGAGCGCGATCCTGAAAGCCGCCAAGCGGCTTTGGAACAGGAACACGCCAAGTCACATAGTTTGAGCGGAGCAATCCGCCCTAGATCTGCATTTTCGTAATATCGAGGAAGGCGGAGACCATCTTGTCGCGCAGCGCGATCGCCGTCTGCAGCGTCTGATCCGCCTGCATGACCTTGTCGACCACTTCGCGGGTGCTCATCGTGCCCTTGATGCCGGCAAAGGAGGCATTTTCGGCGTCCTTCAGCGTGCTGACCGTATTCTTCGCCACATCGGACATGACCGAGGCGAAGCTGCCGACCGCGGAGCTTCCGATTGCCGTTTCCGGCGTCGATGCGATCGCGTTGGATGCGACGGAACTCAGATCCGTGGCGATGCTGCCGAGACCGCGGGTTGCCGAGAGGGAGGAGACATTCTTGATAGCGTCAATCATTATGAATTCTTCAACAGATCGATGGTGGAGGAGATGAGGTCGCGTGCCTGCCGGACCGTTTGCAGATTGGCCTCGTAGGAACGATTTGCCTCGCGCATGTCGGCCATTTCGACAAGGATGTTGACGTTGGGCATCTTGACGTAGCCCTTCTGGTCCGCCGCCGGATTGTCCGGGTCGTATTGCTCGACGAACTTGCCGGTGTCCTCGCCCATCTTCTTCACCCCGACCGTCGTCACACCGTTGGCTCTATCGAGCTCGGCACCGAAGGTCACCGTCTTGCGGCGATAGGGATCGGCACCGGGTGTGTCGCCTGTCGAACGGGCGTTGGCGATATTTTCGGAGACGACGCGCAGGCGGGTCGATTGAGCCTCCAGGCCGGAGCCCGCAATCTTCAATGCGGCAGATAAGGGATCCATGACATCTTCACTTCATCTATTGTTTTACGGTCATCAACATCATGCGATGAAAGGAGCTGACGAGTGCGGTGTTCAAGCTGTACTGCCGCTTGATCTCACCCGATTTGGCGAGCTCGTCTTCCAGGCCCACGGTATTACCCGACTCCTGGACACCAATTTCCTGGTTGAGCGACGCTTCCTCGACGTTGATGTCGCCGCTCTGACTGAATTCGCTGCCGGAGAGATGCGCCGGATTGGTCTTCGCCATGCCGACATTCTGGTTGTCGAGGACAGCCTGGAACGGCGTCACGTCCTTGGCGCGGAACTTCGGGGTATTGGCATTGGCGATGTTGCCGGCAACAACCTCCTGGCGCGTCTGAAGCCACTCGGCTTGCCGCGAGGCCAGGTCAAAGAGTTGAATGGGTTGCATGGGCTTCTCTCCGTTCTTACACCAGGGACATTAGAGGGATAATCTTGCGTGGGACTTGCGGGGAATGCGTTCTTGCGGAAGTCTTCAAAACGCCCGGTATGCGGACGATTTCGAGCATTTATTCATGGCCGTAGACATCGCCTGTGGAGGTGACGATCACCCATTTTCCGTCCCGTTGCTCGATGGTCGCCAGGCGGCTGTTATCAGGCAGGAGAGACCCGATGCGCACGACGAACATGCCGTTGTCATCCTCGATCAGCGCCCGGCCATTTGCGACATGCAGCAGATGGAAGGGCGACTTGCCGGGGAACGGCTGATCTTCCGCCGGCGGCCCCTTGTCGTCCTCGCGCCCGACATTGCTGATCGTCGCCGTCGTCAGAGGATCGGGAATGATATCCTTCGGTTCGCCCGGGTTCTTGTTGACCATGGCAAGCGGCGAGACGCTGACGATCTCGCGCCCCGGCCAGTTCGGCAGATCCCGCGACCGGTCGCCCTCGGCAACCTGAATGCCGAACTTGTCCGGGTTCAAAAACACGTACCACGGGAAGAAGGCCGAGATACCGGCCAGCACCAGGCCAGTGCAGGCCAATGCCCTGTCGGTGGCAGTCCGCCTTTTCGCCAGCTTGGGCGGAGCGACCGGCTCGTCTGCATCGGATTCTCTCACATCAGCCTCTCTTTGCCGGTATGTTTGCCGCCGAACCGTTCTTCAAGGCGGTCGCAAGGTCGGTGAAGGCGTCGACCGCAGGCCGTTCGCCGGGAGTCTGCTTCAGCACATCGTAGATGATCGGCACCTGGCGGACGGCTATGTCGAGATCTGCGTCGGCACCCTGGCGATATCCGCCGATCAGGCGCAGGTCGCGCGTTTCCTCGTAGCGGTGCACGAGCGCCTTCAGGCGCGACACCAGCTTTTCCTGATCCGGCGTCCAGGCCTTGCGCGCCAAGCGCGAGACCGAGGCCAGCGGATCGATCGGCGGATAACGGCCCTCCTCCGCAAGAGAGCGCTGCAGGACGATGTGGCCATCGAGAATGCCGCGGGTGGAATCGGCGATCGGGTCGTTGTGATTGTCACCATCGACAAGGATCGAAATGATCGCGGTGATCGTGCCCGTGCCTTCCGGTCCCGGCCCTGCCCGTTCCAGAAGACGCGGCAGCTCGGTGAAGACGGAAGCCGGATAACCGCGCGCGATCGGCGGCTCGCCGGACGCGGTCGCGACCTCGCGGATGGCGTGGGCGAAGCGGGTGACGCTATCGACGATCAAAAGCACATTGTCGCCCTGGTCGCGGAAATGCTCGGCGATGGTGATCGCCGACAGTGGCGCCATCTTGCGCAACATCGGGCTCTCGTCGCTGGTTGCAACCACGGCGACCGACTTCTGCATGTGCGAACCGAGCGTATCCTCGATGAATTCACGAACTTCGCGACCACGCTCGCCGACCAGCGCGATCACCACCTTGTCGAAGGCGCCGGCGCGGGCAAGCATCGACAGCAGCGTCGATTTGCCGACGCCGGAGCCGGCGAAGATGCCGAGACGCTGGCCGAGGCAGAGCGGTGAGAAAATATCGATGGCGCGCACGCCGGTCTTGAAGCCCGTCTCGACGCGTTTGCGCGTCATGGAGGGCGGCGCGGTGTTGGAGATCGATCGCGGCTGCGTGCCCGCCGTCAGCGGCCCCAGGCCGTCGATCGGTTCGCCCAGCGAGTTGATGGTGCGCCCGCACCAGCTTTCCGACGGCGCGATGCGAAAGGCGCCCTTGCGGATGACGGTGTCATGGATGCCGATCGGTTCGCCCGGCTCGATGGGACAAACATAGGTCAATTCCGGTTCGACGCGCACGACTTCACCGAGATGAATGCCGGTCGAGGAACGATGGGCGACGAACTCGCCGAGGCGCACATGCCTGGAGAGGCCCGCGACCGTGTAGTGCCCGGCCGCAATGGTCCGCACATGGCCGCCATGGGCGACCGCGTTTTCCGTCATCGCATATTGCTCCGCCAGCGCGGCCATATGCGGCAGCCTCGGAGAAAGTGCCCCCTCAGGCATCCGGTCCTCGAACATGATCCGCCCTTCTTACTGGCTGCCGCCGAGGGTCTTGATCGCTTCCGAGAGCGTGCTTTCGCTGCTGTTGGTGAGCGACGTGATATTGTCGAAAGCGCGGCTGACCTCAATCAGTTCGGTCATTTCCCGCAGGCCGTTGACGTTGGAATTTTCGAGATAGCCCTGGGCGACGCCAATATTGGAGCGGTCGATCACCGGTTGCGGCGTGTCAGTGGGCAGTACGCCGCTATTGCTGTAGCGCAGGAAGCCCTTGCTGACGTCGGAGGTATAAAGCCCGATCTGGCCGACCTGCTTGTCGTTCTGCGTGATCGTGCCATTCGAGGAGACGGTCGGCGCCCCACCGGTGGCATCGAGCTGGATTGGTGCACCGCCGGGATCGAGCACGGGATAGCCGCGTGCCGAGACCAGTGCGCCGCTGTCCGTCATCGTAAAGCGGCCGTCGCGCGTCAGCACCAGGCCGGCTGGCGTATTGAGGCCAAACCAGGCTTCGCCCTTGACGGCAAAATCGAGGAGATTGCCGGTGTTCTGCAATTCACCATTGTCGGTGGAGAGATAGTCATTGCCCTGCGAGACGAAGGCGACCTTGGTGTTGAGCTTGTTTTCGGTACTGCTGAGGACCTGATTGAACTTGACCTCGGTGCCGCGGAAACCCGTGGTGTTCACATTGGCCATGTTGTCGGCAACCGTCGTCAGACGCCGCTCGAGCGCCATCTGCGATGACAGCGCCACATAGATACCAGACTGCATTTTCAACGCCCTCCGGACATTGGAGAATAACGGGACAGGAAACGTCCGATGACGCGGCGTTCCAACATGTCGTTAGCCGGGCATAGATGCCCTTAGCTGTTACTGTGCCGACATTGGCTTGTGCGAGGCTGACACGACAAAAGGCCCGCTGACTGAGCGCGTCGAACAGCCTCACGCAAGGCAGGTCTCCTAGTTGATTTCAGGAAGCAATGTTCAGGTGTGGACCGGCGATGAATATTATTATCGGATTTGTAGTGACCTGCGGCTGCATCATTGGCAGCTTCATGGCGATGGGCGGGGATGTGAACGCGCTGTTCCAGCCCTTTGAATTTGTCATCATCGCGGGTGCCGGCATCGGCGGCTTCATCATGGCCAATCCGATGAAGGTCTTGAAGGATTCCGGCAAGGCGCTGGGCGAAGCCTTCAGGCATGCGGTTCCCAAGGAGCGTGATTATCTCGACACCCTCGGCGTGCTCTATGCACTGATGCGGGACCTGCGCACCAAGTCGCGCAACGAGATCGAAGCCCATATCGACAATCCCGACGAATCGGTGATCTTCCAGGCCGCCCCAACGGTGCTGAAGAACCGGGATCTGACGGCCTTCATCTGCGATTACGTCCGCCTCATCATCATCGGCAATGCCCGCTCGCACGAGATCGAGGCGCTGATGGACGAGGAAATCAACACGATCCAGCACGACAAGATGAAACCCTATCATGCCATCACGATCATGGGCGATTCCTTCCCGGCCATCGGCATCGTCGCGGCCGTCCTTGGTGTCATCAAGGCCATGAGCCATATCAACGAATCGCCTGAAGTGCTCGGACATCTCATCGGCTCGGCACTCGTCGGCACCTTCCTCGGCATCATCCTGTCCTACTCCGTCTGCGCACCGTTGGTGTCGCAGATCAAGGTCGTGCGCAACAAGCAGCATCGCCTCTACGTGATCGTGAAGCAGACGCTGCTCGCCTACATGAACGGCTCCGTGCCGCAAGTGGCGCTGGAATACGGCCGCAAGACGATCTCCTCCTATGAGCGGCCGTCCATCGACGCGGTCGAGCAGGAAATGATGAACCCCGGCGGTGAGAGCAAGGCGGCCTGATGATCATGAGCCAGCAATCCACGCACCCAAAACAGACGATGGATCCCGTCCTCTTCGCCAAGCTGACCGGTGGCCTTGGCGACCCGGCAACGCTTTCAAAGCTGGGCACGGCCTTTGGCCAGGTCTATGCCGAGTTCCTCCCCGACGTCATCAAGAGCGAAACCGGCCTTGATGTCTCCGTCGGTTATGCCGGCTGCCGGTCGGGCCTGATGAGCGAGCTTGTCGCCGGTATCGGCAGCAATTGCGCCCTAGTGAACGGCTCGCTTCGCAACTGGTCGCAGAACTTCCTGCTCGGCTGCGGCACGGGCTTCGTCATGACCTTGATGGAGCATCTGCTGGGCGCCCAGCCCGAGACGATCGACTCCCCCGCCGCGCGACCGCTTTCGGTAATCGAACTCGACCTGTCCATCATGGTGTTCGACAAGATCGCCAACGTGCTGCGCTCGGCCGTCAACGCGTCCGGCGGCTTCGAACCCTATCTGGATCCGCCCTACAATATCGAGGATCGTCCGAAGCCGGCTGCCGGCCAGGCCGATGATTTCGCCGCCGCCATCGCGATGACGATCTCGCTCGGCAAGACCGTTTCGGAAATCGTCGTGATCGTTCCGCAATACGAGCTGCTGCGCACCGTGGTCACCGCGCCGCGGGCAAAGAACCCATCATCCTCGACCGGCGCATGGGCGGAGCAACTCAACGAGCAGGTGCGCCGCTCGCAGGTGACGCTCGAAGCCCGCATCCGGCTGCAATCGCTGACGCTCGACACGATCTCCAGGCTCGCCGTCGGCGATGTCATTCCCTTCATGGATACGAGCGACGTCCAGGTCGAGGTCAGCGCCAACAGCAAGGACCTCTATGTCTGCGAATTCGGCCGCTCCGGCGAGAACTACACGGTGCGTGTCAAGGACACCGTGAACTCCGACGACGAGCTTCTTCGACACCTGATGAATTGACCGGCCGGAGGGCGGCCCGCGCCCACGGCAGCTTGAGGCAAGTTTCAACTGGAATAGTGATTTCATGGCTACGAAGACGACACAGAAAAGCGGCGAGGATTCGCTGGAAATCGCAAGCAGCGACGCCGCATTGGACGAGGCTATCGACGGCCTGCGCGGCGTCCTGAAGAAGGACACTGACGGCGTTGCCCCGGATTTCGATGCCGACGCGTTCGGTGCCGAGCAGACTGCCGGTCTTTCGGCCTTTGGCGGTGAATTCGGTGACGACGATGCCGGTTCCGCCTTCGGCGCCGGCGATTTCGGCGGCCCCTCCACATTTGCCGAAACGGCCGCTCCCGGCAGCGCGCTGAGCGCCAATCTCGACCTGATCATGGATATCCCGATCGACGTCCAGATCGTTCTCGGCAGCAGCCGCATGCAGGTTTCCGGCCTGATGAACCTGACCGAGGGCGCGATCATCGCGCTCGACAAGAGAATCGGCGAACCCGTCGAAATCACCGTCAACGGCCGCTGCATCGGCCGGGGCGAGATTACCGTACTGGAGCATGATGATACCCGGTTCGGCATCAAGCTGATCGAGCTGTCCAACAATAGGGCGAAATAAGTAGTTTCGCTCCATTTATTTGATTTTGCATACTATTTCCCGAAGATCATTTCGGGATCGGGCAATGAAAGCCTGATTTCTTTTCAGAATAAGCCCACTCCCTGTTCGGGACGGAGATGAAGACCATGATGGACTTTGACGATTTCAGCGGCGCCCTTGCCGAGAAACCGTTGTCTCAGGCCGAGAAGGCCGCAGCCGTTCTCCTTGCCATGGGAAAACAGGTGGCGGGACGGCTGCTGAAATATTTCACGCAGCATGAATTGCAGCTCATCATTGCCTCCGCGCAATCGCTGCGGCTCATTCCGCCCGACGAACTGGCGCAGCTCGTGGCGGAATTCGAAGATCTCTTCACCGAAGGCGCCGGTCTGATGGACAACGCCAAGGCGATCGAGAGCATTCTCGAAGAGGGCCTGACGCCCGACGAGGTCGACAGCCTACTCGGCCGGCGCACGGCCTTCCAGGCCTATGAGGCCTCGATCTGGGATCGCCTCGGCGAAGCGGATCCGGCCTTCGTCGCCAAGTTCTTCCTGCGCGAACATCCACAAACCATCGCCTATATGCTGTCGATGATGCCGTCCTCTTTCGGCGCCAAGATCCTCTTGCAACTGCCGGAGGCGCAGCGCGCCGACATCATGAACCGCACGGTCAATCTCAAGGATGTCAGCCCGAAAGCCGCGCAGATCATCGAGAACCGCGTCCAGGGGCTGATGACGGAGATCGAAGCCGAACGTAACGCCGCCGGCTCGACCAAGGTGGCGGAGCTGATGAACGAGCTCGACAAGCCGCAGGTCGATACGCTGCTGACGTCGCTGGAATCGCTGAGCAAGGAATCGGTCGACAAGGTCCGCCCGAAGATCTTCCTCTTCGACGACCTCATGCTCATGCCGCAACAAAGCCGCGTTCTGCTGCTCAACGACATCGCCTCGGATATCATCACCATGGCGCTGCGCGGCTCGACCATGGATATCCGCGAAATCGTGCTCGCTTCGATCAGTCCCCGCCAGCGCCGCATGATCGAATCCGATCTGCAGGTGCCCAGCAACGGCGTCAATGCGCGGGAAATTGCCGTCGCCCGGCGCGCCATCGCGCAGGAAGCGATCCGGCTTTCCAATTCCGGCCAGATCGAACTCAAGGCCAAGGACATGACACCTGTGGAGAAAGCCGCGTAACTTCGACGCGACTCACCTGAATCGTCCTAGACTGTTCAAAACAGGGCCGCGCATGCTGCGCGGCCTCTTTCCGTTTCGCGAAGGACGGCTGCTTTGGCTGACGAAGACAAGGACAGTAAAACAGAGAGACCGACGGAGAAAAAACTCCGCGACACGATGGAGAAGGGCAATGTGCCCCACTCCAGGGAAGCGACCATCTTTGCTTCCATGCTGGCGACCGTCATCTATGTCACCTTCTTCCTGCCGGAGCGCATGGGGCGCATGGGCGAGGTGCTGCGAGACCTTTTCGAGAAGCCGGATCAGTGGCACTTGGAAACGGGGCCGGACGCTCTTTCGTTATTTACCCGAATCGGCTGGGAAGTCGGTAACCTGCTGTTGCCCGCTATCGTTCTGTTTTTCATCTTCGGGATCGGCTCCTCGATGTTCCAGAACCTGCCGACGCCGGTTCTCGACCGCATTCAGCCGAAATTTTCGCGCATATCACCTGTTTCCGGTTGGAGCCGCATCTTCAGCACATCGGGCCTCGTGGAATTCGGCAAGTCGCTCGCCAAGATCGTGGTGGTCAGCATCATCATGTTCTTCGTGCTGCGCAGCCAGTTCTTCCACGCGATCGATTCGTTGGCTTCCGATCCTCAGACGATTTTCGTTCGGCTGTCGACCATCGTCGAGAGAATCCTGACGATCGTGCTGCTGGCGACCGCCGTTGTCGGCATCGCCGATGTGGCGTGGAGCCGCCACCATTGGTTCGATCAGCTGAAAATGACCAAGCAGGAGATCAAGGACGAGTACAAGCAGTCGCAGGGCGATCCGATCGTCAAGTCACGCCAGCGCTCGATTGCCCGCGACCGCGCCCGCCGGCGGATGATGAAGCAGGTGCCGCGCGCAACCCTGATCATCGCCAACCCGACCCATTTCGCCGTGGCGTTGCGCTATGTCCGCGAGGAAGGCGATGCGCCTGTCGTCGTTGCCAAGGGTCAGGACCTCATTGCGCTGAAAATCAGGGAGATCGCCGAGGCAAACGGCATCCCGGTTTTCGAGGATGCGCCGCTCGCGCGCTCCATGTTTGCGCAAGTCTCGGTCGATAGTGTCATCCCGTCAGTATTTTACAAGGCCGTCGCAGAGCTAATCCATCGGATCTACGCACAGTCGAATAGAACACGGGTACGATAAATCGAATGAAAAAATGCCCCTACTCTGCTCAACGTGAACGCATTCTCGCTGAGGCCATCAGCCCGGTCGCCAGCGAATTGCGGCTCCTCGACGCCGCCGATCTGATTTCGCTGCTGCGATTCGAACGCTACGGCAATCTTGCGGATCTCGTCGCTTCGGCCGCCGAGCTCTATTTCCTGCCCGGTATCGTCAATTTCGGGCTTGGCGGCGACTACAAGCTCGATTGGAGCGGCCCGGCCGAGGTCACAATCGACCTCGAAATCAAGCCGCGCGGCGTCACCATCTATGCCAAGCTCGCGCTTGCCGATCAACATGCCGGCATCGAGATCAACCATATCGCCTTCGAGAAAGCATCCGCCGACCCGGATGAAAATACGGCATTGCTCGCCCGCAGCCTTAAAGACGCCCGCTATGCGATCGGTGACGCGACGCAAGCGGCGTAGGTAAGACTCGAACGATGAAGATCCGCTGAGGAGCGTCGGCGTCAGCTGATGTAACCGAAGCGGATCGCTTTCGCGATCGCCTGGATACGGTTGACGCTGTCGAGCTTGATCGTCGCCGAACCAAGATAGGCGTTGACCGTATGCACGGACAAACCGAGCTTTTCGGCGATCTCCTCGCTGATTCGTCCGTCGCCGGCCAATTGCAGGCAAGCGATCTCGCGGTCGCTCAATGCTTCTGCGGCCGGCGTGCGGCGCTCGTCGAGCGACAGAAGCTCCATCATGATCTGGCAGCTGCGGCCATGCAGCTCGACGATCATGTCGCTCGCCACGTCCATGAACTTCGCGGTGAAGATGATATAGCCATTGCCGACCGAACCCAGACGCACTGGAAAGGCAACGCCTGCGAAAGGCAGGAGATGCGGTTTCAGGCGTTGGGTGAAAGCGGCAAAATCCGGCGTCTCGGCTGTGCTGTCGCTGTCGCGACCGTTCCACATCAGCGGCAGCAGCGACTTCTCGATATGCTCGATCATCGCCTCGCCATAAGCCTCGACGAAGGCCTTGTTCATGACGGGATTGGCCAAGCCCCAGTTCTCCAGCTCGCAGACCAGGCGCTGCTTGCTCGGCAGGCCGGAACCGTTGAGGCGGTAAACCGCGAAATTCTGCGCGTCGATCAATTTCTGCATCGACACCAGCTTCGGAAAGAGATCTGAGCGGCCGGAAATCCGATGCGACCGGCTAAGCTTCGTCTCGCCCGACATGTCCGTCGCCTTGCCCGGCTGATATCGCATTCAATAGGCCTTCAAACGAGGTTGTTTCTGACGGCAAAAGCGATGGCTTCCGATCGCGTTTTCGTCGCGGTCTTGCGCATGACGCTGGTGATGTAGTTGTTGATGGTATTGCGCGAGATGCCGAGGATCATGGCGATCTCGTCGCTGGTCTTGCCTTCGGCAATCCAGAACAGGCATTCCAGCTCGCGCTCGGTCAAATCGAAATCGCGCTCCAGCTTGCCTTCGACACTACGGGTGAAGCTGGCGAAATACCCTGCGAGCAGTCCGACATCGCGCAGCCGCTCCGTCGACAGCAACAGGCTGTCGCGGGCCAGAAGCATCAGCGAGAACCGTGTGCGCCCAACATTGAAGGTCAGCGCGCAATAGTGACGACTGACACCCTCCGGCAGCTCGACATCATCGGGCAGGAAGGCAAAATTCGGCTGGAACAGCGACATGGATTTTTCCAGCTCGCCGGCGCGGCCGTAACCGCTCGTGAGTTCGGAAGCCAGGCGCCGGACGAGATCGAAAGGCCAATCGGAGGACACGACGAAATCGAGCCCGCTCTCCTGGATGAGATCGCAGCGCGCCAGAAGGTAATAGGCAGCGCCGACATAATCCGTCAGCACGCGCAGGCCGGATTGGAGATAGGCTGGCCCGGCGACCGCAGTCAGTTGCAGAATGAGCTGATCGCGCGACATGGCGTTGGAAGGAGCAACTGCTCGCGCATCCTTATCGCCTTTGTTCGCCTGCGATATCTGCATGTCCATTTTCTGCGTTTCCTGCCACTGTCGGACGATCAGGCCTCAACGAGAGCATTGTTCGGTCTGGACTCAGGACATGCTCCCGAAAACCGATATCGATCTTCAAAAAAGGCGCCTGCGCCAACTTAAATTACGATTACGCCTCAAACGCATCCGGCGGAGGCACGGCGCGCAAGCGCTAACATGAATTCCACTTCGGCAATCGCATTGGCGCAGATCGCCGGAAACCCAATCAACAAACTATAAACTGGTTTCTCCGCGTCCCTGCGTCTTCAAACCCTGAATTCACTGGAAGCGGATTACCGCCCGATTCGCGCCGATTCGACGCTGTTACGCACAGATGAGCCAACTATAAGTCGATTCTTTCTACCCAGCAACGAAATTTGCCGCCTCTTCTTCACTTGCCAACATCTCATACAGCCTGATTTCGCGACATCGGCTTGCAACAAATATTCGTGAAATCCAGGATTGCAGCGGCTCGACCACATCCTATCCGTTCACGCGAAAAGACCGGGATCTCTCCCGGTCTTTTATAATCAGGCTGCCTTGTCGACGGCCCATTTTCTGAGGATCTTGGCGGCTCGCTCCTCGCTGATTTCCACCATGCGCGAGAGGCGACGCTCCGGCCCTTCCTTGACGCGGCGATTGAAGGTGCTGTTGTCCTCGCCCATCGTCAACAGGTCGTCGGTACTGTCGAAGCCGAAATCCGAACCGAAGCCGTCCATCAACGCGGCGCCAGGTCCACCGACCGCGCCGGGTGCGAAATCCGGCAATTCCAGGCCGGCCGCGTCCGGCAGGGCCGTGCCGTTGGCGCCGCCGCCAAGCGAGCGGATGAGCGGGCGGAAGCCCATCCAGATGATGAGGACGGCAACCGCGACGAAGGCGAGCGAATTGATGATGCCGGCCATGTTGCGGCTCAGCACATCCATGATGTTGAGACCGGAGGCGTTGTCGTCGAGCAGCTGGGTGTCGAGGAAATCCATCGCATTGACGGTCACCACGTCGCCGCGGCTTGGATCGAGGCCGGCAGCGGTTGCGACGATCTTCTGCATCTCGGCGATATAGGCATCGACCTTTGCCGGATCGGCCGGCTGACCGACCATCTGGGCGATACGGCCCCTGTTGACCACCACGGCGACCGACAGCTTCTCGATCCTGTAGCTGTTACGAACCGTTGCGGTGGTCTTGCTGTTGATTTCGTAGTTGGTCTGCTCTTCGCGCTTGTCGGTCTGGTCGTTCGATGTCGGCCCATTGCCGCCGGCCTGGGGTGCTGCCTGCGGAATGTTCTGCTCGACGGTTGCCGCCGTGTCCGACTGGCGCTGCTGCGACTTCTGCGCTTCCTTGGTGGTGCGCACCGAACGCTCGACCTTCGATTCCGGGTCGTAGGTTGTTTCCTGCACTTGCTGGCTGTCGGTGTTGAGCTGGGCCGTCACGCTGGAGCGAAAATTGTCCATGCCGAGGAAAGGTGCCAGCGCCTTGTCGATATTCGATGCGATTTCGCCCTGAACATTCTGCACGATGCCGAGATTGCGATTCAGCGCGCCATTGCTCTGATCGTCGCCAGAGGCAAGCAACTGCCCGGTGGAATCGAGGATGGTGACATCGTCGACCTCAAGACCGGGAACGGCGGAGGCGACGAGATGGCGGATGGCCTGGGCCGCCTTGCGCGCCGCTTCGGCGTTGGCCCGGATCATCACCGAGGCCGTCGGCTTCTGATCCGCCTTCCGGAAGTTGCCGACGTCCTGCATGACGATATGGACGCGCGCCGCGCTGATGCCCGAGATAGACGTGATCGTCCGGCCGATTTCGCCTTCCAGCGCACGGACGCGGGTCACTTCCTGCATGAAGGAGGTCAGGCCGAGCGATCCGACATTGTCGAAGAGCTCATAGCCGGCATTGGTGCTGTTGGGCAGGCCGCGCTCGGCGAGAAGCGCGCGGGCCTTGCCGGTCATGCCGGTCGGCACGGTCAGGCTGGTGCCATCCGTGCCCACCTGGAAATTGATCTTGGCTTCGGCAAGCGCAATGCTGATCTGGTTCAGATCGGTCGCATCCAGGCCGACATAAAGTGTCTCCTGGGCAGGCTTGTTGACGTAGAGGGCTGCAAACAGGACCAACGCCACGGACAAAATGCCCACGCCGGCGAGAGTCAGCAACCGCGTCCTCCCGAGATTCTGCAGATTCCTGAACAAGGGAACTAATTGATTTAACAGATTCATTCTGTTCTCGCACGATTCGTCAAAGACCTGATGGCTTTGTGCCCTGCAGCGAAGATAGGAATCGAAACTTGTGCGAGCGTTTCGTCCGGCAGGGAAAACAGGAGAAGCGGGAAGAAAACTATTTAAAAAAGTATAGGAAAAACAATATCGCGTACCGGCGGTTGCGGTCAGAAGAAATCGAAATCGCCGGCAGCCTTGGCAAGCGGCTGCGAATGGCCGTGACGTCCGCTGCCGCCAAGTGCCTTCTGCATCTCGGTGAGCTTCACCAGGCTTAACGCGGTCGCAACATCGACCATCCAGCCATCCGGCATGTCGCCGGTGATGGCGTCGATGAACTCGGCGATGCCGCGCGTCTTCTGCACGGCGAGATCGATACCCTGCATGACCTTCATCGCGTCAGGCGATTCCAGCACGTTGACGCCGCTGAGATCGAGCAATTGCGGCTCGATGCGCTCGATCAGGTAAGCGATATCGTGCAATTCCGCGACGATGCGCATCAGGATGGCGGGGAGCGTCTCCTGCATGGCGGTCGTATCGGCTCGCTGGATGTTGGTCATCGGGGTGTCCTCGCTGATCAGAAAAATTCGATCGCATTGTCGACGGGCTTCGGAGCTGCAACAGGGCGCTGTTCCAGGGCCACGGTCTTCTGCGTCTCGGCGCCGGTTAGCGGATATTGCCGTGCACGGCCGGAAACTGGCCAGTATTCCACCTTGCGTCCATGTTCGCCGCCCGTGCTTGAGCTGACGACCGGGATGCCTTCATCCCGCAGGAACTGCATGGCAAAGGCCGCGTTCTGTTCGCCGACATTGGAGAAGGTGGCAATCGTCTTCGCACCGCCGAAGACCTTCGCCTCCAGCCGGTCACGACGCGCGCCCTGCTTCAGGAGACCGTTGATCAGCAGTTCCATCAGGTGCACGCCGTAGCGCGTGGCATCGCCGCCGCTCGTTGGCGAAGACGCCATTCCCGGCAGCAGGAAATGGTTCATGCCGCCAACGCCAGCCACCGGATCGCGCAAACATGCCGCCACGCACGAGCCGAGAATGGTCGCCAGTACCACCTCGGGGTCACCGATGACCTTATACTCGCCCTGAATGATGTGCACACGACGGGCAGCGGCATCGAGAATCATTTCAGTGCTCCGAAAACGGCCTCGATCGCAGCCTTCATCTTTTCGATGGTGAAGGGCTTGGCGAGGACATTGTTGGCGCCAAGCGCGGCTGCTTTCTGCACCAGGGCACGATCGCCCTGCGCGGTCAGGATGATGAAGGCCGCCTTCTTCGTTGTCGGATTGGTGCGCACGGCCTGCAACAGGCCGAGACCATCCATCTTCGGCATGTTGAAGTCCGAGATCACCAGATGATGCGGCTGCTGCTGCATGATTTTCAGGCCCTGCTCGCCGTCGCCGGCGGACGTGATCTGCTTGAAGCCCAGTTGCGTTAGCGCGTCGCTGAGCAGCAGGCGGCTGGTGACCTGATCATCGACGATCAGAACTTTGATTTTTTCCGCTAGAGACATTATTCGCTCCCTTCCTTTCGGGCGGCTGTTACTTTCAATATTTCCTCGCCAATGGCGTTCAGCGGAAACTGCTGTTCGACTGCGCCGAGCTCGAATGCGACCCTCGGCATTCCATAGACCACGCAGGTCTTTTCGTTCTGGCCGATGGTGCGAGCGCCGGCATGGCGCATCTTGAGAAGACCGGCGGCACCGTCGCGCCCCATGCCGGTCAGGATCACGCCCACGGCGTTGCGGCCGGCAAGCTCGGCAACCGAATCAAACAGCGCATCGACGGAAGGGCGATGGCCGTTAATCGGCCCGCCCTCGACCAGCCGGCAATGCGGCGCCGAAGCACTGGCGACCTGCAGATGCCTCTCGCCACCGGGAGCCAGATAGATCTTGCCGATCTCCAGCCGCGCGCCGTCGGTCGCCTCCTGCACCACAGGGGCGCAGAGACGGTTGAGCCGTTCGGCGAAACTGCGGGTGAAACTCGGCGGCATATGCTGGGTGATGACCGTCGGCGGGCAATTGGCCGGGAATTTCTGCAAGACCGCAATCAACGCCTCGACACCACCGGTGGACGAGCCGATCGCGACGATCTTGCGGCCGACACGGAAATCCGCGACCGCGGGCGGCGGGACACGGATGGCGGCGGGCTTGACATATTGCCGCTGCGAACGGGCAGCCGCCTTCACCTTTTCCGCCAGATCGCCGAAGGGACGGGGCTCGCCCGGGACCGGCTTGCCGACGCAATCGAAAGCACCGATCTCAAGGGCGGCAAGCGTCGCCTCGGCGCCACGATGCGTCATGGTCGAGACCATGATGACCGGCATGGGCCTGAGCGTCATGATCTTTTCGAGAAAATCGAGGCCATTCATGTTCGGCATCTCGATATCGAGCGTCACGACATCGGGATTGAGCGCCTTAATCGCGGCGCGCGCTTCCAGCGCGTCCCCGGCCTGGCCGACGACGTCGACCTCCGGATCGGAGCGCAGGATGGCGGTAATCAGGCCGCGCATGGTGGGCGAGTCGTCGACGACGAGGACGCGGGCGGGAGCGCTCATGGTTTTCTCCCCGCATGCTTGCCGATATGGCGATAGGTGGTGATGCCGATATTGTCGAAGAGGTGCTTGGCGTCGCCGGCGACCCGCTCGGAATGGCCGATATAAAGATGGCCGTGGTCCTGCAATTGACCCGCGAAACGCGACCAGATCTTCGTTTGCGTCGGCTCATCGAAATAGATGACGACGTTGCGGCATAAGATGACGTCGAAGCTGCCCTTGAACGGCCACTGCGCCAGGAGGTTCAGCTCGTTGTAGGTGATCAGTCGCTTGACGCGATCGTCGATCTGGAACTTGCGGCGTCCCTGGATTTCCACCTCCTGAAACCATTGCTTGCGCATGGCGGGCGAAACGGTTTCGAGTGCGGCCTCATCATAGGCACCTATACGGGCAAGGCCCAGGATCTTCGGATCGATATCCGTCGCCAGGATCCTGAAATCCAGATCCGCAGCATTCGGCATCAATGACAGAACAGTGAGCGCGATGGAATAGGGCTCCTGTCCGTCGGAACAGGCCGCCGACCAGATGCGGACGCGACCGCCGGCCTTGGCGCGCGCCAGGAGGCCGGGCAGAACCTCGTCGCGCAGATGGTCGAAATGGTGGTTCTCGCGAAAGAAGCGGGTGAAATTGGTCGTCAGGTGCGATAGCATCTCGCGCCGTTGGACCGCTCCCGCCGGCGAGGAGACCAGCTGGCAATAGTCGCGAAAGCCCGGCAGGCCGAGTGCGCGGATATGCTTGGACAGCCGTGAATAGACCAGCGAGGCCTTGGTCTCGTTCAGAGAAATTCCGGCGTCCGAATAGATCATGGCGGCAATTTCGGAGAGATCGCGGCGGGTCAGCGGATATTCGCCGCTGGCCAGTACCTCGTCCGGGGATGCTCTTAGATCCGTTGCTCCCATCACACTCATGCGGCCTGGCTTTCGTGTTCGGGGAATAGGGTTTCGAGTTCGAGAAGACAGATCATCCGGCGGTCGATCGCCAGGACGCCGCGCGCGAACTGTCGCTCATAGTCGGAGGAGACTTCCGGCGTTGGCTGGATCGTGTCGTCGTTGACCGTGAGGATATCCGACACGGCGTCGACCAGAAGGCCGACGACCTTGCGCTTGACCTGCGCGACGATGATCACATGCCGCACGGTCGGCTCGGCGCGCTTCATGCCGAGCCGGGCCGAGAGGTCGACGATCGGCAACACCGCGCCGCGCAGATTGATCACGCCGAGCATATATGCCGGCGCATGCGGCATGGCGGTTACCGGCGTCCAACCGCGAATTTCGCGGACGGACATGATGTCGACGCAGAACTCCTGATCGCCGATTCGGAATGCGATCAGCTCTCGGGCACCCTGGGTCAGGCTCTTGATCGCGTAGGACATAGGCTCAACCCACCGCCGCGTACGACATTTCAGCCTTCAGCGACTGGCCGCGCGAGGCGCCGACCACGGCATCGACATCGAGGATGAGCGCGACGCGCCCATCACCGAGTATGGTCGCGGCGGCGATACCGGGGACGTGGGTGTAGTTCGCTTCGAGGCTCTTGATGACGACCTGGCGCTGGCCCTGAATGGCGTCGACCATAAGGGCGCGCTGTCCGCCGCCTTCCGACTCCACCAACAGTGCAACGCCTTCGACCGGATCAGCCTGGGTGGCGCGGAAATTCAGGATGCGTCCGACATCGACCAGCGGGCAGAAGCTGTTGCGGATCGAGATCAAACGATGGTTGGCGCCGAAGGAATGGATAGCGGCGGCTTCCGGCTGCAGGGTCTCGACGATCGCGGTCAGCGGCACGACCAGCGTCTGGCCGGCCACCGTCACCACCATGCCGTCAAGGACGGCAAGCGTCAGCGGCAGACTCATGGTGAAGACCGAGCCGTGTCCCGGCTTGGAGCTGATGTTGATGCGGCCACCGAGCGCCTGGATCGAGCGCTTGACCACGTCCATGCCGACGCCACGGCCGGAAATGTCGGAGATCTTGTCAGCGGTCGAGAAGCCCGGCAGGAAGATCAGATTGTCGATCTCCTCGTCGGAAAGATTGGCATCGGCGGCGATCAGGTCGTTGTCGATCGCCTTCTGGCGCACCTTCTCGCGATTGATACCGGCGCCGTCGTCGGCAAGTTCGATCAGGATGCGGCCGGAGCGATGCTTCGCCGTCAGGCGAACCGTGCCTTCCGGGTTCTTGCCGAGTGCCGCGCGCTTTTCCGGTGTCTCGACGCCATGGTCGACGGCGTTGCGGATCATGTGGGTCAGCGGCTCGGCCAGCTTGTCGATGACCGTCTTGTCGACTTCGGTGTTTTCACCCTCGGTGATCAGGCGGATCGACTTGCCGGTCATGTCGGCGATTTCGCGGACGATGCGCGACATGCGCTGGAAGACCGGCTTCACCGGCTGCGCGCGGATCGCCATGACGCTATCTTGGATCTCGCGGGTGAGCTGCTGCAGCTCCTCGAGGCCCATATTGATCGAGGAGGTGCCGTTGCTATCATTCTCGATGACACTCTGCGACAGCATCGCCTGGTTGATGACCAGTTCGCCGACGAGGTTGATCAGGCGATCGACACGGTCGAGATCGACGCGGATGGTCTGGCCGACGCCGGCAGCGGCGGCATTGTTCTGCGCGGCGACACTGGCAGCGGCGGCAGCGGCCGCAGCTTCCTTCTTTTCGACGCGGGCGGCGGCGAGTTGTGCGATGTTGCTTACCGTTTCGGCAGCAGCAACGGCGGCGGCTACGTCATCCGCAAGCTGCGACCCTTCCTCTGCGGTCTGTCCGCCACCATCATCATCGAGAGCGGATAGATCGAAGGGCACTGGCACCATTGGCAGCTCGTCGTCACCCTTGGAGGCGGCGGCATCCTCGATCCGCTGGACTTCGAGCTCGCAGTCCCATTCGGCGAATTCGAAGACCGTGCGGATGGCTTCTTCGCCCTTGTCGGTCTTGATGGAGATCGTCCAGGCGAGATAGGCGCCTTCTGCGTCGAGCTCGTCGAGGCCCGGCAGGGCGTCCATGTCGCAATGAACGCTCAGTTCGCCGATGCGCGCGAGATCGCGCAGCAACAGCGTCGCATCATTGCCCTTGGCGTAGAGATCGGCGCGCGGTTTGAAGCTGACCTGGTATTCCGGCATGTCCACAGACACGTCGTCAGCGCCGAAATCATCGTCGAAGCTGAAGGGGATCGGCTGGAAACCGCTATCATCCGTCGCAGCGGGCGCAGCACTGGCGCGGCTGCCGGCTTCACCTGCTTCGGTGCTGGCTCGCTGGCGGCGGACGCGGTCGGCAATTCGCCATGAGCCAGCGCCTCCAGTTCCTTGACCAGGCCCCTGCTGCGGACAGGATCGACGCTGCCGCCGTCGCGGGCCACATTGGTCAGATCCGCCAACACGTCGGCGGCCTTGAGCATGACCTTCAGGACATCCTGGGTCGGCTCCAGCTTGTTGGATCGAACGCAATCAAGCGTCGTCTCGAAGACATGGGCAAAGGAGACGAGGTCATCGAGACCGAAGGCCCCTGCCCCACCCTTGATGGAATGAACGGCGCGGAAGACGGCATTGACGGTTTCCGGATCGCGGTCGCCATCATTCAATTTCAGGAGACCGGATTCCAGTTCGGCGAGCTGCTCCTCGCACTCCTGGAAGAAAATCTCTTTGATTTCGTTCATATCCATGAGGGACGGATCCTGTTTAAGCGGTTACACGCTCGATGGCATCGATCAGCTTGGCGGGGTCGAAAGGCTTGACGATCCAGCCCGTCGCACCGGCCTGGCGGGCACGGTTCTTCTTTTCGGCATCGCTTTCGGTGGTCAGCACCAGGATCGGGATGGCGCGGTACTTGTCGTTGCGGCGTACGCCCTCGATAAAGCCGAAGCCGTCAAGGCGCGGCATGTTGATGTCGGTGACGATGACATCGGGATTGGCTTCTTCGAGGATCTCGAGACCTTCGACGCCATCTTCGGCCTGAATGGTCTCGAAGCCGGCATTGTTGAGGGTGACGAGAAGCATGTTTCGAATGGTCCGTGAATCGTCCACGGTCAGCACTTTTTTCTTCATTGCCGGATCTCCTTGGCAAGCAGGTGATCGATGTCGATACCGATCATCTGCATCGTTTTTTGAAATGCGTCCGACACCTTCGAAAAGGTGAAGGACAGCTTGTCTTCATCCCAAGTCTTGGCAGCGGCCATGAGGACCTGAATGCACAAGGCGCCGATCCTTTCGACGCCGGAGGCATCGATCGCGACGTTGCCGCCGCGCAACCCCATCAACTTGCCGCGAAGCGCCGAGGCCTCGTTGAGGTCCAGCACCGCGGCCAGACTGACTGTCTTTTCGCCTTTCCTGCTCGCCATCGCTTCAATCCTTGTTGCTTAAAATCGAGTTCAATCGCCCGCATGCGCATGAAATAGAGAGGTCAATAAGCATTCCGTTCGCCCCCGGCTGCTGCCCTGCGAGGCGGAAAGTCGAATTCGACAGCCTCGTCCTGCTCACGCCGGGCGAAGAATTCGTCCCGCCGAGGGGCTGGCAAACGTTGCGCATCGACCGCCGGGCGTGGTGCCACGGCATGGCGTCGTTCGCGCTCAAGGCGGAATTCGCGGATGGTGCGGCCGAGGTCGAGGATGGTGTCATGGAGGTGATCAGCGCCCTGTCCCGAACGATCGGCGAGGCTTCCGGCAGCGGAAGCGCGTTCGCTGAGGCTGCCGATTTCAACCGTCAGGCTGCGCAGGCCCGCGGCCTGTTCGTCGGTGGCGGCGGCAATGCCGGAGATGGCGTCGTTGATATCGGTCACCTGGCGGACGATGCTGCCGATCGCCTCCTGCGTGCGACCGACCATTCGCACACCGGCGTCAACCTGCGCCTTGGTGCCCGTCACCAGCACCTTGATCTCGCGGGCGGCATCGGCAGAGCGCTGGGCGAGAGCGCGAACTTCCTGTGCGACGACAGCGAAGCCACGACCGCTGTCACCAGCGCGCGCCGCTTCGATACCGGCGTTGAGCGCCAGCAGATTGGTCTGAAAAGCGATCTCGTCAATGACGCCGATGATCTGGCCGATCTTTTCGGCCGACGTCTCGATATCGGCCATGGCGGAGATGGCCTGGCCGACGACCTGACCGCTGTCTTCGACCGCAACGCGCGTGGAGGCGGCGGCGCGCTCGGCCGACCGGGTGCTTGTCGCATTGCCGCGAACCTGATCGGCGAGTTCGGCAAGCTGTCTCGCGGAGGTGGCAAGCCCCTTGGATTGCTCCGTGGAATCTTGAGCGAGGGATCGGGAATCGCGAGCGATGGCATTCGTCGCCGCTTCGGCCGCCTGTACGCCGCCGGACAGCGCCGTAAATTGCTGCTGGATATCACCCAATGCGGCGTTCAGCGCTTCCACCAATTCGGCGTAGGCCGGAGGGGCATCGGCCGGCATGCGGACGGTAAGATCGCGCTCGGCAAGGCCCTGGACGACATCGGCGAAGAGGCCGGCCACTTCTGCCTGATCGGCGGTCCGCTGATCGGCGAGCGCGCGTTGATGGTTGAGGCGTAACTCGTTGAAGCGCAGCGAGACCGCGATTTCGACATCGACCATGACAAGGCGGATGGCGGCCTTGACCAGCTCGCTCAGATCATGGGCGCGGCGCTTGGTTGCGGGCAGGATGGCCCGGCCACCCATCTCGTCGACGATGCCGGCCAGAATATGCTCCAGGACCACCCCATGGCCGGCGACATGCCAGCGCGGATCGAGCCCCATCTTGCTTTCGGTGTCAGAGAGAACCTTGACGCGCTCGGCATAGAGACTGTCGAAGCGGGCATCCGTCAGCACGTCCCAGTGCGAGGACTGCAAATCCTGCAGCCGTTCGAGCTGGCTTTCGCTGGCAAAATTGCGGGCGGCATCCGGAAAGGTCTGGAAACGGTGAAAGAGATCGCGCAGGCCCGCTTTTAAATGGGTCTCGAGCATGGGCCGATTGCGGCGCACGATCTCGCATTGCTCGGCGGCGAGCCCCGCAAAACGCAAGCGGTCGCGAAGGCTTCCCGCCTGCGCCCGCCCTGCCTGATCTGAAGGCGAATCCTGCGCCAAAATTGCCCCTGCCGAACTGCCGGGCGCAAAGAGCCCCGGCGAAACCGCTGATGATCGGGTTCAGACGCTATGAGAGGACGAGGAAAGACACACGTCGCCGCCGATCCGTTGATCGCGGCACACTGAAGCTCGCTCGTTCATCAAAGTCTGTTCCCGGACCTGTTTGATGAGATTGATACCGGATCTGGCCCGGTACGACGGGGCGGCTTCATGCCTGGTGAGAACGAGTAACAATTTTCCCATTCCGACGTGCAGCTTCCATGTTTATGGTTAATTCCTTGCTTGAAGGTTAATATGGGTCGCTGGCTTCTCCGTTTTAATCTGAACTGTTTCCGGTTCAATTTCCGTGGGTGGTCGATTGGAGTAAAACCCGGGCTGATCGCAAGTCACAGGCAAGCTTCATGCTTTAATCCTGCAAGTAGAGACACCTTCGATGTCGATGTGGAGAGAGCAATGATTGTTCTTGGTTTGACTGCCCTGTTGACCGCCGGCATGACGCTTGTCGCCTTCACATTTCTGAGCCGCCTCGAACAAGTGCGGGTGAAGAGCTCCCCACGGGTCCTCTGAAATTCCTCCCCAACGCCGATAAGCGACACAAATCCCTCATGAAAGGGTCCTATGAGCGCGGCATCACGCCGCGCTTTTCGCCGTCTTTCCCTCGTGTCGGGAGCTGGCGTCGAGCTCGATAGTTCCGTATGAAGCCTCACGACCCGGCACCGAGATCGACCTGTCAATGTCCGATACGACCTACTCCGAAACAAGCGACCAGAAGCTTTCACTGCGGCTTGGTCTCACCATCATCTTCGGTGTCACGCTTTGGCGCGTGATCATGCTCGTCTTCAACAGGACAGATTTGTTCGTCGACGAGGCCCAATACTGGTTCTGGGGACAGAACCTGGATTTCGGCTATTATTCCAAACCACCGATGATCGCCTGGGTGATCCGCGTCTTCAATGCGCTATCGGGATCGGACTCGACCTTCTGGATTCGCGTTTCCGCGCCGCTCTTTCATCTTGCCACCGCGCTGATGCTGATGCTGACGACGCGACGGCTGTTTGCCGGGGATACGGGAGAAGAGATCGCGCCATGGGTTGGCGTCATCTTCGTCACCCTGCCGGCCGCCTCGCTGTCGGCGGTGCTGGTATCGACCGATACGATCCAGATCCTGTTCGTCACCATCGCGATCTGGGCTTTTCTTGGCCTCACCCGGCGCTCGTCCGTCCTTGAGGCACTAATCCTCGGTGCCAGCCTCGGCATCGCCTTCCTGACGAAATATTCGGTACTTTTCCTGCTGCCGGGCGTCGGCATTGCCATGCTGACGCTGCGGTCGGTGCGCATTGCCTGGCGCGACGTAATCATCGCCGCCATCGTCGGCGCCATCGTCGTTTTCCCTAACCTCTGGTGGAACTTTGCCCATGACGCAGCGACGGTGCGTCATACCGAGAGCATCGCCCGTTGGAATGGCGAGGGCAATAGCGGCGGGCTGGTGCAGCACCTGCTCGGCGGTCTCGCCTTCCTCGGCGCGCAATTCGGCGTCGTTGGCCCCGTCATCTTCTATGCCATGCTCTGGGCCACCTGGCGGATGATCCGCGGGAAAAGCGACGACGGGGAAAAGCTGCTCATCTGGCTGTCAGTTCCGGTCGTCGCCATGATCACGCTACAGGCGCTGTTCGCCAAGGCCTATGCCAATTGGGCGGTCGCCGCCTATGCCGCCGGCACCATCCTCGCCGTCTGGATTCTCTATCGCCTGACGAAGAAGGGTCTCGTCGTTTCGCTGATCATCGGCGCCGTCATCGCCTTCCTGCTGCCGGTGCTCACCGTCCTTGCCTATGACATCAAGCTGCCAAACGGCGATCTGGTGATGAAGCGCTATGTCGGCCGCAGCGCCATCAGCCTGGAGGTCGCCGATATCGCCACCAAGGCGAACTTGCCCGACATCGTCTCCAGCGACCGGGATATTCTCGGTGACTTGTTCTATACGCTGAAGGGCCAGCCCTATCGCATCCATGCCCGCAACTTCGGCGGCTTCCCGAAGAGCTATTACGAGCAGAATTTCTCCCTGCCCGCGAATACGACCGCCGATGTGCTCTATGTCGACGACGCGCCGCTCGATTGCACGGCTGGTCAATCGGAACTGATCAAGAGCTGGTCGCCCGAGTTCGGCTACAAGAAGGGCAAGACGATCTACGCCTATCGCGTTTCGCCAGCCTGCCTGACGCCCAATCCCTAAGCCTGGCCTTACCCCTGATGCGAGGTGCGGCGCAGACAGACGCCCCAGCCAAGCTCCGGCATTTCCGCGAAGACGACGCCGCCCTCTTCGAAGGCGAGGCGCAATTGCGCTTCCGTTGCCCGGTGAATATCATGATGACCGCCCTCGTAGTCACGAATGGTGCTTCGTGACACGCCGGCCCGCTCAGCGATGTCCGACTGTGTCCAGTCCAGCAGCCCACGCGCCGCTCGGCAGAGAGCAGGAGTGAGAATCATTGGTTTATTGCCTTGATTCACAATCAAAAACCACCCATATTGGTCAACATAAGCCAAATATGTCATAAACTGCGCGGGATTTCCAGTATCGAGGAGATGGCTCATGCCACACGACACGCCTTTGATTTCGACCATCGTCATGGGCCTTGTGCTGGCATTCATTTTTGGCGCCATCGCCAATCGCTTTAAACTGCCGCCGCTTGTCGGTTATCTCATCGCCGGCGTGCTTGCAGGCCCGCATACGCCGGGCTTCGTCGCTGACCAGAGCCTTGCGCCGGAGCTGGCCGAGATCGGCGTCATTCTCCTGATGTTCGGCGTCGGCCTGCATTTCTCGCTGAAGGACCTGCTATCGGTGCGCGGCATCGCCGTTCCCGGCGCGATCGTCCAGATCGGCTTTGCCACCCTGCTCGGCTGGGGGCTCGGCGCGCTGATGGGCTGGCCGCTCGGCGGCAGCCTGGTCTTCGGCCTCGCGCTCTCCGTCGCTTCAACAGTCGTTCTCCTAAAAGCCCTGCAGGAACGGCGCCTGATCGAGACCGAGCGCGGCAAGATCGCTGTTGGATGGCTGATCGTCGAGGATCTGGCCATGGTGCTGGCCCTCGTCCTCATTCCCGCCGCCGCCAGCATTTCCGGCGACGGCCATGGCGCGGTCGAGCCGCTATCAGCCGGCATCAACCGGTTGTTCGGCCTCGATATGGGCCTCACCGGCATCATCGCCATGACGCTCTTCAAGGTCGCCGCCTTCGTCGGACTGATGCTGGTCGTCGGCCGGCGGGTCATTCCCTGGATCCTGCATCGCATCGCCCATACAGGTTCGCGCGAGCTCTTCCGTCTCGGCGTCCTTGCCATCGCACTTGGCGTTGCCTTCGGGGCTGCGAAACTCTTCGGCGTGTCGCTGGCGCTCGGCGCCTTCTTCGCCGGCATGATCCTGGCGGAAAGCGAGCTCAGCCACCGGGCGGCACAGGAGAGCCTACCGCTGCGCGATGCTTTCGCCGTGCTGTTCTTTGTCTCGGTTGGCATGCTGTTCGATCCCAACATCCTGATCGAAAACCCGCTGCCGCTGCTGGCGACCGTTTTCATCATCGTCATCGGCAAATCGGCCGCCGCCTTCTTCATAGTTCTGGCCTTCCGCAAGCCGATGAGTACGGCATTAATCATCTCGGCCAGTCTGGCGCAGATCGGCGAATTCTCCTTCATCCTCGCGGCCCTCGGCGTCGAGCTCGGCCTATTGCCGAGTGAAGGCCGTGACCTTATTCTCGGTGGCGCGATCATCTCGATCATTCTCAATCCGCTTGTCTTTTTCGGTTGCGACTGGCTGCGAAAGAGACTGGACGGCAAGCGCCCGAGCGAGGTGCCGGAGACCATCGAGTCCACCGCACAGGTCGATCAACCCACGACGGGCGAGACCCAGCCTGCTGCCGCCGAACAGCCGGCCCCCGTCATCGTCGACGAGGAGGAACGCACGGTTACGCTCACCGGCCATGCCATCCTGATCGGTTACGGCCGCGTCGGCAGCATCGTCGGGGAAAACCTGAAATCGTCCGGCACGCCCTTCGTGGTCATCGAGGATGCGGAGAAGCGCATCGCCGAACTCAAGCAGGCGGGGATCGAGACGATCTACGGCAATGCAGCCTCCGCGAAGACCCTCGGATATGCAAACATCGCCGAGGCCCGCAGCCTGGTCATCGCCATTCCGAACACCTTCGAAGCCTGCAGCGCGGCGGAACAGGCGCGCGCCATCAACCCGTCGATCCTGATCGTCGCCCGCGCCCATTCCGACGCCGAAATCGACGTGCTGAAGCAATATGGCGCCGATACCGTCATCATGGGAGAGCGGGAAATTGCACTGGGCATGGTTGACCGGCTGGCTCAAGTGCATCATGACAGGCCGCACTATGAAGACGCGGAGCGTCCTGATATCATGACCGAGCCGTCGGAATCTGCTCCGGCGAAGGAATGAAGGCCTTTATAACCGTTGAACCCGTTCGAATTCGGCGCCGCCGACAACGAAGAGAACGATGAGAGGAAACACCACGCCGGAACGCGCGTGATTGCCTCGCTGTTCGTCGCTTTCTTCGCCTATCTCGGACTGGCGCTTGGCGGTGGCATCAATCTCGCCGCGCGGGCGGATGCGGAAGCCTTTTCCTCCGGCAGGGACAGCCAGCCGCTTTATATCGCCCAGCGCGATCCGTTGCGCGGCATTGTGGTCTCCGACCGCACGGCCCTGCCGAAAGCCACCTGGCATGATATCGGGCCGGTAACGCTCGCGGCCATCCCATCTTTCGGACTTCTCGTCAGCACTTGGCAGCCGCGCGATCGCGGCGACGTCACGCGGCCGGAAATCTTTACATTTCGCGCCTATCTCGCCCGCGCGCCGCCGGCCAGCTTCGTCTGACCGGTTAACGCGCCCGTCGGCGCATCCCCGACATGACCTACGTCCTCCAGCGGCCCGGCCGCTGGCATCAGCGTATTTCCAAGGATTATAATACCCATGCGCACTTCACGATGGCTGGTGGCACTCTACTCGGTGATCATCGTGCTTGGCTTTCTCGTTGCCTTGCCGAACGTACTTCCGCAGTCGACCCTCAGCAAAATCCCAAACTGGCTGCCGCATAGCCAGGTACCGCTCGGCCTCGACCTTCGCGGCGGCTCCTATCTCGTCCTCGAAGTCGATGAGAAGGATCTGACCAATGGCCGGCTGCAATCCTTGCAGCAGGATTCGCGCCGCGTCCTGCGCGACAAGAACATCCTGACCCGCTCGATCGTCCGCAACGGCGACCAGATCGTGGTAACGCTCACCGATCCCACGCAGAGCGGCGATGCGGTGACCCAGTTGCAGACGCTTGCCAACACGATCACATCCGGTCTTTCGGCCGGTCAGTCCGACCTGACGATCGCTCCCAATGGCGGCGCGATCACCATGTCCTTCTCGAGGGCCGGCATCGCCGGCAACGTCGATTCCGCCGTCCAGCAGAGCCTGGAAGTCATCCGCAAGCGCGTCGACCAGGTGGGCGTCGCTGAACCGACCATCCAGCGTGTCGGCCCCAACCGCGTTCTCGTGCAGCTTCCGGGCGCGCAGGACCCGTCGCGCCTGCGCCAGCTTCTCGGCTCGACCGCGAAGATGTCCTTCCATCTGCTCGCCGACAATGTCGATCCGAACAATCCCGGCCCCGGCGTGACCATCCTCAAGGACGAACAGGGCCAGAGCTATCCAGTGCTCGATCGCATCGAGCTATCCGGCGACCGTCTGACCGACGCCCGCGTCAGCTTCGACCCAAATACGCATGAGCCGCTCGTCACCTTCCGCTTCGACAGCGCCGGCGCCAATCGTTTTGCGGAAATCACCCGCGAAAATGTCGGCAAGCCTTTCGCCATCGTGCTCGACAACAAGGTGCTGAGCGCGCCGAATATCCGTGAGCCGATCACCGGCGGTTCGGGCCAGATCTCCGGCAACTTCACCGCCGATAGCGCGACCACGCTCGCAGCCCTGCTGCGCGCCGGCGCGCTCCCTGCCAAGCTGACGGTCATCGAAGAACGCACCGTCGGCGCCGACCTCGGCGCCGATGCGATCCAGAAGGGCATCTACAGCGGCCTGGTGGGCTTCGTCCTGGTTGCCGCCTTCATCTTCGTGCTCTACGGCACCTGGGGGGTCCTCGCCAATGTTGCACTGCTCATCCACACGATCCTGACCTTCTCGGCCCTGACGCTGGTCGGCGCCACGCTGACGCTGCCCGGCATCGCCGGCATCGTCCTCGGTATCGGCCTTGCGGTTGATGCCAACGTTCTCATCAACGAGCGTATCCGCGAAGAAACCCGCAAGGGCCGCACCGCCTTCGCCGCCATCGATAATGGCTTCAGGAAGGCTTATTCGACGATTATCGACGGCAACATGACGGCCCTGATCGCGGCCGCCATCCTATTCTACTTTGGCTCCGGCCCGGTTCGCGGCTTTGCCGTCACCATGGGTCTCGGCCTCATTATCTCGATGTTCACCTCCGTCGCCTTCGTGCGCGTCGTGATGATCGCCATCACCCGTCGCCGCAAGCTGAAGGTGCTCAACATCAGGCCGCTGATCCCCTTCAGCCCCTATGACAAGCACATTCACTTCATGAAGGCCCGCTTCTTTGGCGTCACCGTCTCGGCGATCCTGTCGATCGCCTCGGTGGTACTGTTCATCCATCCGGGCCTCAACTACGGCGTCGATTTCCGCGGCGGCATCCAGATGTCGGTCAAGACCAAGGACGCGGCCGACTTGTCGACGTTCCGCGAGGGCCTGAACACGCTCGGCCTCGGCGAAATCGCACTGCAGTCCTTCGGCGACAACAACAGCATCCTTGTCCGCGCCCAGCGTCAGGACGGCGGCGAAGAGGCGCAGACAGCCGCGGTGACCAAGCTCAAGGCAGAAATCACCAAGATCGACCCGGCCGCGACCATTGAAGGCACCGATGTCATCGGTCCGAAGGTCTCGGGCGAGCTTGCCTGGGCGGGTATCCTGTCGGTCGTGATCGCCAGCCTGGCGATGCTCGCCTACATCTGGGTGCGGTTCGAATGGCCGTTCGCGGTCGGCGCCATCGTCACGCTGGTACTCGACGTCACCAAGGCGATCGGCTTCTTCGCGATCACCGGCCTCGATTTCAACCTGACGGCCATCGCCGCGATTCTGACGCTTGTGGGATATTCAGTGAACGACAAGGTCGTGGTCTATGACCGCATGCGTGAAAACATGCGGCTCTATAAATCCATGCCGCTGCGCGACATCATCGACAAGTCGATCAACGAGACCCTGGCGCGAAGCCTCTATACCAACGCCACCGCCTTCCTGGCGCTGGTGCCGATGGCGATCTGGGGCGGCAGCGCCGTCTCCAGCTTCGCGATCCCGATGGTGTTCGGCATACTTGTCGCCGGCGCCTCTTCGATCTTCATCGCAGCGCCGATCCTGCTGTTCCTCGGCGACTGGCGCCGTCGCCATGCCAAGCCCGCCGCTAACGACGCGGCACCGGCAGACGCCAAGGCCGGCAAGGACAACAAGCAGATCCCGGCCGCCAAATAAGCAGCGGAATCAATGAGGACATGCCCGGTTTCCGGGCATGTCCAATCAGCCTTGAGGCTGGAACGGCCCAAGATTTAGGTTCTCGGCAATTCTGGACGGAAAACCGCTAGATAGACGGCATATGCAACGGCAGCCCGGGACGCGGCGCCGTTATTTTCTCCAAAGCACCATTTTCATGCTCGCTAACGAGCATATATTTGCCGTCCGGGGTAAACGCGATTTTGCTCGGCCGCGTGCCGTCGGTGCGGATATGGCCGGCGACCTTGCCCGCGGGATCGACCATGCAAATCTCGCCATGCCCGTAGATTGCGCAATAGAGCACGCCGCTGCGGTCGAAGGCCATGCCGGCCGGCCCACGGAAGGCATCGACGGCGGGCACCGGCATCACCTGCGCGAATAATTCCGGTCGTCCTCCGACGATTTGCCGATGGATTTTTCCGGTCAATGTCTCGCTGTAATAGAGCAATCCATCCGGACCGAACGCTACGCCGTTGGCATAGAGCAAGCCGGCCGCAAGCACCCGCAAGACCCGACCGTCCGCCGGATCGATCTGGTAGACGCGACCATTATACGCAGCCCGGAAGAAATCGGAATGGACCTGGCCCCCTTCGAGCAGTTCGGTGATACGGATGCCGGAATCGATCATGTAGAGCAGACCGTCGGGACCGAAAGCAAGATCGTTTGGATGAAGAAACGGACCGTCAGCGCCGCCTTCGATAACCTGTAGCGTGCGGCCTTGGAAAGAGAGCCGGACAAGGGAGTTTTCCGGGCCGCCAGCCACCCAGAAACAGTCATCGCCATCGATCGCCAGCCCGGTCGGTCGGCCACCGAGCCGGTAGATCTCGCGACGCGCGACGCCTGCCTCGATCACCGTCAGGCTGCGGCGGCTATCGTCCATCTCCACAAGTGCGACACGCCCGTCGGGCAGGGCCACCGGCCCTTCAGGCAGACGCAGTCCAGTGGCGAACGTTTCGTTCATGCTCGGGAGCCCTCATTCAGCGCATTCCAAAACCCCAAAATCTTGCGTCATATTAGTAGGTAAGTACTCCAAAAGCCGTTTTCGAGGCGGAGTTCATTAAATCTACGCGGGATTCACACAGGCAAGATCACATCCCTGTGCAGATTCGGCCGATCTTGACAGTCTTCATCAATTTGGAACATTCGTCGAACATTCGGATATTATTGCGACCATGATTCGCTACCGATTCCGCATTCGTACGCCTGCCGTGCGAAGCCTTCAGGAGAGCCCATGAGCGCCGCATATCTGGAAAAGCTGAACCCGGAGCAACGGCTTGCAGTGGAGCACGGCACGACCGTCGAAGGCAGCCATATTGCCGGGCCGCTGCTGGTGATTGCCGGCGCCGGCTCCGGCAAGACCAATACGCTCGCCCACCGCGTCGCGCACCTGATCGTCAAGGGTGCCGATCCCCGCCGCATCCTGCTGATGACCTTTTCCCGCCGGGCTGCTGCCGAGATGGGCCGCCGCGTCGAGCGCATCTGCCGCGAGGTGCTGGGCGCCAATGCCGGCGTCATGGCTGACGCGCTCGCCTGGACCGGCACCTTCCACGGCATCGGCGCGCGGCTTCTCAGGGACTACGCAGAGCAGATCGGCCTCGACCCGGCCTTCACGATCCACGATCGCGAGGACAGCGCCGACCTGATGAACCTCATTCGGCACGATCTCGGCTTCTCCAAGCTGGAAAGCCGCTTCCCGACCAAGGGAACCTGCCTTGCCATCTATTCCCGCGCCGTCAATTCGGAAGCGCCGCTGGAAGAGATGCTGCGCGATTTCTTCCCCTGGTGCGCCAGCTGGGACAAGCAGCTGCGCGATCTCTTCGCCGCCTATGTCGAGGCCAAGCAGGTGCAGAACGTTCTCGATTACGACGACCTGCTGCTCTACTGGGCGCATATGCTGCACGAACCGTTGATCGCGGAGGATATCGGTGGCCGCTTCGACCATGTTCTGGTCGATGAATATCAGGATACCAACCGGCTGCAATCGTCGATCCTCCTGGCGCTGAAGCCCGATGGCCAGGGGCTGACGGTGGTCGGCGACGATGCGCAGTCGATCTATTCCTTCCGCGCCGCGACGGTGCGCAACATTCTCGACTTCCCCACTGCCTTCACGCCCGCCGCCAATATCGTCACGCTCGACCGCAATTACCGCTCGACGCAGCCGATCCTTGCCGCCGCCAATGCGGTGATCGACCTTGCCTCAGAGCGTTTCACCAAGAACCTGCGCACGGAGCGGCAGAGCGCCGAGCGCCCACGGCTGGTGACGGTGCGCGACGAGGCCGATCAGGCGCGTTTTGTCGCCGACCAGGTGCTGGAAAACCGCGAGAGCGGCGCGAAGCTAAAACAACAAGCCGTGCTGTTCCGCACCTCAAGTCATAGCGGACCTCTGGAAATCGAGCTGACCCGCCGCAACATCCCCTTCGTCAAATTCGGCGGGCTGAAGTTTCTCGACAGCGCCCATGTCAAGGATATGCTGGCCGCCCTTCGTTTTGCCCAGAACCCGCGCGACCGCGTCGCCGGCTTCCGGCTGATGCAGCTCCTTCCCGGTGTCGGCCCCTCGACCGCGCAGCGCGTGCTCGACCATATCGGCGAGGAACCCAGCCCGATCGCCGCCCTTGCCGAGTTTCCGCCACCGCCGCGCTCGGGCGAGGACTGGACGAACTTCGTTGCGACCATGCAGGAGCTGAAGAGTGGCAAGGCCGGATGGCCGGCGGAAATCGGTCTCGTACGCCAATGGTACGAGCCGCATCTGGAGCGGGCGCATGAGGATGCCTCGACGCGGCAGGCCGACCTGATCCAGCTCGAGCAGATCGCCGGCGGCTACGGCTCGCGCGAGCGCTTCCTCACCGAACTGACGCTCGATCCGCCGGATGCCACCAGCGACCAGGCCGGCGTGCCGCTGCTCGACGAAGACTATCTCATCCTCTCGACCATCCATTCCGCCAAGGGCCAGGAATGGACGAAGGTCTTCCTCCTCAATGCCGTAGACGGCTGCATCCCGGCCGACCTCGCTGTGGGATCATCCGCCGAAATCGAGGAAGAGCGGCGGCTGCTTTATGTCGCCATGACCCGCGCCAAGGACGGTCTTGATCTGGTCATCCCGCAACGCTTCTTCACCCACGGCCAGCATGCACAGGGCGACCGGCATGTCTTTGCCTCGCGCACCCGCTTCATTCCGGTGACACTCTTGCAATTCTTCGAGGTCTGCGGGTGGCCGCAGGCACGGTCAGACAGCCCCGCTGCGATCCAGGCGCGGCAGGTGCGCGTCGATGTCGGGGCACGGATGCGCGGCATGTGGCGCTAAAGCAATTGCAGGAAAAGTGTGTAGCGGTTTTCCGTCCGCAATTGCGTCACCGCTCCAAGGTCAGTTTAACTCTCGGAACATCTCGATGATCGCCGAGAAGTCACGGCCACCATTGCCCTGTTTTTCGAACAGCGCGAAGAGTTGCGCCGCCTCGGCTCCGAGCGGTGTCGATGCGCCGCTCGACAGGGCCGCTTCCTGCGCCAGCCGCAAATCCTTCAGCATCAGCGCTGCCGCAAAGCCCGGCTTGTAGTCGTTGTTGGCGGGCGACGTCGGCACCGGACCCGGCACCGGGCAATAGGTGTTGATCGACCAGCATTGGCCGGAAGATGTCGAGGCCACATCGAACAGCGCCTGATGCGAAAGCCCGAGCTTTTCGCCGAGCACAAAGGCCTCGCAGACGCCGATCATCGAGATGCCGAGGATCATGTTGTTACAGATCTTCGCCGCCTGCCCGGCCCCCGCCTCGCCGCAATGGACGATTTTCTTTCCCATGACCTCCAGAAGCGGCTTGGCAACCGCAAAGCTCTCCGACGAACCACCAGCCATGAAGGTCAGCGTCCCCGCAGCAGCCCCGCCCGTACCGCCCGAGACCGGCGCGTCAAGCGACAGGCAACCGACCTGGCCTGCCATGACGTGAGCCGTCCGGGCGCTATCGACATCGATGGTGGAACTGTCGATCAGCAGCGTCCCTTTCGGCACGGAGCGCAGGATATCGGTCCAGACGGTGAGGACATGCTGGCCCTTCGGCAACATGGTCACGACCACTTCGGCTTCCGCCAAGGCTTCCGTCAGCACATTTGCCGCCTTGACGCCCGTCGCCTCCGCCGCCTTCAACATGTCATGCGAGAGGTCGAAGCCGATGACGGTGTGGCCGGCCTTGACCAGATTGGCGGCCATGGGGCCACCCATATTGCCGAGGCCGATGAATGCGATCCGTGTCATGATGCTCTCCTCCCATTCTCTCTTACGTCGCGAAAAGCGGCGGTTGCGCCGGCACGAAGAAGCGTTCAATAGCGGTGTCTTCGACATCGGCAAGGCTAGCCGGCGACCATTTCGGATTGCGGTCCTTGTCGATGACGGCGGCGCGCACGCCTTCGTAGAAATCCGGATTATGCAATATGCCGAGGCAGGCGCCGAGTTCGCGGTTGAGGCATTCGGCAAGGCTTGCGCTCGTCTGCCCGGCGCGCAGCAATCGCAGGGTCAGTTTCAGACTGGTCGGCGAGCGGGTGGCGATCACCTCAGCGGTCTCAGCGGCGAAATCGCCGGGCTCTTGCGCTAGCGCCCGCAGAATGTCCTCGACGGTGTCATGGGCGAAGGCCCGGTCGATTGCATCACGGTTGGCGGCAAGGCGGCTTTCGCCAGCATCGATCGCCAGGCCCGCAATTGCCCTGTGCACATCGGTCGGCAATGCGGCGGAAGGCAGCGCAGCGATCGTCTCGATGAGGACGGATAAGTCCGAAGAGGCAATGGAATGATCGGCCAACTCCGCATGGATGGCGTCGGCGGCGTTGAAGACGAGACCGGTCAGGCCCATCCAGGTGCCGGTTTCGCCGGGCATGTGCGACAGTAGCCATGTGGCGCCGACGTCGGGGAAATAGCCGATACCGGTTTCCGGCATGGCGAGCCGGGTGCGCTCGGTGACGACACGGTGGCTACCATGTGCCGAGAGACCGACGCCGCCGCCCATGGTGATGCCATCCATCAGCGCCACATAGGGCTTGGGATAATGAGCAATGGCATGGTTGAGATGGAACTCCTCGCGCCAGAATGTCTCCGCACCATCCGATTTTTCCTTGCCGCTCTGGTGCAACAGGCGAATATCGCCGCCCGCGCAGAAAGCCCGCTCGCCCTCCCCCTTGATGATGACGCTGGCGACGGAAGGGTCGGTTGCGAAATCATCCAGCGCCGACGCGATTGCCCGGATCATCGGCAATGTCAGGCTGTTCAGCGCCTGCGGCCGGTTGAGGCGGATGAGACCGGCCGATCCCCGACGTTCGATGATGACTTCGTCTATGCTGCTCATTCGAAAACTCCATATCCTTGCCTATACAATCAATAGGCGCTCAACGGTTGTCGGCAAGGATCATCTCGGCGGCTTTCTCTGCAATCATGATGGTCGGCGAGTTGGTATTGCCCGAGGTGATCGATGGCATCACCGAGGCGTCGGCGATCCTGAGCCTTGCCAACGCCCGGAACCGCAAGCGCGGATCGACCACGCTTTGCGGATCGCTGCCCATGCGGCAGGTACCGACCGGATGAAAGATCGTCGTGCCGATATCGCCAGCGGCGCGATCGAGATCGGCATCGGTCTGGTAGGAAGGGCCGGGCTTGAACTCTTCCGGTCGGAACCTGGCGAAAGACGGCTGCGCCACGATCCGCCGCGTCAGGCGGATGGAGCGGACGGCGATTTCACGGTCGCGCGATGCCGAGAGATAATTCGGGCTGATCGCCGGCTGCATGGCGAAATCCGGGCTCCGGATGTGCACCGAGCCACGGCTCTCCGGCCTGAGATTGCAAACGCTGGCGGTGATCGCCGGAAAGGGGTGGACGGGATCGCCGAACTTGTCGAGCGAGACCGGCTGCACATGATATTGGAGGTCCGGCGTTTCCTTGTCGGGACCGGAGCGGGTGAAGATGCCGAGCTGGCTCGGCGCCATCGCCATCGGCCCGGAGCGACGAACGAGATATTCGAGGCCGATCGCCGCCTTGCCGAACATCGACGTCGCCTTCTCGTTCAAGGTCGGTACGCCCGTTACCTTGTAGGCCATGCGCAGTTGCAGGTGATCCTGCAGGTTTTCGCCGACTGCCTTGACCTCGCGCACCACCTCGATACCCGCCTCGCTCAATACCTCGCCACGGCCGATGCCGGAGAGCTCGAGGATCTGCGGCGAGCCGATGGAGCCGGCCGACAAGACCGTCTCCTTGGTCGCATAGGCGCGCTTCGCCACCCCGTCATGCTGGAATTCGACGCCGGTGACGGCGTCGCCTTCGATCAGCAGGCGGCGAACCTGCGCCTTGGTGAGGACGGTGAGATTGTCCTGTTTCAGCACCGGGCGCAGAAAGGCCTTGGCCGTGTTCCAGCGGATACCGGAACGCTGGTTGACGTCGAAATAGCCGGAGCCTTCATTATCGCCGCGATTGAAATCCGCCGTCTCGGGAATGCCGGCCTCCCGCGCGGCAGCCTTGAAGGCGTCGAGCACGGCCCAGCGCACGCGAGCCTTCTCGACCCGCCATTCGCCGCCGGCGCCATGCATCTCGTCTTTGCCCCTGTAGTGATCCTCGGACTTCACGAAATAGGGCAGTACCTCGTCCCAGCCCCAGCCGGCGCAACCGAGCTGCCGCCAGAGATCGTAGTCGCGTGCCTGGCCGCGCGTGTAGATCATGCCGTTGATCGAGGAACAGCCGCCGAGCACCTTGCCGCGCGGATAGTTCAGCGCACGCCCGTTCAACCCCGCTTCCGGCGTGGTGGTAAAACACCAGTCGGTGCGGGGATTGTTGATGCAATAGAGATAGCCGACCGGGATATGGATCCAGTGGTAATTGTCACTACCCCCCGCCTCCAGCAGCAGCACCCTGTTGTTGCGGTCCGCCGATAGCCGGTTGGCAAGCACGCAGCCGGCACTGCCGGCGCCGATAATGATGTAGTCGAAGCGATCCATGTCCTGCCAGCTTAACGTCGATATTCAAATCCAAGCTTCCGCCCCAGCCGCGATGCATAGAACTCGCCGATGACGCCACGGCGGAAGAGCAGGACGCAGACCATGAAGACGATGCCGGTGATGATCGTTACAGGGAATTCCGAGGTGGCGAGATAGTTTTCCAGCGTCGCCACCAGCCCGGCGCCGAACAGCGGGCCGATCAAGGTGCCGATGCCGCCAAGCAGGGTCATGAGGATCACCTCGCCGGACATCTGCCAGGCGACATCGGTGAGCGTCGCGAACTGGAAGACCAACGCCTTGACCGCGCCGGCAAGCCCAGCGAGCGCGGCTGACATGACAAAGGCACCGAGCTTATAGCGCGCCACGGAATAGCCGAGCGAAATCGCCCTTTGCTCATTTTCCCGGATCGATTTGAGGATCATGCCGAAGGGCGAATTGATGAAGCGCCAGATGATCACCACGCCGATGACGAACACGGCCAGCACGAAATAATACATGTTGAACGCGTTATTCAGATCGAGAAAGCCGAAGAGATAGCCGCGCGGCACCGACTGAATGCCATCCTCGCCCTGGGTGAACTCGGCCTGAAGACAGAAGAAATAGAACATGTAGGAGAGCGCCAGAGTGATCATGGCGAAATAGATGCCCTGACGTCGGATGGCAACGACACCCATCACCAGGCCGAGAAAGGCGGCACCGACGACGCCGATCAGAATGCCGACTTCCGGCGGCAGACCCCATTCCTTCACCGCATAGGCAGTGAAATAGGCTGCTCCACCGAAGAAGGTGGCATGGCCGAAGGACAGAAGACCAGCATAGCCGAGCAGCAGATTGAAGGCGCAGGCAAACAGCGCGAAGCAGAGCACCTTCATGACAAAGATGGGATAGATGAAGAATGGTGCCCAGATCAGCAGAATGAAGCCAGCAGCCAGCAGCGCCTTCTGCATCGACAGGGAGGGGCGGCTTCTGGATTTGAGCATATTGGTCACATCCGCCATATCATGCATCCCGTCCAAAGAGGCCCGCGGGCCTGAGAAGCAGCACGATCGCCATGATCACGAAGATGACGATGTTGGAGGCTTCCGGATAGAAGACCTTGGTCAGGCCCTCGGCAACACCGAGCATATAGCCGGTGACGATGGCGCCCATGATCGAGCCCATGCCGCCGACGACCACGACGGCAAAGACAATGATGATCATGTTCGATCCCATCAGTGGCGAGACCTGATAGATGGGCGCCGCCAGCACGCCGGCAAAAGCCGCGAGCGCAACGCCAAAACCATAGGTCAGCGTCAATAGCACCGGCACGTTGACGCCAAAGACCTGCACGAGCACGGAATTTTCCGTCGCGGCGCGCAGATAGGCACCGAGCTTGGTCTTCTCGATCAGCAGCCATGTGCCGATGCAGACTACAAGTGACGCGATGACCACCCAGCCGCGATAGATCGGCAGGAACATGAAACCGAGATTGACGCCGCCCGCCAGCGCCGCCGGCACAGCATAGGGCTGGCCCGACGAGCCATAGAGATAGCGGAACGTGCCTTCAATGGTCAGCGCCATGCCGAAGGTGAAGAGCAGGCCATAGAGCGGATCGATACCGTAGAGCCGACGCAGGCACAGCCGTTCGACCACGGCGCCCAAGAGGCCGACGATCAACGGCGCCAACAGCAGCGCTGGCCAGTAGCCGATGCCGCCATAGGCGAGCAGCAGATAGGCGGTGAAGGCGCCGAGCATGTAAAGCGCGCCATGGGCAAAATTGATCACCCGGAGCATGCCGAAGATGATTGCGAGCCCGAGGCTCAAAAGCGCGTAGAAGGAACCGTTGATCAGCCCGATCAGCAACTGGCCGAGAAGCGCCTGCAGCGGAATGCCGAATATCATGGTCATGGCGTCAAACCCCCAGAACCTTGTGCAGCATGTCCATCCGCTCCGGCAATTCACCGACCGGAAACTCCGCAACCATCTGGCCATGGTCCATCAGATAGAAGCGATCGGCAATGCGGCTGGCGAAGCGGAAATTCTGCTCGACCAGAAGTATGGTCATGCCGCGCTCCCTCAACGTCTTCAGCACTTCGCCGATGCGCTGGACGATGACCGGGGCCAGCCCCTCCGTCGGTTCATCAAGCAGCAGCATTCGGACGCCGGTGCGCAGGATGCGGGCCATGGCGAGCATCTGCTGCTCGCCGCCGGAAAGCTTGGTGCCGGGGCTGTTGCGGCGCTCGTGCAGATTGGGAAACAGCTCGAAAATCTCGTCGACGGTCATGCCGCCCGCAGCCACCACCGGCGGCAACATCAGGTTTTCATGGACGGTGAGCGTCGAGAAGATGCCGCGCTCCTCCGGCACGAAGCCGATGCCCTTGTGGGCAGTCTTGTGCAGCGGCACCTGCATCATGTCGGCGCCAGCAAAGGCGATCTTGCCTTTTCGCGCCCGGACGATGCCGACGATGGTGCGCAGCGTCGTCGTCTTGCCGACGCCATTGCGGCCGAGAATGGTGATCGTCTCGCCCTCGGCGACCTTCATATCGACGCCGTGCAATATGTGGCTTTCGCCATACCAGGCATTGAGGCCCTGGACTTCGAGCAGCGCCGCCATCGTCAGTCCTCCTCCGTGCCCATATAGGCCTCGCGGACGCGCGGGTCCTGGCTGACCGTGGCGTAATCGCCGGCGGCAAGGATCTCGCCGCGTTGAAGCACCGTGACATGGTGGCAGATGTCGGCGACGACGGAGAGATTGTGCTCGACCATCAGCACCGCGCGGGTGCGCGCCACCTCGCGGATGATGGCCGAGACGGTGTTGACGTCTTCCAACCCCATGCCGGCCATCGGTTCATCAAGCAGCAGCACCTTCGGATCGAGCGCAAGCGTCGTTGCGATCTCCAGCACACGCTTGCGGCCATAGGAGAGATCGGCGGCGATGGCGTCACGCTCCTTCGTCAAGCCGACCGACGCCAGCAGTTGCTCGGCGCGATCATCAAGGCTAGCCAGCGCTGAAACCGGCAGCCAGAATTGATGCGCCAGATTGTTCGGTCGCTGCAGGGCGACACGGACATTGTCGAGTACGGTCAGATGCGGAAAGACGGCAGAGATCTGGAAGGAGCGCACCAGTCCCATGCGCGCCACCTTGTCCGGCTTCGTTCGGCTGATATCGGTGCCGAGCAGGGTGATCGTGCCATGCGTCGGCTGCAGGAATTTGGTGAGCAGATTGAACACCGTCGTCTTGCCCGCGCCGTTCGGACCGATGAGGGCGTGGACGCTGGCGTCATGCACGTCGATATCGACATTCTTGACGGCGGTGAAGCCGCCGAAATCGCGGCGAAGGCCGCGGGCGGACAAGACCACCCGTGGCACTTGCTGTTGCTCTGTCGCAGGCATCGCCATCAGGTTGCCCGCGTGGTCATGGCTTGATCAGATCGCAGCCGCTCTTGGCCGGATCGATATAGGCTTCCTTGCCGGGAATGGTCGCCAGCACGTTGTAATAATCCCACGGCTCCTTGCTCTCCTCGGGCTTTTTGACCTGAAGGAGATACATGTCGTGGATCATGCGGCCGTTCGCGCCCACCGTGCCGCCACGGCCGAAGACATCGTCGACCGGCATTTCGTGCAGTTCCTTGGCGACCGCTTCAGTATCGTCAGTGCCAGCCTTCTGCACGGCCTTCAGATATTGCAACACGGCGGAATAGGTGCCGGCATGAATCATGTTCGGCATCTTGCCGGTGCGGGCGAAGAAGCGCTTGCCGAATTCGCGGCTCTTGTCGTCGAGGTTCCAGTAATAGCCCTCGGTCAGCGTCAGCCCCTGAGCCGCCTGCAATCCGAGACCATGGACTTCGGCGAGCGTGAAGAGCAGCGCCGCCAGATGCTGGCCGCCCTGAGTAATGCCGAATTCCGACGCCTGCTTGATGGCATTCGCTGTGTCGAGGCCGGCATTGGCGAGACCGATGACCTTGGCACCAGACGATTGCGCCTGCAGCAGGAAGGACGAGAAATCGTTGGACGACAGCGGATGACGCACAGAGCCGAGGATCTTGCCGCCACTTGCCTTGACGTAATCGCCCGTCTGCTGCTCCAGAGAATAGCCGAAAGCGTAGTCGGCGGTCAGAAAGAACCAGGTGTCGCCACCCTGCTTGACCAGCGCGCCGCCGGTGCCGACGGCCAGCGCATGCGTGTCATAGGCCCAGTGGAAGCCATAGGGCGAGCATTGCTTGCCGGTGAGATCGGTGGTCGCCGCCCCCGTGACGATGTCGATCTTCTTCTTTTCCTTGGCGACGGCCTGCACGGCCAGCGCCACCGACGAAGTCGTCAGCTCCATGATGGCATCGACCTTATCCTGGTCATACCATTGCCGGGCGATGTTCGAAGCGATATCCGGCTTGTTCTGGTGGTCGGCATTGATGATCTCGATCGGGACGCCCAGCACCTTGCCGCCGAAATCCTCCGCAGCCATCTTGGCTGCCTCCACCGAGGACTTGCCGCCGAAGTCGGCATAGACGCCCGACTGGTCGTTCAGGATACCGATCTTCACCACGCCGTCCGACGCGCCGGCGGCAAATGCCGCGGTGCTGGATGCAAGCAGAAGCGCCAGGGATGCAATGAGACTCTTTCGCATATCCTCTCCTCCCAGAGATTTGGCAAACATCAATCTGTTCAAATTTGGCGAGTCGTTCTCCTCAAAACGACTTTCCTGCCATTCAAGATCACGGAAATCGCGCGTTGACGCAAGCGGAGTTTGGAACTAATTCCAAACAAGGTCTGTTCATTTTTGAACAGAGGTAGAGATATGAAGAGCGCGCCGCATTTCACCTGGGACGACCTGCAGTTCTTCCTGGCCGTGGCGAGGACCGGGCAGCTTTCGACCGCTGCCCGACAATTGCGCAGCAGCCACGCCACCGTCTCGCGCCGCATCGACCGGCTGGAATTCGCCTTGAAGGTCAAGCTCTTCGAGCGCAATCCGCGCGGATACGTGCTGACCGGCATGGGCCAGCGCTTCATCGACACGGCCGAGCGGATGGAGCAGGAAACCGAGCGGCTGCGGGCGGACCTGACTGTCGGTTCGGCTGCGCAGCGCGGCGTCGTGCGTATCAGCGCGCCGGAAGGATTTTCCAACTTCTTCTTCACCACCATGCTGCCGGAGTTCACCGCGCGCTATCCGAACATCTCGCTGGAGCTGGTGACGATCCAGCAGATCATGTCGCTGTCGCGCAAGGAAGCCGATATCGTCGTCGTGCTCGACCCGCCGAAAGCCGGCCCCTACTTCACCGAGAAATTGACCGACTACCATTTGCAGGTCTATGGATCACGGGAATATCTTGCCAGCCACCCGCCAGTCGAGAGCCGCAACGATCTGCCGGACCATGACTTCATCGGCTATATCGAAGACATGATCTTCGCGCCCGGCCTCGATTATCTCGGCGAGATCCATCCCCGTATCAAACCGCAATTCCAGAGCTCCAGCATCTTTGCTCAGCTGACGGCGACGAAGAACGGACTTGGGCTCTGCGTTTTGCCGTTCTTCATTGCCTGCCGGCATCCGGATCTGCAGATGGTGCTGCCTGGGGACGTCGACCTGAAGCGTCACTACTGGATCACCTGTCACCGCGACCTGCGCCAGTCGCCGCGCGTGCGCACCGTCATCGATTTCCTGATGGAGGCGGTGCACCGCAATGCGCCGGCCTTTCTTGGCCACGGGTCGGCTTAAATATCCGGCGTCAGAGGCTCGGAGCCGCGAACACCTTGCGTAAGCCGCTGGCATCGAAGCTGGATCTATCCGCGAGCTGAAGTTCCCATTCCAGCGACGAGCGCACGATCGTCTCCATGCAATTATACCTAGGCGTCCAGCCCAGCTCGCGATGGGCGAGCGTGGCGTCGGCAACGACGCTGGCGGTATCGCCTGGCCGGCGCGGCGCCATGTGGATCCGGAAGGCTCGGCCATGAACACGCATGACCATGTTCAGCACATCCAGCACCGAATAGCCCACGCCATAGCCACAATTGGCAACAAGCGGCCGGCCACCGCTTCGCAGATGCCGCAGCGCCATCAGATGCGCGTCGACGAGATCGGAGACGTGGATATAGTCGCGCACGCCGGTGCCGTCATGCGTCGGATAGTCGGTGCCGTAGATCTCCACCTGGCGGCGGCGGCCGAGTGCGGCCTCGCAGGCAACCTTGACCAGATGCGTGGCGCCATCGGTCGACTGGCCGGCCCTGCCCTGCGGATCGGCGCCGGCGACGTTGAAATAGCGCAGCGCCACATAGCGGAAATCGTAAGCCGCGGCGGCATCGCGCAGCATCAGCTCCGACATTAGTTTGGACTGGCCGTAGGGCGTTTCCGGCAGCAAGGGCGCGCTTTCCTTCACCGGCTCATCGGCGGGTTGCGAGCCATAGACGGCGGCGGTGGACGAAAAGACGAAATGGCGAATGCCGGCCCTGATCGCCGCGCTCATCAGGGTGCGGGTCTTGCCGGTATTGTTCTCATAATAGCCAAGCGGGTCTTCGATCGAGGCTGGCACAATCGAGGATCCGGCAAAGTGAATGATGGCTTCGATATCGTTTTCGGCGAAGATCGTCTGCAATAGGGCTTCATCGGCGGCATCGCCGAGATAGAAGCGCGCGGCCGAAGGAATAGCCCAGCGAAAGCCGGTGGACAGGCGATCGACGACGACCACGTCCTCGCCGGCATCCAGCAATTTCCAGACCATATGGCTGCCGATATAACCGGCTCCGCCCGTCACCAACACCGTCATTCTTCGCGTCCCCGCCAAGTCTTATGCAGGGGATATATGAGGGTTTCATTCGTGCGATTTGATTAAAAACGCGCGCTGCGTGGGCCGCCGGTGAGCGAAGTTTGTTCCTATGGTTAGGAGGGGTTTTCCGGGATTGGTGGGATTTTAGTGATCTGGGCTGTAACGCGCGAATCCTATCGGGAGCTTGGAATTTGCGGAGAGTGCGCACCCCCCTCTGTCAGCTACGCTGACATCTCCCCCACAAGGGGGGAGATCGTTGGGAGCGTGCCGCCCATTTCTCCCAAAGCCATAAAACCAGTCTCAACAGATGAGATGTCGGTTTAGTACGATGGAGTGCTGCGTGTTACCAATCTCCCCCCTTGTGGGGGAGATGTCACGAAGTGACAGAGGGGGGTGGCGGAGGTCCGGCATATTCGGAGCTTCCCTCCGCCAAGAACCTCCTTCATCGTTGGGTCAAACCTTACTATCAAAGACTCAAAACATACTGGCTCAACCGCTCCGCCGCATCCTCCACCTGTGCCGGATCGCGCAGGAAGCAGGCGCGCAGGAAGAGTTCGCCGCCCTGGCCGAAGGCTGTTCCGGGTGCGAGGCCGACGCCGGTCTTGTCGACGATGTCGATTGCGGCCTTGCGGCTATCCGTAACGCCGTCGATCTTCAGGAAGGCATAAAGCGCACCGTCCGGCTTCAGCGTCTGGACACGGTTTGTGGCGAGCAGCGCGTCGCAGAGGATATCGCGCGAGCGGGTGGCCTTGGCGATATTGGCGCGGACGAAATCATCACCGTCGTTCAGCGCAGCGACTGCGCCCTTCTGCATGAATTGCGCCACGCCGGACGTCGAATACTGCACGAGGTTTTCCATCACCTGGCCAATCTCGGCGGGTGCCACGATCCAGCCGACGCGCCAGCCTGTCATCGACCAATTCTTCGAGAAGGAATTGACGAACATGATCTTGTCGTCGGCTTCCTTGACATCGAGGAAAGAAGGAGCCCGGCCACCGGCATAATAGTAAAGCGCGTAGATCTCGTCGGCCATGATCCAGAGGCCATGCTCTCGAGCGAGCGCCAGAATATCGGAGAGGTCCTTGTGCGTCGCCGTCCAGCCGGTCGGGTTCGACGGCGTGTTGATGAACAGGCCCTTGGTCCTTGGCGTGATCGCCGCCTTCAGGCGCTCGAGATCAAGCGTCCACTTACCATTCTCGAATTGCAGCGGCACGCCGACCGAGCGGGCGCCGGCGATCTCCAGTGCGGCGGCGATATTCGGCCAGGCGGGCGACAGGTAGATCATCTCGTCGCCGGGCGAGGTGATCGCCTGCACCGACAGCTGGATCGCCTGCATGCCGGAGCCCGTGACGTAAAAATGCTCCATCGGCAGGGAGACATTGAAGTGCCGGGCGTAATAGTCGGACAGGGCCTGGCGCAGTTCCGGAATGCCGCGTTGCCAGGTGTAGAAGGTTTCGCCGGCCTTGAGCGAGGCCATGGCGGCGCGATTGATGAAATCCGGCGTCGGCAGATCGCCCTCGCCGACCCAGAGCGGCAGCAGGCCGTCGCGGCCGCGCGCGTAATTCACGACTTCCACGATCCCGCTTTCGGGCGCCGCCAAGGCGCGCGGGCTGAGGCTATTCAATATCGACATGCAAAGTCTCCGGTTTTCGCTTTCATAAAGCAGAACGGCTGCGAAATCCTATGACTTTGCCTTAGCGACCGATCGATTTCCGTGATGAATAAAGCCCCAGCCTTTGCGGGCCGGGGCTTTTGAAGAACAGATCTATGGAAGCGGCTTAACGCTTGGCGAGAAGATCGCGAATTTCGGTGAGCAGCTGAACATCGGCTGCCGGCGGCGCTGCCTCGGCGACGGTTTCGTTCTTGCGCTCGACCTGCTTGCGCAGCGTGTTCACGCCCTTGACCATCAGGAAGATGATCCAGGCGAGGATCAGGAAGTTGATGAGAACGGTGATGAAGCTACCGTAAGCGAGAACCGCGCCTTGCGCACGGGCACCGGCCAGCGTCGGTGCATTGACCGCCGAGGAGAGGCCGACGAAGTAATTGGAGAAATCGAAGCCGCCGAAAATAGCGCCGACGATTGGCATGATGATATCGTCAACCAGAGATTTCACGATACCACCGAAGGCGCCGCCGATGATCACACCGACCGCGAGATCCATGACATTGCCTTTGGCGATAAATGCCTTGAATTCATTAAGCATTGAGTTGTCCCCTCTGCGTTGCAATTGAACTCATCATTAACTATTAGCACCATCTTTTGTATTATTTTTCAATAGTGAAATAACATGATGGTTAACGCGCGACCGCATATCCCACGGTAACTGCTTCAACGAAGCAATTTCCAAGTGCGATCGTCGACTTGCTTGTTCGTCAGTTGCGGGTAACACAACCGAAACGACGAAAAGGCGTCGGTACCAATGGCGAGTGATTCGCCTGGCTCGGGCCTCTGCTTCAGGATTTAACCACAGCCTCCGGCATCACCCGGGAGATCAGCCCGCGCACGCAATCGGCATTCGGTGGCTGCTCGAAGAGGATGCGGTACATGATCGGCGAGATGACGTAATCCATCAGTTCGGTAAGCGTCGGGAATGGCTCTCCCCGCTCTTGCGCCCGGGCGATGAGGACGCGCAATTGCTGCTGCGTGTAGCCGCTGCACTTTTCAGCGTTGGCCGTGTCGGGCACCGACAGGATATCGCGGATCATCTGCCGCCCAGCGCCGGAGGACATTTCGTCGGCATATTGCTCGGTCCATGCCTGCAGATCCGCACGAACGCTGCCGGTCTTCGCCGGTTCGGTCTCCGGCTGCAGGCGCGAGGCGGCGACATCGGCCAAGAGTTCCTGCAGATCGCCCCAGCGGCGATAGATCGTGGACGGCGTCACATTGGCGCGTTGGGCGATCAGCGGGATTGTCACCTCCGCACGGTCCATCGCGACCAGCATATCGTGAACTGCCTGATGCACCGAGGCCTGAACCCTGGCGCTGCGCCCACCCGGACGCGGATTTTCCCTGGAAACCATGATCTATGCCAATCTTTCCCTTTGCTGCTGGTGGCGCTCAAAAAAACAGGATGCGACACTAACGCAAATTATTTGCTTTTATCTACGGCAAGCACTACATGTTCTTAACGCAACGTTTTAGCTTTAAGGCAGGATATAGTCGATGACCACGATCGAATCCACCGCCAATTCACAGAGACCACCCGGCCAACAGCTGGCACCGCTCTTTTATGCTGCTACCAGCGCCACCTTCTTTGCCGCCTCCTCGGCGCCAACGCCGCTCTATCGCATCTATCAGCAGGCCTTCGCCTTTTCGCCGGTGCTGATCACGGTGATCTTCGCCGTCTATGCCTTCGCTCTGCTCGCTGCACTGCTGATCGTCGGCTCGATTTCCGATCATCTCGGACGCCGGCCGGTGATCTTTGCCTCGCTCCTCCTCAATATGGTGGCGATGGCACTGTTTTTAATGGCCGACGGTCCGAATTGGCTGATTGCCGCCCGCATCGTGCAAGGCTTTGCCACTGGAGCGGCGGCATGCTCGATCGGCGCCGCCCTCGTTGATCTCGATCCGGCCAAGGGGTCGGTGACCAACAGCATCGCGCCGCTGGCGGGCATGGCGATCGGCGCGCTCGGCACCAGCGCCCTGGTGCAATATGCACCGGCGCCGATGTTCCTCGTCTACGCCGTCGTACTCGTCCTTCTCGTTGCACAGGCCGCGCTCGTCTGGATGACGCCGGAGACAACCGCCCGCAGGGCCGGCCTGCTTGCCTCGCTGAAGCCCGAAGTGACCGTCCCACCGCAGGCCCGCCGGACGCTGCTGGCGCTGACGCCGATCAATATCGCCGTCTGGGCCCTGGCCGGCTTTTATCTCTCATTGGTTCCGTCACTGGTGAGCACCACGACAGGCAGCGCCGCGCCCCTCGTCGGCGGCTCGGTGGTTGCCGCGTTGACGGTCAGCGCTGCGACGACTTTATTCTTACTGCGCAAAAAACCTGCGGCAACGACGCTGACTTTCGGGATATCCACCATGACGCTCGGCATTCTCACCATCGTTGCCGGCGTGCATTTGGCTCAAGTGCCGATCCTTATCGCCGGCACGCTGATCGCCGGCGCCGGCCTTGGCGCCAATTTCCTCGCCGCTGTTCGCAGCATCATGCCGCTCGCCAAGCCTGACGAACGCGCCGGCCTGCTCTCGGCCTATTACATTCAGAGCTACCTCGCCTTCAGCCTCCCCGCCATCCTTGCCGGCTTCCTGTCGAAGTCCTTGGGGTATACGGAAACCACCGACATCTACGCGGTCGCCATCCTGCTTCTGGTCGGCAGCGGTGTGCTGGCTCTGTGGGTTGGGCGGGAGAAGGTGGTGGTTTCGGGATAAGGCGCGCCAACCTGCTACCATCCCTAGCGAAGCGGCGATCTTCCAGATCGCAGACAAACGAAAAGGGCCGCTCCTCACAGGAACGGCCCTTTCATTTTACGATTCAGAGAAATCGATCCTCAGGCAGCCGCTTTCACGCCGTACGGGTCAAACCGTCCGTAAAACGTCTCGCCCTTGGCTGCCATATCCTTGAGAAGTGCCGTCGGCGCGAAATGCGGGCCGTAGGTCTTGGCCAGCGTTTCACAAAGGCTCACGAAGGTCTTGACGCCCATGCCGTCGATGTAGGAGAGCGCGCCGCCGGTATAGGGGGCAAAGCCGAAACCGAGGATGGAGCCGACATCGGCTTCGCGCGGATCGGTGACGATGCCCTCTTCCATGGTGCGGGCGGCTTCCAGCGCGATGGTGGCGAGGAAACGCTGCTTCAACACGTTGACGTCGATCTCATCCGCCTTCTTCTGCGGATAGAGGTCCTTCAGGCCCGGCCACAGCGATTTCTTAGCCGGCTTCGGCGGATAGTCGTAGAAGCCCTTGGAGTTCTTGCGGCCCAGGCGCCCCTCGCCTTCCACAAGACCGCTGACCAGCTGCATATGGCGCGGATCGACTGCTTTCTCGCCAAGATCAGCGACGGTAGCCTTGAGGATCTTCAGCGACAGGTCGATGGCGACTTCGTCGTTGAGTGCCAGGGGGCCGACCGGCATGCCGGCCATCTTGGCGGCGTTTTCGATCATGGTCGCAGGCACACCCTCGATCAGCATATCATAGGCTTCATGGATATAGCGGAAGACGCAGCGATTGACGAAGAAGCCACGAGTGTCGTTGACGACGATCGGCGTCTTCTTGATCGCGGCGACGTAATCCAGCGCCACGGCAAGGGCACGGTCGCCCGTTTCCTTGCCGAGGATGACTTCGGTCAGCATCATCTTCTCGACCGGCGAGAAGAAATGGACGCCGATGAAATCGGCCGGACGCTTGGAGTTCTTCGCCAGGCCGGAGATCGGCAGCGTCGAGGTGTTGGAGGCAAAGATGGCGCCTTCCGGCAGCACGGCTTCGACTGCCTCGATCACCGCCTTCTTGACGTCGCGATCCTCGAACACCGCCTCGATGACGAGATCGGCATCGCTGAGATCGGCATAGGTGGCAGACGGCGTGATGCGGGAGAGTAGCGCTGCGCCATCTTCCTGCGTCAGTCTTCCCTTACCAATTGCATCCTTCACCAGACCTTCGCCAACGCTCTTGCCCTTGCCGGCCGCTTCCAGATCGCGGTCGATCAGCGTCACGGGCAAGCCGGCGGCGGCCGTGACATAGGCGATGGACGCGCCCATGAAGCCGGCACCGACAACACCGACTTTCTTCAGCACCGTCTTTGGCTGTCCAGCCGGGCGGCGGGCGCCCTTGCCGAGTTCCTGCAGGGAGATGAACAGCGAACGGATCATCGAATAGGCTTCGGTGGTCTGCAGCACCTGGGTGAAATAGCGCTGCTCGATCTTGAGGCCGGTATCGAAGGGGACTTGCAGTCCTTCATAGACGCATTTGAGGATAGCGAGTGCTGCGGGATAATTGCCAGAGGTTTCGCGACGAAGGATGGCGGGCGCCGCTGGCCAGAGCTGCGCGGCAGCCGGCGTCCAGATACCGCCGCCGGGCGCCTTGAAGCCCTTTTCGTCCCAGGGGGCGACCGGCTTCAGCCCGTCCTTGATCATCTGCTTGGCGGCCGGGATCAACTGATCCGGCTCGACCACCTGATGCACCAGGTTCATCGCCTTGGCGCGCACCGCCGTCAGCGATTGGCCGGTGGTCATCATTTGCAGCGCCGATTGCGCATCGGTCAGCCGCGACACACGTTGCGTGCCGCCGGCGCCGGGGAAGATGCCGACCTTGACTTCGGGCAGCGCGATCTTGACGCTTTTCGCGCTAGAGGCGACGCGGCCATGGCAGGCGAGCGACAGCTCGAAGGCGCCGCCCATGCAGGTGCCGTTGATCGCCGAGACCCAAGGCTTGCCGCAGGTTTCCAGCTTGCGGAACAGGCCTGTCATGCGTCCCACGAGATCGAAGAGTTTTTGCGCAGCACCTGCCGGCTCTTTCGCCTTCTCGTCCTGATAGAAGGAGAACATCGACTTGATCATCGAGAGATCAGCGCCGCCGGAGAAGGAGGATTTGCCGGAGGTAAAGACCACGCCCTTGACCGCCGCGTCGGCAACGGTCGCATCGATGATGGCGTTCAGCTCGTCCATCACCTCGCTGGTGAAGACGTTCATGGATTTGCCGGGCATGTCCCAGGTGACGAGTGCGATGCCGTCTGCGTCGGTCTCGATGGTGAAATTTGTGTAAGCCATTGGTTTCCCCTCCCTCAGACGCGTTCGACGATCGTGGCCGTGCCCATGCCGGCGCCGATGCAGAGCGTGACCAGTGCCACGTTCAGATCGCGGCGTTCAAGCTCATCCAGCACCGTGCCGAGGATCATCGCACCGGTGGCGCCCAGCGGATGGCCCATAGCGATGGCGCCGCCGTTGACGTTGATCTTGTCATGCGGAATCTCGAAAGCCTGCATGTAGCGCAGCACGACAGCGGCGAAGGCTTCGTTGAGCTCGAACAGATCGATATCGGCAAGCGACATCCCGGTGCGCTTCAACAGTTTCTCGGTGACGTCGACCGGGCCTGTCAGCATCAGCGCCGGGTCGGAGCCGATATTGGCGAAGGCCTTGATACGGCCGCGCGGCTTCAGCCCCATGCTCTCACCGCCGGCCTTGGAGCCGAGCAAGACGGCAGCCGCGCCATCGACGATGCCGGATGAATTGCCGGCGTGGTGGACGTAGTTGATGCGCTCGACTTCCGGATGCGCCTGGATGCCGACGGCTTCGAAGCCGCCCATCTCGCCGGGCATCTGGAAGGACGGGTTGAGCGAGGCCAGCGCCTGCATGTCCGTGCCGGGACGCATATGCTCGTCCCTGTCGAGGATCGTCAGGCCATTGATATCCTTCACCGGCACGACGGAATTCTTGAAGTAGCCCTTCTCCCAGGCATTGGCCGCCCGCTTCTGGCTCTCGACCGCATAGGCGTCGACGTCATCGCGGGAGAAGCCGTATTTGGTGGCGATCAGATCGGCGGAGACGCCCTGCGGCATGAAATAGGCCGGGAAATTCACGGAGGGGTCCATGAACCAGGCACCGCCGGACATGCCGAGACCGACGCGCGACATGCTCTCGACGCCGCCGGCGATGACGATATCGTCAGCCCCTTGCGCGATCTTGGCCGCGCCGAAATTCACGGCATCGAGGCCGGAGGCGCAGAAGCGCGAAATCTGCATGCCGGGCGCGGTGTTCGAATAACCCGCCTCGAAAGCGGCGGCCTTCGGGATGACGGCGCCGGCATCCATCACCGGATCGACGCAGCCCATGATGATGTCGTCCACCGTCTTGGTGTCGAGCCCGTTGCGATCGCGGATCGCCTCCAGCGTCTTGGCGGCCAGACGGACGGACGGCACTTCGTGCAGCGATCCATCCTTCTTGCCGCGCCCGCGCGGCGTGCGAACATGGTCGTAAATGAAAACCTCAGTCATGTCTCATCTCCCTGCGGCGGTAAGCCGCCGTTCTATTCAGAAGGCTTCCGCGGCCAATTCCATCATCGTGTCGGCGCCGGCCTCGATGCGGGCCTTGCGCAGTGCCGTTTCCGGCATGATGCGCTCCATGTAGAACCGCGCCGTGACAAGCTTGTTCTTCAGAAAATCCTCGCGGGCGGTGTCGCCGCTTGCAAGGCCGTCCTGTGCCGCCTTTGCCATCTTCGCCCACATGTAGCCGAGGACAACGAGGCCGAAGAGGTGCATGTAGTCGGTCGAGCCGGCACCGGCATTGTCGGGCTTGGCCATGGCATTCTGCATGAACCACATGGTCGCGGCCTGGGCGTCGTTCAAGCCCTTCTTCAGGTGCTTGGTGAAGAAACCCAGCTGCTCGTCTTTGCGGTTCTCCTCGCAGAAATCGCCGATTTCCTTGAACAGGGCCATGACGGCGCGGCCGCCGTTCAGCGCCAGCTTGCGGCCGACGAGATCGAGCGCCTGGATGCCATTGGCGCCCTCGTAGATCATGGTGATGCGGGCATCGCGAACATACTGGCTCATGCCATGCTCTTCGATATAGCCGTGGCCGCCGAAGACCTGTTGCGCCATGACGGCATGGTCGAAGCCCTTGTCGGTTAGGACGCCCTTGAGGATCGGCGTCGCGAGACCGAGAATATCGTCGGCCGCCTGCCTCTCCTTCTCGTCCTCAGAGCGATGAGCGATGTCGGACTTCAGCGCCGTCCAGAGCAGGAAGGCACGGCCAGCCTCGTTGAAGGCGCGGATAGTCATCAGCGTGCGGCGGATATCGGGATGGACGATAATCGGATCGGCCTTCTTGTCGGGCGCCTTCGGGCCGGACAGCGAGCGACCCTGGATGCGGTCGCGGGCATAGGCGGCGGCATTCTGGTAGGCGATCTCCGCAATCGAAAGCCCCTGCAGGCCGACGCCGAGGCGCGCCTCGTTCATCATCACGAACATGGCGTTGAGGCCCTTGTTCTCCGCACCGATGAGGAAGCCGGTCGCCTCGTCATAGTTCATGACGCAGGTCGCATTGCCGTGAATGCCCATCTTGTGCTCGATCGCGCCGCAGGAGACAGGATTGCGGGCACCGAGCGAGCCATCTTCTTTCACCATGAATTTCGGCACGATGAACAGCGAGATGCCCTTGGTGCCTTCCGGTGCGCCCTCGATGCGGGCAAGTACCAGATGGACGATATTACCGGTCATGTCGTGTTCACCGGCTGAGATGAAGATCTTCTGGCCGGAAATCTTGTAGCTGCCGTCGCCTTGAGGCACCGCCTTGGTGCGCAACAGACCGAGATCGGTACCGCAATGCGGCTCGGTGAGGTTCATGGTGCCGGACCATGTGCCCTCGACCATTTTCGGCAGATAGGTGCGCTTCTGTTCGTCGGAACCATGCACGAGGATCGCGGCGATCGCGCCCTGCGTCAGGCCAGGATACATCATCAGCGACATGTTAGCGGCGGAGGTATATTCGCCGACGGCGGCGTGCAACGTATAGGGAAGCCCCTGCCCGCCGAACTCTTCCGGCACGGCAAGGCCGATCCAGCCGCCTTGACAATACGCCTCATAAGCCTGCTTGAAACCCTTCGGCGTCGAGACCGTGGCGTCGTCGTGGCGCACGCAGCCTTCCTGATCGCCGGAATAATTCAGCGGGAAAAGTACCTCTTCCGCAAGCTTGGCCGCCTCGCCGACGATCGCCTCGATCATGTCAGGGCTGGCCTCGGCAAAGCCCGGCAGATTGTTATAGCGTTCCAGCCCGAGGACGTCGTTCAGGACGAAGAGCGTATCGGTCACCGGGGCCTTATAGACTGGCATTTTTCGAATTCCTCCAATTCGGTGCCGGACCTCGTATTCCGGCCTTTGAGCTAGTCTTACAAAATATTGACGTTTGCGTAAACGTCAAATTTGTGTGACGGCGCGATTTTTTAAACAGGTCAATGAAGCCACCGTCGATTTCGGACTGTTGAGAACAAAGGCAGGATCTGGCCGGTGTCGTACCCGTCATATTTATAAGAACATGAGCATATTCAATAACAAGGCCGAAATAAAAGGTTAAGATTTCGGCAAAACTTAACGGGTTGTTTACCACGTTTCATAGATTGTGAGGGATGAGCAGCGATGCTTCGCGCTTCCTTCATCAGTACGGTTCGGGGAAGCGCCGTTTCGCGGCTCGGTCTGAGGAAAGTTCAATAAACCATCCCTTTCCGAACGGTGGGATGCGATCTTGCGCTGAGAACGCCAAGTCGCCCTCCCGCACAGCAAGAAGGCCCAAGCGGGGTCGAGGCGAGCAAAAGATGAGCGGATCGCGATCAAATCCTACCGGTACGGGCGACTGGACGTCGCTGGATGCGCTAAGTCGCACCATCGAAGGGCTGGAAGCACGCATCGAGGGCCTGATGGGCACGGCTGCCGCGCAAGATACGCGCCAGCGTGTTGCGGGCGGCTATGGCGCAGTGCCGGAACGCCGAACCATACCGGAACGCGCGCCCCTCCCGGAGCGGGCACCGCGTATCGAACGCGAAGCCTATGCAAGCCGCCCCTATGAACGTCCTTTGCGTCCGGAGCGCGCCGAAGCCGAGCTGCGCTCCGATCCCCTCGCCGAAATCCGCCAGCGACAGCGTGTGCTGGAAGCCAGCCGCGAACGCATGCATCCCCGCCGCGAGGACAGCGCCGTGGCCGAGCAGCCGCTTGGCAGGCGCGTTGCCGACAATCACGCTCCCCGCCCGCCGCTGCCTTCGGCACTGCGGCCTGCGGCCGAAAGCTCGGTCGATATCGCCCAGGCGCTGGTCAACCTGCGCCAGGACCTGAAGCGGGATATCGCCGAAAGCGTCACCCGTGAGGTCAGCGCGCTCCGCGCAGAACTCCGCGACATTCGTGACAATACCGAAGACAAGCATTTTGCCGCCGATGTGCGTGAGGACATGGCGCGGCTTGCCGACAGCATCAGCCAGCTCGCAGTGCATCCGGGCCAGCCGGAAACCACCGGTCTGAAGGCGGAGTTCGACGAACTGCGCTCGCTGATGGATGGACTTGCCCGCGAAGAGTCCCTGCACCATGTCGAGCGCCAGGTTCAGGCGATCGATACCACCGGCCTGCAGGACGAAGTGGTGTCGCTCGCCTATCGCCTTGACGATATCAAGCAGCATCTCGGCAGCACAAGCGACAGTCCCGCCGTTAGGGCGCTGGAAAACAAGCTGCTGACGATCGCCACTGCCATGGAAAGCCTCGGCGGCATGATGAAACCGCAGGACCAGGCCATGCAGCGGCTTGAGGGCCGCATCAGCGGCATTGCCGACCAGATCGACACGATGAGTCGCGATACCACACGCCAGCAGCCGTCCGACGATCTCTCCAATCGCCTCGAAGCGCTGGCCATGCGTATCGACGACCTCGGCAACAGCAAGACCGTCGCCCGGCTGGAAGAACGCCTGGATCAGCTCTCCCAGCTGATGGAGCGCTCGCAGAGAGCCGTGCCGCAGCCGGAACTTGTCAACTACCTCGCCGATATCTCGCGCAAGATCGATGCGCTGGATCATGGATCAGTCGACCATGTGTTGGCCGAACGGCTGGACTATCTGGCGCGACGCATCGACGAGATGGAGTCTCAACCGGTACAGTCTGTGGCTAGCCTCGATGACGGCGCGGTTCGCCGGCTGGAAGGCCGCCTCTCCGATATCGCCGCGCGCCTGGAGGTCAGCACCGCCGCGCCGCCGACCGACACGGTGGCGCTGCGCCATCTCGAAGAGCAGATCGCCCATCTCTCGACATTGTTGATGAGCGAGCCCCGCGCCGACCACATGCCTGTCGATTTCGACCGCCGCATGAGCGCCATCGAAGAGTACATGACGACCAACGACGAATATGTCATCGAGGCGGCCCGCCACGCGGCGGAGGCGGTCGTCGAGGCCTATTCGCGCGAAGGCAACTTCGGCAACGGCGCGCATGCCTCCGACATGTCGGCGATGACGGCGCTTGCCGAGGATCTTCGCCATCTCGAAGACCTCAGCCGCAGCAGCGACGAGCGTACGCACCGCACCTTCGAGGCGCTGCATGACACATTGCTGCAGATTGCCGACCGGCTGGATCATATGGAGCATCGCCGGCCGGCGCCTGCCATGCCCGCTGCCAGCTTCGAAAACGACATTTTTGCCGAAGCCGAAGCGCCACCGATAAAGCCGCCTTTGGCTGCATCGCAGAATGCTGGCCCGATCATCCGCACCATCGCCCCGGCCGAGCCCCAGCCATCAGGGGAAATCGCCGTCGCACAGGCCATCGACGCCGCCACCAAGGCGGAGATCAAGGCCGCAGCGAAGAAGGACGGCGTCAAACCGGGCCTGCTCGCCAGCCTCGGCAAACGCTTTTTCACGCCCGAGAAGGCCGAGCCGATCTTCACACCCGACCGGCCGGTGATCGAGCAGGCGCCGTCGATTGATCCGATCGACGCGGTACAGGCCGAAGAGTCGAACGAACCGCTCGAGCCAGGTTCGGGCGCGCCCGACATCAAAAAGATCCTGGAGCGCGTGCGCGCCAGCCAGAATGCGGCACGCAGCGGCAATGCCAAGCAGCCGAGCGAGAACGAACGCGCCGACTATATCGCCGCCGCCCGCCGCGCCGCACAGGCCGCCGCGATGGAAGTGGACCAGACGCAACGCTCTACTCCCACAGCCAAGAGCGACGACAAGAAGCGCAGCGCATTCTCGCGCTTCCGCCGGCCAATCCTGCTTGCCGTCGGCGCAGCTCTGCTCGCGATCATGGCCTTCCCGCTGGTCAATACGCTGACGCGTGGCCAGAAGGCGCCGACCGAGATTTCCGTGCACACTTCGGCGACCGAAAATGCCGCGACGAACGGCATCGCCAGCGCTACTCAATCACCGGCGTCGAGCGCACCGGCCAGCCAGGCGCCGGCCACGCAAGCCTCGACCGGCGATGCTGCCGGAACGGCACAACCCTCCCCGGCGCTAGCCGCTCCGGCTACCGCACCGGTGAACGATCATCTGACCGCCGCCACCCCGCTTGACGGCAATCAGTCCAGCGAGCCGCTGACGCCAGCCGGCAGCGCAGCACCCGTCCAGCAGACCACAGCATTCGTACCCACCGATGCAGCGGCTACCACGGCTCCCGCATCCGCCGGGATCACCGTGCCCGACGGCATCCAGCCACCGACGCTCGCTGCCTCGGCCAAGTCCGGCGATCCAGCCGCTTTGTTCGAGATTGGCGCGCGCTATACGGATGGCCGGGGTGTTACGGCTGACCTCAAGCAAGCCGCAAGCTGGTATCAGCTTTCCGCCGACAAGGGTTACGCACCGGCGCAGTACCGGCTTGCCAGCATGTACGAGAAGGGCAACGGCCTCGACCGCGATCTTGCCAAGGCCAAGACCTATTACGAGCAAGCCGCCAATCAGGGCAATGCCAGCGCCATGCACAACCTCGCCGTCCTTGATGCCTCCGGCACGGCAGGCCCGCAGGATTATCCGACGGCGGCAAACTGGTTCATCAAGGCGGCCAATCTCGGCGTGTCTGACAGCCAGTTCAACCTCGCCATCCTCTATGCACGCGGCAACGGCGTGACGCAGGACCTGCAGGAATCCTACAAGTGGTTCGCAATCGCCGCCAAGGGTGGTGACAAGGACGCAGCACAGAAGCGTGACGAAGTGGCGAACGCCATGAAGCCGGACGCGCTTGAAGGCGCCCGCGCCAAGGTTGACCTCTGGAAGGTACAGCCGATGGACGCCGGAGCCAATGGCACCAACATCCCCGAGGAATGGACGACCGGCAAGGGTGTCAACACCGCCTCGGTCGACATGAAAAAGGCAATCCGTAACATCCAGGCGATCCTGAACAACAATGGCTTCGACGCCGGCGCACCGGATGGTTCCATGGGCGAGAAGACGGTCGCCGCGTTGAAGAGCTTCCAGAAATCAGTCGGCCTGCCGCAGGACGGAAGGGTGAGCGACAAGGTCGTCAAGGAACTGCTGGCGCGCAACAACTAGAGCGTCCGCGCACTCATCCGAGTGCGAGATGCTCCAGGCGGAAAGCCTTATTTCGGATCAAGGAAGCCCTTGAGCACGCTGTCGTTGCGATGCATGACCTCAAGCAGCGTCTTGCAGGCGAAAGCCTGCTTGCCCTTGCCGTCATTTTTCTTTCCGGCCGGCGATTGTCTGATCATATCGTCGGCGGATTTGATCGCCTCGGTGACGGCCTCGTGAAATGGCGCGCCCTCGACGCGGTCGACCCTGTGAATTCCCTCGGCATCCAGGAATGCATCCACCTTGCTCTCATTGAGGGTCAGGTTCGGGCAATTGGCGGCAAGGCCGGCTGCGACCCCATACTGCTTGGCGATCAGGACAGACCGATCCGCTTGCGCAGCGGCGACCGATGCGACACCCATGGCAACAACCAAGATCGAAATAGCAAGTTTTCGCAACCGAACCCCTCATATGTTAAACTTGTGCGTGTTCAGCCAATCCTAGCAACACGCCTGTGACGACAAAAAGGCCGATAGCGGCTTTGCGTCTTAATGGAAACCGTCACACAATTACGAAAAAAGCCACGTTAAGTTGGGATGAAGACTTCAAAAGCGGAGAGATGTCGGCGCTTTTCCTAAGGCTCTGGCAATCATTTCAGATTAGAATCCGCTGTTTAATGGGGAATTGTCCATAGGCGCCCGCTCGTTAGCGTTCGGATGTCTGCAACTGGGATCAGACCGTGACGATCTATCTGCCGATCGCAGAACTGTCCGTGAATATCTTCATTATTCTCGGCATGGGCGCAGCCGTTGGGTTTCTCTCCGGCATGTTCGGCGTTGGCGGCGGCTTTCTGATCACGCCGCTCCTGATCTTCTACAACATCCCGCCCGTCGTCGCCGTCGCCACCGGCGCCAACCAGGTCGTCGCCTCGTCGATCTCCGGTGCCATCACGCATTTTAGACGCGGCACGCTGGATATGAAGCTCGGTTCGGTGCTTCTGATCGGCGGTCTTTCGGGTGCCACCCTCGGCATCTGGATCTTCTCGCTGCTCCGGCGGATCGGCCAGCTCGATCTCATCATTTCGCTGCTCTACGTCGTCTTTCTCGGCACGATCGGCGGGTTAATGCTGTGGGAAAGCCTGAACGCGATACGACGTGCGGCGCGCAACGAGCCAGCGGCCCCCCGCAGACCGGGGCATCATAGCTGGGTGCACCGGCTGCCGCTGAAGATGCGTTTCAAGAAATCGAAGATCTATCTGAGCGTGATCCCGGTGATCGGTCTTGGCTTCGGCATCGGCATCCTGACATCGGTCATGGGTGTCGGCGGTGGCTTCATCATGGTGCCAGCGATGATCTATCTGCTGCGCATCCCGACCAATGTCGTGGTCGGCACCTCGCTGTTCCAGATCATTTTCGTCACCGCCTACACCACCATCGTCCAGGCAGCGACCAACTATTCTGTCGATATCGTGCTCGCCTTCTTGCTGATGGTGGCCGGCGTCATCGGCGCGCAATACGGCGTGCGGGTCGGCCAGAAGCTGCGCGGCGAACAGCTGCGCGCCCTGCTCGGCCTGCTGGTGCTCGCCGTTGGCCTGCGCCTGTTGATCGCTCTGGTGGTTACGCCGGCCGATATCTATTCCGTCGTGCTCGAGGGATCGGGCCGATGAGACATTACAGCCTGATCCTCGCAGCCGGCCTCCTGCTTGCGCCCTTCAGCGCCAAGGCGCAGGTGCTGCTCGACCAGCCGACCACCTCGACCACGGTGCGCGAGACGATGGAGATCGGTACCTCGACCAGCGAAATCGCCATCACCTCCGATTTCACCGGCGCGGATCTGACGATCTTCGGCGCACTCGGCAATACCGACCAGTTGCTTCTCGCGATCGGCCAATACGACATCGTCGTCGTGCTGGAGGGCCCGCGCGAAAATGCCACCGTACGCAAGAAGGAGCGGGTCTTCGGCATCTGGATCAACACCCGCTCGATGACCTTCGAGCATGTGCCGCAGGCCTATTCGCTGTCGAGCACGCGGGCCGTCGACAACATCACCGCGCCGCTCGAACTGAACGACCGCGGCATCGGCATGGATCATATTCCGCTCACCCCGATCGGCTTCGTCGGCAGTGGTGCCGATGTGCCGGAATTCCGGCAGGCCTTCCGGCGATTGCAGCAGTCCGGCGGCCTCTATGAAAGCGATCCGGCCGGCGTACGCTTCGTCAGCTCCAGCCTGTTCAAGGCAACGCTGAGGCTCCCGGCCAACGTACCGAACGGCGTGCATACGGTGCGCGCCTATCTCTTCAAGAGCGGCAAGTTCATCGGCGAAAAAGCCTTGCCGCTGCGCGTCATCAAGACCGGCATAGAGCAGACCATCACCGATGCGGCGCACGGACAACCGATCGCCTATGGCATGTTTTCTGTGTTGCTGGCGGTGATCACGGGATGGACGGCGAGTTTTGTGTTCCGGAAGCGCTGAGGTGCGGTTCTTCTATCAGATACATCTGCTATGCCGCACCGCTGATACCCCCCCTCTGTCACTTCGTGACATCTCCCCCACAAGGGGGGAGATCGTTTGGAGGATGTGGCTCGCTCTTTTCGAACCAATAAACTGCGACTTCAACAGGTTCGAAGTGTGCTTGAGGCAAGTGGTTTCCGCGAGTTACCAATCTCCCCGCTTGTGGGGGAGATGTCACGAAAGTGACAGAGGGGGGGTATGCACTCTCCGCGAATTCCTTAATCAGCATCAAGCACTTTTCTTCCGCGCCACCACCTCCAGATAGGCCTCCGTCAGTCGCCCAAGCACCGACGGCGTACCCGGTGGCAGCACCTTGCCCAGGTGCCTTGCCCTCAGCTCCTCCATGAAATCTTCCCAGAGCGCCGGCCCGCCATCCTCCAATAGCTCGGCGCGGATCGACAACTCTTCCGAGACCGGCAGGTGCTTGCGGCCCCAGGCGCCCATATGGGCAAAGAGCGGCACGAGGTCGATTGCCATTTCGGTGAGGCTGTAGATGGCTTTCTGCTTGTGGGTGGGATCGTCGTCACGGGTCAGAAGCCCGCGCTCCACCAACCGCTTCAGCCGGTCGGCGAGGATGTTGGAGGCGATGCCTTCCTGCGAATTCTGCAGAAGCTCGCGAAAGTGACGGCGATTGCCGAACATGATGTCGCGGATGATGATCAGGCTCCAGCGGTCGCCGAGGATTTCGAGCGTCAGATTGATCGGGCAGCCGGAGCGATGAGGTGCGTCCATAGAAATCTCCAAAAAACTGCTTGCATTTTGCCATCAGTCGATCTAGCTTTCAACTGCTTGCTTTTAGCAACCAGTTTTGATTACGATGCGGTTATTATCAAGGAGGAACCCGATGAGAAAGCTTGTTGTCTGGAACCTGATGACGCTCGACGGATATTTCGAGGGAACGAAGCCCTGGGATCTGGATTTCCACATGCTCGCCTGGGGAGACGAGCTGGAGCGCTACGCGACCGAACTCGGCCATGAGGGCGATCTCCTGATCTTCGGCCGCAAGACCTATGAGGGCATGGCCGCCTATTGGCCGAGCGCGACGGAAACGCCTGAGATCGCCGCCTATATGAACGGCATCGCCAAGATCGCCGCCTCGCGGACGATGGACAAGGCGGAGTGGAACAATACCCGCGTCGTTTCCGACATCGCCGCTGAAGTCAGAAAACTGAAGGCAGAACCGGGCAAGACCATATTCGTCTTCGGCAGCGCCGAGGTGACGGATGTGTTGCTGAAGGCGGGATTGGTGGACGAAATCCGCATCTGTCTCGTCCCCGTCGTTCTCGGGGCCGGCAATCCGCATTTCAAGCCGGCAGGAGAACAGCGGCCGATGAAGCTCATCGCCTCCACGCCTTTGAAGACCGGCGCGGTAATCCTGCGCTATGAGCCCACGAAGACGGCCTAAGCCGAGAGATTGCCGAAGCGTACCGAATAGATCCGGTCGCGGCCGAGTAGATGGGCAATGAGGCTTTCCCGATCGAACAGGCCGGTCATGGCCTTGTGGCGCAGGTCCAGCCCACCGGTCATGACGCCGAAAGCCGGCATCAGCAGGCGGGCGCCATCGGTGGCAAAGCACGGGCGGCGGATGGACTTTTCGCGACGGCGAACGGTGGCAGAGGGATGCAAGTGGCCGGCGATCTCGCCGGCTTGCCGTCCCAGCTTCGGCTCGTGACGGAAAGTCAGGCCGCCATAATGAATCTCATCGACAGACTGGCCGGGTAGGTCGACCGTGCCATCCGGATCGTGATTGCCGTTGATCCAGATCCATTCGCGGCCGCGCGCCATGGTGACGATCAGGCTGCGGAATTCCTCCGGCAGATGCACGGAGCCGACGCGGTCGTGGAAATTGTCGCCGAGCGAGATGACGAGTTTCGGGTCGTAGCGGGAGATGACGGCGGCAAGCACGGTCAGCGTCGCCAGCGTATCGTAAGGCGGCAGCAGCATGCCGCGCCGCGCGAAGGCAGCACCCTTTTCCAGATGCAGATCGGAAACGACGAGAATCCCGGCATCCGGCAGATAGAGCGCGCCGAGCGGATCGCAGACAGCGGCGACACCATGAACGGCCGTCTCCACGCCCGATGCGGGCGTCAGGCCATTTCTGAATTGGCCATTCATGTCTCGCGCTAGCGCCAGCCGGTTCATCACTTAATTTACCTTCATCGTCATTCCATGGCCTCGCGGATCAGATCATCCGCCGCTTCGGCCAGCAGGACATCATGCGCCTCGCCCGGCACCGGCACCTTGCCGATTTCCAGCATCACCGGCACGGCGAGCGGCGAGATGTGATCCAGCGCCCGGTGGGTGATGTGGCCCTTGATTCGCTTCAGCATATCCCCAAGACGGCCGATATCCAAAAGTCCCGTGGCCGCATCCTGCCGTGTCGCCTGCATCAGGATATGGTCGGGCTCATGGCTGCGTAGCACGTCATAGATCAAATCGGCGGACACCGTCACCTGCCGGCCGGTCTTTTCCTTGCCGGGATGGCGGCGCTCGATCAAGCCGGCAATCACGGCGCAATTGCGGAAGGTGCGCTTCAGCAGGAAGGATTCATCGAGCCACATCTCAAGATCATCGCCAAGCATGTCCTCGTCGAAGAGATCGGACAGGCTGAGATGGCCGTTGGCAATCATCACCCCTAGGTCCTCCAGCCCCCAGATGCCGAGTGAATAATCGGTGGCAACGAAACCCATCGGTCTTGCCCCTGCCCGCTCCAGCCTCCGCGTCAGCAACATGCCGAGCGTCTGGTGCGCCAGCCGTCCTTCGAAAGGATAGGCCACCATGTAGGCGCGGCTACCGCGCGGAAAGGTCTCGATCAGCAACTCGTCGCGCTTCGGCAGCATCGACTTCTCTTTTTGAATTTCTAGCCAGTCGCGAACCTGATCCGGCAGTTTGCGACGGCGATCTGGATCGGCGATCATCGAGCGCACCTGATCGGCGAGATAGGTCGACAGCGGAAACTTGCCGCCGGCGTAGGACGGGATTTTCGGGTCCATGGAGAAGGTCTGCGAGGCCAGGCATTCATTCTCGCGGATGCCTTCGAAACGCAGCACCTTGCCGGAAAACAGAAACGTGTCGCCGGGCGATAGCTGTTCGAGAAAATACTCCTCGACCTTGCCGAGCGAGGCCCCACCTCGACCGAGCGAACCCAGCGCATTGCGCTTCACCATGCGGATATTCAGCATCGCTTCTTCGACAATAGTGCCGAGGTTCAGCCGGTATTGCTGCGCCACCTGTGGATTCGAGACCCGCCAGCGACCCTCCGGCGTCTTGCGGATGCGGGCATAGCGCTCGTAGGTGCGTAGCGCATAGCCGCCGGTGGCGACGAAATCGACGATACGCTCGAAGGTCTCCCAGGAAAGATCGGCATAGGGTGAGGCGCTGCGAACCTCGTCATAGAGTTCCAGCATGTCGAAAGGCTCGGCGCAGGCCATGCCGAGAATATGCTGGGCCAGGACATCGAGCGCGCCGGCACCGACCGGCGGCGTATCCTGCGCGCCGACATAATTGGCGTCGAGGGCCGCCTGGCATTCCATCACCTCAAAACGGTTGGCCGGCACCAGGATCGCCTTCGACGGCTCGTCCATGCGATGATTGGCGCGGCCGATGCGCTGGGCAAGGCGGCTTGCACCCTTCGGCGCGCCGACATGGATGACGAGATCGACATCGCCCCAGTCGATGCCGAGATCGAGCGTCGAGGTGGCGACGACGGCGCGCAGCCTGTTGGCGGCCATGGCGGCCTCGACCTTGCGGCGCTGGCCGACATCGAGCGAGCCGTGATGCAGCGCGATCGGCAGATTGTCGTCATTGGCCGACCAAAGCTCCTGAAACAGCATTTCCGCCTGCGAGCGCGTGTTGACGAAGAGCAGCGTCGTTCGATGCTCCTTCAACTCGCGATAGATATCGGGGATGGCGTATTTGGCGGAATGGCCGGACCAGGGGATGCGTTCGTCGGTCGCAAGGATCGAAATATCAGGCTTGGCGCCGCCCTCGACCATCACCAGCCCGGCATGCCGCTCCACCCCCTCTTCCTGCGCCACCAGCCACTTCTGCAAGTCCATCGGCTCGGCGACGGTAGCGGAAAGACCGATGCTCTGCACATGCGGCGCAAGCTTGCGGATGCGGGCGAGACCCAGCGACAGCATGTGGCCGCGCTTCGACGTCACCAGCGAATGCAACTCGTCGAGGATGATGTATTTCAGGTCCTTGAAGAAGCGCTCCGCCTCGCGATTGGCAAGCAGCAGCGCCACCTGCTCCGGCGTCGTCAGCAGAATGTCAGGCGGATTGAGCTTCTGGCGCTGGCGCTTGCCGCTCGGCGTATCGCCGGTGCGGTTTTCAACGGAGACCGGCAGGCCCATTTCCGTGACCGGCTTCATCAGATTGCGCTCGATATCGACGGCCAGCGCCTTCAGCGGCGAGATGTAGAGCGTGTGAATGCCGGTAAAAGCGGAACCTGGCGGGATCTTGCCCCGGCGTGTCAGATCGGTGAGCGACGGCAGAAAACCGGCCAGCGTCTTGCCGGCCCCGGTCGGCGCGATCAGCAAGGTACTTTCTCCGGCCTCGGCGCGGGCCAGTAACTCCAACTGATGCGCGCGTGGCTGCCAGCCCTTTTCCGCGAACCAGCGGATGAAGGGGGCGGGTAAGGCAAGACGGCTCTCGGAATCGATCTGGTCCACGTTGCGAAAGTAGCGAGAAATCCACGAAAAAGAAGAGGTCTTGACTGTTCGCATAATCACGGATAAAAAATATCCACGATATAAAAGGACAAGTTGATGAAACTCGGTGAAGGCGTGGAACAGGCGATACACAGCGTTGCGGTGCTGGCCGGACTGTCCGAAGGCGGCGTGCTGTCGGCGGCGGCGATTGCCGAGTTTCATGGCGTGTCGGTGAGCTATCTCTTGAAGCATCTGCAGGCGCTCTCCGGCGCCGGCATCCTCGACACCGTCCCCGGCCCCAAGGGCGGCTACCGGCTGGCGCGGCTGCCGAAGGACATTAGCCTGCTCGATATCGTGCTGGCGGTCGAAGGATCGGCGCCCGCCTTTCGCTGTGCCGAGATCCGTCAGCGCGGACCGAACCCGTTGCCGGGCAAATATTTCACGAAACCCTGCGGCATCAGCGCGGCGATGCTGGCCGCCGAAAGGGTCTACCGCGCCGAACTGGCGAAAACCGCGATCGCCGACGTTCTGGCCGATCTCGCCGAAAGCGACGACGGCTCCATCGCGGCAAGAGGCTGCGCCTTCCTTGCCCTCAATGAACGCAGAACCAACCGATAGATCGAAAACCCAAGGAGAAAGCCATGCATCCCCGTCTCAACATCGCAAAAGCCTCGCCGGAAGCCTACAAGGCCGTCGTTGCTCTTGAAAACTATGTCCAGACCTCGGGCCTGGAACGCCGCTTCATCCATCTGATCAAGCTGCGCGCTTCGCAGATCAATGGCTGCGCCTATTGCGTCGACATGCATGTCAAGGAATCCCGGCATGACGGCCTCAGCGAACAATGGATCAACCTGACGTGTGTCTGGCGGGAATCGCCGGTTTATGACGCCCGCGAACGCGCCCTGCTCGGCTGGGTCGACGCGGTGACCAAGATCGCCGAAACCGGCGCGCCGGATGCGGATTTCGAAGTGCTGAAGCAGCATTTCGGCGAAGAGGAAATCGCCAAGATCACCGTGGCGATCAGCACGATCAACGTCTGGAACCGGCTCGCCGTCGGCTTCCGCTTGCAGCATCCGATCGACGCGGCAAGCAAGGCGGCCTGAAGCCAGCCTCTAAAAGCAAAAAAAGCGCGGGACCGAAATCCCGCGCTTTTTTATTTGTGTCGATCTCGGCGAACCGAGACCGGAAACACTTAGGCAGCAGCCGAAGCGAAGCCTTCTGTCGAGACTTCCGAGATGGTCTTCAGAACCTGCGAAGCGATCTGGTAGGGGTCGCCCTGCGAGTTCGGACGACGATCTTCGAGGTAGCCCTTGTAGTCGTTCTTCACGAAGGAATGCGGAACGCGGATCGAAGCACCGCGGTCGGCAACGCCGTAGCTGAACTTGTTCCACGGAGCGGTTTCGTGCTTGCCGGTCAAACGCTTGTCGTTGTCCGGGCCATAAACGGCGATATGATCGTCGAGGTTCTTGTCGAACTGAGCCATCAGCGCTTCGAAATAGGCCTTGCCGCCAACTTCGCGCATGAACGTCGTCGAGAAATTGCAGTGCATGCCAGAGCCGTTCCAGTCGGTATCGCCGAGCGGCTTGCAATGGAACTCAATGTCGATGCCGTACTTTTCCGTCAGGCGCTGCAGCAGGTAGCGGGCCATCCAGATCTGGTCGGCGGCGCGCTTGGAGCCCTTGCCGAAAATCTGGAATTCCCACTGGCCCTTAGCCACTTCGGCGTTGATGCCTTCGTGGTTGATGCCGGCTTCGAGGCAAAGGTCGAGATGCTCTTCAACGATCTCGCGAGCGATATCGCCGACATTGCTGTAGCCGACGCCGGTGTAGTACGGGCCCTGCGGAGCCGGGTAACCAGCTTCCGGGAAGCCGAGCGGACGGCCGTCCTTGTAGAAGAAGTATTCCTGCTCGAAGCCGAACCATGCGCCTTCATCGTCAAGGATGGTCGCGCGGCTGTTGGAAGCGTGCGGCGTGACGCCGTCCGGCATCATGACTTCGCACATGACGAGTGCGCCGTTGGTGCGAGCCGGGTCCGGGTAAATGGCAACAGGCTTCAGCACGCAATCCGAGCTGCGGCCTTCGGCCTGCAGCGTCGACGAACCGTCAAAGCCCCAGAGCGGGAGCTGCTCGAGGGTCGGGAAATCGGTAAATTCCTTGACCTGTGTCTTGCCACGCAGGTTCGGTACTGGGGTGTACCCGTCGAGCCAGATATACTCGAGCTTAAATTTAGTCATTACGCACCTCATAGAGTTAATCAGGCGAAGCAGAAAAATTCGAAGGCGCGCCCGCCCAAAAATTTTCACTACAAACGGCTGACCAACAACATGCATGTGACATGCCAGATTCCACCATCGCGGCGCTCAATTCGAGAAAAACGTGCAGTTCCGAGTCATATCGACCCGGCTTTCGACTGCCATTCGTCCGATTCTCTCAAAATCCTGAACCATTTGCGGGCAAATCGCTGACAACTTGTCGCACCGCACCCGATTCGAAGCAGCGCAGCAATTCACCGAGCAAAACCCACGATCCGCGGCCACAAAACCTCAAAATTGCCCATAATTTCAACGTTTTGCATTTTTTTATGCAAACACCTGAAAAATGGGCTGAAAGTCTGCTATATATAAGTTGTCTCTTGAAGCGCGCCCGCTTGAGCACCAAAAGGGAGAGACATCGTAATGGCCATCAGCCCAATACACGAAACGGCAAAGATTTTTCAGTTCCCGATCAAGGCTAGGGCCATTCCCGCCGGTCAGCGGAACGCTGTGAACCTTACTCCCGACATCGGCCCGCGCATCGCCACGGTCGATTTCGACAGCTGGTATCACGCTGCCGCCGTCGCAGAATCCGACACCCCCCGCAAGCAATAGGTCTCCGCCGATCTAAAAGGCGATGTAGCGATCCGACCGATGGTTGATCGCGACGAAGAGATTGAGCGCGACTGCGCCCAGCACAGAGCAGATGACCACGAAAGGCGTGGTCACCGTAAAAGCGACTGCGAGCACGCACATGTCGACCGCAAGCTGAACAAGCCCGGCGCGTATTCCAAAACGTTCCTGAAGATAGATGCCCAATATGCCGACGCCGCCCAAGCTGGCGCGGTGGCGATAGAGCGCGAGCAGCCCGAAGCCGAGCAGGACGCCGCCGAGCAGCGCCGACCAGAAGGCGTTGATATGGGCGATTTCGAACAGTCTCGGCTGCAGGTTTGTGAGCAACGAGGTCAGCGCGATGGCGATGAAGGTCTTGATGGTGAAGGCGCGGCCAAGCTGCTTCCAGGACAGATAGAAGAACGGCAGGTTGACGACAAAGAAGGCTAGGCCGAAATTCACGCCAATCGCGTAGTGCAACAGGAAGGCGACGCCCGCCGTGCTGCCTGTCAAGAGGCCGGCGCTCGACAGGCAAAAGAGCCCGAGCGACGATATCAGGCTGCCGGACAATATCCCCTGGACATCCTCGATGAGCGAATGCCGCGTAGCGGAGGTGTTCCAGACGCCGAAAGCGCTCTTCAGGCTCGCCATGATACTTTCCCTTTGTTTTCGGGATTCTGCCAAAAAATGGAAATGACAATCAAGCGGAATATGTAAGGAATACTGACCTATTGGAATTTTGCAAGATTCGATCCGTCAGGGGGATTTCCGCGTAACGAACAGAATGCCGTGCACCGGTTTTCCGCCATCCATGCGAATGGCGCTGCGGGCCAGATTGTGGACGACAAAGCCATGAGCGGCCAAAAGCGCCCTGACATAGGCTTCCGAATGGGCGAAGCGCAGCGAATCCCGCAAGAGATAGCCTTCCGCCTCCTGTGCATCCTCGACCGAAAAAGCGAACACGGCGCCGGGAGCGGCCAGCTCCGCGACGATTGCCATGACGCCCTGGAGATTGCCGAGATACATCAGCACATCGGCGGCGGTGATCAGGTCCGCGCGAGCCGGGGCGAGCCCGCCATCGAATGCGCCGGAAAGAGGCGGCGCCAGCGACAGGTCGGCCTGGGCGAGATGGTCATAGACACCCTTGTCCTCCGCCTTGGCAAGCATGCCCTTCGACAGATCGAACCCTTCGAGCCGGTCAACCCGCGCGCGGATTTCCGGGCCGAACAGGCCGGTGCCGCAACCGAGATCAACGGCAAGGTGGAAACGCGCCGGTATGTCAGCCGTTTCGGCAATCAGGGCACCAAGCTTTTGCGGCACGCTATAGCCAAGCTTTTCGACCAGAGACGTCTCAAACCGGTCGGCATAGTCGTCGAACAGCCGTTCAACATAGCGGCTCGGCGGCCGTTCCGGCAACTCGGCCGCACCCAGAACCGCGAGCTTCAGCCGCGCGCCGAAGACATCGCCTTCATCGAGCGCCAGGACCTCGTTCAGCGCCTCAATGGCGCCCTGCACGTTTCCCGCCTTTTCACGATAGGTCGCGAGGTTAAACCAACCAGCAGCCCAGGACGGCGCCAGCTCCAGCGCCTGCTCCATCAGCTCGGCAGCGCTTGCCGGCTCGCCGCTTTCGGCAAGCATCTTCGCATAGTCGGCACGACGGTCGGCAATGACATCGCCGGAGGAAAGCTGGCTCGGCAGCATGATCAGGGTCCTGTTTGACCTCCGCCTTTGGACGCGGCCACAAAAAAACTCAAGTCCTATTTCAGGCAGACACCTGTTTCAGGTGAGCGCTGAGGCAAAAGCGCTTGCGAGTCGCGGGTCGCAGCCCTATCTCAGGACCGCTCTACAGGCATTATGGAGACGTCAGCATGTCCGATCAGATGAACAAGTTCCTCGGCGACTCGCCCGGTCGCACGCTGGTGAAGCTTATCATCGTGTCGCTGATCGTCGGCTTCACCATGAAGTTCTTCGGCTGGCGGCCGCTCGACTTCCTTTATGGCGTTCGCCGCTTCCTGCTGGATCTCTGGCACAGCGGCTTTGCCGCACTCGGCGAGTTCGGCGATTATCTGATCCTCGGCGCCACGCTCGTCATTCCGCTCTTCATTCTCCTGCGCCTCTTTAATTACCGTCGTTGATATGATCTCCCAAAACACGTCTTTCGCGCGGCGCCATGCGCTGCGTCTCACCGGCCTTGCGCTCGCCGCCATCGTTGCGAGCTGCGCCACGGCGCCGAGCCATCTCTCCAATATACCGGCCAGCGACCAGACCGCCTCCGCGCTGCCGCTCGTCAATGCGTTGCGCGCCAAAAACGGATTGCCGCCGCTGAAGATCGATACCGCCGCCAGCACGGCCGCCATCTACCAGGCCCGGCGCATGGCCGACGCCGGCAAGATGGAGCATCTGATCGGCATCGGCGACAATTTCGGCACACGCGTCAAGGCGAGCGGCGTCAATCTGCCGGCCGCCGAGAATATCGCCGAAGGACAAAAGAGCGTCGACGCCGCAGTGACGGCCTGGATCAACTCTCCGAAGCATTTGCACAACATGCTCGGCAAATATGATGGTCTTGGCGTCGCTCTCGCCTATACCCCCTCTTCCGGTGGCAGGCCTTACTGGTCCATGGTGCTCTCCTCGAACTGAGGAGAGGCCGACCGGAGATGGATCAACAAGCACGCGGCGGCAAAGTCCTGCCCTTTGACGTGACGCACCGGCTCGTGCTGTCCATCGCCCTTCCGATGACGCTCGGCTTCATCACGACGCCATTGCTCGGCATTGTCGGCACGGCTGTCGTCGGGCAGCTCGGCCAGCCGGACGCGCTGGCCGGTCTGGCGATCGGCGCCATGCTCTTCGATCTTATCTTCTCAAGCTTCAACTTCCTGCGCGCCTCGACCACCGGCCTCACGGCGCAGGCCTATGGCCGCAGCGACCGGCATGAGCAGCAGGCGATTTTCTGGCGAGCGCTGCTCTCGGCGCTCGCGTGCGGCATCCTGATCGTCCTGTTGTCACCCGTCCTGCTCTGGCTCGGAATCAAGCTGATGGGGCCTGAGGGCGGCGTTGCCGAGGCGACGCGCACCTATTTCTCGATCCGCATGCTTGCCGGCCCGATGGCGCTCGCCAACTACGCCATTCTCGGTTTCGTACTCGGGCGCGGTCAGGGCCGCATCGGCCTGCTGCTGCAAACGGTGATCAACGGCGTCAACATCATCCTCGCCCTCACGCTCGGCCTCTGGCTTGGCTGGGGTGTGGCAGGCGTCGCCTGGGGCACGCTGATCGGCGAGGCGGCCGGCACGCTTACCGGCCTTGCGATCGTGCTCAAAAGCTTTTCCGGCGAGCCACGGCCTGCTCGCACGGAACTGCTGTCGCGCGCCAAGCTCACGCAGCTCTTCGCGCTCAACCGCGACATCCTCATCCGCACCTTCGTGCTGCTCGGCGCCTTCACGCTGATGACCCGCATCGGCAATAGTTTCGGCTCCATCACGCTTGCCGCCAATGCGGTCGTGATGAACTTCCTGTTGCTGTCCGCCTATTATCTTGATGGGCTGGCCAATGCCGCCGAGCAGATCACCGGGCGCGCGATCGGTGCCAATTACCGCCCGGCCTTCGAGCACGGGCTGAAGCTGACCGGCCTCTGGTCCTTCGGGCTGGCGCTTATTGCTGCCCTGTTCTTCTTTGCGGCCGGCCCGGCGCTGATCCGCCTGCTGACAACCTCCGAGGAGGTCCGCGCCGCCGCCGGAGCCTACATGCCCTGGGCCGCCATTTCGGGACTGACGGGTGCGCTCGCTTTCTTGATGGACGGCGTGTACATCGGAGCCACCTGGTCAAGCGCCATGCGCAACCGCATGCTGCTATCCTTTGTCGGCTATCTGGTTGCCCTTGCGATCCTCGTTCCGACGCTGGGCAATCACGGCCTGTGGCTCGCCATGAACGCCTTCCTGCTGTTCCGCGGCCTTTTCCTGATCATCGGCCTGAAAAAGCGGGTCGATCAGACGTTCCGATCGGCCCAGTAGTCAAGCTTGCTGTCACGCAGCTCACGGATCGAGGTGACGCGTTCGCGGTCGAGCAGCTTCGACAGGCCGGCAACGACGCGGCCGGGCAGGCCCGGCCCCTCATAGACCATGCAGGAATAGAGCTGCACCAGATCGGCCCCGGCCTTGATCTTCTCCAGTGCTGTCTCCGCCGAGGAAACCCCGCCGACGCCGATGATCGGCAGAGCCGCGCCGACACGGCGACGCATCTTTGCGAGCACGACCGTCGACCTTTCGAACATCGGCTTGCCGGAGAGGCCACCTGCTTCCTTCGCCCGCGCCTGATCCTTCAGGCCATCGCGCGAAAGCGTGGTGTTGGAAACGATCAGCCCGTCGAGCACATGCGCCAGAGCCTCGGCGGCGATGTCGTCCATGCCCTCTTCGGTCAGGTCCGGCGCGATCTTCAGGAAGACCGGGATCTTTTTGCCGGCCTTGACGGCTTCTTCGTCACGCGCGGCAAGCACGGCCGACAGCAGCGCGGACAGGCTTTCGCGCCCCTGAAGATCGCGCAGGCCCGGCGTGTTGGGCGAGGAGATATTGGCGGTGAAGTAGCGCGCCACCGAATAGAAACGGCGGATGCCGGCGACGTAATCGGCGATGCGGTCGGTGCTATCCTTGTTGGCGCCGATATTGACGCCGATAATGCCATTCCCGCGGATCGGCTGGAGGCGCCGGAGAGCGGCCTCATGCCCCTCATTGTTGAAGCCGAGGCGGTTGATGACGCCCTCATCCTCCACCAGCCGGAAGATGCGCGGGCGTGGATTGCCGGACTGCGCCTTCGGCGTCACCGTACCGATCTCCGTAAAGCCGAAGCCGAGCTTCAGCAGCGCCTCGGGCACCTCGGCATTCTTGTCGTACCCGGCGGCCATGCCAAGCGGATTGGCGAAATCGAGCCCGGCCACGGTCTGGCGCAGGCGGGGATCATTGCTCACCCGGCAAGCAGGCACCAGGCCGGATTTCAGGGCCGCAATGGACATGCCATGCGCCGTTTCCGGATCGAGCAGGAAGAGGCCACGCCGGCCAAGGTCACGAAAGGCGCCGATCATTCCGACATCTCCGGAAACACATGCGCGCCATCGGAACCAAGCGGCAGCGGCTTTGCCCAGAGCACGGCCGAAAGCGGCAGCGGTGCGTAGAGATGCGGGAAGAGAGCGCCGCCGCGCGAAGATTCGAACACCAGCTTGTCGCCGAAGGCGTCAGCATCGATCGCCACCAGCAGCAGGCCGTCCTGGCCAGCAAAATATCGCGCCGCCGTTTCTTTCGATTGCTCCGCCGTCGACAAATGGATGAAACCATCGGTCAGGTCGATCGACGCGCCATGAAAAACGCCGGTTTGTCTGGCTTGCTGCCAGAGCGTATCCGGCACGATCTTGTAAACCACTGGCATAGCGGTCATCATCCCCGTGTAAACATGTCCTGATAGGGCTTTGCACGAAAACCGCCGCCGATGTCCACGGTTTCCGTGGTGGATTTAGGGTTTTAACGCAGAAAATCCGGAGGATGACATGACGAAGGAAATCGTAACGGGCCTCGCAGCCCTGCTCCTGCCCGCCACTCTTCTTCTTGCCGTACCAAGCCAGGCGGCCGAGCCGGAAGCAACACGCTTCCAGCTCGAGCGCAGCGGCGATCACTTCATCCGCCTCGACAAGCAGACCGGCGCGATGTCGATCTGCCAGGATCAAAGCGGCAATCTGGTCTGCCGCATGGCGGCCGACGAGCGCGCCGCCTATGACGACGAACTCGACCGCCTCTCCGACCGCGTCACCAAGCTGGAAAAGACCGCGAGCGCCGGCGGTGGATCGACCCTGCCGAGCGACGCCGATGTCGACCGCACGCTCGGCATCATGCAGAAATTCATGCGCGGCTTCATGGGGATGGCCAAGGAATTCCAGAACGAGGAACCCGGCGATAAGGCGTTGCCGCAGAAAACCTGAAGTCTTGGGAACCAAGAGCGAAAGCAAGGGGATAAAGGACCTTATTCCTACCCCGCCCTTTACTCGTAAAAAAGCCTCGGTTAACCTTTCCTTAGAGGTCAAACGCCGGATATCCGGCTTCCGGGTGCTGAGCGGCGATGCTGTCACATGAGCAGATATGGAGCGCGATCGACAAGCTTGCCGAACGCTATGCCTTGACGCCATCGGGCCTTGCCCGGCGCGCCGGCCTCGACCCTACCTCCTTCAACAAGTCGAAGCGGTTGAGCCAGGACGGACGCCTGCGCTGGCCGTCGACGGAATCGATCGCCAAGGTGCTGGGCGCGACCGGGGCCAGCATGGAGCAGTTTCTCGGCATCCTGCGCCCAGTGGAAAGAGGCAATGACAGCGCCGATCATGCCTCTTCACCACCCGCAAGCTCCATTCCGCTGCTCGGCTTCGCGCAGGCTGGCGCCGGTGGCTTTTTCGACGATGGCGGCTTTCCGGCCGGCCAGGGCTGGGACATGGTGGAGTTTCCGGCAGCACCGGGACAGAAGGGTGGCGTCTATGCGCTCGAGGTTCAGGGCGAGAGCATGCTGCCGCTCTATCGTGACGGCGACGTGCTGATCGTCGAGCCGGGCGCGCAGATCAGGCGCAATGACCGCGTGGTGGTCAAAACCCGCGAGGGCGAGGTCATGGCCAAGGTGCTGGCGCGGCAAAGCGCAAAGTCGATCGAACTGCTGTCACTCAACCCCGAACACCCCAATCGCAGCTTCGATCTTGCGGATGTGGAATGGATCGCCCGGATCATCTGGGCCAGCCAATAGGAAAGTTTTCCCGCTATGCGTCGTGATATTTGGCTTGCAGGTGCGGCAGGTGCCGTGGTCGGTTCATGGCTGACCCTGGTTGTTGTGCAGGTGAACGAGCACGGTTTTCACCTGCCGGGTCTCGCAGCAAGCAAGGTCGAGGCGGAAACCCGCCCGGCCGCTGCGCCTGCGCTAACACCTGCGCCGGTCGAGATAGCGCAAGCCGATGTCACACCGGCGCAGACACTTACCGATACGGCTCCAAAAAAGATGTTGCCCATAACGGCTGGCACCGTCGTTCCCGCAGCGACTGTTGCGGCGGATAGCACCTCGTCACAGACAACGGCCCCGAGCGAGCCGCTCGCCGCAACCTCGATATCTGCGCCTGCGGTGACGCCGGCCGATCAGGACAAGTCGTCATCGACCAAGCCAGCACCAGAGCCGCAGGGCACGCCGCCGACCGATCTGACGCAATCCGAAGCGCCGCCGGCAAAGACGCCTGACGTTCAGCCAGTTCCGAAAGATGCGACTGGCGACGACACGATAAAGACCGAGGCCCCTGGGGCAGAGAAAGCTGAGCCGGAGCAATCCCCCTCGACACAAGCCCCTGCAGACCAGACGAAGGCAGAGCAAGCATTGCCGCCCCCGCCCCCTGCCGACCAGGCCGACAGGGCAGCGGCGGCAGCAGCCCGCCGGACCGTGCCCATGACGACGTCCTCACAGCAGGCGTCGCCCGGCGACAGCCAGACGCCAGGCGATGCCCAGAAGCAAGCCGGAGGGACGGAGCCCGTGGAGTTGACACGCCCGTCTTCCGACCGCGCCGGCATGCTGACCGTCGGCAACAGGAGCGTGCAGCTTTCCGGCATCATTCCAACCGATGTCGGCCGGATGTGCGCCGGGTCTAATGGCAAGAGCTGGCCCTGCGGGACAGCGGCGCGCACGGCTTTCCGCATGTATCTGCGCGGCCGTATCATCGATTGCGACCTGCCGAGCGCAACCTGGCAAGGCACGGTGACGGGACACTGCCGCTATGTTCGCATCGACCTCAGCGAGTGGCTCGTTCGTTTCGGCTGGGCGGAGCCGGAGGCCGGATCGCCGCTGGAGGCGGTTGCGGAACAGGCAAAGCAGCAGAAGCGCGGCATCTATGGCGACGACCCGCGCAAGGGCCGGAAATCGACGCTCGCGCCAGCTCCAGCCAAAGAAGATCCGCTTAATCCGATCTGACGCCACGCTTCCGCCACCGGCTCTTGTCATGAGAGACATGATTTTCTAGTCTGCCGCCAGTTTCAAAGGATTTTGTTTCGTTATGAATAAGCCGCTTTCCGCCCAAGAGGCCCTGATCTACGTCATGGTCATGGCATCCGCCGTCGACCGAACGATGAACGACCGGGAGATGACTCGGATCGGTGAGCTCATCCATGCGCTGCCGGTCTTCAAGGGCTTCGATGACGAAAAACTGATCGATGTTTCGCGCGACTGCGCCAGGCTTCTGGCCGGCACAGAAGGGCTCGACATCGTCCTGGAAACCGTGCGCGACACCCTGCCGCCACGGCTCTACGACACCGCTTACGCGCTTGCTGTCGAAGTCGCTTCCGCCGACTTGTCGGTCAAGGCCGAGGAACTGCGCCTGCTGAGCCTGCTGCGCGACCGCCTCGATCTCGGCAAGCTTACCTGCGCCGCCATTGAGCGCAGCGCCATTGCCCGCTACCGCAAGGGCTGAAAGGCTCGGTCAGTAGAGCCCGTAGGGGAAGTAACGCAGGTAGATTTCCTGCAGCCGGCCATTGCGCGATAGGGTCGCCAGGGCATGGTTGATCGCCGCCGTCAGATCGGCGTCCTCTTCGCGCAGCATGATAGTCATGCCCTCGCCAAGAAACTGCTGAGAGAGATAGGGACCGTCGAACAAAGCACAGCATTTTTCGGCTGATGGCGACGACACCCAGAAGGAGAGTTGCAATCCATCGGCAAAGCCGGCTTCAACCTTGCCATCCTTGATCGCAGCCAGAAGCGCGTCCTTGTCGTCGAAGGGCACCGGCTTGATCGCCGGAAAGAAGGCTGAGAGCATCGCTTCATGCGTCGTGCCCTTGACCACGCCGACCGAATGGCCGGCAAGGGCTGCCGCCGTCCGGCCGTCGATCGGCGCCTTGAGATTGCGGACAAACCGGGCGGGCAGCATCAGGAAGGGGCGCGAGAAGGCAAAACTCTTGCGAAGCTCCGGCGTGACCGCGACACCGGCAATCACGGCATCCCCCTGCGACGCCGAAAGCGCGCCCTGGAGCTCCTCGAAGGGCAGCGCCTGGATCTGGCATTTGTCCGATATGCCGAGTTCGTCGCAGATCTCGCGGGCGAGATCGACATGAAAGCCCGAGAGCTTGCCGTTCTGATCGGCAAAATTGAAGGGCGGGAAGTCAACGGAGGTCAGGAAGCGCAGTCTGACCAGCGTGGAAAGATCCGGTTTAGGCAGCCGTTCGCGCGCATCGAAGAGAACCGGCAAATTGGTCGACGGCGCCTGCTGCGCAGCGACGGGTATGGCGCAGGAGGCAGCCATCAGCACTGCGCCTGCCACGGATCTTGCCAAGGATATCAACGACGAAAGGCAAACGCGCATGACGATGACTAAGCCTCCGGGTCGGGTGTCCAGCTTTCCGATTTGAAGGCCGGTTTAGCAGAGTCATCCCGCAGGGGGAATATCGCGCCGTGCCACGAACCGGAAACTTCCGATAGGACAGGGCAAAATCATCGGCCGCAAAGGCAGTTTTGCCTAGCGATCCGCGATCCGTTTGAGGGGCGGAAGCAATTCGAGTTTTGCGGGCGTGGCCTTGCCTTTTTCCCCTCGCCGCCTGATCAATTTCGCGGGGGCGCCGACATAGATGCCATAGGGCACGGTCTTTCCCTTGACGACGGCATTCGCGCCGATGACACAGCCCCTGGTGATGTGCGAGCCGCCGAGAATCTTCGCTCCGGCGCCGATCCAGACATCGTCCTCGATGATAACGGGCTTCTTGGTCACACCCTGCATGCGGATGAGCTGTGTCGGATCATCGAAATTGTGATCGAACGACACGACCATCGCGTGGGCGGCAATCCGCACGTCGTTGCCGATGGTAATCCCACCGCGTCCCAGCAGAATGACGTAGTCATTGAGCGAGGCATGATCGCCGATCTCGATGCTGCCGCGCTGTGCGTCGATGACGACGCCATTGCGGATAAAAGCCTTTGCGCCGATGCGAACGCCGCCATCCTTCCAGATGATCGTCGTGCCGCGCGGGACCTTCGTGCGGCGGGAGATCCGCAGCACGCCGCGCATAAAAATCGCCTTCAGTCTGTAGAATGACGCAAAGTTGAGCATCTGGTCCGTTCCGGTTAGGGACGACCTTCTGTCATGGTTGTCTGTCAGCAACCTGAACAAACAAAGGTTTTATCGTGGCGACATTCGATCGTCGCGGTCGGCTCTAGTCGCCAAGCGTCTGAAGCCGGAAATTCCGCGTCTGTCGTGAACTTGGAGCGGGTGAAGGGAATCGAACCCTCGTATTCAGCTTGGGAAGCTGCTGCTCTACCATTGAGCTACACCCGCCTGATATCCGGAGATGTCCAACAGTTGCCGGCCTCTGTCAAGGCCGGCAACTGAGTGATCACAGCCGGAAATGCTTCGACAGCTTCAGGCCCTGTGCCTGATAGTTCGAGCCGAGGCCGGAGCCGTAGAGGCTTTCGGGCTGCTCCAGCATATGTTCATAGACCAGACGGCCGACGACCTGGCCGTCTTCCAGGATGAAGGGGACTTCGTGGCTGCGCACTTCCAGCACGGCGCGGCTGCCACGGCCGCCGGCGGGCGCATGGCCGAAGCCCGGATCGAAGAAGCCGGCATAATGGACGCGGAACTCGCCGACCAGGGGGTCGAAGGGCGTCATCTCGGCGGCATAATGCGGCGGCACATGCACGGCCTCGCGCGAAACGAGGATATAGAACTCGTCCGGATCGAGGATCAGTTCGGTGCGGCCACGGCTATAGAGCGGCTCCCAGAAATCGAAGATATCGTGCTGCGCCTTCTTGTCGACATCAACGACGGCGGTGTGGTGCTTGCCGCGATAGCCGATCAGGCCTTCCTTGTCGCCGGCAAGATCGATCGACAGCGCGATGCCGCCACCGGTAACGTTCGGCAGCTTGCTGGCAACCAGCGTTTCGCTCTCGTGCAGCGCTATCAGTTCGGCTTCGCTCAGCAGCGCCTTGCCGACCCGGAAACGGATCTGCGACAGGCGCGAGCCGCGACGCACGACGATCGGGAAGGTACGCGGGCTGATCTCCAGATAGAGCGGGCCGGAATAACCAGCCGGGATCTTGTCGAACTCCTGCGCCCGGTCTGTGATGACGCGGGTGAAGATGTCGAGGCGGCCGGTCGAGCTTTTCGGATTGGCCGATGCCGACATGTCGGCCGGCAGGTCGAGGCGTTCCATCAAGGGCACGATGTAGACGCAACCGGTTTCCAGGACAGCGCCTTCGGAAAGATCGATGACGTGGAGCTTCAGCCGGTCGAGCTTGTCGGCGACGAGATGCGATGGGCCGGGCATAAAGCTGGCGCGGACGCGGAAAGCATGCCCGCCGAGCCGCAGATCAAGGCTCGCCGGCTGGATCTGATCGACGTCCAGCTCCCGTTCGCTCGTCAGCCGTCCCGCCTCGTAAAGCGCGGCAATGGCGCGATCGGCTAAAATTCCAGTATTGCGAGCCATCATGCCTCATCCATAATTTGCGAGGGACAAAACCAAACTCAGGGAATTGACGCAAGCGGTCAACAGCAGTATTGCAACTTATCCCGTGGTGATTTGGCCGGTCGGCTTGCAGCCACGTTAAATAAGTGGCTAAAAAGACCGGGTTGAAAACCGGTCTGCAATTGCGGCCGGTTTTTTTGTTTTGAAAGTGGTGATGGCATGAGCAAGACTTGGCGCCCAGCAACCCAACTCGTTCACAGCGGAACGCTCCGCTCGCAATTCGGCGAAACATCCGAAGCGATCTATCTGACCCAGGGCTTTGTCTACGACACATCGGAAGCCGCCGAGGCGCGCTTCAAGGGCGAGACAGACGGTTTCATCTATGCCCGCTACGGCAGCCCCACCAATGACATGTTCGAAAAGCGCATGTGTGCGCTGGAAGGCGCGGAAGATGCTCGCGCCACCGCCTCCGGCATGGCCGCCGTTACCGCCGCCATTCTCTGCCAGCTGAAGGCCGGCGATCACATCGTCGCTGCCCGCGCCCTGTTCGGCTCCTGCCGCTGGGTCGTCGAGACGCTGGCACCGAAATACGGCATCGAGTGCACGCTGGTCGACGGCCGCTTCATCGAGAACTGGGAAAAGGCAATCCGTCCCACAACCAAGGTGTTCTTCCTGGAAAGCCCGACCAACCCGACACTGGAAGTGGTGGATATTGCCGCTGTTGCCAAGCTCGCCAACCAGATCGGCGCCAAGGTTGTGGTCGACAACGTCTTCGCGACGCCGCTATTCCAGAAGCCGCTGGAACTCGGCGCCCATATCGTCGTCTACTCCGCCACCAAGCATATCGACGGCCAGGGCCGCTCGCTCGGCGGCGTCATCCTCTCCGACAAGCAGTGGATCGACGAGAACTTGCAGGATTATTTCCGCCATACCGGTCCGGCCATGTCGCCGTTTACCGCCTGGACGCTGCTGAAGGGCATCGAGACGCTGCCGCTGCGGGTCGCACAACAGACTGCAAATGCCGCCAAGATCGCCGATTTCCTCGCCGATCAGGGCAAGGTTGCCAAGGTGATCTATCCCGGCCGCAAGGATCACCCGCAGGCCGATATCATCGCCAAGCAGATGACCGGCGGCTCGACGCTGGTGGCCTTCGAGCTGAAGGGCGGCAAGGAAGCAGCCTTCAAGCTGCAGAACGCGCTGGAGATTGTCAGGATCTCCAACAATCTCGGCGATAGCAAGAGCCTCATCACGCATCCGGCCACCACCACGCACAAGAACCTCAGCGACGAGGCCCGCGCAGAACTCGGCATCTCGCCGGGCACCGTGCGCTTCTCCGCCGGCATCGAGGATGGCGACGATCTGGTCGAGGATTTCGCCCGCGCGCTGGAGCAGGTTTCAGCCTGAGTTTTCCATCCCGGCCCGCCCGGATCTCGTTCGGACGGGCCGGCACGCCCTGCCAGCAGGCGTGCCTGACGGCTTCGGCTAAGGCCGATTGGCCTTGGAACTAGCCTTAGTCCCTGAAAAGCCGTATGATTTACCCGTTGTAGGGGTTTTGACCGATCCGTTCCTTGACGGGACAGGTTGTGTATAGGATACCGCTAGATGTCCCGCTTTCGTGGGATGATGGATAGCGGAGCAGATGCCCTAGACTTAAAATGCTGGAGCGTCCGATGTGCGTTTATTGGAACGCACGACGTTTCGGAGTAATGACCAAGGTGTCAGGCATGTATCGCGCTCTAACACGGGATATCGAAGTCGTCGTCGAACCGTTTTATCTGGAGGAGCAATCCGATCCGGATGACGACCGCTATGTCTGGGGTTATCGCATCGTCATTTCCAACCATTCCGCCCTCAATGTCCGGCTGGTGACACGCTATTGGCACATCACCGATCAGAACGGGCTGGTGGATGAGGTGACCGGGCCTGGCGTCGTCGGCGAGCAGCCCCGGCTTGGCCCCGGCGATACCTACGAATACTCGTCAGGCTGCCCGCTCGATACGCCATCGGGCATGATGTTCGGCCATTACCAGATGGAAACGGACGACGGGGAGCTCTTTCACGTCAAGATCCCCGCCTTTTCTCTGGATACGCCCAATCTGCTGCGGACGCTGAACTAAGCCCGATCAGGCTTGCCCTACCTCTGAGACGTCGAAGCGATAGGTGGTCGAGCAGAATTCGCAGGTAACGGCGATTTCGCCATTCTCCTGGCTCACCTCGATTTCCTCGGCGGAAAAGCCCTGCAACACGCCCTTCAGCTTGTCGCGCGAACAGGTGCAACGGTCGAAGACTGCCTTCGGTTCATAGACACGCACGCCGCGCTCGTGGAAGAGACGGAACAGCAGACGTTCCGTGCCGACCTGCGGGTCGGTCAGTTCATCGGCATCGATGGTTTCGACCAATGTCCGGGCTTCGTCCCAGGCATCGTCCTCGACGTGATAGCGCGGGTTGATGTCGCCGTCGCCACCGTGAAGATCCGGCTGGCGCATGCGCTCCGGCGCTTCGGGCAGGAACTGCGCGATAAGGCCGCCCGCCCGCCAGCGATGGCGCGGCTTGCCGGCCTCGTCGCGGTCGAACAGTTCAGCAGCGCCAAGGCGAACGCGGGTGGGGATCTGCTCCGACTGGCGGAAGTAGGTCCCGGCGATCTCCTCGAGCGAGGCGCCGTCAAGCGCCACGATCCCCTGATAGGGCTGGCTGTAGCGACCCTGATCGATGATGAAGGCGAGCACTCCCTTGCCGAGCAACTGTTCCGGTTCGGTTTCGCCGGCAGCCACGGCCTTTGCCAGCGCCTCTTCATCGAAGCGGGCATAGGCGCGGATATTTTCAGGCGTTGCGAAATCGGCGACCAGAAGATCGACCGGTCCGTCGCCCTTCGTCTGCACGGTGAACTTGCCTTCGAACTTCAGCGAGGTGCCGAGCAATACGGTCAGTGCAACGGCCTCGGCCAACAGCCGGGCAACGGGCGCCGGATAATCGTGCCGGGCAAGAATTGCGTCCAGCAGCGGTCCGAGCTGCACGGCGCGGCCACGCACATCAAGACCTTCCACCTGGAAGGGAACAACATGATCGTCGCCGGCAAAATCGAATTGACCCAGCGAGGCTGCACTTTCCGCCATTGCTCTACTCCTACTGCGCCCGCGGCATCAAACTCGCGGTTCTATATCCTCAGATCGCGCCCAGGCACCAAGCAAGAATCGACTTTTGCGCATGAAGGCGGTTTTCCGCCTCATCGAAAACAACGGATTGCGGACCATCGATCACTTCGTCCGTCACTTCCTCCCCGCGATGGGCGGGCAGGCAATGCATGAACAAGGCGTCCTTGCCGGCCTGTGCCATCAAAGCCGCGTTGACCTGATAGGGCTGGAAGACGTTGTGACCACGGGCCCGGTGTTCCTGATTCATGGAAACCCAGGTATCGGTTACCACGCAATCGACGCCAGCGACCGCACGGTCGACGTCATGCGAGAGCATGATTTCAGCGCCCTGGTTGCGGGCCCAGTTCAAATAGTGATCCTTTGGCTCGGAACCAAGGGGTACGGCCATGTTCATGCGATAGTCGAAGCGTGCAGCCCCCTCGATCAGCGAATGCAGCACATTGTTGCCGTCGCCGGTCCAGGCAACGGTCTTGCCCTTGATCGGGCCGCGATGCTCCTCGAAGGTCATGATGTCGGCCATGATCTGGCAGGGATGCGTGTCGTCGGTCAGCGCGTTGATGACCGGCACGGTCGCGTGTTCGGCAAGCTCCAGCAAGCGCGAGTGCTCGGTCGTGCGGATCATGATCGCATCGACATAGCGCGACAGTACTTTCGCCGTATCACCGATCGTCTCGGCGCGGCCGAGCTGCATCTCGGTGCCCGACAGGAACAGCGTCTCGCCACCGAGCTGGCGCATGCCGACGTCAAAGGAGACGCGGGTTCGGGTGGAGGGCTTCTCGAAGATCATTGCCAGCATCTTGCCGGCAAGCGGCTTGTCGGCCGTACCGGCCTTCAGCGCCCGCTTTCGCACGATGGCATCATCGATGATGCTGCGTAGATCGGCAGCCGCAACGGCCGAGAGATCGAGAAAGTGTTTCGGAGAAGCCATGGTCCTACCTGTACTCTAAAAAACAACAACGCCCGCGTGGGGCGCGCATAACCCCTTAAATCGGAACCGATTTAAGGAAAGGCTTATGCGCCATTCTAAGTGTTACTGCGTCCTTTGCGCGTCCGTATGGACGTGCGGCGCAGTAATCCGCCCCAATCAACGGGCGCTGGATTTAAGCCGACTTTTTGACGCGAGCAGCGCGCACGGATTCTGCAGCGCGTTCGATGCGGGCAATGCCTTCGCGCGCTTCCTCTGCGGTCACCACCAGTGGCGGCAGCAAACGGATAACGTTATCGCCAGCCGGCACGCCCAGCATATGCTCCGCGCGGATCGCCTGCAGCAGCTCCGCCTGCGGAATGGCGGCCTTGATACCCATCATCAGGCCCTCACCACGGATATCCTCAATGATATCGGGGAAACGATCCTGAAGCGAGGCGAGGCCCTGACGGAACACCAGGGTGATGTCGCGCACATGTTCGAGGAAGCCGTCTGCCAGCACGATATCGAGCACGGCATTGCCGACTGCCATGGCGAGCGGATTGCCGCCATAGGTCGAGCCGTGTGTGCCAGCCTTCATACCCGATGCCGCTTCGGCGGTTGCCAGGCACGCGCCGAGCGGAAAGCCGCCGCCGATGCCCTTGGCCACGGCCATGATGTCAGGCGTAATGCCAGCCCACTCATGGGCAAAGAGCTTGCCGGTACGGCCAACGCCGCACTGGACTTCGTCAAGGATCAGAAGCAGGCCATGCTCATCGCAGAGCTGGCGCAGGCCGCGCATGAATTCATTGGTCGCCGGGCGAATGCCGCCCTCGCCCTGCACGGGCTCGATGAGGATGGCGGCCGTCGCATCGGTGATGACAGCGCGCACGGCGTCAAGATCGCCGAAGGGCACCTGGTCAAAGCCCGGCGCCTTGGGGCCGAAGCCTTCGAGATACTTCTCCTGGCCGCCCGCGGCGATCGTCGCGATCGTGCGGCCATGGAACGCACCTTCGAATGTGATGATATGGAATTTCTCGGGATGACCCTTGGAGAACTGGTAACGCCGCGCCGTCTTGATTGCGCATTCCAGCGCCTCGGCACCGGAATTGGTGAAGAACACCTTGTCGGCGAAGGTGGCTTCCGTCAGGCGCTTCGACAGCTTCTCCTGGCCTGGCACCTCATAGAGGTTCGACAGATGCCAGACCTTGTCGGCCTGCGCCTTCAACTCCGCAACCAGATGGGGATGCGCATGGCCAAGCGAATTCACCGCGACGCCGGCGGCGAAATCGAGATAGCGCTCGCCGGTCTCCGTGAACAGCCATACACCCTCTCCTCGCTCAAACCGCAGCGGGGCGCGCATATAGGTGTCATAAAGCGGCGCGGTTTCAGCCATGGCGCATGTCTCCTCGATCACAACCTTTAGGGCCAATCGTTTCCTTCAAGTGAAACGGGCCCGGAAAAATCAAAAATGCCGCCTTGCGGCGGCGTGGGTACTATTGATGTTTTGCACCGCGATGTCAACAAAACAGGCAATTTCGCGGACGCAGCAGAGCGCCCCTCGGCGAGAGGTATGTCTCTAGTTGCTAATATTGCAAAAATGCCACGCTTGCACAAGCAAGTTGGGGAAAACCCCGAAATCGATTCCCCAGGAATCATGCGACTCTTGTCACGGAGTCAGCCTCACACTAGGTTAAATCTCAATTACTAGACTGCATGCGGCGGAACTAGTCACCACAATTTTTTAAGCGTTTCGTGCCTCGATCCCATCTGAGGCAATGGTGAAGGATTCTGCCATCGGAAACGCGACAGCGGAGACAGGGCATGAATTGGACAGACGAACGCGTCGAGAAGCTGAAGAAGCTGTGGTCCGAGGGTTTGAGCGCGAGCCAGATCGCGGCACAGCTCGGTGGTGTCAGCCGTAACGCCGTCATCGGCAAGGTACATCGCTTGAGCCTGCCGGGCCGAGCGAAGGCAGGCGGCACGGCAACTGCGGCCCGGGCACAGAAGCGCAACACTTCGGCGCCGCGCGCACCGAACTACGCCTCGCGCGTTGCAACCCGCACGGTTACCCGTCAGCAGGGCGCAACGATGCTCAAGGAAGAAGTCGAGATCGATACGGTCAACGAGATCGAATATCGTCCGGCCTCCAATGTGGTCGTTCCGATCTCGCGCCGCCTCGGTCTAACGGAACTTACCGAACGCACCTGCAAGTGGCCGGTCGGCGATCCGCTGAAGGATGATTTCCACTTCTGCGGCAATGATAGCCCGGATGCATCGCCCTATTGCGGCTACCATCAGCGCCTGGCCTACCAGCCGGTGCATGAACGGCGCCGGCCTGCGGCTCAACCGCGCGGCTGAGATGCCTTATAGCTGAATGAAAGAAACGGGCCGAAAGGCCCGTTTTCTGTTTCCGCCGCTATGTTGGATGGCTGACCGGTTTCCCGCTCAGGCTTCCATGGAATAACCCGCGCCGCGAACGGTGCGGATGACATCCTGCATATTGGAGAAGTTCAGCGCCTTGCGCAGGCGTCCGACATGGACGTCGACAGTGCGTTCGTCGACATAGATGTCATGTCCCCAGACACCGTCGAGGAGTTGCGACCGCGAGAAGACGCGGCTCGGCGAAGCCATCAGGAATTCCAGCAGGCGGAATTCCGTCGGCCCCAACCGCACTTCGCGGCTCTTGCGGTGGACGCGATGGGTCTCGCGGTCCAGTTCGATATCGCCACAGCGCAGAACCGTGGAGAGGACCTCCGGACGGGCACGGCGCAGCATCGCCTTGACGCGAGCCATCAGCTCCGGCGTCGAGAACGGCTTGACGACATAATCGTCGGCGCCGGTGGAAAGGCCGCGTACGCGCTCGCTTTCCTCGCCGCGGGCGGTGAGCATGATGATCGGCAGGCGCTCCGTTTCCGGCCGCATGCGCAGCCGGCGGCAGAGCTCGATACCCGACACGCCGGGGAGCATCCAGTCAAGGATCAGAAGATCGGGGATGCGCTCCTGGAGGCGAAGTTCGGCTTCGTCTCCTCTCAGAATGGTATCGACCTCGAAGCCTTCGGCCTCCAGATTGTAGCGCAGCAGAACGCTGAGCGCTTCTTCGTCTTCTACAACAGCAACTCTCGGAACCATGTGTCTCTGGTCTCCTTTCTTGGCGTCTTCGTTATTCCGTCAGCGCACCGACGGTGTTGGCGGTATCGTCTTTCGGGCGCTCGCCCTCGGGCTGGCTGCCGGTCGCCATGTAATAGATCGTCTCGGCGATGTTGGTGGCATGGTCGCCGATGCGCTCGATGTTCTTGGCGCAGAAGAGAAGATGCGTGCAGGTGGTGATGTTGCGCGGATCTTCCATCATGTAGGTCAGCATCTCGCGGAAGAGCGAGGTGTACATCGCGTCGATTTCCTCGTCGCGCTCACGGATCGACACGGCCTTGTCTGGCGAACGGGTCGTGTAGACGTCGAGTACTTCCTTGAGCTGGCTGAGCGCCAGTTCGGAAAGATGCTCAATACCCCGCGCCAGGCTGCGCGGAACGCCGGTGCCCTGCACGGCGATGACGCGCTTGGCGGTGTTCTTGCCGAGGTCGCCAACGCGCTCCAGATCGGCGGCGATGCGAATGGAGCCCATGATTTCGCGCAGGTCGGCGGCCATCGGCTGCCGGCGAGCAATGGTGACGATTGCCTTGTCGCCGACTTCGCGTTCGGCATGGTCGAGGACGACGTCGTCGGAGATGACCTTTTGCGCAAGAGCAACATCGCCGTGCACCAGCGCGCGGACGCTGTCGCTGACCATCTGCTCCGCCAGGCCGCCCATTTCGGCAATGCGGCGCGTCAGGAACTTCAGGTCTTCGTCGTAGGCAGAGAGAATGTGAGTAGAGACCATTTTTCTATCCTCAGGGTGAAACTTGTGATGGTAGCCGCGCGCGGGACATCATCAACCAAAACGGCCCATGATGTAATCCTGCGTGCGGAAATCGTCGGGATTAGTGAACATCTTATCGGTATCGTTCTCCTCGACCAAATGGCCGAGGTGAAACATTGCGGTGCGTTGCGAGACACGGGCTGCCTGCTGCATGGAATGCGTCACGATGACGATCGTGAAGTTTTCCCGCAGCTCGTGAATCAGTTCCTCGACCTTGGCCGTGGCGATGGGATCGAGCGCCGAGCACGGCTCGTCCATGAGAATGACTTCCGGGCTGACGGCGACGGCACGAGCGATGCAGAGGCGCTGTTGCTGGCCGCCGGACAGACTGGTTCCGGCTTCCTGCAGCCGATCCTTCACCTCGCCCCAGAGACCGGCCTTCTGCAGGCTGGTTTCGACGATATGATCGAGATCGGCCTTGGAGCGGTGAAGCCCGTGAATGCGCGGGCCATAAGCGACGTTCTCGTAGATCGACTTCGGGAAGGGATTGGGCTTCTGGAACACCATGCCGACGCGGGCGCGCAGCTCCACGACGTCGATGGCGCTGTCATAGACATCCTGATCGTCGAGCGTGATCTTGCCGGTGACGCGGCAGGTGTCGATCGTGTCATTCATGCGGTTCAAGCAGCGCAGGAAGGTGGACTTGCCGCAGCCGGACGGGCCGATCAGCGCGGTGACCGTATTGACGCGGATGTTCAGGTCCACACCGAACAGCGCGCGCTTGTCACCATAATAGACCGAGACATCGTGACCGATCATCTTGTAGGGGATCGTCGTCATCTTCCTGGCCAATGCCTTCTCGCCTGCGGCTTCCGTCATCATGTTCATTCCGTCTTCTCCCTCTACCAGCGCCGCTCGAAGCGACGACGCAGCAGGATGGCCCCGATGTTCATCGCAACAAGGAAGAAGAGCAGGACGATAATGGCCCCGGAGGTTCGCTCGACAAAGGCGCGTTCGGCTTCGCTCGCCCACATGTAGATCTGCACCGGCAGGGCCGTCGCCGGATCGAGCGGCGACGTCGGATAATTGGCGACAAAGGCGACCATGCCGATCAAGAGCAGCGGCGCGGTTTCGCCGAGCGCATGCGCCAGCCCGAGGATCGTGCCGGTCAGGATGCCGGGCATGGCCAGCGGCAGGACATGGTGGAACACCACCTGCATCCGCGAGGCGCCAAGGCCTAGCGCCGCACTTCGGATCGATGGCGGCACCGCCCGCAACGCCGAACGCGTGGCGATGATGATCATCGGCAGCGTCATCAGGCTGAGCACCAGTCCTCCAACCAGCGAGGCCGAACGCGGCAGGCCCATGACGTTGATGAACACCGAAAGGCCAAGCAGGCCGTAGACGATCGACGGCACGGCGGCGAGATTGTTGATGTTGACCTCGATCAGATCCGTCAGCCGGTTCTTCGGCGCGAATTCCTCGAGATAGATCGAGGCGGCGACGCCGACCGGCAATGCCAGCACCAGCACGGTCAGCATCAGATAGAGCGAACCGATCAGCGCGACGCCGAGGCCGGCGGCTTCCGGACGACTGGAATTGCCCGACAGGAAAAGGCCGCTATTGAACGCCTTATGGAGCGCGCCGCTGGCGGTAAGCTGCTTCATCCAGCCGAGCTGCCTGTCGGAGACCTTGCGATCCTTTTCATCCGCCGTCAGGTCGATCTGCCCCTTGTTGGCGGAATCGATGTTGGCGTCGACGAGGAAGGTCATCTTCACCGTTTTCCCGATGATGAACGGATCGGCCATAACCTCGTTGCGCAGCGCGATGCGCGCACTGTCCGACACCATCGCCGTCGCCTCGCGAACGAGCGCGCGATTGGCCGGATCGATGCCGAGCGTCTTCACGAGGGCATCGCGAACGAGAAGCGGATAATTGGCCGCGATCAGCACCTTCGGATCGCTGGCGCGCTTGCCGGCGGGATCGATCACCGTCTCGGTAAACTCGATCGGCAGGGTGATCGAGGTCTGCACGAAAGCGGTATAGCCATGGCGCACCACGGTCGAGACCAGGATGAGCAGGAAGACAAGGCCGAAGATGACGGCGGCGATGCCATAGGCGCGGAACCGGCGCTCGGCGGCATAACGGCGCTTGATGCTGATATCGCGCCGTGCCGGTGTGCCAGACGTCAGCCCGCGCGGGATCGGCAGCTTTGCTGAGGATACGAGATCGCTCATTCGTATTGCTCCCTGTAGCGGCGGACGATGTAGAGCGCGTAGACGTTCAGGCACAAGGTCAGACAGAAGAGCGTGATGCCGAGCGCAAAGGCGACCAATGTCTGCGGCGAGGTGAATTCGAGGTCGCCGGTCAGCTGGTTGACGATCTTCACGGTGACCGTCGTCATCGGCTCGAAGGGATCGAACTGCATGCGGGCGGCGACGCCAGCGGCGAGCACGACGATCATCGTCTCGCCAAGCGCGCGGGAAGCGGCCATCAGCAGGGCCCCGACGATGCCCGGAAGTGCTGCCGGCAGCAGGACGCGCTTGACCGTTTCCGATCGCGTCGCGCCGAGGCCGAGCGAGCCGTCGCGCAGCGCGCGCGGCACCGCCATGATGATGTCGTCGGAGAGCGAGGAGACGTAGGGGATCAGCATGACGCCCATGACGAAGCCGGCGGTCAGGACGCTCTGTGCCTCGATGAAGCTCGCATAATTGCCCGTCAGCAGACCGTTGATATCAGCGGAGATGTCGCGCAGGAAAGGCCCGACGGTCACCAGCGCGAAGAAGCCGTAAACGATGGTCGGAATGCCGGCCAGCACTTCAAGCATCGGCTTGGCAAGGGAGCGCACGCGGGCCGAGGCATATTCGGCCATGTAGATGGCGGCGAACAATCCGACGGGAACCGCGACCAGCATGGCAACGAGGCTGATATAGAGCGTGCCGGCGAGCAGCGGAACGAGGCCGAACGTGCCTGACGTCTGCGCACCGGCTCCGGTGAAGCGCGGGTCCCAGACGGTGCCGAAGAAGAATTCGGCGGCGGGCACCATGTTGAAGAAACGGGCCGTCTCCGACAGCATCGAAGCCGCGATGCCGAGCGTCGTCAGCACGGCTATCGACGAGGCGACGATCAGGCCGCCGAGAATGACCTGCTCCACCCGGTTGCGGGCACGAAAACGCGGCGCGATGGCGCGCAGGCCGTGAAGGGCGCAGAGAACGGAAAGAATGATGGCCGCGACCGACATAACGACGCGGCTTACATGGCGCATGCCATTATACTTGTTGGCGGCCTCTATCATGTACCCGGTCGGCCGAGCCGCGAGCGGCACGCCCTTCTGCGCCAGCATCAGCTGAAGATCGACTGAGCCGCCGGCAACGGTGGCGAGTTCCTGATTGTCGAGCAGGCGCATGCCGTGGGCGATGCTGCGCACCATGCCGTAGCTGAGATTGAGCTCAGCCTCCGGCAAGGTTTTCACTTCCTCGGGAAAGGATTTGACCACGAAATCGTCGATCACCTGCGGGCTGATGACGAGCCAGGCACAGATCAGCACCAGAGCCGGCAAGACGGCCCAGATTGCTGCATAGGCGCCGTGATAACCGAACCGCGAATGCAGGACCGAGGACCTGCCGCCCGACAGCGCAGCCGCCTTCATCCGCCCCAGCACGAAGGCGGAGGCGCCGATGATCGACAGGCATGACAGCAGCAGTGACACACTCATTCCCATTCCCTGGCCTATTCTCCGGCCTATTTCGCCGCAATCGCCGGCGCGAGTGAGCGCACCGGCGGGTAGTCCTTACGCAATCACATGATCTTCCCGTCCGCGACATCCTTGCGGATCTGGTCGCGCTCGGCATCCGGCGCCGGCACCAGGCCATATTCGGCCAAGGGGCTGTCGGGTCCGATCATCTGATCGCTGGTGAAGAAGTCGACATATTCCTTCAGGCCCGGAATGACGCCGAGATGCGCCTTCTTGACGTAGAAGAACAGCGGCCGCGACACCGGATAGGTGCCATCGGCAATAGTCTGGCCCGACGGCACGATGCCAGCAATGGTCGCAACCTTCAGCTTGTCGGCATTGTTCTGGTAGAAATACAGGCCGAAGACGCCGACGCCGTGCTTGTTGGCATTGATGCGCGCGAGCGTCTCGGGATAGTCACCATCGATATCCACCGCGACGCCATCCTTGCGGACCGCGATGCATGTCTCGGCCTGCTTGTTGGCACCGGACACCTTAGCCTTGATGACGTCGAGCGCGCCGGAATCCTTGCAGCCGGCGGCAAGCACCTTCTCCTCGAAGACCTCGCGCGTGCCGTGCTTCTCGCCCGGAATATAGGCGGCGATCTCGAAGTCCGGCAGGGCCGGATTGATCTCCGACCATTTCTTGTAGGGGTTGGCGACCAGCTTGCCATCGACGACGACTTTAGCAGCAAGCGCCTTGTAGAGGTCGGCGGGGACAAACTTGATGTCGGGATTGCTCTTGTCGAAGGCGAAGACGATGCCGTCATAGCCGATCTTGATCTGCTGGATATCGGCGACGCCGGCCGCCTTGCAGGCGTCGACTTCGCTACCCTTGATCGGGCGCGAGGAATTGGCGATGTCGATGGTCTCAGGGCCGACGCCCTTGCAGAATTCCTTCAGACCGGCGCCCGAGCCGCCGGATTCGACGACGGGCGTCTTGTAGTTCGCAAAGGTCTCGCCGAAGGTCTCGGCAACGATCTTGGCGTAGGGGAATACGGTGGAGGAACCGGAAATCTGAATCTGATCGCGGGCCGTGGCAGCCCCGGCGAAGGCGACCGAAGCAACCAACGCTACGATAGACAGTTTCAACGCATTCATGGTGAACCCTCCCTGACGGACTGTGAAGAGCGCGACGGCGAACGGAACGTCCACCTGTTTCAGCATCTCTTTTTTAGCTGTCAAAGCACCGCCCTTTTATGTCAGGCGAGTGAAACAATTATGACAGTGCAATCCCTTGAAATTTATGGATTATACTGCGGTCAAAATTGCCGGTTCACAGAGGCTTTCAGAAGCGGACGGTAAAGTCCGTTCCTTTTCCCACCTCGGACTTGACGATCAGCCGCGCGCGATGACGGGTCAGAATGTGCTTGACGATGGCAAGCCCGAGACCGGTGCCTTTTTTCGAACGGCTGTCCTCGACATTAACGCGATAGAAGCGCTCGGTCAGGCGCGGCACGTGTTCGGCCGGAATGCCCGGCCCCCTGTCGGAGACGATGACTTCGACGGTCTGACCCGGCTCGTTCAAGAGCGAGACATCCACCATCTTGCCTTCCTGACCGTATTTGCAGGCGTTCTCGATCAGGTTTTCGAAGACCTGCACCAGCTCGTCGCGATCGCCCAGCACCTCCACCTTGCCGGGTGGCAGATGCAGGTTGATGGTGACATCAACATCGCCGGCGAGCGGCAGCAGCGCATCGCGGACATGGCCGAGCAAGGGCACCAGATCGACCTTCTGGTCCGGCGCGATATGCGATTTCAGCTCCAGCCGCGACAGTGACAGAAGATCGTCGACCAGCCGGCTCATGCGCGTCGTCTGGTCGAACATGATGCCGAGGAAACGCTGCTGCGCCTTCAGGTCCGCCTTGGCCGGGCCCTGGATGGTTTCGATGAAACCGCGCAGCGAGGCGAGCGGCGTGCGCAGCTCGTGGCTGGCATTGGCGACGAAGTCGGAGCGCATGCGGTCGATGTGACGGAGTTCCGAAATATCGCGGAAGGACAGCACGAAGAACATGCCCGGCTCGATCTCGGCCTCCGGCAGATCGATCGGCGCGATGCGGACCACATAAACGCGCTCGGATGGCAGCCGCTCGGAGTGCTCGATCTGGTTCGGCGCGTTGGTGGTGATCGTCTCGCGCACCATATCGAGGACGCCGGGAGAGCGCAGCTTGGCGGAGATATGGGCGTTGAGCGGAAAGGCGCCGAACGCCTTTTCGGCGGCGGAATTCTGCGCCACGACGGAGGCCTCGCGGTCGACGATCAGCACCGGCATGTCGAGTGCGGAAAGACCGGCGGAGACCGAACGCAGCAGAACGTCCGGATCGGCAGGCGCCGGATCGGAGGGCGATGGTGGCTCAGCCTGCTCAACCAGCGGCGAGCGGGTCAGCGCCACGATCACGGCAACCACCCAGATCCAGAAGACGATGGCAGTGTTGATGCCCTCGATGAGGGCCAGAATGGCGATCATCGTCGCCAAAATCAGGATAGCGGCCTCCTGCCGCAGCCGTGCCGCCAGCTTCCTGAGGAATGACCATTCGTCTTGCAAGTGCACCCGTCCCTTTTGCCTGCGATCACGGAAACCAAGACTCCGCGTCTTAACTGGGATTCATGACAGAAGTTTACGGCTCTATCCACAGAAGCCGTCAGCTTACGATAATAAATGTAGCCGGCGAAGGAGGGTATCGGCAAAGGGCTTGAAAATACTGCATAAATGCCCCACCTTGCCCTTGAGGTTTTTCCCGCGCCGACAAGTCAGGCCCGGGTGTCGCCAATTGCGGAGGAGCGGAGCGCATGGCAGAGGAAGTGGAAAGCCGCGCGGTGGAATTGGACATCCACGGCAAGACGCGCATCTTCGATGTCGATGACCCCGTCCTGCCGGCCTGGATCGAAGAGGAGGCGCTCGCCTCCGGCGGCTATCCCTACAAGAAGAAGCTGAAGGATGAAGACTATCTGGAAGAGCTGGAAAAGCTGCAGATAGAGCTCATCAAGGTGCAGTTCTGGCTACAATCGACTGGCAAGCGAGTGATGGCGGTGTTCGAGGGACGCGACGCCGCCGGCAAGGGTGGCTCGATTGCGGCGACCTCGGCGCATATGAACCCTCGCCTCGCGCGTGTCGTGGCGCTGACCAAGCCGACCGACCGCGAGGCCGGGCAATGGTATTTCCAGCGCTATGTCGCCCAGTTTCCGACGGCGGGCGAGTTCGTCCTGTTCGACCGCTCCTGGTACAACCGTGCCGGCGTCGAACCTGTCATGGGCTTCTGCACGCCGAAGCAATACGAGCAATTCCTGAAGCAGGCGCCACGGATGGAGAGGCTGATCGTCCAGGACGGCATCTTCTTCTTCAAATTCTATCTGGATATCGGCCGGGAAATGCAGCTGAAGCGCTTTCACGACCGGCGCCACGACCCGCGCGCGGTCTGGAAGCTTTCCTCCATGGATATCGCGGCCCTGACGAAATGGAAAGACTACGGCGAAAAGCGCGACCGCATGCTGAAGGACACGCATACGGACTATGCGCCCTGGACGGTGATCCGCGCCAATGACAAGCGCCGCGCCCGCCTCAACCTCATCCGTCACATCCTGCTGACGCTCGACTATGAGGGCAAGGACGAAAAGGCGATCGGCGAGATCGACGGCAAGATCATCGGCTCGGGCGCGCAGGTCCTCAAATAGAGGATCTGCGCCTTTTTGTGCTGGCCTTATTGTCCCGGAAGAATGCGGATCGCATAGACGTTGACGCCGCGCCCCTTGCCGTCGAGGTCGCTGTTGATGATCAGACGGCCTGATGCCGTGGGCGCCAGCGACCGATCGTAACGGACCTGGAGCAGAGCATCGGTCTTCTGCCGGGTGACGTTGAAGCGATGACGCCCGCAGGTGCCGAGCGAGCCGAAATTGCATTCCACGGTGATTTGCGTCGGCGTGTCGGATGTCGATTGCAGCGTGAGCGCGACGGTCGACGACTTGCCGGCCAATTGTTGCAGCACGCTGGCCGGCACTTCGACGGAGATGTCGCCGTCCGAGCCATTGCTCGTGGAGGTCAGCCGCACCGCCGGGCCTTCATTTTCCGACACGTTCTCGGCCTTGGCCTGCGTACCGCTGACAACTTTCGCCGCATCGGTGGGCTTCAAGACTTCGATCCACTCCTCGGAGAAGCTGTTCTGCGGATCGATCACCGCCAGGCCCGGATTAACGGGGCCACTATTGTCATCATCGTTCGACGCGGTGTCGTCGCCGCTGCCGTCGAAATCCTGAGAATCGACATGCGCCGGCGGATTGGGGACGCTGGTATCGCGCTGCGCCGCCGTCATGAACACACCCGAGGTCTTGACCCACCAGGCGCCGACGCCGAGGCAGGCGAGGAGAATGCAGAACACCAGCAGGCGCGAGAAGAACTTGCGCGGCTTGCGGCGCACGGCCGCGCGCTCCGGCTTGAAATTCATCGACCGTGTCGCCGTCGGCGCGGGTGCTGTCTGCCGCATGTCGCTATCGGCACCGAGATGATCGGCAGCGCTGGCACCCATGTCACCGAAATCGCCTTCCGGCGCGCGGGGTTGAGAGGCAACAGGGGCCGGCACGGCGACCGGATGGTGGTCGCGCGTGTCGCCACGCACGCTCATCGCAGGTTCCTGTTCCTGCTGCATCGGCTGCTGGGCTTGCTGCGGCGTCGTCACTGAGGGGATATGGGGTGCTTCCGGCTCGATCGGCGTCGGCGTCTCCGGCTGTCGGATACGCTCCTCGCCCTCGATCGCCCGGATCGTTTCTTCCAGGCGCTGACGCTGGCCCGAGACGATATTGATGTCGGTAACGTCCTGCTTGCGAAGCCCGGCTTCCAACGCCTGTCGCGCCGACTGATAGACACGGGCCCGAATTTCCGGATTGGCGCGATCGGATCGCTCCAAGGCGTTTCTGATAGCCGCTTCTAATCCGCTCACATCAGGTCCTTTACTCTCACTCGCGATACGCCCGCATACTTTACTGGCAAGACGACCATTCTCTTTACCATTGGCTAACCAGATTCGGTAACGCCCCGCTTGGCAATGTGCAAGTCTCTCTGAATCACCCACGGACACTCCGGCGGGGATAAATGGCAAAGACGACACAAATGGGGTGGCAGCAGGCAGTAGAGGGGAAGCGCTCACTCGCTATTGCCCACTGCCTCCCGGCATCTTCCCCTCCAAACAGACATCTGTTATCTGTTTGACGTTTCCGTAAACGTCAAAGATGGATGATATTCATGGCTCTTCCAGCAATCCTGACCGAGCGCCTGCGGCTGCCGGTCGTGGCTTCACCCCTCTTCATCATCTCGCATCCGGCTTTGACGCTGGCGCAGTGCAAGGCCGGCGTCGTCGGCTCGTTTCCGGCGCTGAACGCCCGGCCGGAGAGCCAGCTCGACGAATGGCTGGCGATGATTACCGAGGATCTTGCCGCCCATGACGCCGCCCATCCGGAGCGGCCATCCGCGCCTTTCGCGGTCAACCAGATCGTCCATACGTCGAACAAGCGGCTGGAGCACGACCTGATGCTCTGCGTGAAATACAAGGTACCGATCGTCATCTCGTCGCTCGGTGCGGTGCCGGAGGTCAATGCCGCCGTGCATTCCTATGGCGGCATCGTGCTGCATGACATCATCAACAACCGCCATGCCAATTCGGCGATCCGCAAGGGCGCGGACGGGCTGATCGCGGTGGCGACGGGGGCCGGCGGCCATGCCGGCCAGCTCTCGCCCTTCGCACTCGTCCAGGAGATCCGCGAATGGTTCGACGGACCGCTGCTGCTCGCCGGCGCCATCGCCAATGGCGGCGCGATCCTGGCGGCGCAGGCGATGGGGGCGGACATGGCCTATATCGGCTCGCCCTTCATCGCGACCGAAGAGGCGCGCGCGGCGGACGCCTACAAGCAGGCGATCGTCGAGGGGGCCGCCGCCGACATCGTCTATTCCAACTTCTTCACCGGCATACACGGCAATTATCTCAAGCCCTCGATCCTCGCCGCCGGCATGGACCCGGACAACTTGCCCGAGGCCGATCCCTCGAAAATGGATTTCGAAACGGCAACGACCGGCGCCAAGGCCTGGAAGGATATCTGGGGCTCCGGCCAGGGCATCGGCGCCGTCAAGGCCGTCGAGCCGGTGGCAGCGCTAGTCGACCGGCTGGAGGCCGAATACCGCCAGGCACGCGCCCGACTGGCGCTCTGAGACCATCACAAATGCGGCCGGCTTTTCACGGGCCGGCTGCTTTTTTGCCGATTGGCAATTTGAACGCTTGAAATCTGGTCGCATTGACTGTATCAGCGCCATGCAAATCGCGGGGCCGAACAAAACGCCCCTTGAATGCCGCTTTAGCTCAGGTGGTAGAGCACATCATTCGTAATGATGGGGTCGCAGGTTCGAGTCCTGCAAGCGGCACCATTTATTTCCAAAGACTTAGCACCGAATAATCAACACTGCCGTTCCAAGTACATTTACGGATGCTCGTTTTAGCCGCGCAGAGCTATTAATCGCGACGCAGGTAGCTCTTCTTGCCGCTATCGGTGATGCAGAAATGGCCGCCGCGCGGACCAACACAATATTTGCCGCCCCTGCATGAACATTCGCCCGACTGAACAGGAGCCATTTCCACAGCATTTGAGTCCAGAAGACCTGCGGCACCATTGAGACGGCCGGTATATGCCTGACACGACCTCTTGCTGGCGCTCACAGATCCGTCATTGCAAATGAAGGTATCGCCTTGGCAATGATCGATACCGCCTTTGCTGCCGCTGCACGGTGTATTCTGCGACAAAGCATGATTTGGCGCGAACAGAAGCCACGCCGCAAAGACGATAGCCCAAAATCGCATTATGTCCCCCGACTATCAGGAGAGAGTGCGCCCTTTGGTCCGGATAGGCAATATCGTGAGGTAGCCGATCGAATCATAGCAGATGGTTCGCAGCAACCTCTTGCCGGAATCCAGAATCCCGCTCCGCAAAAATGAAGCCACGCGCTCGGCTTCTGCTATTTTATGATATTCGTCAAAACCGGCCACAGAGTCGGCCCCATCTGGCATTGTTACGCCAAGCATCACCCAATTCATCCAAGGATATCACCATGATCCACGTTCTCGCCATTCTCACCGCCAAGCCCGGCAAGCGCGCCGAAGTGCTGGAAGCCTTTCAGGCGAATGTTCCGGCAGTGCATGCCGAAGACGGCTGCATCGAGTATACCGCCGTGGTGGATGTCGAGGGAGCCGATCCGGCTTTTGGGCCGGATACCTTCGTCGTCGTTGAAAAGTGGGAAAGCCGGGCGGCGCTGAAGGCGCATGCGGCTGCGGCGCACATGGCCGCCTATGGCGAAAAGGTGAAAGACTTGATGGCCGCTCGCACGGTGCATGTGCTGAACCCGGTTTGATCGCAGCCAAGGGGGGATGCCATCGGCGGCATTCCCAATTATCGCCGCGCCATTAGCGCGGTTGCGATAATTCTCATGACACTTCTGCTTGAACGCATCCTGTAAGGCCGGCGGTACGACGCCGGCCCGGATAGCCTCATTTCCGCCTACAGGCGGATATGAGGATGGCGCGCAAAGAGAATGCATAGTTCCCGGTGGCAGTATCCGTCAGCTATGCGAGACGTGGTGCCTGTGGTGATGCATCGGCCGGTGGTGATGCCACCCATGCCCATGATGATGACCATGGTGCATCTCCGTTACATGATGTCGATGGTGATGGTGATAATTTCGGGCTTCGGCGTAGGTAGCGGGTAACACGACAATGCCCAGCGCGACGAGAGCTGCTGCCAGGATTTTCATTTTCCGTCTCCTTGGGTGCCGGAACAAACCTCCGGCTGGGGTTGAGATCACACAAGCGTGCGTCCTAACGAACGCAGCGTCAGATAACGCGATTTCGCCCCGTTGGTTCCAAGTCGCCTTTAAGTAGAGATGCCCTCACCGGCCCCCGCCTCGCCCACCAGTTCCCGCACCGCTTGCCGGATCAGCCGGCAGGCGTCGACCGAGGCTTTTCGGCCGTTATGGGCGAGGTGATAGGACAGCGGCAGTACCTCATCCGGATCGACGATGCGGACCTTGTCGGCGATCGGCATGGCGCTGACGCGGCCGAGAAACGAGACATAGCCGTGGTTGGCGACGAGATCGACGATGACGGGCAGCGAGTCGGCCGAGGTAATGTCGCGGCCGCGAAAACGGCGGCGGTCGCCACTGTCATAGCCGAAGGCCATGGCGGCATTGCCGATGCCGGTGCGCGGGCTCGGCACGCAGAGCGGATGATTGTCCACCAGCGCCGCCACCGTCTGCTCCGTGCTGCCGGGCGGCGCGATCGCTACCATGTCGGTCGCCAGCAGTTCCATGTGATCGAAGGCGTCGAGACCGAAGACGGAATCGACGATGGCGACATCGATGCGGCCGGATCTCAACGCCTCGCGCAGATCGTCGGCGGTCATCAGCATCAGGGACAGCATGTTGCGATTGCCGCTGCTGTTCCAGCGCGCCACGAGGCTGGCAAGCGAGCGGGCCACCCAGCTTTCCGAGCCGGTCGGAATGATCGAGCCGATGCGCACCGCCCGCGCCACCCGCTGGAACCGCTCGTCCGACGTCGCCTTCATCTCGTCCCAGGCCTCGGCAATGCCAGCGAGAATGGCATGGACCTCGCGGCCCGCCTCCGTCAGCATCGAGCCCTGCGCCTGCCGCTCGAACAGACGGCAGCCGAACAGATCCTCCAGATTGGCGATCTGTAGCGAAAGCTGCGGCTGACCGAGGCGCAGGCGGCGGGCGGCGCGATTGATGCTGCCCTGATCGGCGACTTCGAGGAAACGCTCGATGGTGGCGATCTTCAGCGGCAGGCGGGCGGCCCATTGGGCATAATCGTCCGGCTCCGGCGGGTCCTTCGTCAGGGCCGAGAGTGCTCGCATGCCGGCAAGGATCGGCTGCAGGCCCTTCTTTACCTTCGCGCTGGCAAGCAAGGTTGCAAGCTCTCCGGAGGCGCGCTCGACAAGCTTCATCGCCAGATCCGTCTCCAGCCGCCTGAGCGCCCCCGATACGGTCGAGGCCGACAGGGACAGTCTGCGCGCAGTCTCCCGGACCGAGCCGATCGAGAAAACCGTATCGGCGATGAACAATGCCCCGAGATACAAGCCAGCACTCCTTTCAGACCAGCCCATGCGCCCGGCCAAGACGGCACACGATATGATGTGTTCCTGAAAAAAGATATCCCAGAGCCGTGGGGCGGCGACTATCGTTGGCGAGTCGTCCAACCGGTCTCACAATCAAAAGGAGATCGGAACAGCGTCAAACGGGTAAGGGGAACAAAAACAAACGCGCTTACCCCCCAAAAAGAAATCAGTTTTCGCGCTTATGCCGAGCACCCTCGTCATAATCGCGCGGCGACTGCCGGTGGAGGACTGGCACGGGGTAGCCGCTCGCCCTGCCGCTGATCATCGGCGAATTGAAGATCGCCGCCGTCATCAATATCGGCACCGCGACCATCGGCTCGACGGTCGCCGCCAAGGGCTCGGCGAAGTCATCATCGCCGGCCTAATCAACGACAACACCGCCTTCATCCTGCAAGGCGGCCTGATCGTCGGCCTGATGGCGGTAATGATCTATGACGGCATGGAGCTGATCGAACATACCGTGACGCGGAAGATTGGCGTGCAAACGCAGTGACGTTGGAGGAAAGCGTCGGCGGACACGCAATGTCAGACAAACACAGCCATCATTGGAAGATTTTTGCGAGTGTCATTCGCGGATGAACCGACACCGGATCATGGAGTAACAAGGCAGCCGACTCAAATAAAACCTCGACCATTACGTCATTGAAGGAAATCATCCAGAATCTCGGTTTAAGAACCCTCCAGCGTATGATCTCTTCCGCGTTGATTACTTCATTGAATGACCATGGGCGAACGGGATACCTGCATTGCCCCAAGCCCTCAACGTTCATGGGGTTTACTTGGAATTCGATGACGTCTCCGAATTTGACCACCGCGTTGCCGCCGCCTCCACGCAGCGAAATCTGATAGCAGAGAAATACATCATCACCGTCGAAGAAGATGGCGGGATTTGCGACGTGTCCGACTTCAGGAAATTTTTCGCGAGGCTCATCAACGATCGCCGTCATTACCGAAAATCTCCGGGCAGGTTAATTCATTGCATCCGCATATAACTCAATCAGAAGAAGTAGGTCAACGACAACACCACCTTCACCCCGCAAGGCGGCGTCCCCCTGTCCATAGACGTCAAAGGATTGCGTGACTATGATGATCAAACGGAGATGAGGAGATCTGAAATGAAGGTCGAGACCAATGATACTAACAGTCGAGCATGAAAAGGGAACTGACGGCGAGATTGCAATATGCTTCGACACAGAAGGATTATCGCTGCTGCTGAAGAAGCTGAGTTATCTCGCCGACAATGAAGACCATCTTCATCTTATGACAGAGACGTGGGGAGGAGACGACCTTACGGAGGCTGTTCAGGGCGGCGACAATTACCGACTTGTTCACAGCCTGAGATTAGTGCGTGTCTGAAGTGGTGAGCGTTGAAACGAAACCGGCGATCCGTGATCAAACATCAACGGGTCTCCGCCCCCGGACGGAAACCTGACGATTCTCGCACGGGCTGCTTGGCGGGACACATCCGGCTATCTCGATACCTACATCCAGTAAGGCGGCACGCCGAAATAGTCGTGGCTTTTATGGCCGTGCTCCTTGTGGGCAAGGATATCATCCTTGCCTAGGAAACGGCAGGCTTTCTCCACGTCTCTCTTGGTCATGTTGATGCGGTAGCCGTTGATGCGGGCGTCAAAGCGAAGCTTTTCCCACGGCACCCGATAGTGTTCCTGACCGATGCCGAAGAAGCCGCCGAAGCTCAGGATGATGAAAGCAATGCGTCCATCGCTCTTTTCCAGCATCAGTCGTTCGATATGACCGATCTGCTTACCGTCCGAACCGAACACCTTGGACCCCTCGACACGGTCGCAGGCGACCAACATCGACATATCCTTGACGTAAAGGTCACGGCTCATAGTATCGGCACTCTCTTTAAGCATGTGCGCACCTCCCTTTGGATACGCTTTACATACGCTGGAGCGTCCGATCACCGCCGTTTCTTACAGGCGTCACGATGCCCCGATGGGTTTTCACCCACGGCCCATTAACGCGCTCTTCCCGCAAAAGTTCCAGTCCTTTTTTCAAAATTGTCAAAAAAGGATTAACGCCTCGCGATTGTTGACGTTTACGTCAAAGTTAGTATAACTTTTTATAGCTCTCACCCATGGGTGAGAGGAAGGGCTGTAACGGTGTGAAAAGCGGGAGACTTTTCAGCCGGACAGTGACACGCTAGAAAACCACCGTTCGCCGACGGTGGGGCGTTGGATGCGTCAGGGAGGAAGTACGCATGAATTCAGTTTCCGCTCCTTCGGATGGACCGGTGGTCAACAAAATTTGGCTCACCTCCTATCCCGACATAGTGCCGGCCGAGTTGCCGCCACTGGAGCATGCATCGCTCGCCGAACTTCTGGAAGAAAGCTGCGCGCGCTATGCCGACCGCCCCGCTTTCACCAGCATGGGCAAGTCGATCACCTATCGCAATCTCGACATCCAAACCCGTAAGATCGGTGCCTGGCTACAGAGCCTCGGCCTGCAAAAGGGCGATCGCGTCGCCGTCATGATGCCGAACGTGTTGCAGAACCCGATCGCCGTCTACGGCATCCTCCGCGCCGGTTTCGTCGTCGTCAACGTCAACCCGCTCTACACGCCGCGCGAGCTCGAACACCAGTTGCGCGATTGCGGCGCCAAGGCGATCTTCGTGCTGGAAAACTTCGCGCACACGGTCGAGCAGGTGCTGACGCGTACCGATGTGCGCCATGTCGTCGTCACCGCGCTCGGCGACATGCTCGGTGTCAAAGGCCACATCGTCAATCTTATCGTGCGCAAAGTAAAGAAGCTGGTGCCGGCCTGGTCCATCCCCGGCCATCATAGCTTTGCCGCAGTCCTTGCAGCGGGTGGACGACTGTCACTGAAGCCGGCCGAACTTACCCACAGCGATATCGCCTTCCTGCAATATACCGGCGGCACGACCGGCGTGGCCAAGGGCGCGATCCTGACCCACGCCAATCTGCTCGCCAATCAATTGCAATTGCAGCTCTGGCTGGCATCCGCCTACATCACCAAGAAGCGGCCCGATGCGCTGAACTTCGTCTGCGCTCTGCCGCTCTACCATATCTTCGCGCTGACGGTGAATTCGCTGATGGGCGTGTCGATCGGTGCACATAATGTGCTGATCGCCAACCCGCGCGACATTCCGGCCTTCATCAAGGAGCTCGGCAAATACAAGTTCGACATGTTCCCCGGCCTCAATACACTGTTCAACGCGCTGATGAACAATCCGGAATTCCCCAAGCTCGACCTGTCGCAGACCGGGACGCTGGCGGGCGGCATGGCGGTGCAGCGCCCCGTGGCCGAGCGTTGGCAGAAGATGACAGGCTCCTGGATCACCGAGGGCTACGGCCTTTCCGAGACATCGCCGGTTGCCAGCGCCAACCGCTTCGACAGCTCGGACTTCACCGGCACGATCGGTCTGCCGCTTAGCAGCACCGATTTCGACATTCGCGACGAGAACGGCATTTCCCTGCCGCTTGGCGAGGTCGGCGAAATCTGCATCCGCGGACCGCAGGTCATGGCCGGCTATTGGAAGCAGCCGGTGGAAACCGCCAGGGTGATGACGCCCGACGGCTTTTTCCGCAGCGGCGACATGGGTTTCATGGACGCGCGCGGCTACACCAAGATCGTCGACCGCAAGAAGGACATGATCCTCGTTTCGGGCTTCAACGTCTATCCGAACGAGATCGAGGAAGTTGCCGCCATGCATCCGGGCATTCTGGAAGCAGCAGCGGTCGGCGTGCCGGACGAGCATTCCGGCGAGGCCGTCAAGCTCTTCGTCGTCAGGAAGGATCCGGCCTTGACCGAGGCCGACGTCAAGGCGCATTGCATTGCCAACCTCACCAACTACAAGCGGCCGCGCTTCATCGAATTCCGCACCGAACTGCCGAAATCGAATGTCGGCAAGATCCTGCGCAAGGAATTGCGTGGCTGACATAATTCCATGTCATTCGGAAAGCCGCTCGCCTTCATCCGCGAGCGGCTTTTTTCGTTTTGCCGGATAGGTGAACTTGATTTACGCCCTAGATAGCGAATAGTTTCCGCGACCAAACACTAGAATGCCCTGCCCTCGTCAGACGGCAAGCGGCGCGAACCGCAAGGAGTCCCCATGAACGCCCTCGTCGACCAACTGAAGAGCACCGCAGCGGCCACCAAGGCCACCGACGTCCGCGCTGCGTTTGCCGCCGACCCCAAACGTTTCTCGCGCTTCAGCGCCTCGTTCGACGACCTGCTGATGGACTATTCCAAGACCGCGGTGAACGACGATATCCTGACGCTGCTCGAAAAGCTCGCAGCCGAGGGCGGCGTTGCTGCCAAGCGTGAGGAGATGTTCTCCGGCGTCGCCATCAACTTCACCGAAAACCGCGCCGTTCTGCACACCGCCCTGCGTAACCGCTCCAATACGCCTGTGCTGGTCGACGGCAAGGACGTCATGCCCGATGTCAACGGCGTGCTCGCCGCCATGGGCAAGTTTGCCGACGGCATCCGCTCCGGCACGCTGAAGGGCGCCACCGGCAAGGCGATCACCGACGTCATCAACATCGGCATCGGCGGCTCCGATCTCGGCCCGGTCATGGCGACGCTGGCGCTCGCGCCCTTCCATGACGGCCCGCGCTCGCATTTCGTCTCCAACATCGACGGCGCCCATATCGCCGACATCCTCAAGCTGGTCTCGCCGGAAACGACGCTGTTCATCATCGCGTCCAAGACCTTCACCACGATCGAGACGATGACCAACGCCCAGACGGCGCGCAAGTTCATCGCCGATGCGCTCGGCGAAGCCGCCGTTGAGCATCACTTTGCCGCCGTTTCAACGGCGCTCGACAAGGTCGCCGCTTTCGGCATCGACAGCGCGCGCGTCTTCGGCTTCTGGGATTGGGTCGGCGGCCGCTACTCGATCTGGTCGGCCATCGGCCTGCCGCTGATGATCGCCGTCGGTCCCGAGAATTTCGGCAAGTTCCTCGACGGCGCGCATGCGATGGACAATCATTTCCGCCAGGCGCCGTTCAAGGAAAACCTGCCGATGCTGCTCGGCCTCATCGGCTTCTACCATCGCAACGTGCTCGGCTACACGACGCGCGCCATCCTGCCTTACGACCAGCGCCTGTCGCGCTTCCCGGCCTATCTGCAGCAGCTCGACATGGAATCGAACGGCAAGGGCGTCACCATCGACGGCACGCCGGTTGAGGGCAATTCCGGCCCGGTCGTCTGGGGCGAGCCCGGCACCAACGGCCAGCACGCCTTCTACCAGCTGATCCACCAGGGCACGAGCATCATCCCGGCGGAATTCATGATCGCCGCCAACGGTTTCGAGCCGGACCTGCGTCACCAGCATGAGCTGCTGATCGCCAATTGCCTGGCGCAGTCGGAAGCCCTGATGAAGGGCCGTACCTTCGAGGAAGCCAAGGCCCAGCTCACCTCCAAGGGCATGGACGACAAGAAAGCCGACTTTATCGCGCCACACCGCGTCTTCACCGGCAACCGCCCGTCGATCACCTTCGTCTACGACAAGCTGACGCCATTCGCCCTCGGACGCCTGATCGCGCTCTATGAACACCGTGTCTTCGTCGAAGGCGTGCTCTTCCGCATCAATTCCTTCGACCAGTGGGGCGTCGAACTCGGCAAGGAACTGGCCACTGGCCTGCTTCCGGTCGTCGAAGGCAAGGAAAGCGCCGCCGGCCACGATTCCTCGACACAGGGGTTGGTGGCTGCTTTGGCTAAACTGGAGAAGTAAGGTTCGGGTGATGGGGCGGATATGCTCTGCTCCATCTCACCGCCTGAATATGCGGAGAGTGCGTACCCCCCCTCTGTCAGCTTCGCTGACATCTCCCCCACAAGGGTGGAGATTGGTACTGCGTGGCGCCCTCTCGCACCAAACAAACATCGCATCTGCTGAGACTAAGCTTTTGGCATCAAAAGGGGATGCAGCAAGCTCCCTACGATCTCCCCCCTTGTGGGGGAGATGTCACGTCAGTGACAGAGGTGGGTATGCGTTCTCCGATCTCTCGGAGTCGATGATAGACTAAAGTCCAATCTCACTCGCCCAAGGCGGATTGGCACCCGCGCGGGAAACCGTCACAGCCGCAGCCTTGGCGCCAAGCGCCAGTGCGTCCCGCAGTGCCTTTTCGTCGAGGCTATCCACCTGCGCCTTGGTCAGCAGACCATTCATCTTCAGCGACGCCAGAATACCGGCATCGAAGGTGTCGCCGGCGCCGACCGTGTCGACCACGGTGACGCGTTCGCTCGGGACGGTGATTTTCAGCGACTTCGTGTACCCCGTAGCACCCTCGGCACCCTTGGTGACGACCACCAGCTTGGCGCCCTGGCTCAGCCAATGAGCGGCAAGTTCGTCATGGTTGCCGGGGATGCCGAACCATTCCAGGTCCTCGTCGGAGAATTTCAGGATATCGGACATGGCGGCCATACGGCTGATACGGCCCATATGCGCTGCCTTGTCCTTGATGAAGCCCGGACGGATGTTCGGGTCGAGCGAGATTACCCGGCTTTGATATTCGCGCTTCATCAGCGCCTCATAGGTCGCGCCGCACGGATCGGGGATCAGGCTGATGGCGCCGAAATGCAGGGCCTCGCAATCATCCCCCAGCGTCGGCAGATCGGCCTCGGTGATCATGCGGCCGGCGGAGCCTTCATCGTAGAAGGCATAGGTCGCCTGGCCGTTGACCAGCTTGACGAAGGCGATCGTGCTCGGACGGGGAGCGATGGCGCAATAGCTGTAGTCCACCTTGGCGGCTGCCAGCGTCTCGCGCAGGATTTCGCCCATCATGTCGTCGGCAATGCCGGTGAAGAAACCTGTGGGAACACCGAGACGGCCAAGCGCAATCGCGGTGTTGAAAATCGCGCCGCCTGCATAGGGCGCAAAGGCTTTTTCACCCAGCGTCGTCTCGCGCGGCAACATGTCGATCAAAGCTTCGCCACAGCACAATATCATTCCGGCCTCCTGGAGAGCACGTCTCTCGGTCTAGTTCCGTAAATCGATTAGATAAATTCTTGGCAAAAGCAAAGCGTCACTTTGTTGCCAGTTCCGCCACGCCGCCGTTGCGCCCGGACCAGGCGAGTGGCGCATTGAGGAAAGCCTCGACCTCCTCGAGCGTCTTGTCGTCGAACAGCTTCTGTTCCTTGGCGACGGCGAGCACGTTGCGCCAGGTAGCGATATGATGCAGCCGGACCTTGCCGTTCTCAAACCGTGCCTCGGCCTCGGGGAAGATGCCGTAGTAAAACAGCGCCATGCCGTGATCGACGATGCCACCGGCGGCGCGGATGGCATCGATGAAGGTGAACATGCTGCCGCCGGCCGTCGTCAGGTCCTCGATGACCAGCACGCGCGCACCATCCGGCATATGGCCTTCGATCTGGGAATTGCGGCCATGGCCCTTCGGCTGTTTGCGGACATAGATCATCGGCAGGTTCAGGCGCTCGGCGAGGAAGGCGGCAAAGGGGATGCCTGCGGTTTCGCCACCGGCAACGCAATCGAACTGTTCGAAGCCGGCATCGCGCATAATAAGGCTGGCGGCGAAGTCCATCACCGTCGAGCGGACGCGCGGATAGGAAATAAGCTTGCGGCAATCGATATAGACCGGGCTCGCCATGCCGGAGGCGAGCTTATAGGGCTTCTCGGCGCTGAAGTGCACCGCCTTGATCTCCCAAAGCATCTTCGCCACCAGTTCGGCCATCACGGCGCGGTCGGAAAATGTCATCTGGGTCATGCGGGGTCTCCTTGGCTCCTGGGACGTCCCTGCGGCAATAGCAGCTAGCGGCGGCGGTTTCCAGAAGCTTCGGGGGATTTGCACGCGTTCGTTCTCGGCAGCGGCCTTATCCCCGGCTGCGCCGCCGCCGGCTTCTCCGAAACGTGGGTCGCAGGTATAAGAGAATCATCACATCTTGAGGAGGAGGAGCTTCATGGTGCCGATCACGAATATCGCTCTTATCGCGGCTGCGCTCGGCAGTAGCCTCATCGCCGGTATTTTCTTTGCGTTCTCGACCTTCATCATGCAGGCCTTCGCCCGGCTTCCCGCCGAACAGGGTATCGCCGCCATGCAGTCGATCAACACGACGATCCTGCGCTCGCCATTCATGGTCTTGTTTCTGCTGACCCTTGCCTTGTCGGTCTTCATCGCCGTTATCGCGATCGTGCATTGGCGCGGCGGCGTCAGCATTCTGATGCTTGCCGGCGCCGCGCTCTACATCGTCACCACGTTTCTCTCGACGATCGTCTTCAACGTACCGCTGAACGACGCGCTGGATAAGGTCGACGGCCGCACGGCTGAAGCAGCCGAGCTATGGACGACCTATCTCAGCGATTGGACGAAATGGAACCATCTGCGCACGGCAGCGTCGCTGCTGGCGTCCTGCGCCTTCGTCCGGGCTCTCTTTTAGAGGATCGCGGCGGCTCAGCCCTCGACGTCCCAATGCAGCGGGAACATCGGGTCGAATACGGTAACGGTGCCTGCTCCGGTTTCGATCTTTTCGGGGAAAGCCACCGTTTCCACGCGACGGACGAGCGTGATCCGGTCCTCGTTCGGCGCCAGCCCATACCAGGCCGGACCGTTTAGCGAGGCGAAGGCCTCGAGCTTGTCCTGCGCGCCGTCCTGTTCGAAGACATGCGCCAGGCAACTCATGGTATTAATCGACGTGTAGATACCGGCGCAGCCACAGCCGCATTCCTTCAGCGGATCGACATGCGGGGCGGAATCGGTACCAAGGAAGAACCTCGCATCGCCGCTGGTCGCGGCCGCCCGCAGTGCCAGGCGATGGCTTTCGCGCTTGGCGACCGGCAGGCAATAATAATGCGGCCGGATACCGCCGACGAGGATGGCGTTGCGGTTGATGATCAGGTGATGCGTGGTGATGGAACCGGCGAGATTTGCGTTGGCCGACTTGATGTAGTCGACACCATCCGAGGTCGTCACATGCTCCATGGTGACCTTCAGCTCCGGCAGGCGCTGGCGCAGCGGATCAAGCACGCTTTCGATGAAGACAGCCTCGCGGTCGAAAATATCCACCTCCGGCGTCGTCACCTCACCATGCACGCAGAGCGGCAGGCCGATCTTCGCCATGCGCTCCAGTGTCGGCATCGCCTTGTCGATATCGCGCACGCCGCCGTGAGAATTGGTCGTCGCACCTGCCGGATAGAGCTTCACTGCGGTGATGAGCCCGCTCTTCTTGCCCTCTTCGACATCGTCGGGATTGGTGTGTTCGGTGAGGTAAAGCGTCATCAGCGGCTGGAAACGGTCGCCGGCCGGCAGAGCCTTCAGGATCCGCTCGCGATAGGCCGTGGCATCGGCCGTGGTGACAACCGGCGGCACCAGGTTCGGCATGATGATGGCGCGGGCGAAATGCCTCGAGGTATCGCCGATCACGCCTTCCAGCATAGCGCCATCGCGCAGGTGCAGGTGCCAATCGTCGGGGCGGCGGATGGTGAGCTTTTGCATGGGCGCGAACCTCTGGATGGTCTCATGGTATGGCGCTTCGATAGCACCATCCACCACTGCAAAACAATCGCCGATAATGTCTAAATGATCGCGGGGCTCAGCCCTGCACGATATCGACGGTGGCGTCCGCCCGGCGACGGTTTTCCAGAATCAGGCGGCCGTTGGGCAGGTCGTTGCCGTAGACCTTATCGCGCGCTGCCTCATCGTCGAGTTCATAGCCCTTCCAGCGCTCCCAGAGCCGCTGCTCCAGGACTTCCATGGGTGGCGCGAGCATGATCGAATAGTCGAACATGCCCTCCAGTGCCGCCCATTTACCCTGGCTGAGGAGCAGGTAATTGCCCTCAATGACGATGAAGCGATGATCGGGCGAGACGATGCGGGCTGAGGCGATCGCAAGTTCACGCGAACGGTCGAAGACCGGCACCAGCACTTCCTGATCGGCCGCGCGCACCGCCTTGACGATATCGAGAAAGGCGCGCACGTCGAAGCTTTCGGGGACACCCTTGCGCTTCAGCAGGCCCTTTTCAATCAGGACGGCATTGTCCATGTGGAAGCCGTCCATCGGCAGGACCTCGGCGCTTTCACCCTTGGTCCTCAGCGCCTCGGCCACATTGTCAGCCAAGGTCGATTTGCCGGCGCCCGGCGGGCCGGCGATGGCCACCAGGAACCGTTTTGTATCGCCGGCGCGCGCGATGATCTCGCCGGCGATGTCCTCAATCGTGGCGCTCATGCGGCCACGGTCTCCGATGGCGCAGCCTTGGCGCCGGTCATGAAGGCGACGGCATCGGACATGGTGTATTCCTTCGGATCGATCACAGCCAGTCGGCGTCCGAGACGGTGGATATGGATACGATCCGCCACCTCGAAAACATGCGGCATATTGTGCGAGATCAGCACGATCGGCAAGCCGCGTGAGCGCACGTCGAGGATGAGTTCCAGGACCTTGCGGCTTTCCTTGACGCCAAGTGCGGCCGTTGGCTCGTCCATGATGACGACCCTGGAACCGAAGGCGGCAGCGCGCGCCACCGCCACGCCCTGACGCTGGCCGCCGGAAAGCGTTTCCACCGCCTGGTTGATGTTCTGGATCGTCATAAGGCCGAGTTCGGTGAGCTTGTCTCGGGCGCGTTTTTCCATCGCAGGCCGGTCGAGCATGCGGAACACGGAGCCGAGGACACCGGGTTTGCGGATCTCGCGGCCGAGGAACATGTTGTCCGCGATCGAGAGCGCCGGCGATAGCGCCAGGTTCTGATAGACCGTTTCGATGCCGGCTTCGCGCGCTTCCATTGGCGAGCGAAACTGGACCGTTTTGCCCTCCAGCTTGATCTCGCCTTCATCGGGAATGACGGCACCCGAAATCGCCTTGATCAGCGATGATTTGCCGGCGCCGTTGTCGCCGATAACGGCAAGGATTTCGCCGGGATAGAGATCGAAATCGGCGTTATCGAGCGCAGTCACGCGTCCATAGCGCTTGACGAGGCCGCGCGCGGTGAGAAGGGGTTCGCCTGTCACGGTCATGCCGATACCTTTCTGATCCATTGATCGATCGCGACGGCGCCGATGATCAGCACACCCGTCAGAAGGACTTTCCACTGCGGATCGGCTCCGAGCATGTTAAGGCCCATGGAAACCACGCCGACGATCATCGCGCCGAACAGTGTGCCGAGGATCGACCCACGGCCGCCGAAGAGCGAGATACCGCCGATCACGGTCGCGGTAATTGCCTGAAGATTGAAATCCGTCACAGCCGATGAGGGCGAGACCGAGCCATTGCGGCCGATCGAGACCCAGGCGGCCAAGCCGGCGATCAGGCCCGAAATGCCGTAGACGGCCAGCAGCACCTTCTTGGTCTGGATACCGGCCAACTTCGCCGCCTCCGGATCATCGCCGACGGCATAGACATGCCGGCCCCAGGCGGTGTGATTGAGGACGTACCAGAGGAGGAGGACCAAGATTACCGTGGCGATGACACCCAGGGTGAACACCGCACCACCGATGCGGAAGCTGTATGCGAACAGATGCAGCAGCGGCGCCTGTTCGTCGATGTCGGTATCTCGGATTGTTTCATTGGCGGAATAGATAAAATTCGTCGCCATGACGATATTCCAGGTGCCGAGCGTCACGATGAACGGCGGCAGCTTCATGTTGGCGACGAGAAAACCGTTGAGCAGTCCACAGAGGCCGCCAGCAGCCAGGCCGGCGATAATGGCAACCGGCGTCGGCAGGCCATAGGTGACAGCGACGTTGCCCATGACGACGGAGGAAATAACCATGATCACGCCGATCGAAAGATCGATGCCGGCGGTCAGGATGACCAGCGTCTGCGCCGAAGCCAGAATGCCGACGATGGCGATCTGCTGCAGGATCAGCGTCAGCGTATAGGCAGAGAAGAACTTCCCGCCGATAGCGATACCGAAGATGACGATCGCCATCACGAGCACGATCAGCGGTACGGCTGCCGGCGTCGAATGCAAGAAATGCTGCATGCGCTTGAGAAGAGAGACATTCTGTTGATCGAACGAGGCGACATTCTTGTCGCTATCGTCGAGAACCTCTTCGAATTCCTGTGCTCCGGGCATTTTGTTCCTCCGCTGCCGCGCCGATCTGTACGCGGAAACCGCCGGCTGTTGAAACCGGCCGAGCTGGAGCCCGGCCGGCGTTGATATCAGGAAAGCATGGTCGCGAGCCGAAAAACCGCTTCAGCGAAACGTGTGAAGCGGCTCTCGGATTGGATCATGCCAAAATCAGGATAAGGCTTAGCCCCAGCACTTCGCAGTGCCTTCCTTGGTGTCGATCGACTTCAGGCCGGAAACCGGCTTGTCCGTCACCAGCGAAACGCCGGTGTCGAAGAAGGACTTGCCTTCGGTCGGCTTCGGCTTTTCGCCGGTATCGGCGAACTTCTTGATCGCCTCTACGCCGAGGGCTGCCATCATCAGCGGATACTGCTGCGAGGTAGCGCCGATCACGCCTTCCTTGACGGACTTGACACCCGGGCAACCGCCGTCAACCGACACGATCAGAACCTGCTTTTCCAAGCCGACAGCCTTCAGAGCCTGATAGGCGCCGACAGCAGCCGGTTCGTTGATCGTATGAATGACGTTGATGCTCGAATCCTTCTGCAGGAGGTTTTCCATGGCCTTGCGGCCACCTTCCTCGTTGCCGTTGGTAACGTCATGGCCGACGATGCGCGGATCGGTTTCGTCACCGATCTTGTTCGGGTCCTTCGGGTCGATGCCGAAGCCGATCATGAAGCCCTGGTCGCGCAGCACGTCGACGGAAGGCTGCGACGGCGTCAGGTCGAGGAAGCCGATCTTGGCGTCCTTGGCCTTGGCGCCGAGCGTCTTGTTGGCCCATTCGCCGATCAGCTTGCCGGCGAGAAGGTTGTCGGTGGCAAAGGTCGCGTCAGCGGCGTCAGCCGGTTCCAGCGGCGTGTCGAGCGCGATGACCAGCAGGCCGGCATCGCGTGCCTTCTTGACCGAAGAAACAATGCCCTTGGTGTCGGAAGCAGTGATCAGGATACCCTTGGCACCGCTGGCGATGCAGCTTTCAATCGCAGCAACCTGGCTTTCGCTGTCACCATCGATCTTGCCGGCGTAGGACTTCAGCGTCACGCCGAGTTCCTTGGCCTTGGCTGTCGCACCTTCCTTCATCTTGACGAAGAAGGGATTAGTGTCGGTTTTGGTGATCAGGCAGGCGGAAACATCGGCAGCCTTGGCCGGCGCGGCAAAAGCGACGCCGATCGCCAGAGCGGCGAGTGCTGCGGAAATAACAGATTTCTTCATTCAATCCTCCCAAGATTTGAAAACCGGGGTCTCCCGGCCGCTCCGGCTCACACTCGAGTCCGGGTTCAAGACGTGCCATGTCCGTTTAGATTTTTTCCCGCTGGACCGCCTCCAAGGTCATGCGCACATCCTCGACGGGATATATCTGACCCTAAAGATTTCGCCCTGTCAATAAATAAATCCGATTGAATTATTAATCGGATGTGGCATTTTGCTAAAAAAATAGGGCATGGCCATGATGGAAGGAGCGGGCCAATGTCTCCCCTGCAAGACCATGAGGAAACGCCGACATCGCCTTTGATTCTCGACCCCAGCGGGGGTGCGAATCAGGTTCGGGTACGTGCGCACAACGAACGGCTGGTGCTGTCGCTCGTGCGTCGTCACGGCGCGCTGTCGAAAGCCGACATCGCTCGGCGCAGCGGCCTGTCGGCGCAGACCGTCTCCGTCATCATGCGGGCGCTGGAGAAGGACGGACTGCTATCGCGCGGCGAACCGGTGCGCGGCCGCGTCGGGCAACCTTCGATTCCAATGCGGCTCAATCCGGATGCTGTGCTCTCCTTTGGCGTCAAGATCGGGCGGCGCAGCGCCGACCTCGTGCTGATGGATTTTGTCGGGCAAATCCGGATGCAGCTTCATCAGATCTATCCCTATCCACTGCCGCAGGACATCCTGTCCTTCGTCACGTCAGGTATTCAGGAACTGGAAGCGCGCCTCAGCAAAGAAGAGCGCCTCCGGCTTGCCGGGCTTGGCATCGCCGCGCCGTTCGAACTCTGGAACTGGGCGGAGGAGGTCGGCGCGCCCGATGGCGCGATGGACGTCTGGCGCGGCGTCGACCTGCAGGCGGAAATCGCCACCCGCGTGCCCTACCCCGTCTATTTGCAGAACGACGCCACCAGCGCCTGCGGCGCGGAACTGGTCTTCGGCGTCGGCCCGCATTATCCGGATTTCGTCTATTTCTTCATCGGCTCCTTCCTCGGCGGCGGTATCGTTCTGAACTCTTCGATCTTCGTCGGGCGGACAGGAACCGCCGGCGCTCTCGGCCCCCTGCCGGTACGCGGACGCAATGGAGAAACCCAGCAGCTGCTCGAAATTGCCTCGATCTTCGTGCTCGAAAACCTGCTGCGGGATCACGGTTTCGATCCGCAGCCGCTCTGGTATTCGGCGGACAACTGGATCGATTTCGGCGAACCGCTGGAGATCTGGATCCAGGAAACAGCCAGGGCGCTGGCACAGGCGATCGTTGCGGCCGCCTCGGTCATCGATTTCAGCGCCGCCGTCATCGATGGCGGCTTTCCCGACTGGGTGCGCGAACGGATCGTACGCGCCACCATCAAGGCGGTCGCCGAACTCGACCTGCAGGGCGTCGTCATGCCCGAAATCATCGAAGGCGCGGTCGGTCCGCAGGCGCGCGCCATCGGCGGCGCCAGCTTGCCTATCTTTGCGCGCTACCTCATCGACCAAAACATCCTCTTCAAGGAGATAGAGCATGCTGAAGGGCATTGACCCGCTGTTGAGCCCCGAGCTGTTGGCGACGCTGCGCGCCATGGGCCATGGCGACGAAATCGCCCTCGTTGACGGCAATTATCCGGGCCTCGAACACGCCCGCCGCCTCATCCGCCTCGACGGCCATGGCGTCGTGCGGGTGCTCGACGCCATACTCAGCGTCCTGCCGATCGACGATTTCGTACCGCAGGCGATTTTCCGCGCAACGGTGAAACAGGACCGCGACGTGGTCGATCCCGTGCACGCGGAGATGATCGAGGTCTGCGCTCGACATGTCCCCGACATCAAGGTCGTGCCGCTGCTGCCGGCGGAATTCTACGAGCGGGTGAAGCAGACGCATGCGCTGGTGCAGACCAGCGAGCCACGGCTCTATGGGAACATCATTTTGCGCAAGGGCGTGATCTATCCGGGATAGTGTTTAGATCTCCCCCGCCAACGGCCCCCACACGTCCGTCATCGCAAAACCATTCGCCATCGGATCGAACGGATCGAGCGCCACCTGGCTCAGGCCGAAGGTGAAGCCACGGCCCGTAATGGTGGGGATGATAGCGGGCTTGCCGGCCACTTCAGTCTCCGCCTGCAGGCCGACTTCGAATTCCGAACCGATGATCGAGCGGGACTTGAAGACATCGCCGACCTTAGCCTTGCCGCAGGCATGCAGCGTCGCCAGATTGGCGGAATTGCCGGTACCGCAGGGTGAGCGGTCGGCGCGGCCGGGCCACATGGTCGTGCAGGTACGGATCGCGCCGTCGGCATCGATGTCCCGGAACATCACATAGGCGACGCCGGAGATTGCCGGAATTTCCGGATGGACGACCGGGACCGTGCGGTTGATCAACTCCTTGAGCACCATGCCCGCCTGGACCAGCGATGCGGCCTTGGCCTTTTCGATCGTCAGGCCGATCTGGCCAACATCGACCAGCGCATAGAAAATGCCGCCATAGCAGAGATCAAGCTTGATCCTGCCCCATTGCGGCGTGTCGATCTCGACATCCAGCTCATGCACGAAGGACGGCACCATGGTGAGGCGGACCTTCTCGCAACGGCCGTCGCGGCAGGTGGCGGTTGCCCTGACCAGCCCGGCGGCGGTTTCGAGCGTCACCACCGTTTCCGGCTCCTTCATCTCGACGATGCCGGATTCGAGCAGTGCCGTGGTCACGCAGATGGAATTGGAGCCGGAACTCGCATGCGCCTGATCCGGCTGCAGGATGATGAAGGCGGCATCGGCGTCGGGATGCCTGGCCGGCAGCAGCAGGTTGACCGAACCGATCGGCGCACCGCGCGGCTCCAGCACCAGAAAACGGCGCAGCTCTTCGCCCTTCGGGTCGGTGTTCAGCCAATGCAATTGCTCGGCGATCGTATTGCCGGGGATCTTCGGCACGCCGCCGATCGCGACCCTGCCGATTTCACCCTCGCAATGGACATCCAGCAACTGGATCGTGCGCTTCCATCTCATCTCGATAACTCCAATCAGACGTGACGGGTGACGCCGCCATCGACGCGAATATTCTGGCCGGTGATGTAGCCGGCGCCGTCGGAGAGCAGGAAGGCCGCCGTCTTGGCGATCTCGCTCATCAGGCCGATGCGCTTCATCGGCACCTTGTCGGCGGTTTCCGGCTTATGGTTCAGGCTGTCTATATAGCCGGGCAGGATGCAGTTCATCCGAATATTGTCGGCCGCGTAACGATCCGAGTAGAGCTTGGTGAAGGCGCCGGCGGCCGCGCGATAGGTGCAGGAGACCGGGAAGACCAGCGACGGTTCGTAGGCCGCGAAAGTGGTGATGTTGACGAAGGCGCCCTTGCCCTGCTTCTGCATGACCGGCGTCACCAGCCGCGCCATGCGCACCAGCGACAGGATCATCATGTCGGAGCCGAGCGTCCAGCTCTCGTCGGTTATATCGAGCAGATCGCCTTTCGGCGGATGGCCGGTATGGTTGACCACGGCGTCGACGCGGCCATAGCTCTTCATCGTCAGGTCGAAGATTGCCTGGATATCCTCGGCCTTTTCAGCCACACCGCGCGAGGCGACGCCACCAAGTTCAGCCGCCAATTTCTCACAGCTTTCGGAAGGCGACATCAGCGCCAGGCGATAGCCGCTGGCGGCCAGTTCGCGAGCGATTGCCTCACCCATTCCACGGCCACCGCCGGTGATCAGCGCGACAGGTTTTTCGGTCTCGGACATTTGTTTCCTCCTAGTAGCGATTGATGCGGAACGGGGTCATGTCGACCTCCGGTGTGATGCCGGTCATCATATCGGCCATCAACCGCGCTGTCGTCGCCGAAAAGGTGAGCCCGAGATGGCCGTGGCCAGTAGCGTACCAGACGCCGGAAATGCGAGATGACGGTGAGATGATCGGGATCGTGTCGGGCAGCGCCGGGCGATGGCCCATCCAGTCCTTGGCGTCCCCCACCTGCAAGCCGGGCAGCACCCGCTGGGCATGACGAACGAGAATGCGCGGGCGGCGAAAATCCGGGGGCGCATCGAGGCCGGCCAGCTCGACATTGCCGCCGACGCGGATGCCGCCGGCCGTCGGCGTCACCATGAAGGCGCGATGCGGCCAGATGATCGAATAGCGCATGTCGATGCCGGGCTTCATGATCTGCGTGTGATAACCGCGCTCGGTCTCGAGCGGGATCGGCTCGCCCAGCGCCGAGGCAATGAACCGCGTGCGGACACCGGCGGCAAGCACCACATCATTGGCCTCCAGCCGCCGCCCGTCTTCGAGAAGCACGGTCACCACGCCCTTCGCCTGCCGCTCGACGGTTCGGACCGAACCGGAGGCAAAGGTGGCGCCGAGGGCTTTTGCAGCCTCCACCAGCTTGAGGACGAGCTGATAGGGATTGCGGATCGACTTGTTATCCGGCAGCAGCACTGCCTTGGCAATTTTCGGAGAAAGCGCCGGTTCATGGTCGCGGATTTCCGTACCCGAGAGAATTTTGTGCTCCAGGCCGTAACGCCGCATCAGCTCGATATGGGCACGATCACCGGCGAATTCGGATTCGGTCTCGTAGATGGCGAGGCACCCTTCCTCCGTCATCAGTTCCTGCACGCCGAGGGCATCGAGCATTGTTCTGAAATCACCGAGAGCATAGCGCGACAGGCTCATGCCGGCATCCTCGATCTCTCTCAATCGCGACGGACGACCGGCGGCAATGAAGCGCAGGAACCAGGGCAGCATTTTCGGCGCGTAGGAAGGTCTCAGCCAGACCGGGCCTTCCGGGTCCAGCAGCCAGCGGGGAATTTTTGCCCAGGTGGACGGGCCGGAACCGGCGGCGAAATCGAGCGCGATGCTCGCCATATTGCCAAAGGAGGCGCCCTCGCCCGGTTCGTCCTTGTCGACAAGCGTCACCTGCCGGCCGCGCCGTTGCAATTCGAAGGCGATGGCCGCGCCGATGATACCGGCGCCGACAACGATAACCGTACGCTTGTTTTCGTCCATTCCTGAGTCCGTCCGCCGAGCGCCGCGATGCGCTATATTGCACGACTCTGTGATATATCAGATCGAGGAAGACGGCTACGATGTTTTTGGAAGGCGTGTCGGGTGGGACCTATTGGCCAATCGCCGAGCCGACATTGCTGCCTGTCGTCTGCAAGCTATCGCCGACGGAGCCGACAGTATTGCCGGCGGAAGCACCGACACGTCGCAGCTGCTCACCATAATTCCGGCGGGTGCGCGGATCGAAAATGGCGATCGGCGCGCTGACGGCGGCGCTTGCCGCACTGCCGACCGTCTGTGCCGCACCGAGGGCAACGGCGCCGACCGCATCGCCAATGCCGACATCGGAATCGGTGATGGTCTGCCCAGCGATCAGCCGGTCGCCAATCAGTCGCACCACTTCCGGGCTTTCGGCGAATTTGCCATGGTTCAGCCCATCGCCGGTCTTGAGCTTGGTGAGATCGAGCACGGTGATGCCCTGTTTTTCCAACTCGCTGCGATAGGGTTCGACGGTTGGGTCGATCTGGCCGAGGCGATCGACATTGCCGGAAATACGGCGCGACAGCGACAGCGCCCGGTCATCACGCGAGACGAACAGGGTGAAATGCGGCTTGTCCTTGCCAAGGGCGGCAAATTGCTGGCCGAAGACATCGACGTCGAGATCCGGAGAGGCCAGAATGACGTTGGTGATCTTGGGCGCGACACGACCGTCGCGGATCGCCATCTGCCGCAGAGCTTCCACGGCAAGCCAGGTGCCCATCGAATGCGCCATGACCGTGATATCGCCGACCCTCGGATCGGAAGCGGCGCGGTGCAGCATCTCTTCCAGCGCATCGCGGGAATAGTTGGTGCTTTCCTTGTCGTAGGCGTAGTCGAAAATGCTGGCGCGGGACGGCCAGGTGAAAACGACCGGCGCGACGTCGGCATGGGAATCATGGACGATCTGGGCGAAACGGTAAACGGCATCCTCGTAAGTGTTATTGAAGCCATGCACGAAGATCAGGACCCGCTTGCTCTTCGGCAGATGCGGGCGCAGCCAGGCGTGAACATCGGCCTCAGTCGGCAGTGGCTGGACGGCGGTGGTGACGAAGTTCTTCAAGGGATCGCCGGGCAGCCTGCTCGGCCACTGCACCTGGCCAACCTTTCGATTGGCTTCCGGCGGGATCGAGATGCTGACCGCATCCACCTTCAGCCCCGCACCGCGCTCGCCGGAAAACAGGATCGCCGGATCCTTGTCCGGCAGTCGGGTGGTGGCGACCATCAGCTCGACTTTGGTGGTGCCTGGAACATTTTCCGCGCTGGGCTGCATGACGCCGACCGGACGGCCACAGGCCGTCAGAGAGAGTGCTGCGACAACGGCGATAGCCCGGAGGAATGTCCTTCCCCATCGACCGGCATCTTCCATACGCTGCATCACACCCAACCTCATCGTTGCAAATCCAACGTGGCCGCCACTCTACGCATGAGGGATCGCGGTGCAAGCCGCGTCGCGGTTCCAACCCATGTGAGGCCGCGCTAATTCATGGCAGCGCGGCAAAGAGGCAACGGTCGCCGGAACCGTTGGGGGAACGCTTGCGAAAGCATGGAAATAAAAAAGAGCCCGACGCGGGAGGAGGATGCGTCGGGCTCTTGATCCGGATTGGCAACAGGGAGGAGGAGAGTTGCCAATCGATGAAGGCGCGCTGGGAGGAGGAGTGCGCTGCCTTCGAGGGGATAGATATAACCGCCGAGCAAACATGAACAGATCCCCTTCCGCAATGCAGCAATGCAAAAAACGCAATGCTTTTACCGGAAACACCTAAAATACCGCATATCACGGGCATTTTCGGCATTCAGCCGCCTATTTTACAGCCGCAAAATGCAGATAGAGGCGATTCACATAATCGTGATCCGTCAATTTCGGGACGCGGTCGTCAAGCGTGACCGCGTCCTCACGACCGACGACTCAAGCGGCTGCGAACGCCTTCTTGCCTTCGGCATCCAGCGCCGAGAACTCTTCGTCGGACAGGGTGATATTGACCGCCGCCGTATTCTCCTCGAGGTGCTTGACCTTCGACGTCCCGGGGATCGGCAACATCACCGGGCTGCGCTTCAGGACCCAGGCAAGCGCGATCTGGCTTGGGGCCGCGCCGTGCTTCTTGGCAATAGTGTCGAGCAGCGAGCCCTCCTTAGCAAGTTCACCGGATGCAAGCGGGAACCAGGGAATAAAGCCGATATTATGCTTTTCGCAATAGTCGAGCACGTCTTCGCTGGTGCGGTCGATGAGGTTGTAGCGGTTCTGCACCGTTGCCACCTTGAAATACTTCGAGGCAGCCTCGATGTCGGCGACCGACACTTCGCTAAGGCCCGCATGGCGGATGATCTTGGCGTCCAGTAGCGACTTGATGGCATCGAACTGTTCGGCCGCCGGCACCTTGGGATCGATGCGGTGAAGCTGCCAGAGGTCGATCTGCTCGAGACCTAGATTGCGCAGGCTCTTATGCGCCTGCTGGATGAGATATTCCGGACGTCCGACGGGAATCCATTCGCCAGGACCGGTGCGCGTCAGGCCGCCCTTGGTGGCGACAACCACCTTCTTGTCGTAGGGATAGAGCGCTTCCTTGATCAGACGCTCGGAGACATCGGGACCGTAAGAATCCGCCGTGTCGATGAAGTCGATGCCGAGTTCCGGCAGGCGCTTGAGGGTACGGATGGATTCAGCGTGATCGTCCGGCTCGCCCCAGATGCCGTAACCGGTAATGCGCATGGCGCCGAAGCCGAGGCGATTGACGCTGAGATCGCCGCCGATCTTGAATTGACCGGACTTGGCTGCGTTAAAATCTGACATGGTTTTCGTCCCTATAGTATCGTTGAGCTTATTCGAAATCCGTGGAGGCCGAGACCTGTTCCCAGGCGTCGAGCTCGGTCTTCAGCAGGCCGAGCTTTTCGCGAACGAGACTAAAGGCGTCGCGGCCTAACAGAAGATGGGTCGGCAGGTTTTCCGATGCAATAAGCTGCAGCATAACTTGTGCCGCAAACGGCTGGCGCCTTCATCTGAAATCAGCGATTAGGGTCACGTTGGCGCACCAGCGCTCCGAGATCGGCAAGCGTGGTCCAGAGCTGTTCGAACATACGGTGAGCGAATTCCTGCAAGGACAGCTCCTGCGGCCTCTCATTCCAGCATTCGCCGCCGATGCGCAATGTGCTGACGACAATTGCCGACAGCAAGCCCAGGCGAAGCCGTTCCTCCTCGCCCCCCGAACCGGGCACGGAGCGCGTCCGTCAATTTCTTTTCGAGCTTGGCGTATTTCAACTGGTCGCGGGCACGAAGGACCGGCGTGTCGCGAATCAGGGCACCAATGGCAAGGCGTTGCGGATCGGATGAGGCGATCAGCACCAGCGAGCTCAGAGCACCTTCGATCACCGCGACAATCGACGCACCCTTGGGCTGTGCGGCGACGGCATCCGCCAGTTCGTCGGCGAATTTATCCTGCCAGGCGAAGACCACCTCTTCCTTGCTTGGAAAATAATCAAAAAAGCTGCGCTTGGAGACATCGGCCGCCTCGGTGATATCCTCGATCGTCGTGCCGTCGAAGCCACGTTCGAGAAACAGGGCCCGCGCCGCTGCCTCGATGCGCTCCCGCGTCTGGCGACGCTTGCGTTCGCGCCGGCCTTCCTTCACCGCACCATCGATCTCCTGAACATCCGCCATGAAGTCCCCCGTTATGCGCCCGCTTCCGGCTGCCCCACGTCGGCCGCGCTGGTATCAGCCGCATAGACGGCGATGCCGGCATTATCATGCGTGCTGCGATATTCGGAACCATCGATAGAGAGCTCCAACGGTTTTCCACGCGATATCCGATAGACGCCCGCTGGCGGAATATTGCGCACCGTGCCGCCGACGCGTGTCGCCTTCAGGCCGAGGCGATTGAGGATCGATCGCGCCACCGGACAGCGCGGACCGTAGGTGAACTGATAGAAGGAGCCGCCGGGCTTCATCGTCGCGAAAGCACCGCCGACGATCGCGGTGATCTTCTCCGGAGACATGGAAAGCAGCGGCAAACCGCTGACAACCGCGCCGAATGGCGTGTTGGCGAACAAGCCGCACTGGGCGAGCTGCGCCGCATCCATCTGCACGACGCGCGCATCAGGAAAACGGCCCCGCAACGGAACGACGAATTCCTCCCCGAACTCGACCAGGGTCAAATCGCATTCGGCGACGCCGCGCGCAAGCAATGCGCGCGTGAAGACGCCAGTGCCCGGACCGAGTTCGAGGACCGGACCGTTGAGCGGCTCGATCTCCTGCGTCATCAGCCGCGCCAGCCGTTCGCCGGACGGCGCGATCGCCGCCACGCGCATGGGGTCGCTTACCCACGAGCGGAAGAACTGCACGAAATCGGAGCGTGTCGTCTTTGTCGTCATTCCGTTAGTCCCATCTGCGGCGAGGAATACCAATTGTGGCGTAATCACGCCACGAGCAGCGTGGCAATTCGAAGGCACGGCAGTCAATGACGCCGCCGAGATCTGCGGCATGCAAATCACAACAGCGCCTCATAATCAATGCATTTTTTTAACTATTGTATTTTTGCGTTTAGTGCAATAATTAATCCAGTACAGAAATTAACAAAACTCTTACCCTGGAGACCCGCAATGCCCGACTGGACCGTGAAAGACATTCCCTCGCAGACCGGCCGCATCGCTGTCATCACCGGCGCCACCAGCGGCATTGGCTATGAAGCCGCAAAGGCACTGGCGGCCGCCGGCGCCAGGGTGATCATCGCGTCGCGTAATGAGAGAAAAGGTGCTGAAGTGCTGGCCGAAATCCGTGCCGCGACACCCGGCGCCGACGTAACCTTCGAACCACTCGATCTCGCCAGCCTCGTTTCCGTCGCCCGCGCCGCCACGCGCATCGCCGCTTCCGCGCCAAGGATCGACCTGCTCATCAACAATGCCGGCGTCATGGCCATTCCGGACCGGCATGAGACGGAGGATGGCTTTGAGACGCAGATGGGTGCGAATTATATCGGTCACTTCGCCCTGAACATGCGGCTGCTGCCCAATGTCCTTGCCACCAGGAGCCCGCGCGTCGTCACCGTCAGCAGCCTGGCGCACCGCAGCGGCAAGATCAATTTTGACGATCTGCAATGGGAAGAGAGCTACGGCGCATGGCGCGCCTATTGCCAGTCGAAGCTGGCGACGCTGATGTTCAGCCTCGAACTCGACCGGATCGCCCGCGCCGAGGGCTGGAACCTCACGAGCACAGCAGCCCACCCCGGTTTCGCGATCACTGGCCTGCAAAGCACTGGCCCACGCATGGGCCGGAACAGGCCGGGCTTGCTTGAGCTGCTTAGCAAGGCAATAGAGCCGATCCTCTCGCATTCGGCGGCGGGCGGCGCCTTGCCAACGTTGTTCGCCGCCACCTCGCCTATTGCCGAGGGCGGCGTCATGTATGGTCCTGATGGTTTCTACGAGCTGAAAGGCCCGCCCGTGCGTGCCAAGATCGCGCCCTCCGCCCGAAACAAAGCCATATGGCGGCGGCTCTGGGAGGTATCGGAGCAGTTGACGGGATTGAGGATGCCGGCGCCGGCTATAGCGTGATACTCGCCCCTCTCCCCGCAAAACGGGGAGAGGGTTTTCTATGCCAAATCACCGCACGACGCACTGCCGGCGCGGACCATTGCTCGGCTGATAGGTGTTGTCGGAGGCGCGATACGACCGATACCGGTTGGCGCACCAGCGAGCGTGCCCAGTCCCATGCGATGGGCGGGCCACGGCACCACCGACGATCGCGCCCGCGGTGAAGGCGGCCATCGGATACCACCAGCCATCATGATGCCGGCGATAGCCTGGGCGTCCGTAACGATAGCCGCGATGGCCCTGCCAATAGCCCGGGCGATGATGATAGCCAGGGCGATAGTACGGACGGTAATGCGGACGATAGTGCGGTCGGTGATGACGATATTGCACTTCGGTCACGCCATTGGCCTGGCCGGTCGTCTGCAAAGCCCCGTTCGTCTGCAATGCCAATGGCTGCGGCAGGGGTTGGATTGGCCCCGCAGTGGCCGGATTGATGGACGAAACGGCAAGCAAAACACTCAAGGCGGTGGCTGACACCGCCGACAACAGTCTCCTCACGGTCATTCTCCTCTCAAGTCCCAACGACATCAGAAAACGCGCAATGATTGAAAAAGGTTCCCGCGGATTCGATCGCTTGCGCAAACTTGAACAGCGTAATATCTATATAGATAGGAAGCCTACCTATCATATGAGATATGAACGCATGCATGAAGCCGGACACGCCGACGATATCGAAGAGGCAATGGCGCTCGCCGAAGCGCTGCGCCCGGCCCTACATCGCCTTCACCGGCAACTGCGGCGTGAGACCGACGACCCCGGCATCTCACCGCTGCAAGCGCTTCTCCTCGTCGCTATCGTCCGGCAACCAGGCATCGGCGTCGCCGAGCTGGCCCGGCTGGAAAAGCTGCGTGGACCGACGATATCGGGGCACATCAAGGCCATGGAACGCGAAGGCCTCGTCGCCCGCGCCGCGCCCGATCCGCAAGACCGGCGGCGCAACGGCCTGATCGCCACCGACAAGGGACGAGGCATCATTCATGCCATGAAGCAGAAGCGAACCGACTGGCTCGCCTTCGAACTCGCCAAATTATCACCCGACGCGCGCGCCGCAATTCGCGCCGCCATCGGCCCACTCGGAGAGATCGGACAATGACCATCCAGAGTCAGCAAGCCGCTCCACAACCGCAGCCAACCGGAAACGATGCGCCCGACCGCCGTGAAATCCGCGCCGTCATCCGCGGCCTGATGATCGTTCTCGGCCTCGCCGCCATCGACCAGAGCATTGTCGCGACTGCCCTGCCGCGCATCGTCAGCGATCTCGGCGGCGTGACGCATCTGTCCTGGGTGGTCAGCGCCTATGTGCTGGCCTCGACCAGCACCATGCCGCTCTACGGCAAGCTCAGCGATCAATATGGCCGCAAGCCGATGATCTATACGGCGATCCTGATCTTCCTTCTCGGTTCCGTCTTGAGTGGCATGGCGCAGACGCTGCCCCAACTCATTATCTTCCGCGCCATTCAGGGAATTGGCGCCGGTGGACTGATGCCGCTCGCGCAGATCATCATCGGCGACCTGGTGCCGCCGGCCAGGCGCGGCCGCAACCAGGGCTCGATCGCTGCCGTCTTCGCCGTCTGCAGCGTCATCGGCCCGGTCGTCGGTGGCGTCATCACCGATCTGCTCTCCTGGCACTGGATTTTCTACGTCAACCTGCCGATCGGCGCGGTCGCCCTCGTCATGATCGGCCGCGCGATGAAGCGGCCGCATCAGGCGCGCAGCCGTCGCATCGACTATCTCGGCGCGGCCCTGCTGACCGCCTGCACCACCGGTTTCTTGCTGGTCCTTGCGCTTGGCGGCAACGAATGGGCCTGGAATTCACCGGAGATCATCGGCCTGTCGGCCGCCTCTCTCATCCTCAGTGTCTTCTTCGTCTTCCATATTCGCCACGAACCGGAGCCGGTGCTGCCACCCGATCTCTTTCGCAACCGCCTGTTCGTCGTCGCCTGCATCGTGCTGGCCTTGACCTTCATGGGCATGCTCGGGGCAAGCCTGTTCTTTCCGCTGTTCTTCCAGATGGTGATGGGCGCAAGTCCCTCGCAATCCGGCCTTCTGACCGGACCGCTGATGGTCGGCTTCGTCATCTCCTCGATGTTTAACGGGCGCGTGCTGCTGCAGCGCTCCGGCCGCTACAAGCCGGCCCAGCTTTCAGGCCTCGGCCTTGCAACCGTGGCCTTCGCCGTGCTTGCCTGGGCCGCCGCCGAAAGCCAGGGATTTGCCATTATAGAACCCTCGATCTTTGCGCTCGGCCTGGGGCTTGGGCTGGTGATGCCGACGATGACGATCGCGGTACAGAATGCCCTGCCGCTGGCCCATCGCGGTGTCGGCACGGCGACGCTTGCCTTCTTCCGCTCGCTCGGTGGCCTGATCGGCGTCACCGGCTCCGGCGCCATCCTGGCCTATCGCGTGCACCAGGCGACCGGCGCCTCCGGCAGCCTGGACATATCGTCACTGACCGAAAGCGGCCTGAAGCAACTCGCCACCGCATCGCCGGACGCCCATGCAGCGGCGATCGCGCTCTACCGCCACGCTATCGCCATGACCTTCGCCACCGGAACCGTCATCGTGGCACTGGCGCTGATCGCCCTATTGTTCCTGCCGGAACTGCCGCTGAGAGCGGATCACGACGAGGGCACCAAGCCGGTACGTTGAAATCACTGTAGATTTTCTTCCGCCACAACGGATCTGACGCGATCATAGCGCTCAGCGAAAAGAGGACCCGGCAGGATCTCCTCAGGGGAATATTTCGCATACAAGGCAAAGCTCAGCTCGATAAATTTCTCCAGGGAAATGAGCCTGTAGTCGTGATGCGGCTTGAACATATAGGAGCCCTCGACTCCCAAAACCTCAGCCACCTCAGGATAGACCGGAAAACAACATCCAGCCATGATGACGTCAGCGGGCACGAGATCGGTCTGGTTTGTTTCGATGCCGCACTGCCGCAGGAAGACGTGCGCGATATCGCGGATCGGGCGAGCCTTGGAATGATCTATGCCATACATGAAGCTCTCGCGCCGCGACCAGGCTCTGAAGGACTCCGATATATCCAGCCCGTGCGCGGCAAAGCTTTCCAGCAGCTTCTTTCGCTCGCTCTCCCAGCGTGAAAAGAATCCGCTTCGCTCGAAGACATCGCGCCGAAACAAGGCTCGCGTTCTCTCGGCGGTCAATCCCGCCCGAAAGCCGGCCAGCACAATCATGGAGTGATAAGCGCCCATTGGACCGTTGATGAGCTGTCCTCGCGCGCCGACAAAACAGATGTCCGGATGATAGGCATCAAATTGTATGGACGGAATTCGGCTCAGCTTTTCCACCGAGGAGAAATCATAATATCCATGCTCGATCTGGGGATGGATCACGATCCTGTCATATGTGGGAATAGTTTGGACGAAATGGTCCAGACTTGCCCGAAGCGTCCAGACATCGACGTGATCGATCTTCACATCATTGGTCAGCAACCTCATGGAGTTTGCAAGGCCGAACGTCTGGGCATTCGAAATAATCAACCATGCTTCCACGGCGGGCTCCCAATGATATTCATATGCTCCCTGAACACCTCCCATGAGCCGGCAACCGGCTCCGGGCGCGTCAGGGACGTAACATCTCGATCTCTCGTTCGTCGCAGACCACGGTTTGATATTCGGTCTCGGGAGGTGGCGGCAGCATCGCGGCTTTGGGCTCGGCTTCCTTGTTGGGCTGCGAGACATAGTTCCTGACGAAGCACCGCATCACATGCGCTACACCGAGATGGTTTACCTCACGATAGTCGTCTTCATAATAGAGGCCGCCGGCATAGCTTCCGGTGATGATCTCGTAGGACGGGAAATAGTCGACCCAGTCAAAACGCGATAGCATCTGCTCTGCCACCACGCGCAGCACGGCTTTGCTATAGGTCGTCGAAACCAGGACGTTCCGGTTTTCATAGGTCGCCACCAGCGGCACCGGGGAAACGGTGAGAAGCACTTTTACGCGAGGATTGACCTCCTTCAATTTCTTCAGGAACAGCGACAGATGACGGTCGACCTCTTCCACGGTGAAATTGACGAATTCATACCGGTCCGGATCGAACGATCCCGCGGTAACCCCCGGCGCAAGAGGAAAGACGGATCCATCCGCCTTCGATCGCCACGATTCCGTCAGCCCCAGCGTGAAAACCAGAACATCGGAATCGAGGAATACCGACCGCACGGCCTTAAGATGTGAACGGCGCGCCTCGATGACGGCCTCCGGGCTTTCATACCCATCAGGCTCGATCTGCGGACGGTAAGGATCGACGAACCTTCCATCCTTGCGCAACCAGGCCTTCTCGGCGGGTTCACGACCCTCGAAGACCTCGTCGAAAAGCTGAAGCAACTGCCGGGCCGTATAGATATTCCCGTAGCGCGCCGAGAAGACGCCGAAATTTCGCTTGGATTTTTCCGCGTCGGACAAATCCTCGCCCTTCTCGGAAATGAAATAATGAAAGCCGATCCGCTGGATCTGACGCGAGATATGCTGCGCGAAACAACTCCCGGCCGTTGCGACTTTAACTTGCCTGTCGATCTTGAATCTCGGATTGACGATCGGATCGAACATATGCGTTTCCACGCGCGCAACGGACCGACGCCACAACTGATAGTCATTGATCGTGGAATATGGATTGCTCATGCATCTGCCTCCGCTATCGCCTGCTTTACGCGGTTGAAACGCGTGAGATAGCCCGGCTCGACCGTGATCTCATCCGTCCCATAGTCTGCGTAGGCTTCGAAACTAAGCTCAATGAGTTTCTCCAGCGAGATGAGCTTGTACTCGCCGAAAACCTTAAACATGTACGAGCCGCGGACCCCGAACAACTCGCCTATTTCGGGATAGACCGGAAGGCAAACGCCATTCACGATTGTGTCGAAAGGCACCAGATCCGTCTTGTTCGTCTCGATGCCGCGATTCCTCAGAAATGTACGAGCGACATCGAGGATAGGGGGAGCCTTGGGATGCCCCAGGCTATGCATGAAACTCTCACCCCGCGTCCAGCGCCTGAAGGGGTTCGTCATATCCATCCCAAAGACAGCGAAGGTGGAGATCAGCCTGTCTCTCGCCGGTTCCCAGCGCGAGAAGAAACCGCTTTGTTCATATATGTCGCGACGAAACAGCCTTCGGGTCTTCTCGACGCTCAATCCCGCCTGGAAGGCTGCGATAATGATCATCGACTGATTGGCGGCCAAAGGCTTGTAGATACGTTCGTTTCGCGCGCAGGCGAAACAAAAATCCGGGTGGTAGGCGTCGAACTCCAGGTTCGGAATCCTGTGCAGATTTTCCACCGATGAAAAATCATAACCCATCAGCTCGGCTATGGGATTTATGATCAGCCTATCGTATTTTGGAATCTTCTCGGCGTAATCCGCCATTTCCCTCTTGAATTGCCAAACATCCACACAATCAAGATCGAAACTGTCACTCAACAACTGCAATGAACGCGCAAGCGCATAAGTATTGCAATTGGAAATCAACAACCAACGCTCCACGGCGCGCCCCCTAAGCACAGGCCTATTTTCAGCAACCTCGCCATCGCCTGCCGGATTTCGAATAAGTAGCCCCAACTTTATTCGAATATTGCGACGTGGAAGCACCAACAGAGAAACCTCCGAGAAAGACGGAGGTCTATTCTCCAGTTATCTGAGCGTTAAGTCATGGAATCTCCAACACCATTTGAGTGCTGAAATGAGTAAACTTGCTATGAGCAAGCAATTCTATACAGATAACGGCGGGCCCAGTCGGCTAGCGCCACATCATTATGGAACGCCTCGTATTTCTGTCGGTGGGGCATGAATTTACCGCTTGAAAATTGAGGCAATCGTAGCCGTGTCTTCCAATCGCACGACAGGAAGACATCGGGTCCAGGCATGTGAGACTTGAAGTTGACCTCGGAGTGCCGAAATCCGATCAGCGATCCCGTTCCCGCGCGTCATAACTGACGCGGGCGGCGATGATTTCCCGCTGGTTATTTTCCGTCCAGTTGACCAGCGACTGGATCGTCTCATGCAAGGTGCAGCCGAGCGACGTCAGCCTGTATTCGACGCGTGGCGGGACCACTGGAAACACCGTGCGTTCGACGATGCCATCACGCTCCAGATGGCGCAGCGTATTGGTCAGCATCCGCTGGCTGATGCCATCGATGCTCCTCTTCAACTCCGTGAACCGCAGCGTGCGTTTTTCAAGCAGGGCAATGACCAGCAGCGACCACTTATCGGCGATCCTGTCGAGGATCTGCCGGACTTCGCAGCCCTCACGCTGATCCCATTGGAGAACATCGTAGTCCCCATCGGTGCTGCAGCAATCACTCGGTGAGTTTGAAGTGCCTTCTTCCATGGCTGTGGAATATGCCTTACCTCAACCATGGTTACAAGAAGTAACTGACAGGCTCCATAGTGATTGACCTGCCATTTCCATACCAAACCATCAAACGTGAGGGCATACCCATGTCGACCTTATCTCACACCTCGAGTTCGCAAGCGCCGATGAGCGCAGGGGCGAGAGGCGCCCTGCTCGTCCTATGCGGAGCGATTTTCCTCGAAGGCATCGATGTCGCGATGCTGAATGTGGCCCTGCCGGCGATCCGCGCCGAATTGGGCCTCTCGACCACGACCCTCAGCGCCGTCGTCAGCTCCTATGTGCTTGGCTATGCCGGCTTCATGCTGCTCGGCGGCCGCGCGGCTGATATCTTTGGCAAGCGGCGGGTATTTCTCTCCGCGCTTGCCGTGTTCATCGCATTCTCCGGTCTCGGGGGCTTCGCCACCGAAGGCTGGATGTTGCTGACGGCGCGTTTCGTCACCGGCGTCGCCTCAGCCTTCATGACGCCGGCCGGCCTTGCGCTGATCATCACGAACTTCCCGGAAGGGCCGCAGCGTAACAAGGCGGTGCTCATTTATGCCGGCACGGCTGCCGGAGGCTTCTCGCTGGGGCTTGTTGCTGGCGGCCTGCTTGCCGCCATCGACTGGCGCTGGGTATTTTTCGCACCGGTCATTCTTGCCAGCCTTATCTTCATCCTGACACCGCGCCTGGTCACCAACGACCATCAAAGGGACCACGGCCAACGTTTCGATATGCTGGGCGCCGTCATCCTCGCAGGCGCGATGTTGTCCGCCGCCTATGGCGTGACACGGCTCGAAAACCCCACGCACGGCCTGGATTGGACGATTTCCGTCTTTGCTGTCAGCGCAATCCTCTGGATTGCCTTTGTCGCCACCCAACTGAAGGTCAAAACGCCGCTGGTGCGCCTCGGGATCCTGCGCACGCCCTCGCTCATCCGCGCCAATCTCGGCGCGCTGTTCTTCGCCGGCTCCTTCTTCGGCTTCCAGTTTCTGGTGTCGCTCTACCTGCAGGAACTGATGGGCTGGACATCGCTGCAGACAAGCCTCGCACTGCTGGCCATCGGCGCCGACGCAATTCTCGCCCCAACCGTGACCCCGTGGCTGGTCAATCGCTTCGGCAATATAAAAGTCATTTTCGGCGGGGTGCTGCTGGCGGCATTTTCCTATGCCTGGTTCCTGCAGGTGAGCCTCGACTGGACCTATGCGGCAATGTTCCCCTCGATGATCCTGCTTGGCTTGGCATTCTCGCTCGCCTACGGCCCGCTGACCATTCTGGCAACGGACGGGATCGGCGAAAGCGAGCAGGGTCTGGCGAGCGGCCTCGTGAACACGGCCTTTCAATTCGGCGCGGCACTCGGGCTGTCGGCAGCAAGCGCCGTCGGCGTCCTGGCGCTCGGCGCGGAAACCGACGCCGACGCTCGCCTAGAAGCCTTGAGATTGGCACTGCTCGTGCCCGTGGCGGCTACGATCATCGGTCTTGCCGTGATCTCGACGGGATTAGGCCCATGGCGAAAGCCTGCTCACGGATAAGCGATACGCGCCGCTTATATCACGGACGTTTTGGAGGCCACTGCATTAATATAGAGGAAAAAGAAGTGGCGCACCCGGAGCGATTCGAACGCCCGACCCCCAGATTCGTAGTCTGGTGCTCTATCCAGCTGAGCTACGGGTGCGTGTCCAAACGGAGTAAACCGTTGGCGTGGCGGTTCTCTAAAGCGTCCTTCGGGGGAATGCAAGTGGGTTTCTGAAAAAGATCGCGATTTTCACAGGAATGGCGGCGAAGAAGCTGAAAAACCTCAGCTTTCGTGGGCGCTGCGGCTACGGTAATCGTCGAGTGAAACCGGGCGGTCCGGTATTTCGATGCGGAACTGCGTGCCGGCGGCAGGTTTTTCCACCAGTGCAATGGTGCCGCCATGGGCAAGCACCAGTTCGCGGGCAATTGCCAGCCCCAGGCCGGTGCCGCCGGAACGCGCGGAGCCACGGAAGGCGGTGAACAGGTTCTCCCGCGCCTTCTGCGGCATACCCGGGCCGGTGTCGTCGACGGTGATGCCGACGACGCTACCGATGCGATGTCCCGAAACCGTGATGCGACGGATGCTGTCGGGCTCCGCATCGCCGAAGGTAACCAGCGCCTGATGGGCGTTGCGGCAGAGATTGTGAATGACGCGGAACAGTTGCTCGCTGTCGGCATCGACAACCAGATCCTGGCTTACCTGCTCGACGAACTCGATGCCGCCATCAGGGTCGATCGCCAGGATATCGCGGACCTCGTCGATCAGCTCATGCAGATGCACCCGCCGGCGCCGCGGTGCTGATTCGGAGGTCTGGCCATAGGACAGGACCTCGGTCGTATAGCCGACGGCGCGGTCGATGGTTCGCAGGAGCTTCGGCGCGAAGCGCTTGACCATGGGGTCGTCGACATCGACCAGCCGGTCCGACATCAGTTGCGCCGCCGACAGGATGTTGCGCATGTCGTGGTTGATCTTCGACACGGCAAGACCGAGGGCGGCGAGGTTCTTCTGCTGCTTCAGCGTCTTTTGCAGTTGCAACTGCATGGCGGCGAGGTGGTGGCCAGCGACGGCGAGCTCGTCGCGCCCTTTGTCCGGCGTAAGCACCCGGCTCGGATCCTCCGGATCGTCGGAATAGGCCTGCATGCTGTCGGTCAGCCGGCGGATCGGACGGATCATCATGCGGTTGATGGCAAAAAGATCAGGGTCGCGGTGAACAGCGAAATCAGGATCGACATCAGCAAGACACTGCCCGAATAGGCGAGCATGGCGTTGCGCAAGCGCGTGTCCTTCAACACCACCTCAATGCCGGTGCCGGCATCGCCGCCGACCGGGCCGAAGACGCGGATAATCCGGTTGCCACCAAACAGCAGTGTGTCCAGCGCATCACGCATTGCGGTCGGCAGGGAGACATTGCTCAGATCATATTGTTCGTCGACGGAAGTCGGCATCTCGGCGGTCGCCAGCAGCCGTGACGTCCCGTCCTTGCGCAGCACGATCGCACGCGTGCCGGTCGCCATCAGCGTTTCTTTCTGAAGCGCGCGAGGCAGTTCGACCGGCTGCAGGCCATCAATGACAGTGGCGGCGGCGGCGGCCGTGCTCAGCCGGTCTTCCAGCCAGCGCAGCCGCATATTGGCGACCGACGGCACGAAGATCAGCACCTCGGCAAGCAGGATGAAGAATACGGTGAGGAGCAGGAGCTTGCCTGACAGGCCGCCGAAAATACCGGTCGGCCGACAGAAACGGGCATGACCACGCGCCTCAGCCTTGTCGGCCGTGCCGATGTTCCTGTCCTGGTCACTATCCATTTCGGCTGTCCCGCTTTTCTGCAAAGCGATCTGATGACGACATATCGAGGATAGATCATAGGGGATTGCGGAGCGTTTTCCAATCGCTTCCGTGACAGGCGACAAGATTGGCCTCAGCAGCAGCGGGAAAGGCGTGCCCGGACGCCTTTCCCGTCACCGTTCTGATGGATCAAAATTCCTGTACCGCCGCCGGACCGCCGCCGAAAGCGCTGGCGATCTTGCCGATCATGCGATGCGCCGGCGATGCCACGGCGCGATGTGTCTCCGGGCGCGCCGATACCGGTGCGGATGCAACATCCGCCTCGACCCTGAAGCGGGCGACAAGGCGAACGAGGCCATCCGCCTCCCCCGAAAGACGGTGGGTGGCGGCCGAGGTTTCCTCGACCATGGCGGCGTTTCGCTGCGTCACCTCGTCCATCTGGTTGACGGCCTTGTTGACCTCGGTCAGGCCGGTCGCCTGCTCGCGAGCAGCCGTCGCGATCGAATGAATGTGATCGTTGATCTTCAAGACGCGCGCCTCGATGGTCGCCAGCGCCTCGCCGGTTGCCTGCACCAGCTTGACGCCTACCTGCACCTCGCTGCCCGATTTGCTGATCAGCGCCTTGATATCCTTGGCAGCCGTGGCCGAGCGCTGCGCCAGCTCGCGCACTTCCTGGGCGACGACGGCGAAACCCTTGCCGGCATCACCGGCGCGGGCAGCCTCCACACCGGCGTTCAGCGCCAGCAGGTTGGTCTGGAAAGCGATCTCGTCGATGACGCTGATGATCTGGCTGATCTCGCCCGACGCCTGCTCGATACGCCCCATGGCGTCGACGGCATTGCGCACGACCGTGCCGGAACGAGCGGCATCTTCCTTGGCTTCCGTCACCATGACGCTCGCCTCCCGCGCCCGCTCGGTCGAGCTTCGCACCACGGCGGTGATCTGGTCGAGCGCCGCGGAAGTCTCTTCCAAAGCGGCGGCCTGCTGCTCGGTGCGCCGCGACAGGTCGTCGCTGGCATGGCCCAGTTCGTTGGTATTGGCGTTGATCGAACCGGTCGTCTCCCGCACTTCGCGCATGGTGTTCTTGAGGGTTGCGAACGTGGCGTTGACGTTCTGCTGCAGCTCGGCGAAGGCGCCCTGGAATTCGCCCCGCATGGTCTGGGTCAGATCGCCATCCGCAAGGCTCGCAATAACGCGGCGAACCTCGCCGACACCAATATCGACACTTGCCAGGAGTTCGTTGATGCCGCCGGCGAAACGGTTGAGATTGACGTCTTCGTAGTCCTTGTCGATGCGGCGGCTGAAATCGCCGGCGGTCGCGGCGGCAACGACGATCGACATGTCGGACTGCAGATCCTCGCTCCTGGCCCGCATCGTCGTTTCCTCGGCATTCATGCGTCGCACGGCCTTGCCGTTCTGCTTGAATATGTCGACGGCGGCGGCCATCTCGCCGATTTCATCCGCGCGCCCGGCGAAGGGAACCTCGACATCGAAATCGCCATCCGCCACTTGCTTGATGGTTTGCGTCACCTTGCGGATCGGGCGGCTCAAATGCACTGCGCCGATATAGCTGCCGAGGCCAGCACCCACGGCGATGCCCAGCATCGTGATGCCGAGCACAGCCCAAAGGACCATTTGATGGAAAGCTTCGATTTCGGCGCCGACCGTCGCGAGCTCGGCCTTGTCTGCCTGAACGACTGTGTCGATCTCGGCCTGGAAGGCCTTGCGATTGGCGCGGTTGGCCTCATTATTACCCTGCTTGCTGGCGGCATCGGGACCATCCGACAGAGCAAGTCTCACGGTTTCAGACCGGAATGTGCGGAATTCCTGGGCTCGATCCTGCAATTTGGCGAATTCCGCCTTCTGTGCTTCGGGAACCATTGGCGACCAGGTGGCAAATGTGCTGTCGATCTCGTCGAGATCCTTCATCAATCCGTCGGCGAAATTCTTGGCGTCCTTGACGGTGGCCGACGCATAGATACCGCGCGCTTCCATGACGACGGCGGTCACGACACGGTTCAGATGCTCGCCCTTATAGGCGCGGCTCGCCGTCTGCTCATAGGCCCGCATCTGCCGCTCATACCGATGCACGGCATAAAGGGCGGTTGCGCCGATCAAAAGGGCGGCACTGGCCATCACACATACAAGCAGATTAATCTTGCCACGAATCTTCAACGACATGCCTCCTGCAAGCGGAAGCCACCCCCTCAAAAACTCGGGCTTTCCGCAATACCCCTAAATATCCACTAAAATTATTAATGTTATATTGCGGCACCCTTAATATAAATTTCAAAACACCTTCGGATACTTAGTATATATCCAGAAATAGCATTCTTAATATTATGAAATGCGAATTTACCGGCTGTCCGGAATCGCAACAACACTACCCGCCGCCAAGACAAAGCCGCGCCTTGCCCAGGAAGCAGGTTTTCAGGAATCTGCGGCGATATAATTGACTTCGGGGGACATGATCCGTATAAGCCCGCGCACGTCCGGTCACGGAGCCTGCATTTGCGGGCCGAGTCCGTTCGTCATAATCAACAGCGCTCCTTGCTTTTAAAGCAAAGCTCAAGAAGGGCCGCACTCCGCGGTGTTCAAATAAATGAAGCGTACTTACCAACCATCCAAGCTTGTTCGCAAGCGTCGTCACGGTTTCCGTGCACGCATGGCAACCGCTGGCGGCCGCAAGGTTCTTTCCGCCCGCCGCGCCCGCGGTCGCAAGCGTCTTTCGGCCTAAGGGCCGGAATGCCCGAGAAGATGGCGGGCGAATTGACGAATGAACGATCCAAAAAGACTGTCGGGCGGCTGAAAAGCCGGCCGCAGTTTCTTGCTGTCCGCCAGGGCGAAAAGCGCAAGGGAAGTCTCTTCCTGATCGAAGTGCTGGACCGCAAGCTCACCGACGCCGAACCCCGCGTCGGTTTTACCGTTACCAAAAAACATGGCAACGCGGTGGAACGCAACCGCATGCGGCGCAGGCTGAAGGAAGCTGTGCGACTTCATGCCGGGTTTGCAATGCAGCCCGGACACGACTATGTGGTTGTCGCGCGGCGCGATGTACTGACCGCACCTTTCGAAAAACTGGCGAGCGAACTCGCCCACCGGATCGAAACCAGGCCGAAACCCCGCCGGCCGGAGACGGACCGCTCCAGGAAAGTATGATGGAAAACAAACGCAATTACTTCATAGCAATTGCCCTGTCTGTGCTGATTGTTCTCGCCTGGCAGTTTTTCTACATGAACCCGCGCCTCGAAGCGCAGCGCAAGGCCGATCAGGCCGCGAAGCTGCAGCAGCAGACGCAGCAGGCCCAGACGACGCAGACCCCAGCCAGCGGCACTGCCGTGGACGGTGCGCTGCCATCGAGCGGCCAGAATGCGCCGACGACGCTGACGCATGATCAATCGGTTGCCAAGTCGGCCTCCTCACGCGTGATCATCGACACGCCCGCGCTGTCCGGCTCCATCAATCTGGAAGGTGCCCGCTTCGACGATCTGCAGCTCAAGGCCTACCATGACACGGTCGACAAGAGCAGCCCGATCATCACGCTGTTCAGCCCGGCCGACACCAAGGACGGCTATTTCACCGAACTCGGCTATGTCGGCAGCGACACGACTGGCGCCGTTCCCGGCCCCTCGACGGTGTGGACGCTTTCGGGTGGCAACAAGCTGACCGACAGCACGCCGGTGACGCTCTCCTACACCAATGACAAGGGCATCACCTTCGCCCGCACGATCTCCGTCGACGAACGCTATATGTTCACGATCACCGACAAGATCGCCAATGCCGGTCAGGCGCCGGTATCGTTGTCGAGCTATGGCCGCGTGACGCGTTACAACAAGCCCACCACGCCGTCGGCATACGTTCTGCATGAAGGCTTCATCGGCGTTATCGGTGACGATGGCCTGATCGAGACCAAGTATACCGCCGCCGAAAAGGAAGCCGTCAATCCCGCGAAAGCGACCGGCGGCTGGCTTGGCATCACCGACAAGTACTGGGCAGCCACGATCGTGCCGCCGCAGTCGGGTGCCTATGACGCGCATTTCTCGCATTTCGCCGATGGCCAGCCGCGCTATCAGGCCGACTACAAGCAAGATGCCATCACCGTCGCCCCCGGCCAGTCGCAGGAGCTGAAGAGCCTCGTCTTCGCCGGCGCCAAGGAAGTGCCGGTCATCGACCGCTACGAGACGAGCTATTCGATCCCGAAATTCGACCGCCTGATCGACTGGGGCTGGTTCTATTTCATCACCAAGCCGATGTTCAAGCTGATGGATTTCTTCTTCCGCTACTTCGGCAATTTCGGCGTCGCCATCCTGTGCACGACCATCGTCGTCAAGGGTCTGTTCTTCCCGCTCGCCAGCAAGCAGTACGCTTCGATGGCGAACATGAAGCGCATGCAGCCGAAGATGGAAGAGCTGAAGGCCAAGTTCGGCGACGACCGCATGGGGCTGCAACAGGCAACCATGCAGCTCTACAAGGAAGAGAAGATCAACCCGATCGCCGGCTGCTGGCCGGTGCTCCTGCAGATCCCGATCTTCTTCTCGCTCTACAAGGTGATCTACATCACCATCGAGATGCGCCATGCGCCGTTCTTCGGCTGGATCCAGGACCTTTCCGCTCCCGATCCGACCTCGATCGTCAATCTCTTCGGCCTGCTGCCGTTCACGGCTCCGACCATCCTGCATCTTGGCGTCTGGCCGCTGATCATGGGCATCACCATGTTCCTGCAGATGCGCATGAACCCGACGCCGCCGGACCCGACCCAGGCGATGATCTTCACCTGGATGCCGCTGGTATTTATGTTCATGCTGGCCAGCTTCCCGGCCGGCCTGGTGATCTACTGGGCGTGGAACAACACGCTCTCGGTGATCCAGCAGTCGATCATCATGAAGCGCCATGGCGTGAAGGTGGAACTCTTCGACAATCTGAAGGGTGTCTTCAAACGAAAACCGGCACCATCGAAATGACGAAAAAAGCCCCGCGAAAGCGGGGCTTTTCTTTGGGGATATAAGCTGACGTCTATCAAAACTTGACTTTCGGCGGCAAAACCCCGAAGCCAGTCAACAATTGAACCGGAAGACCTTAAGCAGCATGGCAGAACAGACGATAAAAGACGACAAGCCGCTTTTCGGCCGCCCGTGGATCTTCATCCGCGGCGTGCCGGCGATGAAGTTCCTGCCGCCGGAAGGGCCTTTGGAAGTGGCTTTTGCCGGACGCTCGAATGTCGGCAAATCGTCGCTGATCAACGCGCTGGTCGGCCATAAGGGCCTGGCACGCACCTCGAACACGCCGGGCCGCACGCAGGAACTCAACTACTTCGTTCCCGACGGTTTTTCCGGCGAGGCCGGCGACTTGCCGCCGATGGCCCTCGTGGATATGCCGGGCTACGGCTATGCCGAAGCCCCGAAGGAACAGGTCGATGCCTGGACGAAGCTGGTGTTCGATTATCTTCGGGGTCGCACGACGCTAAAGCGCGTCTATGTGCTGATCGACAGCCGCCACGGCGTCAAGAAGAACGATGAGGACGTCCTGAACCTGCTCGACAAGGCCGCCGTTTCCTATCAGATCGTGCTGACCAAGACCGACAAGATCAAGGAAGCGGGCCTACCGAAGCTGCTGGCCGATACGGCCGAAAAAATCCGCAAGCGCCCCGCCGCCTATCCCGGGATCCTCGTCACCTCCTCCGAAAAGGGCGAAGGCCTTGAGGACGTGCGCCAAGCGATCAGGCTGACGGTCGGCATCGCGATCTGATTTCCCGATACAAACAATATCAAACCGCCGCCCCTGGCGCCCCAGGAGCGGCGGCTCTTTTACCGAAACTGATTACATTTTCGGCAACAAGACCTTGTCGACCACATGGATCACGCCGTTCGACTGCTTGACGTCGGCGATGGTGATGTGAGCAGTGCCGCCGGCCTCGTCGACCAGCGTCAGCTTGCCGCCCTTCTCCTTGGCCTTGATCACGCAGCCGCCGACCGTTTTCAGGTCGTATTCACCGCCGTTGCTCGTCGACATCTTCTTGATGGCCGCTTCCAGGTCGTCACCGGCCACCACATGGCAGGTCAGGATCTTCGTCAGCGTTGCCTTGTTCTCCGGCTTCAGCAGCGTCTCGACGGTGCCGGGCGGCAGTTTCTTGAAGGCTTCGTTGGTCGGCGCGAAGACGGTGAACGGGCCTTTGCCCTCCAGCGTATCGACAAGGCCGGCAGCCTTGACGGCGGCGACCAGCGTCGTGTGGTCCTTGGAGTTCACGGCATTCTGAATGATGTTCTTGGTGGCGAACATCGGCGCGCCACCGACCATCGGGTCCTTGGCATAGGCGAGGCCGGTCGCGGCCGAGAGCGTTACGGCAACTGCGGCGATGCGGATCACGGTCTTGATCATAGGTCTATCCTCTTCCTCTTTTTGCCCCGATCTTGCGGGGTCAAAGCAAGGTACGGAGACGCTGGAAGAAGAGTTTCAGCCGCAGTTCCTTTTTCGGAAGAAAGACGCTCTCAGGGCAGACGGATCGTTCCGGAGGCGATGACGTTGCCTGTCGGCTTGCCGGTCGGCGAGCCGCCGAAGGGCTCGACGCTGACGGCGATGATCGCGCCTTCCGTTAGCTTGCCGTGAAGCTCCGACGGCAAAACAATCTCGCCCTCGCCGGTCTGCGGCAGGATGCCGAGCGCTTCGGCCGGATCGCTACCGCGAATCAGCCAGAGTTCCAGCGATTTTTCCTGGGGCTGGCCGGCGGCAACCGGTGTCACCCTCAGCAGCCCATTGGTGGCATCATAATTCGCAAGCAAATTGATGGGGCTGTTCTGTCCGGCAAGAGACGCGGTGAGCTGCTTGCCCGGCGATGGCTGCGAGGTGTTGTTGGTGACGGTAAACATCAGGACACCGATGGCGAGAAACAGCGAGCCGAAGGCGACCGAGCGCCAAAGTAGCAGCGAGCCCCAGAGATGAGCGCCGAACGCAGTTTCTCTGAAAACACGCTTCTCGACCTTGGGAAACACTGAGGCCGGCGGCGCGACGATCTCGTAGTCGTCGTTGAATCCCGAAAGATTCTGTTCCCAGCGGCTGACGATCGCTGCGAACTGACGATCGCTGCGCATGCGCCGCTCAACCTTTTGCCGATCCTCCAATGACAGCACGCCGAGCACGTATTCTCCGGCCAGGACTTCATCGCGGGAGCGGCCTCCCTTGCTTTGATCGGACGAACTCATCGGTCCAAGCACTCTCTTAGTCTAATCAGGCTTCGGCGCAGCCAGGTACGCATGGTATTCAAAGGCACCGCATATTGCTCGGCAAGTTCCTGGTAGCTCAGGCCCTCGACATAGGCGCTACGAACAGCTTGAGCCCGACCAGCTTCCAACTCTTCCATGCACCTGTCAATGCGCCTTCCCTCTCCCTTCACGATTGCCTGCTCCTCGGGACCGGGTTCGGTGTCGGCAAGATCATAGGCTAAGTCTATTTCGTCGGCTACGGGTTTTCGGGCGCGGATGGCATCGATCGACTGATTGCGCGCAATCGTCGTCAGCCACGGCATCGCCGGACCTTCCGAGACGAGAAAACGCTCCGCCCGCTGCCAGATTTTCACGTAGACCTCCTGCAAAACCTCCTCGGCATCGGTCTTGTTGCGAAGGATACGCAAACAGACGGCATAGAGTTTCGGGCTGGTCTGCCTGTAAAGTGCGGCAAAGGCTTTCTGGTCGCGCATTGCAACCCTACTGATCAGCGTCTCTATCTCCTCATTCGCCATCCGCCCCCCAATCATGGTTCCCTCCGTGCATCTTTAAGGGAAAGATACCGGGCGGCAAGCTCGCTTAAAGGATGAAACCGGGCGTGGGCGAGGTGACGTAATAAAAACTAATCTTGTCATCATTATTCCCTCTGTCAAAAACTTGAGATAAAAGGCCGCGAACCATTTCACGGGGTGCCCCATGTCCGAAGCCGAAAGCGAACTCCAGGCCAGCCTGCTTGCCAAGGCCCTGCCCTACATGCAGCGTTATGAAAACAAGACCATCGTGGTCAAATACGGTGGCCATGCCATGGGCAATGCCGAGCTCGGCAAAGCGTTTGCGGCCGATATCGCGCTCCTGAAGCAGTCGGGCGTCAATCCAATCGTGGTGCACGGCGGCGGCCCGCAGATCGGCGCCATGCTGACCAAGATGGGCATCGAATCGAAATTCGAAGGCGGCCTGCGCGTCACCGACCAAAAGACGGTCGAGATCGTCGAAATGGTGCTCGCCGGCTCGATCAACAAGGAAATCGTCGCGCTGATCAACCAGACCGGCGAATGGGCGATCGGCCTTTGCGGCAAGGACGGCAACATGGTCTTCGCCGAAAAGGCGCACAAGACCTTCAAGGATCCGGACTCCAACATCGAGCGCGTGCTCGATCTCGGCTTCGTCGGCGAAGTGGTCGAAGTCGACCGTACCCTGCTCGACCTGCTAGCCAAGTCGGAAATGATCCCCGTTATCGCTCCGGTCGCTCCCGGCCGCGACGGCGCCACCTATAACATCAATGCCGACACCTTTGCGGGCGCCATCGCCGGCGCGCTCAGCGCCACCCGCCTGCTCTTCCTCACCGACGTTCCGGGCGTGCTCGACAAGCAGGGCCAGCTGATCAAGGAACTCTCCGTCGCCCAGGCGCGTGCGCTGATCGCAGACGGCACGATTTCCGGCGGCATGATCCCGAAGGTCGAGACCTGCATCGACGCCATCAAGGCGGGTGTCCAGGGCGTCGTCATCCTCAACGGCAAGACCGCCCATTCCGTACTGCTCGAAATCTTCACCGAGCACGGCGCCGGCACGCTGATCATCCCCTGATAGGAGCTGAGCGCTCCGCGCCGGCGCTACCGATATATGGAAGCCTGCTCCTCCGGTAGCGGCCTCTCAAGCCACGTGGCGCACAATTCGAGGTGCTCCCGCGTTACAGAAAACGTGTCGGGCGGCAAGTCCTGGTTACGCGCCTCGAGACGGTTAACCAGTTCCTCAAAAGGCGGATCCAGGAAGATTAGTTGGGCCTCGGCGCCTGCCTTTGACGCCAGCGTTCGTGCGTCGTCTCGCTCTACTCGACGGAAGAATCCAAATTCCAAGACCACGTCGCGCCCCAGACGAAGAACCCTATCGGCCAACTCCAACTGCAATTGCTGTACCGCACGTCGTCTGTCGGCATCGTAGCCGTCTCTAACAACTCGCGCCATCCATACGTCTGGAGACAGCAGCAATGCAGGGCATTCCTGCTCAAGACGTTTGCCAATTGTTGTCTTACCCGCCCCTGGCAGCCCCATTAACATGTATAATGTTGCCATACATTATCCTTCGATGGCACTTGCATCTCCGTCTCGGCGGCCCTGCTCATAAACGGCTTCTGCCTCGCTCTTCAGCATGCCCATGACTGTGCGATAGGGAGCTGGACCATAACTGATGCGGCTGACGCCGAGGCTTGCCATTGTGTCATTGTCGGGCGTCGTCGCGCGCACCATGATATTGACGGGCAGCGACGAGCGATCGCAAAGGGCCTTGATCAGCTCCGCATCGACAAGACCCGGCGCGAAGAAGCCGCTGGCGCCGGCCTCGGCAAAGGCATCGGCGCGGCGATAGGCTTCATCGAGCAGCAGCTGGTGATGCGCCGTATCGCTTTCCTGCAGGAACAGATCGGTACGGGCGTTGATGAAGAACGGTATTTCCCGTCGGGTAGCCATCTCGCGGATAGCACGGATGCGGGGTACCTGCGTCTCGATCGGGTGAACGCCGCGGCCGCCGATCACCTGATCCTCGAAATTGATGCCGATGGCGCCGTGATCCATGATCTTTTCGACATTGGTGGCAACAGCATCCGGCTCCACGGCATAGCCGCCCTCGAAATCGACGGAGACCGGCAGAGGGCTCGTCACCGAAATCAGGCGGGTGATGACCGCCAGCAGCGACAGCGGAACGGCTTCGCCATCACCGAAGCCATTGGCAGCCGCGACCGACCAACTTCCCGTCGCCAGCGCCTTGGCGCCCGCTTCGGTCACTGCCTTGGCCGAACCGGCATCCCATATATTGAAGAGGACCAACGGATCGCCCTTGCGATGTAACCGGGCGAACTCTTCTGCCTTTTCAACCTGACTCATTATATCCCCCTCCGCAAAAGCCCAACCGGGCAGATTCCGTGCGCTGCGTCCAAAGAAGCTCCAGGCTCCTCCTCAACCAGGAAACTAGTGCAAAACCCCGGAATTCAACCAGCGAAACCATAGCCTGCATTGTAACTATCGGCAACGTCCCCACCATTTCCCGCATATGCAGCGGGCATATTTTGCTTTTCCTCAGGCAATGCCGCATGCCATAACGCCGTCATGACCCAGACAAAAACACAGCCCCGTCCCGCCGATTTCTCCGATATCCGAGACTGGGTGTTCGACCTCGACAATACGCTCTATCCGCATCATGTCGATCTGTTCGCGCAGATCGACAAGAACATGACGGCCTATGTTTCGACGCTCCTGCAGATGGAGCGGGACGAGGCGCGGAAGCTGCAGAAACAATATTATCTCGAGCACGGCACGACATTGCAGGGGCTGATGATCCATCATCGCATCGACCCCAATGACTTCCTGGAGAAGGCGCATGCGATCGACTATTCGGCGCTGATGCCGCAGCCGGAACTGGCCGCCGCCATCAAGGCGCTGCCGGGACGCAAGTTCATCTTCACCAATGGCAGCGTCAGCCATGCGCAGGCTACAGCCGGAGCGCTCGGCATTCTCGATCACTTCGACGATATCTTCGACATTGTCGCCGCCGATTACGTGCCGAAACCGGCCGGCAGCACCTATGACAAATTCATGAGCCTCAACCGGGTGGATACGAAGAGAGCCGCCATGTTCGAGGACCTACCGCGCAATCTCACCGTGCCCAAAGCGCTCGGCATGAAAACGGTCCTGCTCGTGCCGCAGAACCTTGAGGGCACCATCGTCGAATGGTGGGAAAAGACCACCGGCGAAGACGAACATATCGACTACGTGACCGACGACCTCACGGCCTTCCTCAAAACTTTGGTTTGAGGATTCATTAGGATCGGGTTACGAAAGTTTCATCCGCCTTACAGATGTTTAATTGGTCGTTTCTGACCGCCAGCCGTATCGTTTGACCAGTCCTCGACACGAAAGGAAAAAAACGATGAACGGGAAAAAACTTCTTCTGGCGGGCCTTTCCGCAGCCCTTCTGGTCGGCGCTGCCGCGCAGGGCAGCTTTGCCGCACAACGCGGCCACGACGGCAGAGATGGTCGAGATGGTCGAGATGGTCCGCGCTTTTCGCCGGAAATCGCCTATGTGCGCCTGCTGAAGCAGTTCGGCCAGCCCGGCGACACGAAGATCACCAAGGACGAAGTCAAGGCCGGCGTCGACAAGATCTTCGATCAGATCGACACCAACCACGATGGCGAGATCACCCCCGGCGAAGTGCGCGCCTATCGTCAGGAGCGCTTCAAGGAATGGAAGGCTGCACACACCAAGGGCAATGACAGCCAGGCCAACAACCAGACCCAGAACGATCAGACCAAAGGCGACCAGGCTCAGAACGATGACAAGGGTGACAATGGCCCACGCCGTCACGGGCATCACGGCCGCTTCATGCATGAAGCCGGACTTATGCGCGGGATGATGCTGTTCCACCGCATCGACAAGGACGAAAACGGTCAGATCAGCAAACAGGAAGCCGAAGACGCCGCCAACAAGTTCTTCGACCGCATGGACCGCAACCATGACGGCGTGATCTCGCTGGACGACATGCCGGACCGCCCGCTGCTGTAAATCAATCGATAGACACAATCCTATCCAAAGACCCGCCGTCGCGTCGCAACGGCGGGTCTTTGCTTGTCAGTGTCCGTTGTCGTGCTCGTAGAAATCCGAGACGATCTTCCACGCGTCCTCGGCCGTGTCGACAAAGCTGATCAGCTTGACGTCGTCGGGGGCAATGGTGCCGAAGTCGGCGAGCGCATCGAAGTTGATGATCTCGCGCCAGAATTTTTCGCCGAACAGGATCAGCGGCAGGCGCTCCATGCGGCCGGTCTGGATCAGCGTCAGGCATTCAAACAGTTCGTCCAGCGTGCCGAAACCGCCCGGAAATACCGCGATCGCCTTGGCGCGTACCATGAAATGCATCTTGCGGATCGCAAAATAGTGGAAATTGAAGCTGAGCTCCGGCGTCACATAGACGTTCGGCGCCTGCTCGTGCGGCAGCACGATGTTGAGGCCGATCGAGGGTGCCCCCTCCTCCGAAGCCCCACGATTGCCGGCTTCCATGACGCCAGGGCCGCCGCCGGTGACCACGACATATTCGTGGAAATCGAAGCCGGCGGAATAACGCGAGCATAGACGCGCGAATTTGCGCGCTTCTTCGTAATAGACGGAGGCTGCTTCGAGATTGGCCCGCTGTACCTCGTTGCGCGCCGCCCAGGCACTGGCGCCCGGCGCCGGAATGCGTGCGCCGCCGAACATCACCACCGTCGATTTGATGCCGCGCTCGGTGAGAGACATTTCGGTCTTCAGCAATTCGAGCTGAAGGCGGATAGGCCGCAACTCCTCACGGCAGAGAAAATCCTCGTCGGCGTAGGCGAGACGGTAGGAAGGCGACATCGACTGCGGTGTCTTCGGAACGGATTCAGCCCGCTGCTTGTCGGCCGAACTCGTCTTCAAGGGATCCCAAACCCCGTCCTTGCGCGTCAGCCTGCCGTTCTTCGCCTTGCTCATTTCCAATGCCTTTCGATCGATCCTTCAAGGGCCGCCATACACCGCAGCGCGAGCAGCCAAGTATCGCATATGCCCCTCTAACGCCTTGAATCCAAGCTTAATCCGCACCGAAAAATCATTCCATTTTTCGGGCCCATGCTGTAGGACCAATCGACCGTATTTGCGGACACCCCTCCGATCGCAACGATAGCCATTGAAGTTTAAGGAATTCTCATGAGCGCCACCGATCTCGCCTCTCTCGAAAACGCCATCGAGGCGGCCTTTGAAAATCGCGACAATGTGAACGTCTCGACACGCGGCGAAGTTCGCGACGCCGTGGAAACGGCGCTGAACCTGCTCGACAGCGGCAAGGTGCGCGTGGCCGAGCGTGGTTCCGACGGCAACTGGACCGTCAATCAGTGGCTCAAGAAAGCCGTGCTGCTCTCCTTCCGCCTGAACGACATGCAGATCGTCGACGGCGGCCCCGGCGGCTCGACCTGGTGGGACAAGGTGCCGTCGAAGTTCGAGGGCTGGGGCGAGAACCGCTTCCGCGAGGCAGGCTTCCGCGCCGTGCCGAACGCCGTCGTCCGCCGCTCGGCCTACATCGCCCCGAACGCCATCCTGATGCCGTCCTTCGTCAATCTCGGCGCCTATGTCGGCGAAGGCACCATGGTCGACACATGGGCGACCGTTGGCTCCTGCGCGCAGATCGGCAAGCATGTGCATCTCTCGGGCGGCGTCGGCATCGGCGGCGTGCTGGAACCGATGCAGGCCGGCCCGACGATCATCGAGGATAATTGCTTCATCGGCGCACGCTCCGAGGTGGTCGAAGGCTGCATCATCCGCGAAGGCTCGGTGCTCGGCATGGGCGTCTTCATCGGCAAGTCGACCAAGATCGTCGACCGCGCCACCGGCGAGATCACCTATGGTGAAGTACCGCCCTACTCCGTCGTCGTCGCCGGCGCGCTGCCGAACGGCAACATCATGGCGAACGGCCAGCCGGCTCCAAGCCTCTATTGTGCCGTCATCGTCAAGCGCGTCGATGAAAAGACCCGCTCCAAGACCGGCATCAACGAGCTGCTGCGCGATTAATGGTTCCGGGAGCGCACTTTCCGGGTCGCGCTCCCCTTTCCTGGTTGGCTAACAGCCCCATATGATCTGCTGGAACTACGGCGGAAATCTTCGGACAATAATCGCCCACCAGTTGCCATCGCCTCGCCATCGCCTTGCCATCTCTCCCCGGATAAATAGCCTCCGATGACCGCCACCGATCCCGTCGCCAATCTGCAAACCCTGATCCGCTGCGCTTCCGTGACGCCGGCAGAAGGCGGTGCGCTCACCGCGCTCGCCGATATGCTGCTGCCGCTCGGCTTCAAGGTCGAGCGCATGACGGCCAGCGAGCCGGGCACGCCCGATATCGAGAACCTCTATGCCCGTCTCGGCACCGAGGGGCCGCATCTGATGTTCGCCGGCCATACGGACGTCGTTCCGGTCGGCGACGCCGCCTCTTGGAGCCATCCACCCTTTGCCGCCGATATCGCTGGTGGAGAACTCTTCGGCCGCGGCGCGGTCGACATGAAGGGCGGCATCGCCTGTTTTGCCGCCGCTATCGCCCGCCATATCGAGAAGCATGGGCCACCTGCCGGCTCCATCTCCTTCCTGATCACTGGCGACGAGGAAGGCCCTGCCATCAACGGCACGGTCAAGCTGCTGCAATGGGCAGTCGAACGCGGCGAGCGTTGGGACGCCTCCCTCGTCGGCGAACCCACCAATCCGGATCAGCTCGGCGACATGATCAAGATCGGCCGTCGCGGCTCGATCTCCGGTTTCATCACCGTTCACGGCGTACAGGGCCATGCTGCCTATCCGCATCTCGCCGACAATCCGGTGCGCAGCATCATCAAATTGACCGAAGCGCTGCTCGATCCGCCCTTCGACGCCGGCACCGACAATTTCCAGCCGTCGAACCTCGAGGTGACGACGATCGATGTCGGCAACGCCGCCACAAACGTCATCCCCGCCAAGGCGACCGCTGCCTTCAACATCCGCTTCAACGATACATGGACCGTCGAGACCCTGAGGGCGGAGATCCTCGCACGTCTCGATGCCGCTTCGGCCGACCAGACGCTTCGCCCCGGTCGTGAGCCGACTAAATATGATATCGTCTGGTCCGAACGCCCGAGCCAGGTCTTTCTTACGCGCAACAACGCGCTGATCGCCTCGCTCTCCTCAGCGGTCGAAAACGTCACCGGCAACACGCCGAAGCTTTCGACGACCGGTGGCACCTCGGACGCGCGTTACATCAAGGACTATTGCCCCGTGGTGGAATTCGGCCTTGTCGGCCAGACCATGCACATGGTCGACGAGCGGGTGGCACTGGCGGATCTCGAAACGCTGACCGAGATCTACGAGACTTTCATCCAGCGCTGGTTTGCGAATGCCGAGTTTTAAGGAAGTCCAATATTATCTGGCAGGCCTTTGGCTTCTGCTACGCATGGACGCGCGCGGCTTCCAATATCTCGACATATCGGACCGTGGCATGCTGCGCTCCTTCTGGGCGATCCTCTGGAGCCTGCCGCCGATCGGCATTTCCTGGCTCTGGTGGCAGCAGGCCTATCTTAGCGCTATGCCGCCGGAAACCTCCACCGGCATGGCCTTCTTCCTTCGCCTGGCGCTGGTCGAGGCGGCAAGCTGGCTGACGCCGCTGGTTCTCGCCGGCGTGCTACTGATGATCTTTCGCTTCGGCGACAAATTCGCGCCAGTCGTCGTTGTCGTCAACTGGCTCGGCCTGCCGATCTCCTATCTTAATGCCTTGCTGATCGCGCTGCTCGCCTTCATCCCCGGCTCCAGTGGGCTGGTAAGCTTCCTGTTGCTCGCGCTGATAATGGTGATCGTCTTTTCGCTCGCCCGCATGCTGAGGATGATCTGCGGCACGCATCCGCTCTTCAACGGTACCCTGACGCTGGTGCTGCTCATTCCGAACATGCTGCTGACCGACTTCCTCCAGCGCTTCCTCGACATCTATCCACCGGGCTAGATATCTGATCCCGGCATTTGATGGCGCATCGTTCACGTTGGAACGGAGAGATGCGCTGTGACCGGATTTTTCACGACCATAAAAGCAGTGCGCCGAGCGATATAACAAATGAAAAGAGCCGTAGCGCTCTTTCGAAGCGCTACGGCGTTGCGACCTGGTTCCACGGACGTCTCAGAGCCGATCGTGCCGGAGCACAATCAGAGCGCCATATCCGGAACATGCTGGACTGCACCCTTCGGAGCGCTCGTCCCATCAGGCTTTGCAAGCGCGGACGTATCGATGACCGGTGAAGCGATCACCAGTTGCAGCCGATCGGCCGTGGCGGCCCATTCCTCGGCAAGTGCCTGCGGGGTCTCGTTCAGTTTCACGCCGTAGCTCGGAACGATCTTGTGGATCTTTTCCTGCCATTCGGCCGTCGCGAGCCGCTCGGCGAATACCTTCTTGAGCAGATCGAGCATGATCGGTGGCGCAGTGGAAGCCCCAGGCGAAGCGCCGAGCAGTGCGGCAATGCTGCCGTCCTTCGATGCAACGATTTCGGTTCCGAGCTTCAGGACGCCACCTTTTTCTTCGTCGCGCTTGATGATCTGAACACGCTGACCAGCCTGCCACAGACGCCAATCCTCGGCCTTGGCATGCGGGAAATATTCACGCAGCGCCGCCAGACGGTCCTCATCGGATAGCATCAGCTGACCTGCCAGATATTCGACGAGGCTGAACTCATCCAAAGCCACCCGGATCATCGGCCAGATATTGTCGAGCGTCACCGAGGCAGGCAGGTCGAGGAAGGATCCCTCCTTCAGGAATTTTGTGGAGAAGGTGGCGAACGGTCCGAACAGGATCACGCGCTTTCCATCCAGCACGCGCGTGTCGAGATGCGGCACGGACATGGGCGGTGCACCGGTTGAAGCCTGGCCATAGGCCTTTGCCAGATGCAGGCTTGTCACATCGGGATTGTCGCAGACGAGGAACGAGCCGCCGACGGGGAAGCCGGCATAATCGTCGCCTTCGGGAATGCCCGACATCTGGAGCAACGGTAGCGCCGCGCCGCCGGCACCGAGGAACAGGAACTTGGCGTTGATCGTACCCTTGTTTGAGCCGTCTTTGGTATCCGTATAGGTGACGCGCCAGGTGCCGTCTTCGTTGCGCGTAATCTCCTGCACTTCCGAAGAGGTGTGCAGCTTGAAGGTCGACTGGCTCTTGAGATGCGCGACATATTGGCGGGTGATTTCGCCGAAATTCACGTCGGTTCCCAGCGGGCACCATGTGGCTGCGATGTTCTGCGAACGATCGCGCCCTTCCATCATCAGCGGAACCCATTTCGCGATCTCATCGTGATCGCGCGAGAACTTCATGCCGGAAAACAGTGGGCTCGCCTTCAGCGCCTGGTGACGCTTTTCCAGGAAGTCCGTATTCTTGTCGCCCCAGACAAAGCTCATATGGGGTGTCGAATTGATGAAGGAACGCGGGTTTTTCAGGACACCCACATCCACCTGATGGGAGAAGAACTGGCGGGAGATCTGGAAGGATTCGTTGATCTCGACCGCCTTGCTGATATGGACGACGCCGTTCTCGTCCTGGGGCGTGTAGTTGAGTTCGGCTAGAGCCGAATGGCCGGTCCCGGCATTGTTCCAGCCGTTGGAGCTTTCCAACGCGACATCGTCAAGCCGCTCGATCATTTCGATCGTCCAGGAAGGCTCGAGCTCGGTCAGGAGAACACCGAGCGTCGCGCTCATGATGCCACCGCCGACGAGGAGAACATCCACTGCCCTCTCGGCAGGGGCAGCCCAGCTGGGCAGTGCGGGAAGGCTGAAAGCAGCGGCGCTGGCGGCTGCGGATCCAGAAGTTGCCGCCGGCTCATCTCAATGGTGGGAGAGCGTTCGGCGCGCGTCTTGATGTTCTTGGGATTATTGGGCATCGCAAACCTCATATCATTCGGCTGTCGATCCTCCCGGGGAGGCCTATAAGCCATCGATTGTGCCGTGACAAGTATGCGCGCGACATAATGTAGCGCTCCACCCGGACCTAGATGGGGCACCTCATGAATCGTCGGATTCGTCATCGAGGATCGGCGGCCCGGAACCGGCATCGTCGCGATAATCCACCTGCATGAAATAAAGCCCGTTAGGCGGTGCGACTGGGCCGCAGGCCTTGCGGTCGCGCGCCTCCAGGGCGGCACGCACATCGTCCGGCGTCCACTTTCCTTCGCCCGCAAGCTTCAGCGTTCCGGCAAAGGAGCGGATCTGGTTGTGCAGGAAGCTTTGCGCCGTGGCGCGGATCTCGATCAGCTCGCCATTGCGGGTCACATCCAGCCGGTCGAGCGTACGCACAGGGCTGTTCGCCTGACAATGTACCGATCGGAACGTCGTGAAATCATGCCGGCCGACCAAGGTCTGGGCCGCCGCGTGCATGACCTCATGATCCATATCCTTCGCCACCCACCATGCTCGCCCGGCCTCCAGCGCCAGCGGCGCGCGGCGGACAATGATGCGATAGAGATAATGCCGGCGGATCGCCGAGAAGCGGGCGTCGAAGCTGACATCGACCTCCGTGACATTCAGAATGGCGACACGGTCGCCGGCCTGTCGTAGATGGGCGTTCAAGGCATTGCGCAGCTTGTGCGGCTTCCATTCCTTGGAGAGATCGGTATGGGAAACCTGGCCCACGGCATGCACGCCGGAATCGGTGCGTCCCGCGCCGCGAACAGAAACCGTCTCCCCCGTCAACGACAGGATGGCACGCTCGATTGCGCTCTGCACGGAAGCACCATTATTCTGACGCTGCCAGCCGACATAGGGGACGCCGTCATATTCGACGGTCATGCGGTAACGCGGCATCAGACAGATCCCGTCGCCAGCATCGTGCCCGGTGCAATCGGCGTGCCGCGTAGGAAATCAGCCGCCGCCATCGGCTTGCCGCCGGCCTTCTGCAGCTTTGTCAGCCTGACCGCACCGGAGCCGCAGGCAATGATAAGATCGTCGCTCAGCACTTCGCCAGGCGCGCCGGTACCTTCGGCAAGTTCGGAGCCAAGCACCTTCAGGCGTTCCGGCTTACCGGCAAGCTCTGCTTCGAACCATGCGCCTGGAAAGGGCGAAAGGCCGCGAATATGATTGTGAACATCGGTAGCCGGTTTGCCGAACTCGATGCGGGTCTCGCCCTTGTCGATCTTGGCGGCGTAGACGACGCCCTCGGCGGGCTGCTCGGTCAACGGCAGCTCATTATATTCCAGCTTGTTCATCGCCTCGGCCATGGCCTTGGCTCCACTGAGCATGAGCTTGTCGTGCAGTTCGCCGGCGGTCATGGTACCGCCGATCTCGACTTCGCGGGTCAGAGCGACCGGGCCGGTATCCAGCCCCTTGTCCATCTTCATCACCATCATGCCGGTCTTCTTGTCGCCGGCCATGATTGCCCGCTGGATGGGTGCTGCCCCACGCCAGCGCGGCAGCAACGAGGCATGGCCATTGTAGCAGCCGAGCCGCGTGCCGGTAAGGATCGCCTCGGGCAGCAGCAGGCCATAGGCGACAACCACGGCGACATCGGCATCGAGCTCGCGAAAACGCTGGCGCTCTTCCGGATCCTTGAAATTGACCGGCGTGAATACCGGCAGACCCAACAGCTCCGCCGCCTGATGCACCGGCGACTTCTGCAGGTCGAGCCCACGCCGGCCGCCTGGCCTTGGCGGCTGCGTGTAGACGGCGCGGATCTTATGACCGGCGTCGATCAGCGAGCGCAACGTCGCCACGGAAAATTCGGGCGTTCCCATAAAGATGATGCTGAGCGACATGCGATCCGTCCGGCTGAGAGGTATCTAGTTTGGCATGATCTTGTCCAAAAACCGCTCTGCAATTTTCGGGATCACGCATGCCCGTCTTCAAACGGGTTTACGAGCCTGATATCAAGCCCCTGGAAGTCTTTTATGTTCCGGGTCGCCAACGTTGCGCCGTGAGCTAGACAAACAGCAGCGATCATGGCGTCCTGGACGGAAATCTGGTGGCCGAACCGTTCGCGACGAGCACGAATGCGGCCCGTCAGCAGCGCACTGTCTTGATCAAACTGCAAAATGCGACCTGCAAATTGATGCTCCATAAGGTAACCAAGGCCTTCGAAAAATCGTTCCGAACGATCCCTCAGCAACACCTTTTCCGCACCATAGGACAGTTCCATTAGAATCGGAGAGCAAAGATAAAGGCTCTCAATATCTTGTTGCTCAAACCATTCGCCGACGTTCGGAGACAAATTGGCCTTCGTGATCTCCGAAACCACGTTCGTATCAAGAATAATCATTCGGAACCGCGGCGTTCCGCCTCTTTGCGACGCGCTTCATCCGTAGCAGACATAAACTCGCGATGTTCCTCATCGCTCAACGCAAAACCGGTAAAGGCCGAGCGTAATTGGCTCAGCGTCGAACCAGCTTTCGCGCCATCTTCCAATCGCGTGACGTTGAGGCCTTTCCGAACCTGAATCTTAATTTCTTCCGAGAGGCTGCGACCGGCTCGTTTCGCCTCATCGCTAAGCTCTCGCTTCAAGTTTTCGGACACGTCTCTGACCAAGATATCAGCCATCCGGCACCTCCATTTGATATCACTGATATCATAGGCGCTTCAGACCCATCTTTCAACAGCCGCTCCTCAGAGCACCTTCGACTTGGCCGCCTTGGTGAACTTCTTAATCACCATCTCGCGCTTCAGACGCGAGATATAGTCGATGAACAGCACGCCGTTCAGGTGGTCGATCTCGTGTTGCAGGCAGGTAGCAAGCAGGCCGTCGGCTTCGATGAGCTGTTCCTTGCCGTCGCGGTCGATATGCTTGACCGTGACGCGGGCCGGGCGCTCGACTTCGGCGTAGTAATCCGGAATGGAGAGACAGCCTTCCTCGTAGACCGAACGCTCGTCGGACGAGGCGACAACCTCGGGGTTGATGAAGACCAGCGGCTGCTTGTCTTCACCTTCACGCGCCACATCGATCACCAGCATACGGCGGGCAACGCCGATCTGGACGGCGGCAAGGCCGATGCCCGGCGCGTCATACATGGTTTCCAGCATGTCGTCGGCAAGGCGCAGAATTTCGGTATCGACGCGCTCGATGGGCTTGGAGGCCTGGCGGAGCAGCGGATCGGGCAAAATGATGAGTGGCTTGATCGTCATGACGTTTCCCATAACGCATCTTTTGGCGCGATGGAATTATCTAGTTGGCAGTCGAAGCGTGTTTTTTCAACGATTGCCGCTCCGGGTCGACAAAGACAGCCTGAAACTTTGTTCACGTTTTGATCTGGATATTCTTCGCGGTTTTGTTATGGTGCCCGCAAGAGTTCCACGAGTATATACGATATCATGTCCTTTACCCTGCTCGGCCAAGCAATTCCCGCAGTCCCGGCTCTGGCCGGCCTCACCATCCTGCTCCTGATCATCATGATCGTTCTTGTCATCAATGGCAGAAGGCGACAGTCGGAGGACGACTTGCTGCGGGCCGAAGATGCCGAGCATAACATGGCGGCGATCCTCAGGGCGCAGGCGGAGATGCAGGGGCGGCTTGCCGCCATGACGGAGGTGTTCGGCTCGCGGCAGGCGGAGCTCAATCAAGCCATTGGTCAGCGTCTGGATGGCATGTCGCAGCGGGTAACGGCGACGATCGGCGAACAGACGCGCTCGACGCATGAGAACCTCCGCCGCCTGCAGGAGCGGCTGGCCGTCATCGATGCGGCGCAGACCAATATCCAGTCGCTGGCAAAGGATGTCGTAGGCCTTCAAGCGATTCTCTCCAACAAGCAGACGCGCGGCGCCTTCGGCCAGGCGCGCATGGAAACGATCATCGCCGATGGGTTGCCGATGGGCGCCTATGCGTTTCAGCCAACGCTGTCGAACGGTTCGCGGCCGGACTGCACAATCCGCATGCCGAACGGCTCGCCGCCGTTGGTCATCGACGCTAAATTTCCGCTGGAAGCCTGGAACGCCATCCGTAACGCAACTGCGACAGGCCCAGAGCAGGGCAAGGTTGCCGCGCAGCAGTTCCGCCGGGATCTCGAGGTGCATATCCGCGATATCGCCGAGAAATATCTCATCCCGGGCGAGACGCAGGACACCGCTTTTCTCTTCGTTCCCTCCGAATCGATCTTTGCCGAAATCCACGAGAATTTCGAGGCGATCGTGCATAAGGCACAGCGCTCGCGCATCGTCATCGTCTCGCCATCGCTGCTGATGCTGTCGATTCAGGTCATCCAGGCGGTGTTGAAGGACCAGCGCATGCGCGAGCAGGCGCATGTGATCCAGGGTGAAGTAGCGCATCTGATGGACGATCTCTCGCGCCTCGACGAGCGGGTGCGCAAGCTGCAGGGGCATTTCGCCATGGCGCAGAAGGATGTCGACATGATCGTCACCTCCGCCGACAAGCTGGCGCGGCGCGGCGAGCGGATAGAAGCGCTGGAATTCGAGACCGCCGCCGAGCCGGCAAAGCCCGCCGCTGAGGACCGGCCGAAACCGATCGACAATCGCACCGGCCAACTCAAGCTAAGGGTGGTTGACGAGGACTGACCGCTTCGGGCAGTGTCGCGCCAAATCAATGCGTGCCCTGCCGAAGGATGAAGCAATTCTTGGATGGGAGCATGCAAGACCAGCAAGCAGGGCAGGACATCCCATGATCACCATTTTCGGCTCCATCAACATGGACCTCATCGCCACCACCGACCGTCTGCCGAAGCCGGGCGAGACGGTGGCCGGCAACGGCTTTTCCACCGCCGCCGGCGGCAAGGGCGCCAACCAGGCGCTGGCCGCGCGTCGTGCCGGCTCCACCGTGCGCATGACGGGCGCCGTCGGCAATGATGGCTTCGCCGAGCCCGCCCTTGCTCTGCTTGACGCTGCCGGCACCGATCTTTCCACCGTCAGCCATGTCCCCGAGCCGACCGGCACGGCACTGATCCTGGTCGGCGGTGACGGCGAGAACATGATCGCCGTCGTTCCCGGCGCCAACGGTACTAAGACGGCCGACGACGCGACCGCCGTCGTCGATGCGCTGAGCCCTAGCGATACGCTCATGCTGCAATTCGAAATCCCGGTTGCGGCCGTCGAAACGGCGCTTGTTGCCGCAAAGGCCAAGGGCGTTCGCACAATTCTCAATCTCGCGCCGCTCATTCCCGAAGCAGCGCGCCTCGGCCGCCTCGCCGATATCGTCATTGCCAATGAGACCGAATTCGAGCTGCTGGCAGGTCAGGACAATATGTCGGCCAGCGATCGCGAGGCGGCGCTGGCCCGCCTGCATGCCGAGACCGGGCAAACATTGATTGTCACCCTCGGCGGCGACGGCGTCATCGCCATCCGCAATGGCGAGCTTTCGCGCGCCAAAGGCCTCGTCATCGAACCGATCGATACCGTCGGCGCCGGTGATACTTTCTGCGGCTATTTCGCCGCCAGCCTCGACCAGGGCCTGGATTTTCACACGAGCCTGCGCCGCGCCGCCGTTGCCGGTTCGCTTGCCTGCCTGAAGCCCGGCGCACAGCCTGCCATTCCGGTTGCAAGCGAAGTCGCCGCTCGTCTTTGAGACCCCGTGCCTGAGTACCCCGTTTGCAGGCAACTCCGCCTGAAAGCGGGGGTTATTTCCCATCAAGTTAATTATTTTTTGCGCTTCACCATCACCCTCCTCTCGTCTGCCGTGTATCGCCATCTAACGGCGGCAGACGCCCTCCCGGCGAGTGCGGCAGGGGCTTTTCCGTCGTGGCGCAGGAGGTGCCTGAGCTGGCACAGAGATCCGCCAGCGCCGCCAAGGAAATCAACTCGGCGGTCAACCAGATGGACCAGGTGACGCAGCAGAACGCGCCGATGGTGGAGGAAACCACCGCCGCCAGCGTCACGCTGAAGGCGCTTGTGACCCGCTTTCGCGCCTCGCATGGTACACAGGACAAAGCCACAGCACTGCGTGCCACAGCCCAGCAGATGCGCGCACCCGCTCCTGCCCGTCGCGCTCCTTCCACTCCGCCTGCCCGCAAGGCACAGCCTCAGACTCAGGGTGCCAATGCGCTGGCTCGGGATGACTGGGAAGAATTCTGAGTCGACTAAAGAGAAATGCAAAGGCCGCCGGTTCGTCCCGGCGGCCTTTGGCGTTCATACAGGCCGACGTAAATGTCAGATGCGCGCGAAACGCTCCGTCAACAGCGCGAAGAAACCGTCGGCATCGACGTCGCGCATGACCTTGGCGTTGCTCTTGCGGTCGGTGACATGCCACCAATCGACAACGGTCATGCCAACGGTCAGTTCCGAGGTGATCTCGATCTCGACATTGCACTCCCGACCTTTGAAGAGCTCCGGCTTCAGCAGATAGGCAACAACGGTCGGGTCGTGCAGCGGACCGCCGTCGGAGCCGTACTTCTCGATGTCGAAACGCTCGAAGAATTCCAGCATCTCGACCATGGCCTTGGCCGGCGCCGAACCGATGGCAGCGATACGCGCCACGCGATCCTTGCGGGTGAGAAGCTGGTGGGTCACGTCGAGCGGCATCATGACGATGGGTACGCCAGAGCGGAAGACGACATCGGCGGCTTCCGGATCGACATAGATGTTGAACTCCGCAGCCGGCGTGATGTTGCCGCCCTCGAAGAAGCCGCCACCCATCATCACTAGTTCGCGGACACGGCCGACGATGTCGGGGGCCTTCTGGAAGGCAAGCGCGATATTGGTGAGCGGACCGAGCGTGCAGAGCGTGACGGCGCCTTCGGGCTCGCTGCGCAGCGTCTCGATGATGAAATCGGCGGCATGGCCCGGCTGGAGCGCCATGGTCGGCTCAGGCAGTTCTGGACCGTCGAGACCAGTCTTGCCGTGGACATGTTCGGCGGTAACCAGCTTGCGCTTAATCGGTGCATCGGCACCGGCGAAGACCTTGACGTCGCGGCGATTGCAAAGCTCGCAGACGATGCGGGCATTACGGCTCGTCAGCGCCAGCGGCACGTTGCCGGCGACCGTCGTAATGCCGAGAACGTCGAGTTCCTCGCGGCTTCCGAAGGCAAGCAATATCGCGGCGGCGTCATCCTGGCCGGGATCGGTATCGATGATGATTTTTCTGGGCTCGGTCATATCTGTGGCTTCCCTCCGGTGCAGATCGGCAGGTCTTGATGCGAGCCCGCCGGAGCTTTGTCAAGCAGCCACAGGGGCAGAACGACGCCTGACGTTTCCTGAGCGAAACTGATTTCGCAGGTGCGAAGCCGGACCTTCTTGCACTCCCCTCCCCATGCCCCCATATTAGCGACAGCCGGGTGCTGAAGATCAGGTCCGGAAAGGTCGCTTGCTACCCAAGGACTTGACGATGAGCCGGACGACTCCTTTTGCCAGCCCTCTTCTTCTGGGCTTCGATACCATGGAAAAGACGCTGGAGCGGATTTCCAAGGCCAGCGATGGTTATCCCCCCTACAATATCGAACGCATGCGCCCCGATCGTATTTCGGGCGAGCCCGAACGCCTGCGCATCACGCTTGCGGTTGCCGGTTTCTCCGAAGACGAGCTCGACATCACTACGGAAGAAAACCAGCTTCTCATCCGCGGTCGGCAGGTGGAGCAGGAGGAACGCGATTATCTCTATCGCGGCATTGCGGCTCGTCAATTCCAGCGCGTCTTCGTTTTGGCAGACGGCATGCAAGTGCTTGGCGCCGTTTTGAAGAATGGCTTGCTCGCCGTCGACCTCATTCGGCCGGAGCCGGCGCGTATGGTAAAGAAAATTAACATTTCGGTCTCACAGTAGGACAACGGCTGATTGCCGTTGGTCCCTCATACTGGAGGTACGAACATGCTTATGAGAGAAGCCACTGCCCGACTGACCCAATCCGAGCTCGCCCATCTGGGCAGCGGTGAGGTAGCCTATATCCGGAAAATACGGTCCGAAGAAGTTTCCCGCTGCTTCCCGGAAGCGCCTTCCGATATCGATCCCGATATCGATCTCTGGGCGCTCTTCGGCGCCGACGGCACCCCGATCCTTCTGACCGATAACCGCTCCAGCACCTTTTACAAGGCGGCCGAGGACGAGTTGAAGACGGTCAGCCTGCATTAAGTGCTGACAAGACGGTGCGGCGGAACGCATATCGCCGCGACTTTCGCAACTTCCGATGCGCGCAGCCCGATGCGGCACAGGAAGCCTTAGCCGGAACATCTGGAGATCAATCTCCGGTGCCGCCGAAACGGCCGCTCAAACTCTCTTGAATGTCAGATAGGCGGAAGACCGCCCCTCGCGCCGGGCCTTCGCCTCATAGCGCGTGCTCGGCCAGCCCTCATAGGGCGTCAGCCAGTCGGCGGCGTTTTCGGCCGTCCACTCGAAGCCGCCATGGGCATGGCAATGCTGCAGCGTCCAATTGACATAGGTGTCGATGTCGGAAGCAAAGCAGAAGCGCGCACCGGGCTTCAGGACGCGGTGGAAACGATCGAGGTTCACCTGCGAGACGAAGCGGCGCTTCCAGTGCCTCTTCTTCGGCCAGGGATCGGGATAGAGCAGATCGATCTGGTCGAGGCAGGCGTCCGGCAGCCAGTCGAGCAGCTGCGTCGCATCGTCGTTGTAGACGCGGATATTGCGCGCGCCGGTCTCACCGACGCTGGCAAGCAGCTTCTGCATGGAATTAACGAAAGGCTCGACGCCGATGAAGCCGGTTGTCGATTGCTCGAGCGCCCGGTGGATCAGATGCTCGCCACCGCCGAAACCGATTTCCAGGCGCAGACGTTCGGTCGGCACCGGAAACAGATCATTCAGCGGCTGAGGCGCCGGCGTGGAAAGGTCAACGAGATACTGCGGCAGGAGCGTTTCAAGCTTTTCAGCCTGCTGGCCGCGCAAGGCTTTACCCTTGCGCCGCCCGAAGAATGCTTCCGTCGCCCGCGACCGGCGCTCCGTATCGATCATGCAGCTTCCCGGGTGCTCACCGATTCCTTGAGCGCCTTGACGAGGTCCGTGCGCTCCCAGGAGAACGAACCGTCACGGCCCGCCTTGCGGCCGAAATGGCCGTAGGCCGAGGTCTTGGCGTAGATCGGCTTGTTGAGGTCGAGATGGCGGCGAATACCGGTCGGCGAAAGATCCATGTTCTTGCGGATCGCTTCTTCGACCTGGTCCTCGGTAACGCCGTTGCCGGTGCCATGCAGGTCGACATAGATCGACAGCGGCTGGGCAACGCCGATGGCGTAGGAAAGCTGGATCGTGCAACGGTCGGCAAGGCTGGCGGCAACGACGTTCTTTGCCAGATAGCGCGCGGCATAGGCAGCAGAACGGTCGACCTTGGTCGTGTCCTTGCCGGAGAAGGCGCCGCCGCCGTGCGGTGCAGCGCCGCCGTAGGTGTCGACGATGATCTTGCGGCCGGTCAAGCCTGCATCACCATCCGGGCCGCCGATGACGAACTTGCCGGTCGGGTTGATGTACCAATTGCAATCCGACGCAATCTTCAGCTCACCGAGGGCTTCGCGGATATAGGGCTCGACGACTTCGCGAACCTTGTTCGAATCCCAGCTATCGTCGAGGTGCTGAGTGGAAAGCACGATCGACGTCACTTCCGCTGGCTTGCCGTCGACGTAACGGACGGTCACCTGGCTCTTGGCATCCGGGCCGAGCTTGGCAACGTCGCCGTCGCCCTTCTTGCGGGCGGTCGCGAGCAGTTGCAGGATCTTGTGGGAATAGTAAATCGGCGCCGGCATGAGATCCGGGGTTTCGCGGCAGGCGTAGCCGAACATGATGCCCTGGTCGCCGGCACCCTCGTCACCCTGCTGGTCGGAGGCGTTGTCGACGCCCTGGGCGATATCGGCAGACTGCGAATGCAGGAGCACGTCGATGCGCGCCGTCTTCCAATGGAAGCCGGCCTGCTCGTAGCCGATGTCCTTGATGGCGCGGCGAGCAGCAGCCTTGAACTTCGAGGGGTTGATGACGTCGTTACCGTCCTTGTCTTTCTTCATCAAGCTCGGCGGCAGGCGAACTTCGCCGGCGATGACGACACGGTTGGTGGTGGCAAGGGTCTCGCAGGCAATGCGCACGCCCCAGGGGTTGATGCCGGTCTTTGCAGCTTCGCGATAGACCAGATCGACGATTTCATCGGAGATACGGTCACAAACTTTATCCGGGTGACCTTCGGCAACAGACTCGCTGGTAAACAGATAATTCGCGCGCATGCGGGATTCCCCTCAAAGAACAAATCTTCTCTTTTGATATTCGTGTCGGGGCCGAAAAACAAGACACAGAAGGACATAAATATATCTTTATATCCCTGTGGACGTAATAAATTTTTGCGCCAAACACGCAAAAGGCGGCCAAAATGGCCGCCTTTCGACTTTTCCATCATGACGCTACCGGAAAATTCCTACTCCGCGTCAGCCTCGGCTGCGAGCGCCTTGACGAGCTCGACCACCTTGCGGCGGACTTTGCCGTCGGAAATCTTCACGAAGGCGCGGTTAAGCTGCAAGCCCTCGGAGGACGAAAGGAAATCAACCACATAGTTGGAGCTGGAGGCCTCGGCCAAGCCGCCGGCGCTCGTCGTGTTATCGCCCGGAGCATCCTCGAAGAAGAAGGAGACGGGAACGTTAAGAATGGTGGAAATATTCTGAAGGCGGCTGGCGCCAACGCGGTTGGTGCCCTTCTCGTATTTCTGGATCTGCTGGAACGTAATTCCAAGGCTCTCGCCGAGCTTTTCCTGGCTCATCCCCAGCATCGTGCGGCGGAGGCGAATGCGGCTACCGACATGAATGTCGATCGGGTTAGGCTTCTTTTTATTCTCAATCATCTCATTACCCTAACATAGGTTGAATACAGGTCCTGTCACCCGGTGCCCTTAACCGCCCCTATTAACGCCACGTTGCAGCCGACGCCCACCCGGCTTCCAATCTACGTGCAAAATGGCGTACGGCAACCACTATGCAATTTTAGGGTTTTTTGGTCAATTCACCCTTGAAATAAAACCCATGCGTGAAATCACAGCGATCATACCGACTATCCCGATGATCAACCAGAAATAGACCTTCCTTACCCTATCGTCGATTCGCGATACGGTTGCGCTACTCAAGGTAGCATCAACGAACCCTTGCTCATTAAAATCGATTCCGGAAATCAAACGTCCATGCGCGTCGACATAGGCCGAAACACCGGTGTTCGCGCTGCGAATCAACGGCAGCCCCTGTTCGACCGCCCTCACCCGCGCCTGCAGGAAATGCTGGTAGGGGCCGGGCGTATCTCCGAACCAAGCATCGTTCGTAACGTTCAGAATGGCATCTGCCTGCCGGATTTCGGGCGTCATCTCATTCGGAAAGATGATCTCGTAGCAGATCAGCGGGTAGAGTTTGACGCTATCAGGCAGCGTCAGCAACTGCCGGCTCGCGGCGGCCGAAAAGCCGCCCGGCAGCTCGACGACATTCTGGATGCCGAGATAGCTGAGGACGTTTTCGAAGGGCACATACTCGCCGAAAGGAACGAGATGGGTCTTGTCGGAAGCGCCGATGATCTGGCCGCGACCGTCGATGACATAGACAGAATTGTAATAACGCGGCTCGACACCCGGACCCATGTCCTCGACACGAACCGCGCCGGTGATCAGGATCTGGTCGTCGTCGAGCTGGTCGGCGATGCGGGAGAGCGCATCCTGATTATCGGTCAAAATGAAGGGTATCGCGGTTTCCGGCCAAACGATGATGTCGGGCCGCTTACCGCCATTCGCCGCCGGCTGGACCGAAAGCGAAAGGTGCTTGTCGAAGATGGTGTTGCGATCGGCCGCCGTATCCATCTTGGCTTCCTGATCGATCGCCGGCTGCACGATGCGCACCACCGGGGCGGGTTTGCCAGGCACCGGCGGCTCCGGCAGATTGAGGGCGTAGTAGCCGTAGCCGAAATGCGCCGCCACGATCAGCACCGCCAACCCAATCCCCGGCACTCGGCCCTGGCGTGTTCCCAGCAAGGCCGGGGCGGCGAAAACGAAGACGGCGAGCACGGTGACGCCAAGCACGCCGATCACATGCGCAGATTGCATCATCAGCGGCATGGGCATGGCGCCATAACCGATGGCATTCCAGGGAAAGCCGGTGAAAAGAAAGCTACGCAGCCATTCCAGCAGACCGAAACCGAAGGCGAGTGCGGCAATACGCCCCATGCCATCAGACCAAAGCAAGCGGGAAAGCGCTGTCGCCAAGCCGTAAAAGATCGCCAGGAAGGCGGGCAGGCCAAGGATTGCCAGCGGCAATGCCCAGGCGAATTGATCCGCATCGATCAGAAGCGCGTGGCCGAGCCACCAGAGACCGGCGACGAAATAGCCGAAGCCGAACAGCCAGCCGGTGACGAAAGATGGCCAGAGGCGACCAATAAAACCACTGTCAGGACCGGCCGCAGCGCCATCCAGCAGCCAGACGAGCAGCGTGAAGGACACGAACATCGCCGCGAAGAAACCGAAGGGCGGCAGTGCCAGGACACCGATGGCTCCGGCAACAATCGCAAGCAGCGCGCGTTTAAAACCCCAGACGAGGATCACCTTGCCCGAAAGCCGTTCCATGCGCGCGCTCCGTCAAACTGCGAATCAATTGGCCGCAGTCTTTCAAAAAAGCAGCGATTTGTCCTGTTGAAGCACCACCTGAAGCAATTCCAGGAAAAGTGCGTAGCGGTTTTCCGTCCGGAATTGCGTCAAACAAGGGGATAGAGCGGCGAAGCGATTCCATGAAGCGCTGAACCGCTCTATTGGCTGGCGGCGTTCTGCTTGGTCGAAGATCCCTCGGAAAGAGTGTCCGGCGACGGCAGATCGCGATCAAGTGCACCTGCCTCGCCATCCGCCTTGGTCGGGCGGCGACGCGCGGCGTGACGCTTGCGGGTGATGCGCACCTTTTTGATGCGGCGCGGATCGGCATCGAGAATATGGAACTCGAAGCCCGGCAGCGCCTGGACGACCTCACCACGCACCGGAATGCGACCGAGCGCTGAGAAGATCAATCCGCCCAACGTATCGACCTCGTCCACCTGCTCGCTGATGTCGAAATCGGAGCCGATCGCGGCGGCGATCTCTTCCAACTCGACACGGGCATCGGCAACGAAGACGTCTTCGGAGACGCGCTTGAACATCACCTCGTCGTCATCATGTTCGTCGTCGATATCGCCGACGACCATTTCGACGATGTCTTCATGCGATGCGAGACCATCGGTGCCGCCATATTCGTCAATGACGAGCGCCATCTGCGTACGGTTGACCTGCATGCGACGGAGAAGATCCGAAGCAAGCATCGAGGGCGGCACGAACAGGATTTTCCTGATGATGCCGGCTTCGGCCAGCGTCTTCTGGAGATCGACGCGCGAAAGGTCGAAATTCGGCTTGGCCGAACGCGCCGGCTTTTCGGCCGGGCTTGCGGTTGATGCAGACGCAGCAGCTGCTGCTGCTGCCGTCTTGCCATTGCCGCCACGGCGCTTGTTGCGCGCCTGCTTGGCGATATAGGACAGGAGATCGCGGATATGTATCATGCCGCGCGGATCATCCAGCGTTTCGGCATAGACCGGCATGCGCGAACGGCCGCTCTCCTCGAACAGGATCATCAGCTCGCCAATGGCGATGTTCTGGTCGACCGCCTCGATATCGGCGCGCGGCACCATGACATCCTCGACACGCACTTCGCGGAAGCGGAGGATGTTGTGCAGCATCGCCCGCTCGTCCGGCGAAAAGGCATCGTCATCGGTGGCCCCGGCGATCAGCGCGTCGGCGAGATCCTCGCGCAGCCGTGCCGATCCCTGAGCCGGGCGCAGGATGCGCGCGGCGCGTGCCCAGAAGGAAGATTGCGATCGTTTGCCGTTGCTACTACTGCCCGCCTCATCGGAGGAGGCATTGTCGGCGCCGTCTTTGGCCTCAGAGGCCGGTCTTGTCGTAAAGTCGCTCATTGTTCCTGATCAGACAGGGTTCAAGTCAAATGGGGTCCTGCCCCGCATAGGGATCAGATAGGCTAAGCTCCGCCAAAATGCGAGTCTCCAGCCCCTCCATTCTTTCGGCTTCGCTATTATTCATATGGTCGTAGCCGAATAGATGCAAGAAACCATGCACCATCAAATGGGTCAGATGGTCGTCAAAGCTCTTTTCCAGCTCGACCGCCTCGCGTTCCACCGTCTCCCTGGCGATGATGATATCGCCGAGCATCGGGCCGGGCTTGCCGCCGGGCACCAGCGGAAAAGCGGGGAAAGACAAGACGTTGGTCGCCTTGTCCTGCTGGCGCCATTCCGAATTTATCTCGCGAATGGAGGCATCATCGGTGAAGACGAGCGACAATTCCGGCGCCGTTTTTGGAAAAGGCTGCTTCTCAATTTTCTTGAGATAGGTAGCCGCCGCGCCAAGAACGCGTTCCGCCAAAGCCTGCAAAGCGTCTTCGGAGGGCCAATCGCCCTCCTCGACGCTGATCTGAATATCGAGTTCGGCCATCAGATCTGCGAATCGGCCTCACTGCCACCGCCCACAGCAGGGACGGCATAGGTCGCATCATAGGCCCTGACGATGCGTCCCACCAGCGGATGGCGGACGACGTCTACGTCCTTGAAACGGACGATGGTGATGCCCTCGACACCGGCCAGAAGATCCAGGGCTTCCACCAGGCCGGATTTGACGCCGCGCGGCAAGTCGACCTGGCTCGGGTCGCCGGTGATGATCATTCGCCCATTGTCGCCGAGACGGGTCAGGAACATCTTCATCTGCATCGCCGTGGTGTTCTGCGCCTCATCGAGAATGATGACGGCGTTGGCGAGCGTGCGGCCGCGCATGAAGGCAAGCGGCGCGATTTCGATGACGCCGGCAGTAATGGCGCGCTCGACCTTGTCGGCTGGCATCATGTCATAGAGCGCGTCATAGAGCGGACGGAGATAGGGATCGACCTTCTCCTTCATGTCGCCAGGCAGGAAGCCCAGGCGCTCGCCCGCTTCAACAGCCGGGCGCGAGAGGATGATCTTCTCGACGGCGCCACGCTCCAGAAGCTGGCAGGCATGGGCGACGGCCAGATAGGTCTTGCCGGTGCCGGCCGGGCCGACGCCAAAAACCATCTCGGAACGCTCCAGCGCCCGCATATAGGCATCTTGTGTCGGTGTGCGCGCGATGATCGTCTTCTTGCGCGTCGAAATCTGCGCCATCGTCAACTTGGCTTTTTTCTCCATGGTCGGCAACGTCAGTTGGTCGTCGGCGGCAACCGCCATACGGATTGCCCCTTCCACGTCGGAGCGCTCCACATTCCCACCTTTCTGCAGCTTGTCATAGAGATAATCGAGCGTGCGGCGCGCCTGGTTGGTGGCCAAGACATCGCCGGTGATGACAACAGAGTTGCCACGGGCGCGGGCGTCTATACCCAGACGCTCCTCGAGCAGCTTTAGATTCTGATCGAACTGTCCGAAAAGTTCGCTGGCGAATCGATTGTTCTCGAACGTCAGGATGAAGTGATTGGCGTCGCTCGCGATGCGGGGCTGGCGCGATGATGAAGAAACCAATTCCTGTCCGTTCAAGCGGTGTGGCTCCTTGTGCCGTCCGAAACCTAGAGCAACTCAGCAAAAAGGCTGTTGGTGCTGGTCCCGGTGATTCGTACGTTTATAATGTCACCGATTTGCGATGCTTTTGCATCAATATTCACAGACTGAAGCCAGGGAGAGCGACCTATCAACTGTCCCGGCATGCGGCCAGGCTTTTCCAGGAGCACATCGACCACTTTGCCGACACAGGCATCGGCGAAAGCGTGTTGCTGCTTCAATAGCAACGCCTGCAACCGTTCAAGCCGTTCCGCCTTGATCTCTTCCGGCACCTGGTCTTTCAGCTCCGCGCCGGGCGTACCCGGACGAGTCGAATATTTGAACGAGAAGGCTTGCGCATAGTTCACCTCCTCCACCAGACGAAGTGTATCCGCAAAATCCTGTTCTGTCTCCCCCGGGAAACCGACGATGAAATCGCCAGAAATGGCGATATCCGGCCGTGCAGAGCGGATTTTCTCGATCAGGGCAAGATATTCGGCGGCCGTATGACGCCGGTTCATCGCCTTCAGAATACGGTCGGAGCCGGACTGTACCGGCAGGTGCAGATAGGGCATCAGCGTGCGCAGGTCGCGGTGCGCCTCAATCAGCCTGTCGTCCATATCGCGGGGGTGGCTGGTTGTGTAGCGCAGCCGGGCAAGGCCCGGAATTTCCGACAGCCGGTACAGCAGATCGCCGAGGCTCCAGGCCTCGCCATTGAGGCCAGCGCCATGCCAGGCATTGACATTCTGGCCGAGCAGCGTGATTTCGCGCACTCCGCCATCCACAAGTTTTTCAGCCTCTTCGACGATTTGAGCGACAGAACGGGAGACTTCGGAGCCGCGCGTATAGGGCACAACGCAAAAAGTACAGAATTTGTCGCAGCCTTCCTGCACCGTCAGGAAAGCCGTAACGCCGCGAGCGCGGATTTTCGACCTCTCGGGCGCCGGCAGATGTTCGAACTTATCCTCAAGCGCATATTCGGTATCGACGACCCGGTGACCTTCCTTGGCGCGGCGAAGCGCGTCCGGCAGGCGGTGATAGGTCTGCGGGCCGATGACGACATCGACGGCAGGCGCTCGGCGAAGAATTTCTTCGCCTTCGGCCTGGGCGACGCAGCCGGTGACGCCGATCATCATCTCGCGACCATCGGCGGCCTTACGCTTCTTCATATCGCGCAGGCGCCCGAGCGCGGAATAGACCTTCTCGGCGGCCTTCTCGCGGATATGACAGGTGTTCAGCAGGACCAGATCGGCATCTTCCATGTCCTCGGTCGGCTCATAGCCGTCGCGGGCGAGCGCATCGCTCATCCGCGTCGAGTCATAGACGTTCATCTGACAGCCGTAGGTCTTGATGAAAACCTTGCGGCTGTTGGAACCATCGCGGAGGCCGAGCTGCAGGGCGTTCGGCTCCGGGGCGTCGAGAATTAAGCTGTCCTTGGTCATGGCCGCTATGTAGTGGCTTTTGCTCCAAGAGAAAATGAAAAAGTTGGAATCGCCGGGATATCAGGCAATCTCGCGGCCAAGCAGCCGGCTTGAGAGCATGTTGCGGATCCGCCGCGCGACGGTGGCGCTGACATCCTTGCGTTTGGTGTCGGCGCGATACTCCACCGCTTCGCCAAAACAGACATCCACATCGATGGCGCCACAGGCGACAATATCCTTCAGGTGTGGCACCAGTTCGATATCACCGGGCCAGGCAGCGATCGGGCGATAGTAGCGGCCCATGGCGATGCCGTGAATGCGGGTATAGGCAACTGCCACCGGCTGAACATGCACGACGGCGTCAGGCGTTTTCGGCAAGGCGGCGGCAGCGGCGCCAAACAGCGAGGATTTGACCTCCAGCAGGCGGTTGCCATCCGAGGTCGTGCCTTCGGGAAACAGCACCATGATCTCGCCATTGGCCATGCGCTCGGCGATCTCGTTCACCTGATCGCCGGTCTTGCGCTTCTGCTCGCGCTCGATAAAGACGCTTTTCTGCCACTGGGCGAACTGACCGAAAATCGGCCAGTCCCGCACCTCAGACTTGGCGATGAAGGCGACGTCGACAACCGAGGACAGCACGAGAATATCCAGCCAGGATGAATGGTTGGCGGCGAGCATCAACGGCCGGCTGCGTTCCGGCTGTCCAATGACATGGACGCGAACGCCGAGCCAGTAGCAGGCGATGCGGTGCCAGTAGCGCGGCAGATAACGCCTGAGCTTCCAGTCAAAGCGCAGGCAGAGGATCTGCAGCGGCAGCATGACGAGACTGACGACGCAGATAGCGATGACGGCACAGCCGACGCGCAGCCAGGTCACCAAATCATTCGCTCCGGCACGACAGTCATCACCTCAGCCTTCGTCCTTCTTCAGCGGGATACCATAGAGCTCCAGCCGGTGATCGACGAGCTTGAAACCATGTTCGCGGGCGATACGCTCCTGCAGCGCCTCGATCTCCGGCGAGTGGAACTCAATCACCTCGCCGCTCTTCAGATCGATCAGATGATCATGGTGCTCTTCCGGCACGGTTTCGTACCGAGAGCGGCCGTCGCGGAAATCATGGCGCGCAAGAAGGCCGGCATCCTCAAAAAGCTTTACCGTGCGATAGACCGTCGAAATCGAGATCTTCGCGTCCACCTTGACGGAGCGACGATGCAGCTCCTCGACATCGGGATGGTCCTCGGAACTTTCGATGATGCGGGCAATAACCTTGCGCTGCTCCGTCATGCGCATCCCGCGCTCGGCGCAAAGCTCCTCCAGAGATTTTACGGGATCGATCATCAAATACGGTCTTCGGTCGCTTCGTCTATGACAACGGACTAGCGAAGAACGCGCCGCATGACAAGCGCCGTCGATTTCGCACCGTTTTCATCGACATAATAGGCCTTGCGCTCGCCGACCGTCTCGAAACCGAGCTTGCGGTAGAGCCCGACGGCCGGCTGATTGACGCCGTCGACCTCGAGAAACATGGTTTCGCCGCCACGATTGCGCGCCTCGCGCAACGCCGCCTGCATCAGCCTCCAGCCAAGGCCTGTACGGCCAAGCTTGGCGCTGACGGCAATCGTCAGGATCTCGGCTTCGCCCGCCATATGCCGCGCCAGCACGAAGCCCGGAAGCGACTTTTTCAGAATGGCGTTGGTCTGCCGAGCGACGAAACCGAAGGTCGTGTCCTGCGACAGCAGATCCTCGAACTCGGTATCGCCCCAGACCCGCGCGAACCGTTCGCCATGCAGGGCGGCAACTTCGACGCAATCCCGAAGCTGCATCGGGACGATCTCATATTCGGCTTTCAAGGTAAGATAGGATTCGAGCATGTCTATAGCCTGGCAACAGCGTACCCGGCCTGCGGTCTGGCATCGGGTCCGCGAAGATAAAGTGGTTTCGGCTTGTCGCTGACAGGTTTGGCAGCGCCCAGCCGGGCAACGACGGCAATCGGAAATGCGTCGGGCCGCTCCGCGGGCGGCGTATCGCTGAGCCGGGCGACAGCTGTACCAGTGACGATACCGTCGAAGGCACCAGCGATCACTAGCGCTTCATCGATCGTCACGGCACGGGCCTCGTCCAGCGGGCGGCCATCGGCGTCGAAGGACTGGAGATAGATCTCCTCGCGCTTGGCGTCGATGGCGGCCAGAACCGATTGACCCGGATTTTGCTCCCGCGCAGTGGCGGCCATGACCTCAAGGGTCGTGACGCCGATGGCGGGAATGTTGAGGGAAAGTGCGAAACCACGAGCGGCAGCGACGCCGATGCGAATGCCGGTGAAGGAGCCAGGGCCGACGGTCACGACGATGCGCTCGACCGCTGCGAGCGCTATATCGGCTTTCGCCAGCGCCGCGTCGACAACATCCATCAAATGCTCGGCATGCCCCCGCCCGATCGTCTCCGTGACCTCCCCCATCACAGAATCACTGCCGCTATCATACACCGCGGCAGCGCAATCTACACCTGCCGTGTCGAGCGCCAGTACAATCATCTTTATTTTTCCGAAATGCGAAGATTAGACGGCTTCGACTTCCTGAACTTCCGGAACGAAATGGCGCAGCAGATTCTGGATGCCATGCTTCAACGTTGCCGTGGACGACGGGCAGCCGGCGCAGGATCCCTTCATGTTGAGGTAGACCTTGCCATCACGGAAGCCGCGGAAAGTGATGTCGCCGCCATCCTGGGCCACGGCCGGACGAACGCGGGTCTCGAGCAATTCCTTGATGGTCAGCACGATCGTCTCGTCGCCTTCATCAAAGAACTCGCCGCTGGCGTCCTGCGCTTCAGAGAGGACCGATGCTGCGCCCATGACCGGCTTGCCGGACATGAAATGCTCCATGATCGAGCCGAGGATGGCGGGCTTCAGATGCTGCCACTCCTGGTCATCCTTGGAGACGGAGATGAAATCGTAGCCGAAATAGACGCCGCTGACGCCGGGGATATCGAACAGGCGAGCGGCAAGCGGCGAGACTTCCGCCTCGTCGGCGCTACGGAATTCGGCCGTGCCGCTTTCCATCACTACCTTGCCCGGCAGGAACTTCAGGGTCGCGGGGTTCGGCGTCGCTTCGGTCTGAATGAACATCTTGATCTCCATGCGGCGGGCCGAAAGCCCTGCGCCGACTTTAGAATATTTCAAAAGAAGATAGGCTTTTTGGCTGCTCTAATCAAGAGACTAGCCCTCAAGAAATGGCCTTGCCAACTCAACTCAGGGCGTCGATTTCCTCGTTCGTCAACGTATCCGGCAGCACCGTCACGGGGATCGGGAAGGCAGCGGCGCGCCCTGCGATCGAAGACACCAGCGGCCCTGGCCCTTCCTTGGCCGAACCGGCGGCCAGAACGAGCAGGGCAATATCCCGGTCTTCCTCGATCATCGCATTGATCTCATCGGCGGCCGACCCTTCGCGGATGACGATCTCCGGATCGATGCCGATATTCTCGCGCACGATCTGCGCCGCCTTTGCCGTCGTCGCCTCGGCCTCCTCACGCGCTTCCGCCCGCATGATCTCCTCGACACCCAGCCATTGCTGGAAATCGCCCTCGGGGATCACATAGAGAAGCACAAGGCCACCATTGGAATTCTTGGCCCGCCGGCCGGCATAATGGACGGCGCGCTGGCATTCAGGCGTGCCGTCGATGACCGCCATGAATTTGCGGCGGTGACCTTCGAGCCGTGAGAGACGTTTTGATACCATGGGGCGACTCTGCCACCTGAAGGAGGCGTTTTGCAAGCCCCCGTTTTTCAACGGGGGCTGCCGTCATGAGATGGTCAGTAAATAAAGCCGACGATGTCGCGAACCTGGTTCATCGTCACCTCGGCGCGGGCGCGGGCGCGGGCGCCGCCGTCGCGCAGGATCGCATCGATATGACCGGGATCTGCCATCAGGCGGCGCATCTCGCCGGTGATCGGCGACAGAACATTGACGGCGAGATCGACCAGAGCCGGCTTGAAGACGGAGAACTGCTGACCGCCAAACTCCGAGAGAACATCCGCCTTCGACTTGTCGGCAAGGGCTGCATAGATGCCGACGAGATTATCGGCTTCCGGGCGGTTGGAGAGGCCAGCAATCTCGCTCGGCAAGCCATCCGGATCGGTCTTGGCCTTGCGGATTTTCTTCGAGATGTTTTCCTCGTCATCGAGCAGGTTGATACGCGACAGGTCGGAGGCATCCGACTTCGACATCTTCTTGGTGCCATCACGCAAGGACATGACGCGCGGCGCCGGACCATCGATCAGCGGCTCGACCATCGGGAAATAGGCATGCACCGGCTCATCGCCGACCGTGATGTCGATGCCGTAGCCCGAGCGGCGGATGTGCTCCATGAAGTCCAGATTGAACTTCATGGCGATGTCGCGGGTCAATTCCAGATGCTGCTTCTGGTCGTCACCAACAGGCACATGCGTGGCGCGATAAAGCAGAATGTCGGCGGCCATCAGGCTCGGATAGGCGTAGAGGCCGAGAGAGGCCTGCTCGCGGTCCTTGCCGGCCTTATCCTTGAACTGCGTCATGCGGTTCATCCAGCCGATGCGGGCGACGCAATTGAAGATCCAGGCAAGTTCGGCATGCTGCGGCACAGTCGACTGATTGAAGACGATATGCTTTTCCGGATCGATGCCGGCGGCAAGGAAGGCGGCGGTGATCGAACGCGTCTGGCTCCGCATGTCCTCATGCACGAGCTGGGCGGTCAGCGCATGCATGTCAACGACGCAATACATGCAATCGTTATTTTCCTGCAACGCCACGAACTTGCGGATCGCGCCGAGATAATTGCCAAGATGGAGATTGCCGGTCGGCTGGACGCCGGAGAATACGAGCGGCTGGAATTCGGTCATGTCGTCCTCGAAAGGCTGGTGGAGGGCCCGGGCGAGCTCGCGCTCGACCCTTGGTGTTCGGCGGGCTTATGCACGGCGGACAGGCGGGGATCAAGAGGATATGTGGCAGGAACTCAGGAAGAATGCTGGATCAGATCCCAGCTGTTGCCGTAGGGGTCCGCGAAGACGGCGACTATACCGTAGACCTCATGGCGCGGCTCCTCCAGAAAACGGAGACCTTTCGCGACCATCGCCGCATGATCACTGGCAAAATCGTCGGTCTTGAGGAAGAAACCGACACGGCCGCCGGTTTGATTGCCGATGGCCGCCCGCTGCCCGTCGTCGGCGGCTTGTGCCAGCAGGAGCGCCGCGCCATCACCACCCTTCGGCTTCACCACGATCCAGCGTTTGCCTTCGGGCTGCGGCTCGTCAGTCACGCACTCAAAGCCGAGGCAATTGCAATAGAAGGCCTTGGCGCGATCATAGTCATCGACGACGAGGGTGATGAGGAAGAGGGATTGGGGCATGCGTGGGCTCCGGAATCAAATTGATTGCGAGTGTGTGGAGAGAGCACCCCCCTCTGTCACTTCGTGACATCTCCCCCACAAGGGTGGAGATTGGTATCGCGTCGCACCCTCTCGCACCAAACAAATCTCGCGTCTGCCGAGGCTTGGCTTATTGCTTTGCAGGGGGAACGCGACCAACTCCCAATAATCTCCCCCCTTGTGGGGGGAGATGTCCCGAAAGGGACAGAGGGGGGTGCCGGAGGTCCGACAAACACTGCTCTCTGATTTGCCTCTTACTCACCGTTCGCCGCATCCGGCGCTGGCGCTCGCGGCTTGCGCTTCACATTGCGGCGGATCATGCCGATGTCGGCGCCGCCGATGAGGAAGGCGACGGCGAAGTAGACTAACATGGAGATGCCGATCAAAAGGCCGAGCGTGCTGACCTTGGTCAATAGCGACGCGCCCGAGGCGAGCCATGGCTCCCAGCGATGCTGGAGATAGACGACCATGGCCGTCATCACGCCGGCTGAAACGAGCAACAGCGCGGCGCGACGGGCAAGCGCCCATTCCCAGGTCAGATGACCCCGACGCAATAGCGTCGTGAACAGCAGTACGGTGCTGATCCAGCCGGCCGTCGCTTCGGCCACGGCGATGCCGGGCGCCCCCATGTAAGGGAAGAGGCTGAGTGCGATCGCGCAGTTGGTGGCAACAGCGACACCGGAGAAGCGCATCGGGGTCTTGGTATCCTCGCGGGCATAGAAGCCCGGCTGCAATGCCTTGATCAGCACGAAGGCCGGCAGACCCAGGCCGTAGATCGCCAGGATCGAGCCAACGATGATGGTGTTTTCCTGATGGAAGGCACGGCGTTCGTAGAGAACGCGAATGATATCATCGGAGAGCACCCAGAGCGCCATGGCCGCCGGCAAGGTCAGGAACAGCACGAATTCTATCGAGCGGTTCTGCAAATTGCCGGCCTCTTTCAGATGGCCTGACTTCAGGGAGCGCGCCAACTCCGGCAGCAGCACCACGCCGACGGCCACGCCGACGACACCGAGCGGCAGCTGATAGATGCGGTCGGCATATTGCAGGGCTGCAATCGCGCCCTCGCGGCTGGAGGCTATCGCCTGGCCGATCATCTGGTTGATCTGGGTGATGCCGCCGGTGACGGCGGCGGGAATGGCGAGGATCAGCAGACGTTTCACATTCGGTGTGAAGTGCGGCCAGCGGAAGCCGATGTTGATGCCGGCATAACGCACGCCGATATAAACGACGAGCAATTGCAGGATACCGGCGACAAGCACGCCCCAGGAAAGATACCAGGCGGTTTGCAGCGGCACGGCGCCGAAATAGAGCGAATAGAACAGCGCTCCGATCATCACCACGTTGAGGAAGACCGGCGCAACGGCGGCGGCAAAGAAATGATGCAGCGAATTCAGCATGCCGCTCATCATCGCCGTCAGCGACATGCACATGAGATAGGGAAACATCACGGCTGCCAAGCGCACCGTGATCGAGAATTTATCCGGATCGTCGGCAAAGCCCGGCGCGATGATCCAGCGCACGATCAGCGGCATGCACAATTCCATGACGACAGTGATCAGGAACAGCACGGAGAACAGAACGCCGAAGACTTCCTCGGAAAAACGCTTGGCGCCCTCGATACCGTTCGCCTCGATCTCCTTGGCAAACAGCGGCACGAAGGCGGCGTTGAAGGCACCCTCGGCGAAAAGGCGGCGAAACAGGTTCGGAAAGCGGAAAGCGGCGTAGAAGACGTCGGCCATCGGCCCGGTACCGAGGGCGGCTGCCATCAGCGTTTCGCGGGCGAAACCGAAGATGCGGCTGCCGAGCGTCGCGCCACCAACGGTGATGAATTTCTTGACGAGGCTCATACGGCTGAACCGGCTTTCTTTTCAGTACTGGGCTTTTCGGTATTGAGCGACCGAGTTGAGGCGGGCGCGATCATACCGGACGGCATGCGCTCACGCATCTCGTCCTCCTCACCCGCCATCACCGGCTTCAGGCGCGCGGTAATGTTGGCTCGCTTGTTTTCGTTGGTGATCTTCTGTCCGACGAGGTCGGTCACATAGAAACTATCGATGACCTTCTCGCCGAAGGTTGTGATCCGCGCCGAGTGGATGTCGAGCGACAAGTCCGAAAGAACCGAAGTGATTTCCGACAAAAGACCGGTGCGGTCTAGGCATTCGACCTCGATGACGGTGAACTTGTTGGACAGACTGTTGGAGATCGTCACCGATGGCGGAATGACAAATGCCTTGTTCTTGCGGCGGTTCTTGGTGCGCGTGGCGATCACTTCCGGCAGGCGCTTGCGGCCCGCCAGCACGTCCTCGATCATCCTGCCGATGGTGCCGGCCCGGCGCAACTCGTCGGCATCGTCGGTGAATTCACGGCTGACATGGATGGTGTCGAGCGCGCGGCCATCCGCCGTCGTGAAGATCTGTGCGTCGACGATGTTGGCACCGGCAGCGGCGCAAGCGCCGGCGATGACGGTCAGAAGACGCGGGTGGTCGGGCGACAGCACGGTGATTTCGGTGATGGCGTGGAAACTGTCGGTCCGTACCATCGTCGCCAACACTTGGCCCGATTTGTCGGTCTGGCGGATGAACCGCGTATGGCGGATCTGGTCTTCCAGCGGCACGGACAGAAGATAGGGCTGGTAGTGCAGCTTGACATAGGCCTTGCGAGCCTTCTGACCCCAATCATCCAATGCCGCTTCGAGCGCCTTGGCGGCGGCTTCCGCCCGCTCCTTGCGCGATACTTCCGAGAAGCCACCAGCCAGCAGCAGCTCGGTCTCGTAATAGAGCGTGCGCAGCAACTGCCCCTTCCAGCCGTTCCAGACGCCGGGGCCGACAGCGCGGATGTCGCAGACGGTCAGGATCAGCAGCATCTTCAAGCGCTCAAGCGACTGCACCCGGTCGGCGAAATCGATGATGGTCTTGCGGTCGGTCAGGTCGCGGGTCTGGGCGACCATTGACATGGTCAGATGCTCCGCGATCAGCCAGACGACCAGCTCGGTCTGTTTTGGCGACAGGCCGAAGCGCGGGCAAAGCTTGCGCGCCACCTTGGCGCCGGCTTCGGAATGATCTTCCTCCCGGCCCTTGGCGATGTCGTGCAGCAGCACGGCAACATAGATCGCGTCACGATCCTCGATGCCGGGCATCAGCTTGTTGACAAGCGGATGGATGTCCTCGGCCTTGCCCTTGTCGATCTCCGACAGCACCTCGACGGCGCGGATCAGATGCTCGTCGACCGTATAATGATGATACATGTTGAACTGCATCATCGAGACGATCTTGCCGAATTCCGGAATGAAACGGCCGAGCACGCCGGCCTCGTTCATGCGGCGCAGGATCAGCGCCGGATCGCGCTTCGAAGTGAGGATCGCCAGGAACAGGCGGTTTGCCTCCTCGCTCTCGCGGAGATCATTGTCGATCAGGCCCAGCGAGCGGGTAACACGCTTCAGCGCATCGGGATGGAATTCCAGCCCGTTGATATCGGCGACGAAGAACAGGCGGATGAGGCTAACCGGATCGCGCTTGAAGACATCGGGATTGGCGAGCGCGATGCGGCCGCGATCCTCGACGAACTCGATCGTGCCGGGGATCTTGCGCGAGCGATGGGCAAAGCGGCTGATGACGCCGGTCAGGCCCGGCGTCGCCTTGGCCTGCTGGTCCTCGAGCGCCGCGCAGAGAATGCGGGTGAGATCACCGACATCCTTGGCGACGAGGAAATAGTGCTTCATGAAGCGTTCGACGGCGGAAAGGCCAGGCCGGGCGTGATAGCCGAGCGCCTCGGCGATCTCGCGCTGAATGTCAAAGGACAGCCGCTCTTCCGCCTTGCCCGTCAAGAAATGCATGTGGCAGCGCACGGCCCAGAGAAAATCCTCGGCCTTTTCGAAGAGGCGGTATTCCTGCTTCGAGAGCACCCCGAGCTTCACCAGTTCGACCGGATCGCGGACATGGTAATAATATTTGGAGATCCAGAACAGCGTATGCAGATCGCGCAGGCCACCCTTGCCTTCCTTGACGTTGGGCTCGACCAGATACCGGGTGTCGCCGGCCTTGCGGTGGCGCTCGTCGCGCTCAGCAAGCTTGGCGGCGATGAATTCCGGGCCGGTATTGGTGACGATTTCCTTGTCGAACCGCGTCTCCAACTCGTGCGCCAAGGGCTCGTTGCCGCAGATATAGCGCGTCTCGAGGATGGCGGTGCGTATCGTCATGTCCGACTTCGCCTCGCGTATGCACTCCTCGACGGTGCGCGTGGCGTGGCCGACCTTGAAACCCATATCCCAGAGCATATAGAGGATGAACTCGACCGCCTTGTGCGTCTCCTCCGCCGGCTTCGGCTGGAAAAGGAAGAGAAGGTCGATGTCCGAGCCCGGCGCCAGCGTGTCACGGCCATAGCCGCCAACGGCGGTGACAGTGAAGCTGCCCTTCTGCTTCGGATAGAGGTGGTGGACCGTGAAGTCGTAGAGAACGGTGATGATTTGATCCTGCAGCCAGGAAATCCTGTGCGCGCAATCCAGCCCGCCGCCATCTTGCGAGAGCAGGCGGCGTGCGTTTGCGCGGCCTTCCTGGCTCGCCTTCTTCAAGAGAGCGAGAAGGGCGGAACGCTCGTCCTTCTTGTCGTCATGACGCTTTGCAAGGGTCTCGCATTCCGCCCTTAGTGCGGGGACCTCGAGAATGACGGAGAAATCGATGTCATGCTTAACCATGCTCGGCCGACCGGAATCCTGTTCAATGACCGCGGCCAATTGCCGGCACGCCTGTCTTTTCGTCTGCATGCGCTATAGCCTCTTTGCCCGGCGATTGACACAGGCATTCTACGCCCGAATCCTGTAATCCGGCTTGAAGCCAAATTTCCCAAACCAGCGCTTTCGGGAGTTCTATCGGGTCAAGGTTGACGAAGAGTGACGGCTGTCGACGCAGAAATCGGCGGTTTTAGGGCTGCGGCACCACAAGCGACCGTCTCAACTCATTTATGCTATGCAATATGTTTCGCGATTGGGCACCGATCTGCGTCACCATTTCCCGCTCGCATTCCCAATAGCCAGCCTTGGCGATTGCCGAGGTGATGTCGGAAATCCGGCTGCAGGACAGGGCGATGTTCAGAAGCCCGCGGTCGGACTCACAGTCCGGTGCTTCCCCCCTCGCCGCAGATCTTGCCACGCGCCGCAATCGGCGAAAAACGGTCGGCGAGAACGCGGACCTCGGCAAGAAGATGTTCGATATGCATCGGATTGTCCTTGGAAATCGCCTGTTATCAGCCGGCCTTGTTCAGGGTCTTTTTCAGTTCATATAGCGCATCGAGAGCTGCGCGCGGCGTCAAATCGTCAAGATCGAGCACTTTCAGCGCCTCCTCGACCTTGGACGGCCCTCGCCTGCCGCCCGCCTCCTCGCGGCGAACCGCGATCTGGAAGAGCGGCAGATCATCGATGAGCTGGCTTGCCGGATTCTTACGGTCGGCATCCTCCAGGCGCGTCAGAACGTCGCGGGCACGCGCCACCACCGAGGCAGGCAGGCCCGCTAGCCGCGCCACCTGAATGCCGTAGGAACGGTCGGCCGCACCCGGCCCGACCTCGTGCAGGAAGATGACATCGCCGTCCCATTCCTTGACGCGCATGGTGGCGTTGGAGAGCCGCTCAAGCTTTTCCGACAGCACGGTCAGCTCGTGGAAATGCGTGGCGAACAGGCCGCGGCAACGATTGGCCTCATGCAGATGCTCGACCGACGCCCAGGCAATCGAGAGACCATCGAAGGTGGCGGTGCCGCGACCGATCTCGTCCAGGATGACCAGCGAGCGGTCGGTCGCCTGGTTGAGGATCGCCGCAGTCTCGACCATCTCGACCATGAAGGTGGAGCGGCCGCGCGCAAGATCGTCGGAGGCGCCGACGCGCGAAAACAGCCGGTCGACTATGCCGATATGAGCGGAAGCGGCGGGCACGAAGGAGCCCATCTGCGCGAGGATGGCGATCAGCGCGTTCTGGCGCAGGAAGGTCGATTTACCGCCCATGTTCGGGCCGGTCAGCAGCCAGATCGCTCCGTCCTTGCCATCTGATGTCGGCGACAGGTCGCAATTATTGGCAACGAAGGGACCGCCCGCCTGCCGGCGCAATGCCTGCTCGACCACGGGATGGCGGCCACCCTCGATGGCAAACATCCGACTGGCGTCGACCACGGGCCGACAATAGGCCTGCTCTTCAGCCAGCAATGCCAGCCCGGCGGCAACATCGATCACCGATAGTGCGCGGGCGCCAGCCTTGATCGCCTCGGCCTCGGCAACGACCGCCGCGACCATGCGATCGAAGGCTGCCAGCTCGATGGTCAGCGCCTTGTCGGCGGCATTGGCGATGCGGCTTTCGAGATCGGCAAGCTCAGTCGTGGTGAAGCGCATGGCATTGGCCATGGTCTGGCGATGAATAAAGCGCGCCTTGGCTTCGGCGCTATCGGTCATTGGCCCGGCATTGCCGGCGGTGACCTCGATGAAATAGCCGAGCACGTTGTTGTGCTTGATCTTCAGCGACTTGATGCCGGTTTCCTCGGCATATTGCAGTTGCAGCCCGGCTATGACCCGGCGCGACTGGTCGCGCAGCGCCCGCACCTCGTCCAGCTCGGCATTCGCCCCCTCCCGCAGGAAGCCGCCGTCGCGCTTCAGCAAGGGGAGTTCGTCGGCAAGCATTTCGGCAAGCAGAGCTTCGAGATCGGCGGGCAACGCCCGCAACCCGGCAAGGGCTGTTTCCAGTTCTTCCGGCAGAAGTGCCGAGCCGAGCATGCGGGCGATATCGGCGGCCGCGCCGAGACCCTGCCGGATCGCCCAGAGATCGCGTGGTCCACCACGGTCGAGCGCCAGACGCGACAGCGCGCGCGGCATGTCGGGCACATGTTTCAGCGCCGTTCGTAAATCGCTGCAAAGCGACGGCTCTTCGGCGAGGAAGCCGATCGAATCCAGCCGTTCGTTGACACGCAAGGGATCGGTCAGCGGCGACATCAGCCGCTCGGCCAGCAGGCGCGCGCCGCCGCCGGTTACCGTGCGGTCGATCGCCTTCAGCAGCGAACCATTGCGGTCGCCGGAAAGCGTGCGCACCAGTTCCAGATTGGCACGAGTGGCGGGATCGATAAACAGCGTCGAGGCGCCACTTTCGCGCTCCGGCATCCCAAGCGGCGGTCGCTCCGCGATCTGGGTCTTTTCGACGTAGGCAACCGCTGCCGAAGCGGCAGCGAGCTCGGCGCGGGTGAACGTGCCGAAGCCATCCAGCGTGGAAACGCCGAAATAACGGGTAATGCGGCCCTCGGCGCTAGCGCTGTCAAAGAGGACTGCCGGCTGCGGCACGGCCACGCGACCAAGCACATCGAACACCGGCTTCAGGTCCGGATCGTGGAACATCGTGTCCGGCAGGATCAGCTCGCGCGGATCGATGCGCAGGATATCGGCGAGCAGCCGAGATGCCTCCGTCTCCGCCAGCCGGAAAACCCCGGTCGATATATCGATCCAAGCCAACGCCAGTTGCGGCTCCGTGCCGCCGCGAATGCGGGTGAGCGCCATCAGATAGTTGGATTCCGAGGGCGAAAGCAGTTTTTCCTCAGTAATGGTGCCTGGCGTCACAAGACGGACGACATCGCGTCGAACCACCGACTTGCCGCCGCGCTTCTTCGCCTCGGCCGGGTCCTCGATCTGCTCGCAAACGGCGACGCGGAAACCCAGTGAGATCAGCTTCTGCAGATAATCATCGGCGGCATGGACCGGCACGCCGCACATCGGAATATCCTGGCCCATGTGCTGGCCGCGCTTGGTGAGCGTGATGCCAAGCGCGCGCGAGGCATCGACAGCGTCCTCGAAGAACAGCTCGTAGAAGTCGCCCATGCGATAGAACAACAGCGAACCGGGATTGTTCGCCTTGATCTCGATAAATTGCTCCATCATCGGAGTCGCGGAGGCACGACTTTCCTCCGAGGCAAGCTCGGCGGCCGAGAAAGCATCGACGCTGGTCATTATTCGTTCATTCACGGATGTGCAGTTTTTCCCAAAAATGAGGTGTCACCCTATCCGCGTGCCGCTATAGAAGACAACAGCTATCGGGCAAGAGGAACCGGTCGCCCACAGGAGGTTTGGAGGAAACATGCCTGACACCAACAGCACATCGCGTCCGGGAACGGGGATTACGGATCAGGAAGCACTCGACTTCCACAAGCAGGGCCGCCCCGGCAAGCTTGAGATCAACCCGACAAAACCGATGGCGACCCAGCGTGATCTTTCGCTCGCCTATTCGCCCGGCGTCGCCGTTCCCGTGAAGGCGATCGCCGCCGATCCGGCAACGGCTTACGACTATACCGCGCGTGGCAACATGGTGGCCGTCATCTCCAACGGCACCGCCATTCTCGGCCTCGGTAATCTGGGCGCGCTCGCCTCCAAGCCGGTCATGGAAGGCAAGGCCGTTCTCTTCAAACGCTTTGCCGACGTCGATTCGATCGATCTTGAGATCGATACCGAAAATGTCGACGAGTTCATCAATTGCGTCCGCTATCTCGGCCCCTCCTTCGGCGGCATCAATCTCGAAGACATCAAGGCACCGGATTGTTTCATCATCGAACAGCGCCTGCGCGAGCTGATGGACATTCCCGTCTTCCATGACGACCAGCACGGCACCGCGATCATCGCCGCCGCCGGCCTGATCAACGCGCTGGAGCTTACCGGCCGCGACCTCAAGACCACCAAGCTCGTCTGCAACGGCGCGGGTGCTGCCGCGATCGCCTGCGTCGAGCTGATCAAGGCGATGGGCTTCAATTCGGAAAACGTCGTGCTCTGCGACACGAAGGGCGTGATCTACCAGGGCCGCAGCGAAGGCATGAACCAGTGGAAATCGGCGCATGCGGTGAAAACCGACAAGCGGACGCTGGAGGAGGCGATGAAGGGTGCCGACGTGGTTTTCGGCCTGTCGCAGAAGGGCGCCTTTTCCGCCGAGATGATCCGCTCCATGGCCGACAAGCCGATCATTTTCGCCATGGCCAATCCCGATCCGGAAATCACGCCGGAGGAAGTCGCCCGCATCCGCGACGACGCCATCATGGCGACCGGGCGCTCGGACTATCCCAATCAGGTCAACAATGTCCTTGGCTTTCCCTACATCTTCCGCGGCGCGCTCGATGTCCGCGCCTCGACGATCAACGATGAAATGAAGATCGCGGCCGTCAAGGCCTTGGCAAGCCTGGCGCGTGAAGATGTGCCTGATGACGTGGTCGCCGCCTATCAGGGCGCAAGACCGCGTTTCGGCGCGCAATACATCATCCCCGTGCCCTTCGATCCGCGCCTGATCTCGGCGATCCCGGTTGCCGTGGCGCAAGCGGCGATCGAAAGCGGCGTTGCCCGCCTCGTCATTCCCGACATGGCAGCCTATGCCCGCGAGCTCTCGGCCCGGCGCGACCCGATCGCCTCGACGCTGTCGCAGCTTTACGAGCGCGTGCGCCAGCGTCCGAAACGCATCGTCTTTGCCGAAGCGGAAGAAGAGCAGGTCATGCGCGCGGCACTATCCTATGCCAACCAGGAGCTGGGCACCGCCATCCTGCTCGGCCGCGAGGATCTGATCCACGCCACCGCCGAACGCGCCGGCATCGACCTCAACCGTCCGGGCCTCGAAATCGTCAACGCCCGCATTTCCAAGCGGGTCGACGCCTATATCGATTATCTCTACGCCCGGCTGCAGCGTAAAGGCTATCTGCACCGCGACGTGACGCGCCTGATCCATAACGACCGCAATCACTTCGCTGCCTGCATGGTGGCGCTCGGCGATGCCGACGGCATGGTGACAGGCGTAACGCGTAACTATTCGACCGCGCTCGAAGACGTGCGCCGCTGCATCGACGCCAAGCCGGGGCACCGGGTCGTCGGCGTGTCACTGGTGCTTGCCCGCGGCCGCACCGTCTTCGTCGCCGATACTGCCGTGCACGACATGCCGACGGCGCAAGAGCTCGCCGATATCGCCGAGGAAGCCGCCGGCTTTGCGCGGCGCATGGGTTACGAGCCGCGTGTCGCCATGCTTGCCTACTCCACCTTCGGCCACCCCTCGGGCGAACGCTCCGAGCGGGTACGCGAAGCCGTCAGCATCCTCGACAAGCGCTATGTCCACTTCGAATTCGATGGTGAAATGGCGGCCGACGTGGCGCTGAACCGGAAGATCATGGAGAGCCAGTATCCGTTCTCCCGCCTCTCCGGTCCCGCCAACGTGCTGGTGATGCCGGCCTTCCACTCCGCCGCGATCTCCACCAAGATGCTGCAGGAACTCGGCGGCTCGACCGTCATCGGCCCGCTGCTCGTCGGCCTCGACAAGCCAGTGCAGATCACCTCGATGGGGGCGAAGGATTCGGACATCGTCAACATGGCGGCGATTGCCGCCTATGGCGCTGGATAGTAATCTAGAGCCAGTATCCTGGGATCGGCGGCCAAAGAAAGACCATGGCCGCCGCCTCAATTGGGTGTAGAATATCGGGATGAGTGAGGCTCGTTCCCTGTTCGGAGTGCTGCGCCATTCAGCGCGGCCAGATATTGTCGACGCTATCGAGCGGCTCGTCCTTGAGGCACCCGACCGCAAGCTCAACCGCGTGAACGCCCTTGCCTTCGCAGCCGAGCATGGCTTCGATGAAGAGCAGGTTATTAACGCATTCCTTCACGCATCCCGCCTCGGCCTCTTCGAGATATCGTGGAATGTTCTTTGCCCAGGTTGCGGTGGAGTGCTGGATGCCAATACCTCGCTGAAGACGGTACAGAGCGAAACCTACAACTGCTCGCTTTGCGCGGCTGGTTATGAGCCGACCCTCGACGAGATGGTCGAGGTCACCTTCACCATCAGCCCGCGCGTGCGCCACATCGAAGCACACAATCCGCACGAGCTGCCGCCCCTCGAATATTTTCGCCAGATCTATTGGGGCTCCGGTGTCGATCTCCCCGACGAGGGTTATGAGGCGAAGGTCGAGCAATTCGTTCTGGAGTCGCTGGAGCTGCCCGCCGGAGAAAAAGCGGTCGTATCGCTACAATTGCCGGCGGAGTTCGTCATCATCTTCGAGCCCGTCACCCACGCGGCGCAATTCCTGGACGTAAAAGGCGAGCCGTCGAAGGAGCGGCAGACAGTTTCGCTCGTCTTCGACCGCCTACATCGGCACGGCGAAGCCATTACCTTGCGCCCCGGCCCCCTGCGCATCCTGATGGAGAATCACACGGAGGTCCGCGCGCTGCCATCAATCTGCGTTGCCAACGACGCGCTTCATGCCTTGCTAAGCCGCCGTCGCCCCTTCCTGACCGCCAAGCAACTGCTTTCCAACCAGACCTTCCGCGATATCTATCGCACCGATACGATCGACGTGAACCAGCGGCTGAAAATCACCAGCCTCACCTTTCTCTTCACCGATCTGCGCGGTTCGACGGAGCTGTACGAAAGGGTCGGCGACCTCGCCGCTTTCGATCTGGTCAGAACCCATTTCAGCATCCTGCACGAAATCGTGGGCGCGGAGGCAGGCGCAGTGGTGAAAACCATTGGCGACGCGGTCATGGCTACCTTCCCCACTCCGGATCGGGCATTGGTCGCGGCCATGCGGATGCGAGACGCCATGCTCACCCTCAATAGCGAACGCGGCAACGACGATCTGCTTCTAAAAATCGGAATCCACGAAGGACCGTGCATCGCGGTCAGCCTGAACGAGCGGCAGGACTATTTTGGACAGACGGTCAACATCGCCTCTCGCGTGCAACATCTGGCTACATCACGCGAAATATTCGCGACCGGCTCGGTCGTCGATAATCCCCGCGCCGCCGAGTTCCTGACGATGCATGATCTGAAGCCGGTATCCCATCACGTCTCGCTCCGCGGCATCACGGATGAAATCGACATTTTCGCAATCCCCTGAGGAACGGCCGCCGAGCGCGTGAGGCTTGTTGATCAGCTAGCGAACCGGCCGGTCGCCGCACCGTAGTAGTTGACGTAGCGATCCGAAATGCTGGCGATCGGCAGAACGATCAGCACGTCCGTCGTGTTGAAGGCATGGTCGACGACGGCGTCGGAGCCGACCATCGCGCCGAGGCGCAGGTAGCCCTTGATCAACGGCGGCAGCGCCATCAGCGCCTTCTTGGAATTGATAGCCTCGACGGGCATCAGGTCCATGGTGCGCGCGAGCGACGGCAACGCGCCAACAGCCCACTCATCCTTGGCAACGACGTTGTGATAAAGGAAGGACAGCGCCAGCGCATGCTGCTCCGGACGGACGCCGGGGAAGGAAGCGCAACCGAACATGGCGCCCATCCCATGCTTCACCGCATAGGCCCAGTTGCCCTGCCACAGCAATTCGACGGTGCGCTTGTTACGATAGGCCGGCAGAACGCAGGAGCGGCCGAGTTCCATGAACTGCTTGTCGGGATGGCGGGCCATAAGCGCGCCGATGTCGAATTCCGACGAGGAGTAAAAGCCGCCATTTGCCATGGCCACTTCCTGGCGCAGCAGACGATAGGTTCCGACGATCTGGTCTTCCGTATCGCCTTCCAGCGACTGGTCGAGCACCAGCAAATGGTCGCAGATCGAATCATAGCTATCGACATCGCGCTGGCGACGCATGGCGTCAGCCGGCAACTGCGCGTTCATCTCCTCGACGAAAACGCGATAGCGAACGGCCTGAGCGGCGTCAATTTCCCGCGCCGTGCGAGCAAGGCGGGTCTCTAGATTTCCGATGCGTCCGAACACATCGCTTGCAACCGGTGCGATCGTCGCCTTTGAAGACTGAACCATTTCGCCCTGAGCTTCGCGATTCAAAATTTCGATGGACATGACGCCTCCCCCCTTCTGCAGGTTGATATAGCGCCATAAAGCAAATTCTTGCGACAGGAAAGTGACATGGCGCTTTGCGAAAAGCAAGAAGCGTGCCTGTTGCAAACATCTAATAAGCAGGAAGTCCCCAACTTCCGGGGGCCTTTATCGAATAGTGCCACGCGGCTTCAGCGTAAGATCGTACTTAAATAAGAAGACAAAACGAAACGTTGATTCGAAATCGAATTATTCGTTCTAGGCGCTTTCCGAAGCCACCCTGGACAGGTTTCGTACCGCGGCAATGAGGCGTTGCGGATCGACCGGCTTGACGATGACGGCATCGGCGCCGGCAAGCAGTACCTGGCGACGGATGGCGTCACGGCTGTCCGCGGTCAGCACGATCACCGGCAGAGGCGAAAGGCCGGCCTTGCGCTCCTGCGCCCGCAATTGCGCAAGCACCGTCACACCATCGCCGCCGGGCATGGTGAGGTCGGTGACGATGATATCAGGCCGGTTCTCGCCCTTTTCCACGCGGGCAAGCAAACCGGTAAAGTCCTCGACGAGGCGAACCTTGTGACCGGCCTTGGTGAGCATGGCGCGGACCAGCATCGCATTGACCGGATCGTCCTCGCCGAGCAGGACATTGAAGGCGATGTCCGTCGCTTCGGGCGCCATCAGATCGAAGCCGGGCGGATTGTCGATCAGGGCATCCCGCTTTTCCATGCCGCGCATGCGGCCGCTGAGCACATCGATCAGCGATTGTTCGCGCAGCGGCCTGATCAGCCAGGCGTCGAAAAGATCGAGCGGATGCGTGTTGCGCTCCTCCGGATTGACCAGGAAAATCTTCCGCAAGCCGGAGGCGGCCAGTTCGCTTCCCTCACGGAAGTACCATGGGGCCATGCGGTGATCGACGATCAGATCCGTCAACGGCCCGTCTTCGCCGTATGATGCGGACAGGTGCAGGCTCTCGACATCGTCGGGACCGATCAGGTGGCAGCGGCCACCAAGCGTTCGGATGGTCTCGGCGATCGCCGTGCTTGCCGCCCCTACCGGCGCGAGCAGCAGGATGCGGGAGCCCTTGAGCAGATCGTCCCGCCTGCCGGGCGCATCCTCGCCAACGACGAGGGAAACGGGGAAACGGATGGTGAATTCGCTGCCATTGCCCCGCTCGCTGGCGACGCTCAGTGCGCCGCCGAATTCGCGCAGGATGCGGGCGGAGATCGCAAGCCCCAGACCCGTGCCGGCACTTTTGTCCAGCACATTGCCGGCCTGCTCAAACTCGCCGAAGATGCGCGCCTGCTCCTCTTCCGTCATGCCCGGGCCGCTATCCCTGATGGATATCACCAGATTACCGCCATCAAGGCCGGCGCGAATGAGGACGCCTCCCGCCTGGGTGAACTTCACGGCATTGCCGATGACGTTGAACAGGACCTGGCGCAGCCGGGCCGGATCGAACTCCATGGTCTCGGGAACATCGGCCGCAACAGTCGCGGCAATCTCGATGCCCTTCTCGTGGGCGCGATGGGCGAGCATTTCGACGACGCCCTCGAGCAGGGGCCGCAGCGTTTCGGCGCGCGGGCGCAGCTGAAAGCGGCCGACTTCGATCGTCGAGAAATCCAACAGATCTTCGACCAGTTGCACCAGCGCATTGCCGGACTGGCGGATGCCGGTCAGGTAATTGGCCTGCTCCAGCGTCAGCGGCGTCTGGGCGAGCAGATGATTCATGCCGAGAATGCCGGAGAGTGGCGTGCGGATCTCGTGGCTGACGGTGGCAAGCAGGCGCGACTTGGCGGCGCTGTTATACTCGGCCTTCAGCCGCGCATCCTCGCGCAGGCGCGCGGCCTGGCGCTCTTCGGTCACGTCGCGGGCAACGCTCTGGATGCTGAGCCGGCCTGAGACCGGATCGCGGAACATGACATCGTGCCAGGCGAAGATGCGGGGGCCTTCCGGCGTGAAAATCTCGGCGTCCTGGCGCTGCGATGCCGTGACGGCGCGAAAGACGAGCCCGGCCTCCTCCAGCGTCAGGCCCTCCGGGTTGGCCTTGCCGGTCAGTTTGCGGAACGTCGCGTTGGCATGGATGATACGGCGCTCGATGCAGCGCGTGACCGTGATATCGCCGAGCGCATCATGAATGGTGGCGAACAGGCTGGTGCTCTCGTTGCTCTCCCACAGGCGGTCATGCTCGTGCTCGCTGAGCGGCGGCACATCGGCAATGACCTTGCGACCAGTCTTCCGCGTCAGGACGAAAGCGGCGACCGCGATTGCAAGGGCTATCAGGCCCAGTAGACCCGCAAGCGCCGGCAGGCCACCGGCATAGCCGACCGATAACAGCGCCACGCCGGCGATCAGGCCGCCGCCGTTCAGCCAATGGCGTTGCAGCCACTGAGAAAAGACGGGGGAGCGGATGTGATGTGCTTGGCTGGCGGCAAAATCCCGATCGGATCGGCGTCCAGGCGAGGCGCGTCTATAATTGGCCGTTCACGCGACCCGGTTTGGTCGTCGACGATGGCGGCGACAAGCTTTTCCTGCAGGTTTGCCAGAGTGCTCATGCCCGTTTTCTAACACGCGCACTCTTCCCGATGCCTTCAGGGATTCGCTAGAATTTTAGGTGTTTGCCTTTTTTGGCGAAAGAAGCTCGTCCAGAATGACGCAGCCGGCCCCAATGGTGATGAAGCTGTCGGCGAGATTGAAGACGGCGAAGGACCATGTTTCCGTGTGGAAGAGAACGTAGTCGATCACATGGCCGTAGAGAAACCGGTCGATCAGGTTGCCAAGCGCGCCGGCGATGATCAGGGCGAAGCCGAGATGGGCAATCCAGCGATGGCTGGGCGTGCGCCGCCATAGCCAGACCACGAAGGCGACGATGATGAGCCGCATGCCGACGATGAACCAGCCGTCCATGCCCGACAGCATCGAGAAGGCGACGCCAAGATTATAGGTGCGATAGAGCGCCAGCATCGGAATGACCGGCACCATCTCCTGCAGCGGGAGCCAGTGATCCACCATGATCTTGATCGCCTGATCGAGGATGACGGCGATGACAATGAAAGTCAGGATCGGCAAGGGCCGGGAAAACAATGCGGGCTTGGCAGACGCCTGTTCGTTGATGTCGCTATCAGTCATCGTGTCTCGCTGAGAGTGAGAAGATGGCGGCGGGCTTCGAACAGCATCACCGCCGTCGCCACTGCCAGGTTGAGGCTGTCGGCGCGGCCGGCCTGCGGAATGCGGGCAAGCGCATCGGCCTCTTTCGCCAGGGCATCCGGCAGGCCGGACTGCTCGTTGCCCATCAGGAGCACGACGGGCTTCTTCTTGTAGTCGATCGTGCGGTAATCGACCGCGCCGGCCAGATGCGTGGCGACGACCGAAACGCCGGCCGTCTTCTTCCAGGCCAGAAACTCTTCCAGCGTCGCCTTGACGACGGGAACGGCGAAAACCGAGCCCATGGTGGCGCGCACGGTTTCCAGCGAAAAGGGATCGGTCGTTTCGCCGACAAGGATCACGCCCGACGCGCCGGCTGCATCCGCCGTGCGGATGATGGTGCCGAGATTGCCGGGATCACGCACGCGGTCGAGCGCCACCCAGGTCTCGCCCGCTTTCGGCCTGACGTCCCGAAGTGGACGCCAGCGCTGGTCGAAGATGCCGACCACCATCTGCGGATTGTCGCGGCGGGTGATCGAGGCAATGACCTTTTCGCTGACTTCGAGCACCAGCCCGCCGGCGGCGACCGTCTTGGCGGCGACCTGCTCGACCAGCGGTTTTCCCTTGGCAGCCTTGGCATAGACCAGCGTGCGGATCGTCCAGCCAAGTTCCAGGGCGTCGATGACCAGCTTCAGGCCTTCCGCGAGGAAAGCGCCGGTCTCCTCGCGCGACTTCTTGCTGGTCAGCGCCTTGATGTCCTTGATGATCGGATTGGCAAGCGAGGTGACCTCCTTGACCTGTCCGACCTTGCGGGGGCCGTCGTTTCTATAGTCCTGGTTCATTTCGGCACCCAGCGGCTGAAGAGAGATGTGGAAAGCGCCCTGCCCGGCGTATTGCCGTCGAGACCGGCCTCGCGGATGACCAGTTCGCCGGATTCGACGACGCCGCCGGCGCCACGCATGGTTTCGCGCATCAGCTCATGGATCGAATAGAAGCTGGCGCGGATGGAATAGGCTGTCAGCACCAGGCCAAGTGCCTTGGGCGACAGGATCTCGCGGCAGATATCGAGCATCGACGGCAGGTGTTCGAACAGATGCCAGACCTCGCCGTTCGGACCACGGCCGAATTTCGGCGGGTCGGTGAGGATGATATCGTATGTACTGCCGCGCCGTTCCTCGCGCAGGATGAATTTCATAGCGTCTTCGCAGATCCAGCGGATCGGCAGCTTTTCCATGCGGCCGAGCGCCTGGTTCTCCCGCGCCCAGCCGATTGCCTTCTTCGAGGCGTCGACATGAGTGACTTCCGCACCGGCAGCGGCGGCAACCAGCGAGGCAACGCCGGTATAGCCGAAGAGGTTCAGCACCTTCAGCGGCCGCCCCGCGCGCTTCGACCTGCTGTTTCATCCAGGCCCAGTGGACGATCTGCTCGGGGAAGACACCGACATGGCGAAAGGCGGTGAAGCGGCCGAGGAAATCGACGCCGAGTAACTTCAGTGGCCAGGTTTCGCCGAGCACCTCGCGCGGAAACCGCCAGCGGCCCATGCCGTCTTCATCGGTATCACCGGTGAAGATCGAATCGGCATTGTCCCAGATATGGGCAGGAAGCGACGGCTGCCACAGCGCCTGCGCCTCCGGCCGCACGATGCGGTAGGGACCATATTGCTCGAGTTTCAGCCCGTTGCCGGTGTCGATCAGGTGGAAATCGCCGGCGCCCATCGATTCGAGGATGACGGGCACGCGCTCGACCGGACGCTCGCCGCTGCGCGAGATCATCGGGCGTTCCGGCGCGGCCGCAACAGGCGACGTATCGCGGGGCTCCGCCGCTCGCTCGCCACGGTCGCGCGCAACCGCCGCCGGCCTCGGGCCGGCATCGCGCGCGGGCTTTGCCGGTGGCTTGCCGGTCTTGACGGGCGCCTCTCGCCTGGCATCCCTTGGGGATTTTGCGCTCGCGCCGCCCGCGGCTCTCTGGCCGGGCCGGCCTTCCCTGTATTTCACCATGCTTGTCTCGAAATTGATATGTGCGTGCAAATAGCATCTGCCCGCCACTTGGCAAAGCGCTTTCCGATCTGCGATGATCCCCGGACAAAATGCCAGATCGGGAGGATTGCGCATGGACATGACCGGCGAAGAACGGATTGCCGCGCCGCGTGATGCGGTATGGGCCGCGCTGAACGACCCTGACATTCTCAAGCAATGCATTCCCGGCTGCCAGAGCCTGGAGAGAATTTCGCCGACCCAGCTGACGGCGACGGTGAAATTGAAGATCGGCCCGGTCTCCGCCTCCTTCAACGGCGACGTGACGCTCTCCAACATCAACGCGCCGGAGAGCTATACGATCTCCGGCGAAGGAAAAGGCGGCATTGCCGGTTTCGCCAAGGGCGGCGCCGATGTCGTATTGAAGGCGGATGGCGACGAGACGATCCTGCAATATCAGGCGAGAGCCCAGGTTGGCGGCAAGATCGCCCAGCTCGGTTCGCGGCTGGTCGATTCCAGCGCCAAGAAACTGGCGCAGCAGTTTTTCGCCGACTTCACCGCAGCCATCAATGGCCAGGACAGCGCCTGATTGCGAGCCTTGTCCTGCTCTCATGAAGATCGCTCATGACGCTTAAATCAGATCCCTGGACCGTCCGGCCGGCACGCGAGCGGGACACGGATATCCTTGCCGAGATCTATCTCGGCGTGCGCCGCCAGACCTTTCTCTGGGTCGATCCCGTCCGGTTCCACAGGGAGGATTTCGCCGCGCATACGCAGGGCGAGCGCGTTTTCGTCTGCGAGGACGAACATGGAACGATCGCCGGCTTCCTGACGCTATGGGAAACGGATAATTTCATCCATATGCTCTATATACTGCCGGCATTTCAGGGCAGCGGTGCCGGCAAGGCGCTGCTTGCCGCCCTGCCGGATTGGCCCAAGCGACGTTACCGGCTGAAATGCCTGGTGAGGAACACACGAGCCATCGCCTTCTACCGCGCCATCGGCTTCGAAATCGTCGGCGACGGCGTATCGCCGGAGGGCGAGTACAAGGACATGCAGCTCAACGGCGACTAGATACATCATTGGCTGGACGAGCTTAGCGTCATCCCCGCAGAGGCCTCATCAGCCCGCCAATCGACGAAGCGGCCAATCGCCGTTCTTCGATATTGCGGCGGAGTCTTGTTTCGCCGATGACGGTACCAAACGCGCTTCGAGGCTGAACAGTTTCAGCAGCTCGAAGAGTTCGTCGGCTTCGGCGGACAGGCTGCGCGCCGCGACGGCGGATTCCTGAACCAGAGCCGTATTCTGCTGTGTCCCCCTATCCAGGATCGTGACCGCACCGTTGACTTCCCGGAGAGTCACCGCCTGTTCTTTTGCGACCTGAACGATGGCGGAGACATTTTTGTTTGCCTGCTCAACCTGCGATTCGATCGTCTGCAAGGTTGTGCCGGTCTCTGCCACCAGCGCCACACCGCTCTTTACGTGGTCCTGCGACAGCGCAATCAACCCTCCGATTTCCTTGGCTGCCTTTGCCGAGCGTTGCGCAAGTTCGCGTACTTCCTGGGCAACGACGGCAAAGCCCCTGCCAGCGTCACCAGCACGGGCCGCCTCGATACCGGCATTCAGCGCCAGCAGGTTGGTCTGGAAGGCGATCTCGTCGATGACACCGATGATTTTGGATATTTCCTCGGATGAGGACTTGATCTTAGCCATGGCATCGATGGCGGAACGCACGACCATTGCGGAACGGATTGCGGTATCGCGGGTGTCGCGAACGAGTTGCCCGGCATCCTCGGCATTATGGCTGGAATCGGCGACCGTTGTGGTGATCTCCTCGAGAGCAGCGGCGGTTTCCTCGACGGACATCGCCTGCTGTTCCGATCTCATGGAAATGTCATCGGTCGCCAAATGAATCTTTTGCGCGCCGGCAGAGATTTTGCCGGCAGCCTGTGCCACCGAGCGCATGGCATCTCGAAGTTTTCCAACCGCGCCGTTGAAGTCCAGGCGGAGCCTGTCGAGGGTCGGAATGAAGGGCATGTCGAGGTGTTGCGTCAGATCGCCGTCCGACATTCGCTTGAGCGCCCCACCGAGCTGTTCGACGTTGTTGACGCGGCCGGTCACATCCGTCGCGAATTTGACGACTTTGAAGACCTTGTTGTCTATGTCGAAAATCGGATTGTAGGACGCCTGGATGAAGATCCTCCGACCGCCCTTGCCGATACGCATGAACTCGTCGGCGATAAACTCGCCCTTGGCCAGCCGCTGCCAGAATTGACGATAGCCCTCGCTGACGGCGTATGTCCCATCACAGAACAATGAATGATGCTTGCCTTGTATCTCCGATAGCTCGTAGCCCATTGTCGCCAGGAAATTTGCGTTCGCGGTGAGGACGCGGCCATCCGGCGTGAACTCGATAACGGCCTGAGAGCGCGACAGGGCATTCAGCTTGCCGGCATCCTCGACACTCTTGAGCTTTTCGGCCGTTATGTCAGTCGCGACTTTCACGACCTTGTAAGGTTTTCCGTATTTGAAAATCGGATTGTAGGAGGCTTCGATCCAGATCTCCCTGCCGCCCTTGCCGATGCGTTTGTATTGCCTCTTGTCGAATTCACCGCGCCCGAGCTTAGCCCAGAATTCGGAATAGTCAGGCGAGTTGACTTCAGCCGGTGCGACGAAGATGCGATGCTGTTGGCCAACGATTTCCGTGAGCTCATAACCGACCGTGCGGCAGAAATTCGCGTTTGCCGTCAAAATCCTTCCGGTCACATCGAATTCGATGATGGCCAGTGATTTGTCCATCGCAGCGAGCACTGCCGCCGAATCGGAACCAAAGCTCAATGATATTGCTTTCATCGGATCGTCTCCTGATGCCGCTGCACGCTGATCGCGCGGCCGAGGCAAAGTGAAATTAATAGAGACGACTTGTCTGCAATCTTCATTCTTGGAAGACGTCCCTGGAATTTACCGCCTCAGCTAATTGGGTCACGAAGATTAATCGCTCCCTAAGCTTGGCTCTCTTCAGGAAATTGCCTGCATGAAATGGATAGCGCTACGCAAAGTGTATAGCGTATTCTTGCACTCTGGCTGATCCAGAGCGCCCTATGCCGCCAATCATTGACATGAATACCTTGCTATAGCCCTCGATCGGGCGAAGAGCACGGAAACGGCCACCTAGAGCGCTTCACTGAAGCGCTCTAGCTTATTGTTTCCACGCAATTCCGGACGGAAAACCGCTACGCACTTTTCCTGGAATTGCTCTAATCACTTCGAGGGGAGCTGGCCGGCGATCTGTTCGGCACGGCTGCGGTGCTTGTCCGCTTCGGCATGCCAGTGGACGGCTTCGCGCGACTGATTGCGGGCGCGCTTGCGGTGTTTACCCTGGTTGACCCAGGTCACCGCCGCGCCGACCACCATGCCGAGGATCAGCGCGACAAATAGCAGCACGAAAAGCGGTGCGTGTAGCGACAGCACCTGATCCTCGGGCCGGAACGGATTGAGCGCAAGCGTGGCGGATTGCCGGTTGGCGACGCAGAAGACGATCAGGATGATACCGAGCGGCAGCAATATCAGCAGATTGATGATCTTCTTGGTCATTGCGCAAGCTCCTATGGTCCCGGCACATTCGCGCTATGCGCTGACATCGCCTCGAGCCGCAGAATTAATAAAGACTGGGCCGAGTTCAAGTGCCACCAGGTTGCGGCACGATGATGTCCACCGGGGATATCCACGAAGGACATCGTTCAAAACGACACTTAATTGTCGTCGTCTTCTTCGTCGCCGGCGCCGGGATTGAGGCGCTCGCGCAGCTCCTTGCCCGTCTTGAAGAAGGGAACCCATTTTTCCTCGACGAACACGGTGTCGCCGGTGCGTGGGTTGCGTCCGGAGCGCGAAGGACGGTTCTTGACGGAGAAAGCGCCGAAGCCGCGTAGCTCCACGCGGTTGCCGGCGGCGAGCGCATCCGTGATCTCGTCGAGGACCGCGTTGACGATATTTTCGACGTCGCGGTGATAGAGATGCGGGTTACGAGCCGCAACAATCTGCACCAATTCCGACTTGATCACGGTTTGCCCCCTTAAATCATTGATTTATCAATCGGCTGCACCCTGCCAAACAGAAAGCAGGCCGTCAAGAAACAACTTCTCGGTCATCATTTTCTGGAGGCCCTCGCCCTTCACAAAATCATCATAACCAAAGAGATTTAGCAACCAGGAAGCAGCGCCCGGCCAAAAGAAGGACGAGGTTTTGTTCTCTGCCTTCCAGTCGACGATCGGCAGGTCCTTGTTGACCTTGCGCGTATCGAGATAGGCGCGAATTTCGTCCTCGCCGCCGAGCGTGTCGATCAGCTTGTTCTGCAACGCCTGGCGGCCGGTGAAAATGCTGCCGTCGGCAAGTTTCAACACCTCTTCGCGCGGCAATTTGCGGCGATCGGCGACAAGATCGACAAACCAGCCATAGCTGTCCATCACCATGCTGCGGATCATATTCTTAGCGTCTTCGCTTGGCGGATGGAAAGGCGACGGCTCCGCCTTCATCGGCGACGACTTGATCTCCTCCAGCGAAACGCCAAGCTTGTCGAGCAGGTCCTTGGTCTGCGGATACTGGAAGATCACGCCGATGGAACCCGTGATCGAAGTCTCGCCGGCGACGATATCGTCACCGGCCGTCGCGATCATATAGCCGGCGGAGGCAGCGACGGTGCGGATATCGGAAACGACGGGCTTCTTGTCGGCGACGGCACGGATGGCCTTGAAGATCCGTTCGCCACCATAGGTCGTGCCACCGGTCGACGAGATCGACACGATCAGAGCCTTGACCTGGTCATTGTCCTTGATCTTCTTCAGCCGCTCCAGAAGCTCGCCATCGTCCTGGATGAGACCGGAAATGGTGACACGGGCAATCTGCGGCCCGCGCGTATCCGGCAGGTCCGCTGCAAAGAAACGGTATAGAGCAAAACCAAGCCCCACCAGAAGGAGAACGGCGATGATGCGCCAAAAACCAAGCTTGCGGCGCAATTGCCGCCGGTCTGCAATTGCAGAACTGTCCATGACGCCTTATCTCTCCCCTTGTCGTAAACTGGGCATGCTACAACCGGATATATAATACCTTGAAACGGGCGCAATCCTTCGCGAATATGTCAGCCGCCTTTTCGAGATTATACATCGGGACTTTTGACCAGTGCTTTGTCAGATAGGGCGTCACCCGATCTGATGAAACAGGCGCCCATTATGTTTTTCTGCTAAGTTTCATCGATTGCAGAAAAAAATCCATATTGGCAAGCCAATGCAATAATGCGAAACGATCCGGCGGGCTTGTTGGCACAGTCTGTGCATAACCCAATGCGGTTTTCCGGATCAGAGAACACGGACCTGTTGCATGCTCAATACTATCGAGACCACTGGCCAGGCGATCGGCTCAGAGCTGGAAAGGAACGCGTATAAGGACGCGACCTTTCATTCCACGCGCGTGCGCAAGCTGAAGATATTCCTTCCGCTGGCCGCCCTGATCGTCTCGTTGGTCTTCATAGCTGTCTCGCTGGTGCGCGCCTATCTGCCGGAAAACATCCAGATCGAAGGCGCGAGGATAGAAGACGGCAAGGTCGTGATGGAACGTCCCGCGATCGCCGGCCGCAACAAGGACGGCATCAATTATTCCATGCTCGCCGAAAGGGCGCTGCAGGATATCAAAAATCCCAACATGATCACGCTCAAGAGCATCAAGGCCTCCATGCCGGTCAATAGCGACGTGATCGCACATGTGACGGCTGAAAGCGCGGATTTCGACCGCCAGGCCGATACGCTGAAGCTCACCGATCCCTTTACCATCCTGATGGACAACGGTTTGCGCGCAGAATTCCGGACTGCCTTCCTCGATGTGAAGAAAGGCGACCTCTCCAGCCAGGATCAGGTTGCAATCTACAGGGGCGGCATGTCGGTTGTTGCGCAGTCGCTCAAGATGACGGATAAGGGGAGCGTAATCGAATTCGACGGACAGGTTCGGATGAATATTGATCCGAGCACACTCCACAATAAAGCTAGCGAACAACGGCCGGGCGGTTCATGATAAACGATTGGCGATATTCAATTTTCAATTCCAACCTGCGCAAGGCCGGTTTTCTCTGTGCGCTCGGTGCGCTGGCGTTTTTTGTAGCGCCCGGCGCTGACGCCCAGACGACGAGCAAGATGCCTGGCCTCGCTCTTTCCAGCGACCAGCCGATCCAGATCGAAAGCGACAAGCTGGAAATCCACGACGCGGAAAGCCAGGCGGTCTTTACCGGCAACGTCAAGGTTGTCCAGGGCACCACGACCATGCAGGCCGGCAAGATGACGGTCTTCTATAAGAAGAAGCAGCCCAGCGACGCTGATGCCAAGGCGGCGACCGACAATCCGGTCGCAAAAGCCGCCAAGGAGCAGAACCAGTCGCTGGTCTCCGGCGATGCGAATATCGACCACATTCTGGTCACCAACAAGGTCTACCTCGTCTCTGGCACGCAGACGGCGACGGCGGATGACGGCTCCTTCGACATGACGAACCAGCTTGCAGTCCTGAAGGGCCAGAAGGTCGTATTGACCGATGGGCCGAATGTTTTCACCGGCTGCCAGCTGACTGTGCATATGGCTACGGGCGAAGCGCAACTGGATGCCTGCGGGGGCCGGGTCCAGATTCAGCTCGATCCGAAGTCGCAGCAAGTACAGCAACAGCAAAAAAGAATTGATTCTGGCGACCCCGTGACGACATCGACAACATCTCCCTTGCCCGGCGTGTCCGGGTTGCCCGCACCGGCATCCGGTACGCCCCCGCTGACAAAGCGCGTTATCAGGGCACCCTGATTGCGCGCGGCCTCACCAAAACCTACGGTAGGCGCCGCGTCGTCAACGGCGTCTCGCTGGTCGTGCGGCGTGGCGAGGCTGTCGGCCTGCTTGGGCCGAACGGCGCCGGCAAGACGACCTGTTTCTACATGATCACCGGGCTCGTGCCCGTCGATGAAGGCACCATCGAGATCGACGGCAACAATGTCACCTCGATGCCGATGTATCGTCGCGCTCGCCTTGGCGTCGGCTACCTGCCACAGGAAGCCTCGATTTTCCGCGGCCTGACGGTGGAGGAGAACATCCGCGCCGTGCTCGAAGTCCACGAAAAGGACAAGAAGAAGCGGGAGCACAAGATCGACGAGCTGCTCGAGGAATTCCACATCCGCAATTTGCGCACGGTGCCGGCGATCGCGCTTTCCGGCGGCGAGCGGCGGCGCCTGGAAATCGCTCGCGCACTGGCGACCGACCCGACCTTCATGCTGCTGGACGAGCCCTTTGCCGGCGTCGACCCGATCTCCGTCGCCGACATCCAGAATCTCGTGCATCATTTGACGGCGCGCGGCATCGGTGTGTTGATCACGGACCACAATGTCCGCGAGACGCTCGGCCTGATCGATCGTGCCTATATTATCCATGCCGGCGAAGTGCTGACCCATGGCAGGGCCAACGATATCGTCAGCAATCCGGAAGTACGAAAACTCTATCTTGGCGACAATTTCAGCCTTTGATAGCCTAGGATTGGACCGGAGCGTGCTGTTACGTTGCCAAAAGGCACGGCGCTCCGGAAATTAATCTTCCCGCTACAGTTCCACTTGACCAAACCCAATAAAAAAGCAATTTTTGGGCCAGTTGGAACTCTGCGGCTTTTTTTCTAAAAAAACGCGGACTTTCGAAAAGATCAAGGGGAGTCCCGCGTCCGCCATGGCACTATCGGCCAATCTTTTCCTGCGCCAAAGCCAAAGCCTGGTGATGACACCGCAACTGATGCAATCCATCCAGTTGCTGCAGATGACGCATTTTGAGCTCACCCAGTTCATCGCCCAGGAAGTCGAAAAGAATCCACTGCTCGAATTTACGCCAAATGACGAGGATATAGGCAACAGCAACGAGCGCGAAGCCAAGGATGAACGTTACGATGCCACGGACGAAAACCGTGGCGACGATAGTTCCGACCGCAATAGCGGCGACCTGAAGAGCGACTGGTACGAGAGCGAGAATACCGGCCATGCGGACCGGCTGAACGATGAGCTCGACACCAATTTCAGTAGTGTCGACGATGCCGCCCCACAGCGTGCCGATGCGCCCGAGCTTCTGAGCCAGTGGAAATCCATGCCTGGCGGCGAGGCCGGCGAAAGCTATGATCTTGACGATTTCGTCGCTGGCCAGGTTTCGCTGCGCGACCACCTCAACGAACAGATCCCCTTTTCCCTGCCCGTCATGGCCGATCGGCTGATTGCCCAGCATTTTGTCGATCAGCTCGATGATTGCGGCTATCTGCAGGTTGACTTGCATGAAACCGCAGACCGCCTCGGCACGACCCTTGCCGATGTCGAACGCGTCCTTGGCGTATTGCAGGAGCTCGACCCTCCGGGCGTCTTCGCCCGCTCCCTCAGCGAGTGCCTGGCGATCCAGCTCCGTCAGAGGGATCGTTTCGATCCGGCCATGGAGCGGCTGATCCAGAACCTCGAACTTCTCGCCCGCCGCGATTTCGCGACACTGAAGCGTCTCTGCGGCGTCGACGAAGAAGACCTGCTCGATATGATGGGCGAGATCCGCCAGTTGAACCCGAAGCCCGGCAGCGGCTTCGAAGCCGGCATATCCGAGGCGATCACGCCCGATATCGTCGTGCGCGCCGCCTCCGACGGCAGCTGGCTGGTGGAACTCAATCCCGACACGCTGCCGCGCGTTCTCGTCAACCAGTCCTATTTCGCCTCCGTCACCAAGACGAGCCAGGACCACGCCTTCCTGTCGGAATGTCTGCAGAATGCCAATTGGCTGACGCGCAGCCTCGATCAGCGCGCCAAGACGATCATGAAGGTAGCAAGCGAGATTGTCCGGCAACAGGACGCTTTCCTGATCCACGGCGTCGATCATCTGCGGCCGCTTAATCTGAAGACCGTTGCGGACGCCATCAAGATGCACGAATCGACCGTCAGCCGCGTGACCTCGAACAAATACATGCTGACGCCGCGCGGTCTGTTCGAGCTGAAATATTTCTTCACGGTCTCGATCAGCGCCGTAGAGGGCGGCGACAGCCATTCCGCCGAGGCGGTACGACACAAGATCCGGCTGCTGATCTCGCATGAAAGCCCCGAGACCGTGCTTTCCGACGACGATATCGTCGATACGCTGAAGAAGGGCGGTATAGAGCTGGCTCGCCGTACGGTTGCAAAATACCGCGAAGCGATGAACATCCCTTCATCCGTGCAACGCCGCCGGGAGAAGCGAGCGATTGCGAAGGTCGCCAATTTTTAACGATCGCCGAAATTCAACCTCAGACTGCAGACTTCCTAATGGACCGTTAAGACGCAGTTGACTTTCCAATGTGGCGGGGCTAGAAGCCCGCCGCAATCGGTGCAGGACGACGGCACGACCATGAACTTATCCCCATCATCCCAAAGGCCCCGCATAAACGCAATTTGTCTTTGAGCGCGTGAAGTGCTTGGATGAGCTTGAGGCTTGGCGTAAACTGGTACGCGCAATAACCACGACAAGAAGGGAAACTCCATGAGTGTGCGTGTCTCCGGTAAACATATGGAAATTGGTGAAACCTTCCGTCAGCGGATTGAGGACCAGATCGGTATGGCCGTGACAAAATACTTCGACGGGGGGTATTCAGGCCAAGTGACGGTACAGAAATCCAGTTCCCGCTTCTCAGCCGATTGCAAGCTTCATCTCGACAGTGGCGTCGTTCTGCATGCCGCCGGCGAGGCGATGGATCCGCAATTGGCGTTTGACGCGGCGTCCGCACGTATCGAAAAGCGCCTGCGCCGCTACAAGCGCAAACTGAAAGATCACCAGGCCGCGAGCCATGCGAACGGGCATATCGAAGTCGCCTATACCGTCATGGACGGTATGTCGGACGACGACGAGGAAATGGCAGCCGATTTCGCGCCGGCGATCGTTGCCGAAAGCACGAAACAACTGAAGACTATGTCGGTCGCGACCGCCGTGATGGCGCTCGATATGACCGATGAGCCGCTGCTGCTCTTCCGCAGCCCCGGCAAGGACCACTTGAACATCGTTTACCGTCGTCAGGACGGCAACATTGGCTGGATAGACGCAGCCAATATCAAAAGCTGAGAAAAGAAGATGAGTGGCGGCCCTGCACCATGTCAGCCGGCCGCCGCTCCTCCGTCATCGGATCTCGGCGACACGAAGGATAAAGAGAATGGCATTGGCAGATTTGCTGCACCAAGATGCGATCATCCCCGCCTTGAGGGCAAATTCCAAGAAACAACTGCTTCAGGAACTGGCAGCCAAGGCCTCCAAGTTGACCGGACTGCCCGAACGCGAAATCTTCGACGTCGTGCTGCAGCGCGAACGCCTGGGCTCCACCGGCGTCGGCAATGGCATTGCCATTCCGCACGGTAAGCTCAACAGCATCAAGTCCATCATTGGTATTTTCGCGCGCCTGGAACAGTCCGTGGATTTCGAGGCGCTGGACGACCAGCCCGTTGACCTCGTATTCCTGCTGCTCGCCCCCGAGGGTGCCGGCGCCGACCATCTCAAGGCGCTGTCGCGCATCGCGCGCGTGCTGCGCGACCAGGATCTGGTCGCCAAGCTGCGCGCCACGGATTCCTCCTCGGCGATCTACTCTTTCCTCAACGAGGAACAGGCATCTAACGCGGCCTGACGGACATCAATTAATTTCGAGACGCTGAAAAAGTAAGGGCCGGATGATGTTCCATCATCCGGCCCTTACTTTTGGATATGCCTTTTGAGGCTCAGGCGTCTTTTTCGTCGAATGGGCTGTTGGCGCCCAGCTCGGAAATCTCCGTGACCTTCGGGCCGCCCTTGGCGACGCCGACCATGGCGGGGCGCAGAACGCGCTCTCCGATGACGAAGCCGGCCTGCACCACTTGCACGACCGTGTTGTTCGGCACCTCAGGGTTCGGCACTTCGAACATTGCCTGATGGAAGTTAGGATCAAACTTCTGGCCGACCGGCTCGATCTGGCGCACGCCATGGCGCTCCAGCGCCGACAGCATGGAACGCTCGGTCATATCAACGCCTTCGATCAGCGTCTTCAGGCCGGCATCGTCGCGGAGTTCCGCCGGAATGGCGTCCAGCGTGCGGCGCAGATTGTCCGATACAGCAAGCATGTCGCGGGCAAAGCCGGCGACCGAATAGGACTTGGCGTCCTTAACTTCGCGCTCGGTGCGACGACGCAGATTGTCCATGTCGGCGGCAAGACGCAGATAGCGGTCGCGCAGATCGCTATTTTCGGCCTTCAGCAGCTCGACCGGATCCGGCTGCGAGGGCTCTTCCGTCTCCACGGTTTCCACAGTGTCCTGTGCAAAGCCCGCGAGATTGTCGGTCGCCGTAGCGTCAGGTCCGGTTTTCGTTGTTTCGTCGGTCATGACGGTCTCCGAATTGTTTGTCTTTTGAATGTGCCCGATATCGAGGTTTGGCCGGAAAAAATCAAGGCTTAGTCGCGAAGAACAGCCGATTCTCGGCATTCTGGCCACTGTTGGGCGAATACCGCGGGCTCATGGCATGATCCGGGGCTGGCGGAAGCCGTTGAATGGGAACTTGTCTTTCCAATGAAGCGCTTTCCGTCAAAGCCCGGGCCGCGACATCCTGGAAATCAGCTGGGCGGTATAGTCCACCATCGGCACGATGCGGGCATAGTTCAGCCGCGTGGGACCGATGACGCCGACGGCGCCAATGATGCGATCATCGTCATCGCGATAGGGCGCGACGATCAGCGACGAGCCGGAGAGCGAGAAAAGCTTGTTTTCCGAGCCAATGAAGATGCGCACGCCGGGACCGCTTTCGGCGAGATTCAGGATCTCGATCAGGCTGTCCTTCTTTTCGAGATCGTCGAACAACAGGCGCAGCCGGTCGAGATCCTCGGCGCCACCGATTTCGGTCAGCAGATTGGCGTGGCCGCGCACGATCAGTTGCGTCGGCTTGCCCTCATCCTCGCCACCGGACCACACCGCAATGCCGCGCTCGACCAGCTCCCGCGATAGCGTATCCAGTTCGTGGCGCACGCTCTCCTTCAATGTCAGCAACTGACGGCGCAGATCCGGCAGGGTCTGGCCGGTCATGTGCGCGTTGAGGAAATTCGCGGCTTCCGTCAACTGCGACGAGGTGATGCCGGCCGGCAGCTCGATGATGCGGTTTTCCACCTGGTCGTGATCACCGACGAGTACGGCAAGCGCCTTGGTCGGCTCCAGGCGGATGAATTCGACATGCTTCAACACCGGATCGTTCTTCGAGGTGATCACCAGCCCGGCGCCGCGCGAAATGCCCGAGAGCATGCGGCTGGCCTCGGTCATGACCGATTCCATCGGCTGGTCACGATTGCTGCCACGCACCTGCCGGTCGATCGTGGCGCGGTCTTCCGCCGAGAGATCACCGACCTGCATGAAGGCATCGACGAAAAAACGCAGGCCCACCTGCGTCGGCAGACGGCCGGCGCTGATATGCGGCGAATAGATCAGGCCGAGCTCTTCCAGATCGCTCATGACGTTGCGCACCGAGGCCGGCGACAGCGACATCGGCAGCAGGCGCGAGAGGCTGCGCGAGCCGAGCGGCTCGCCATTCTCGAGATAGCCTTCGACGATGCGGCGGAAGATTTCTTTCGAGCGTTCGTCCAGCGCTGCAATGGCATCCGTAACCGACGATGTCGTGAATCCCATTTCGCTGCCAAACCCCTTCTGTTGAACCTCAGTTAAAATATAATCATTCAGTTAGCATTGGCAAAAGGGAAAAATGCCAACCCCGCCATATCAGGGCCTTCCAGCCTGCTTTTCCTTTGCAAAAGCCGCCGGTGGATCGTAGAAGCGGTCGATAAACGTTCAGGAGAGTAGAATGCGGCCTTCAGGCAGAAAAACCGACCAGATGCGCAAGGTATCGTTCGAGCGTAATTTTTCCAAGCATGCGGAAGGCTCGTGCCTGGTCAAGTTCGGCGATACGCATGTGCTCTGCACGGCAAGCCTGGAAGAAAAGACTCCGCCATGGCTGCGCAACAGCGGCAAGGGTTGGGTCACGGCCGAATACGGCATGCTGCCGCGCGCCACCGGCGAGCGCATGAAGCGCGAAGCCGCTACTGGCAAGCAGGGCGGCCGCACGCAGGAAATCCAGCGCCTCATCGGCCGGTCGCTGCGCGCCGTTGTTGACCTGAAGGAGCTCGGCGAACGCCAGATCACCATCGACTGCGACGTCATCCAGGCCGATGGCGGCACGCGCACGGCCTCGATTACCGGTGCCTGGATCGCGCTCTACGACTGCCTGAAGTGGATGGAGAGCCGCAACATGATCAAGGTCGATCGGGTCCTCAAGGATCATATCGCCGCCATCTCCTGCGGCATCTTCGCCAGCCAGCCGGTGATCGACCTTGACTACCTCGAGGATTCATCCGCCGAGACGGACGCCAACTTCGTCATGACCGGCAAGGGCGGCATCGTCGAGATCCAGGGCACGGCGGAAGGCACGCCCTTCAGCGAAGAGGAATTCACCACGCTGATGCATCTCGCCAAGAACGGTATCGCCGAGCTGGTGGAACTGCAGAAGCAGACGATTGCCTGACGAAAGAGGCGGTCAACCGATGAACCCATCGCCGGAAGGCATTCTCGAAACCGCACTCTATGCCGATGATCTCGATGCCGCCGAAGCCTTTTATGGCGGCATACTCGGGCTTGAGAAGATCTCGCGCGGGGGCAATCGCCATGTGTTCTATCGTTGCGGGCCGGGTGTACTGTTGATCTTCAACCCGGTCGAGACGGTGACGCCGCCGGAACCGGACGCTCTGCCCGTGCCACCGCACGGCACAAAGGGCCATGGTCACGTCTGCTTTCGGCTCAGCGGTGACAATATCGAGACGATGGCGGAGAGACTGAAGGCCGCCGGCGTCACTATTGAATCCGATTTCCACTGGCCGAACGGCGGCCGCTCGATTTACTTCCGCGATCCGGCCGGCAACAGCCTGGAATGCGCCGAACCCCGGATCTGGGGCATCTGACAGGACAGGATATGCGCAAGCTCGATACCAAGACCATCGTCGTCGCCAGCCATAATGCCGGCAAGATCCGTGAAATCCAGGATCTGATCGGCCCGTTCGGCTTCACCGCCACATCGGCCGCCGATCTCAATTTCATCGAGCCGGACGAGACCGGCACGACATTCGAGGAAAATGCGACGATCAAGGCGCTGGCCTCGGCCAATGCCTCCGGCCTGCCGGCATTGTCAGACGATTCCGGCCTGGTGATCGACGCGCTTGGCGGCGATCCCGGCGTCTATACGGCAAACTGGGCGGAGACAGCTGACGGCACCCGCGATTTCGTGATGGCGATGCAGAAGGTCGAGACCGCGCTGGAAAAAGCTGGAGCCACCTCGCCGGAAAGCCGCACCGCGCACTTCGTCAGCGTGCTTTGCCTTGCCTGGCCGGACGGACATACCGAGCTTTTCCGCGGCGAGGTCGAGGGCATTGTTGCCTGGCCGCCGCGCGGCTCACAGGGCTTCGGCTACGATCCGATCTTCCAGCCCAAGGGTTACGAGACGACCTTCGGCGAGATGAGCGCCGAAGAGAAGCATGGCTGGAAGCCCGGCGAAGCGCAGGCGCTCTCGCACCGTGCCCGGGCCTTCAAGCTTTTTGTCGAAACCTGTCTGGAGGCGTAAGCTTAAGCCTGTGGACATCATGGAACCGCAAGACATGACGCGTGAGGCGCAATTGCTGCCCGATACCGGTGAACCCGGCTTCGGCGTCTATGTGCATTGGCCCTTCTGCGCGGCCAAATGCCCCTATTGCGATTTCAACAGCCATGTCCGTCATCAGCCGGTCGATCAGGAACGTTTCGTCGCCGCCTTCCTAAAAGAGATGGCATCGATGCGGACGATCGGCGGCCCGAAGACGGTGACCAGCATTTTTCTCGGCGGCGGCACGCCATCGCTGATGAAGCCCGAGACGGTCGCTGCCGTTCTCGATGGTATCGCCAAGCATTGGCATGTGCCGGATGGTATCGAGATCACCATGGAGGCCAATCCCTCCAGTGTCGAGGCCGAGCGTTTCCGCGGCTATCGCGCCGCCGGCGTCAACCGCGTGTCCATGGGCGTGCAGGCGCTGAACGACCGCGATCTGAAATTCTTAGGCCGTCTGCACGATGTCGCCGACGCGCTGAAGGCAATCAAGCTGGCGCGCGACATCTTCCCGCGTATGTCCTTCGACCTCATCTACGCCCGGCCGAACCAGACCGTCGAGGAATGGGAGCGCGAGCTGAAGGAGGCGATCTCCTATGCCGTCGATCATCTCTCGCTCTATCAGCTCACCATCGAGGAAGGCACGCCCTTCTTCGGCCTGCACAAGGCAGGCAAGCTAATCGTGCCGGATGGCGACCAGTCGGCGCTGCTCTACGAGGCGACACAGGAGATCACCGAGCGCGAGGGCATGCCGGCCTACGAAGTCTCCAACCACGCCCGCCCAGGCGCGGAGAGCCGCCACAACCTCACCTATTGGCGCTATGGCGACTATGCCGGCATCGGTCCGGGCGCCCATGGCCGCCTGACCCTCGGCCCGAAGAAACTCGCGACCGCCACCGAGAGCAAGCCGGAGGCCTGGCTGGAACTGGTCGAGCGCGATGGCCACGGCATAGCCGATCAGGAAATGCTCGGCGACGACGAACAGGCCGACGAATTGCTGCTGATGGGCCTGCGCCTGAAAGAGGGTATCGATCTCGTCCGCTGGCAGCAGCTTTCCGGCCGGGAGCCCGATCAGGCGCGCGAGCAGTTCCTGCTGGAACACGGCTTCATCGAGCGCCTTGGCAATTCCCGTCTGCGCTGCACACCGGCGGGGATGCTCATCCTCGATTCGGTGGTTGCTGATCTCGCGCGTTAATCACCTCCCCCTTGAGGGGGAGGTCGCCGCAAGGTGGCGGGTGGGGGTGATCCCTGGGGACAAGATTGATGCCTCAGCGCTTGCCGCATTCACCCCACCCCGGCACTACGTGCCGACCCTCCCCCCTCAAGGCGAGGGTAAGTAACCGCCCATCGATCGCCGCTAGGCCGACGGCGATCATCGCCATGCCGATAAAATGCTTCAGCTGCAATTGCTCGCCAAGAAACAGCGCGCCGAGCAGAATGGCGCTGACGGGGATGAGGAAGGTAACCAGCATCAGGTTGGTGGCCCCTGCCGTCGCCAGGATGCGGAAGAACAGGACATAGGCGATCGCGGTCGAGAGGATCGCCAGGCCGGTGAGCGCCATCCAGGCCTCGCTTGAAGGTATCCCCAGCGTCCACGGATGATCGACGAAGAGAGCGACCGGCAGCAGCAGGACGGTCGAAGCCGTCACCTGCCCGGCCGCGGGGATGATCGGCGCCAGACCCATGCGGCGGAAGCGACGGCCGAAAATGCCGGCCAGCGAATAGGAGAAGGCGGCGCCCAGCACGGCAAGCTGCGCCAGCACGTTCGAGCCGAGGCTGCTCAGCACGGACGGGCCGATCATCAGTGCCACGCCGGCAAAACCGACGATGACGCCGATCAGGCGATTGCCGGTCATTTTCTCATCCGCCGTCAGGAAATGCGCCACCACGACCGCAAAGAGCGGCGTCGTGGCGTTGAGGATCGAGGCGAGACCGCTGGCGATATGCGTCTGTCCCCAGACGATCAGCAGGAAGGGAATGACATTGTTGAGGAACCCCATGCCGAAGAAGGCGGCCCAGGCCTGACGGTCGCGCGGCATGGCCTGCCCGGTCATCCGGACAATGACATGCAGGGCGATCGCCGCCAATGCGACGCGGGCGGTGACGATGGTGAAGGGCGGCAGTTCACGCACCAGAATTCCGTTGAACAGAAACGAGCCGCCCCAGAGGACCGACAATCCCAGCAGCATGCCCCACTCGGCCGCGCCCATCGATTTCTGTACCATGACATTTCTCCCGTCATAAGGCTATTGAGTTATTCTCGATTGTGGCTTGCGTGTCTTTTCTTGCCAACTCTCGAAATTCATGGAACTATCTCGCGATCAGAGCGCTCTTGCAAGCGAGTCTTTCTCACTCAATAGTTTAGCTGAACTCAACCGTCATGGATCAACTGCCCTCCCTTTCGGCGCTACGCGCCTTCGAAGCTTCGGCCCGACATCTGAGCATGACGCTCGCCGCCAGGGAGCTGCATGTTACACCCGGCGCCGTCAGCCTGCAGGTGCGCGATCTCGAGACCGCGCTCGGGGTCCGGCTTTTCGAGCGCCGCGCGCGCAGCCTGGCATTGACGGCCGAGGGCGCCGATTATTTCGCGACGCTGCGCACGGCCTTCCGTCTGGTGCGCGAGGCCACGGCGGCGCTGACCATGCGGGCACGCGACACGGTGCTGACGGTCACCTGCACCGCCGGTTTCGCTACGTATTGGCTGGTGCCGCGGCTCCTGCGGTTTGAACAGGCGCATCCCGACATCGATCTGCGCATCAGCGCCTCGCACCGGATGATGGACTTCCAGCGCGACGGCATCGATATTGCCATTCGCCACGGCCTCGGCGGCTACGAGGGACTGGCGAGTGAGCGGCTGCTCGACGACCAATATGTGCCGGTGTGTACGCCCGAGATCGCCGCCACCCTTGGCCCGTCACCCGCGGCCAATGCTTTGGCCGGCCTGACCTTGATCCACGACGTCTATCGGCGTGACTGGCAGCTCTGGCTGGAGGCGGCGGGTGCGACCAGGGTCGATGCCACGCGGGGGCCTATCTTCACTGACGGCATAGGCGCGTACCACGCGATGAGGGCCGGACTTGGCATCGCATTGATGCGGCGCTCCTTCATCGAGCAGGAACTGGCCGGCGGCACGCTTGTCGCGCCCTTCCCGACCGGGCTTGCCAGCACGCTTGCCTATCATCTGGTCTATCCGCCAATGGCATTGGAGCGGCCGGCGATCGCCGCTTTCCGCGCCTGGCTGTTTTCCGAGGTTTCGCACACGACGACGCCCGTATAGGCGCATCACCCGTGATGGGTGGCGCCGCCCTTGAACAGACTGCCGGTTCGCGTTTCCAGAAAAGTGTCGAGCGGAATATGCTCCTGATGCAGGAAGCCGGTCGAGGGCAGCCGGCCAGCGCGCACCAATTCGATGACCGCGACGACGGAGGCCGAGGTGGTCCAGGAAATGGCGGTGCGGCTCTCGCCGGCAATCTCGATCGGATAATAGGCGCGAACGAACTCCTTGCGGCGCAGATTGCCATTGATCGTGCCTTCCGCCGAGACATGGACATAGACGACATCGTCCTCAACGGGCGGCTTCGCTTCGGTCAGGATCTCGCCGGCAAGCTTGCGGCGATCGCGCATCAGCAGCTCGTGGAAGAAGAAATTCATCAACTCCATGTGGCCGGGATAGCGCATGGTCTTGTAATCGAGATTTTCCACGCGGCCGAGCATGGTGGCGCACATGGTTCCAAGACCGCCCGAGGTGGTGAAGGCTTCGAGCTTGACGCCGTTGACATAAAGCGTCTCGTGCCACTCCATCGGCGAGACCAGCTTGCGCACGCCGCCTTCGATGACCTCGCAATCGTTCAGATATTCGTTGACCACGCCCTCCGGCGACCAGTTGAAGGCATAGCCCAACAATCCCGTCGGATTCTGGGGAAGCGCGCCGACGCGCATCCGGATCGAGCGGCAGCGATCAAAGCCATCGGCGAGACTCGCGCCGACTATACCGACGAAACCAGGTGCCAGGCCGCATTGCGGTGCCATCAGGCGCGGGCGCTCTTGGCGAGTTCGATAATGCCGTTTGTGGTCGGCACATCCTCTGTCAGGTCGAAATAATGGATGCCGGCGCCATGGGCCAGCTGCGCCAGCGCGGCGTTCAGATGAAACGGCAGACAAGAGAGCACCGCATCGACACGGGAAAAGAGATTGCCGATCAATGTCGGATCGGACACATCACCCGTTTCGCAGGTAAAGGGCAGAGTTTCCGCAGGCAGACGCGCATCGACGCCGGTAACGGCGAAGCCACTTTCCTGCAGCAACGTAGCGGCAAGCCGGCCGACCTTACCGAGACCGAGAACGGCAATTCTGTCAAAGCCCATCGATACCCTCCCGTCGGCGCCGTCGGCCGCCGGAAGCCGGGCGTCCGACTCAGTATTTCAGATATTTATAGAATAAAGGCCGCGCAAATGAAAACGGCCGGCGATGAAGCCGGCCGTTGATAAAATACAGAGTGCCGTGGCCTATTCGTTGATCAGGCGCTTCAGCAGCTCGATCTCATGCGACAGCTTGGTATCGCCCGAAATCAGCTCCTCGATCTTGCGCACCGCATGCAGAACCGTCGTGTGGTCACGACCGCCGAAACGACGGCCGATCTCCGGGAAGGAGCGCGGCGTCAGGGTCTTTGCCAGATACATGGCGATCTGGCGCGGCTTGACGATGACGCGGGTACGGCGATTGGAGACCAGCTCCTGGCGCGAGACGTTGTAGTGACGCGCGACGATGCGCTGGATGTCCTCGATGCGGACGCGACGCGGCTCGCCGGAGCCGACCAGATGGGCCAGCAGCTCGTCGACACGCTCGACCGTCAGGTTCGGCTCGAAAGAGCGGCGGAAGATCAGCTGGTTGAACGCGCCTTCCAGCTCACGACCGCTTGCCGTGACGTTGCGGGCGACATGCGAGAGGAGTTCGGCTGGGATTTCCAATGACGGATCTTCCAGGCGAGCAGCCTCCAGCCGGCGCTTGAGGATTTCAAGACGCATCTCGTAGTCCGGCGCCTCGACTTCGATGGCGACACCGCCCTGAAGACGCGAGCGAACGCGCGGATCGAGCGATTCCAGCTCCCAAGGCGCACGGTCGGCGGCAACGACGACCTGCTTGGCGCTGTCGAGCAGCATGTTGAGCAGATGGCAGAACTCGTGCTGGATCATCTTGCCCTGCAGGAACTGCATGTCATCGATGATCAGAAGGTCGATGTTGCGCAGCGAATCCTTCAGCGTCAGCGCATCATTGTCGCGAATGGCGGTGGCGAAGCGCCACATGAAATATTCCGCGGTCAGATAGACAACACGCAGATTGCGCGGGTTCTGCACGGCGGCATTGGCGATCGCCTGCAGGAGATGCGTCTTGCCGAGACCGACCGTCGAGTGAACGAAGAGCGGATTGAACCGCACAGCGCCGGAGCCGGCTTCAGCGATGGTCTTGGCGGCGGCAAGGCTTACCCGGTTCGAGCTGCCTTCGACATAGGTATCGAAAGTAAAACGGGAATCCAGCGGCGAACCGAACAGCGGCGAGCCCATCGTCGCCGGCCGGGCAGCGGCAGCCGCGCTCACGGCTTGGGCCATGATATGACCGGCAGGCTGGGCCGTCGTGCGACGGATCGGCGCCACGGCGGTCGAGTCGGGAACGACGACCTGCACATCCGCGCTAGGCTTTGCAGCGTGGCGGGTCGCGGTACGAACCAGAATTTCAACCTTCAGGACTTCGGCATCTTCCACCTGGAATAGGCTGGTGATGAGGTCAAGATAACGATTGTTGATCCAGGACTTCAGAAATGTTGTCGGAACAGTCAGCCTAACGACGCTCTTCGATACCGAATGCAGCTTAAGCCGTGCAAACCAACTGGCATAAACATCCGGACCGACCTGAGCCTTCAAGCGTGCACTGACACGCTCGAACAATACGTTATGCTGCATCTCCCCTTTTTCTCCCGCTTCAAGGCAAACCGCACTGAACGCCTGCGGTGCATTGTCCCCATTCACCAACGCACCCGTCGTCCTCGTATTTATTTGCATAATGCCGCCTTCCACAGTTTCTTTTTATGGGGCGGAAATTCCGCCCGCCCTTGGTCTACGCCATGGCATAGCGGTTACGCTCGTTGTTTTGAGCCTCCCCGTATGCCGGTTCATCAGCCGGGTCCAGCCAAACGGACCTGACGCAAATGCCTTGGCGAAAACGGCTGCTTGAGCAGCTTCCGCCCTGACATCTTTATCTGGAGCAGTCGTGCGGTCCTCGTATTCCGACCGGCTGCGCCAAAACGGCTGTCAATTTTTCTCCCCTCCCCTACAGTCACGCTTGGGACTTAGACTGCATAGGGCAGACAAGCTTCTTCGTTCCGCCAGCGTTGCCGCTCACGGTCTCAACTCGTCAACTGTTTGAAAAAACGAAGCTGAACCGCTCCGTCACAAGAGACAAAAACCACCCACGCCGCCTTTAGTGGCAGTGTTCGCCGAAGCCGTTGAAGGTGATGTCCGCGCCCCTTGTTGAAAGCCATTTAGGCAGGATCGTAGGAGGATATCAACGATGAATTTTACACAAAATTAAGAGGCGGCCATTGACTCGGGAGGCCGTTTTTGACTGTCACAAGCCCGTCAAAAAAGAATCGCTTTTGAATCAAGGAGATTCCAGTTCAGCGCGATTCCCTGGGGTTTAAAAACAAGAAAAATAAAAAATCCCTTGACTCACTCATGAGCCGGCAACGTATCGCGCGGATCACCCGGAGTCGAGACAACCTGCCGTAACAGACTGTTTTTAAATGTATATTTCTGTCACGTCATTGACATGGTCAGTCGGCTACATTTTAACGATACGGAGCGTTTTTGGCAGAATCCAAAAAGCCCGGCGCGAGGGCCGGGCTTAAGTCTAACGACTGAATCTTTAACGAAATATTACGCGGCGGGAGCCGAAAGCGCCTTCACACGCTTCGCGAGACGCGAAACCTTGCGGGAAGCGGTGTTGGCGTGCATGACGCCCTTGGTGGCTGCGCGAGCCAGTTCCGGCTGCGCTGCGAGGAAAGCTGCCTTCGCCAGGGTGGCGTCACCCGATGCGATTGCTTCTTCGAGCTGGCGCACGAAAGTGCGAACGCGCGAGCGACGAGCCTTGTTGACTTCGGTGCGGCGGGCGATCTTGCGGGTCGCTTTTTTCGCCGAGCTGGTATTGGCCATGTATGCCTCTCTTAGAATTCGAACATAACTCCGTCAGTGCAGCGCGGGCCCTGCGGCCACCTCATCCAGCAATGCGGGAGCAATTGCGGAAAACCAGATCGGCTTTCCAAACTGTGGCGGGCATATAGCCGGAATGCGCGACGACGTCAACGCGGATTCTTGCGGAACCCGCGCAATTCCGGATTCTCGCCTTCACCTGTTCTTGAAGACGGGTTTGCGCTTCTCGATGAAAGCCGCCATGCCTTCCTTCTGATCCTCGGTGGCAAACAGGCTGTGGAACAGCCGGCGCTCGAAGCGCAGCCCCTCTTCCAGCGTTGTCTCCAGCGCCCGGTTGACGGCCTCCTTGGCCATCAGCACCGAGGGACGCGACAGCGAGGCGATCTTGGCAGCAGTGGCGAGCGCCTCGTCGACCAGCTTGTCGGCCGGTACGATGCGGGACACCAGGCCAGAGCGCTCCGCCTCGGCCGCATCCATCATCCGCCCGGTCAGAACCATGTCCATGGCCTTGGCCTTGCCGACGGCGCGTGTCAGACGCTGGGAGCCACCCATGCCAGGGATGACGCCGAGCGTGATCTCCGGCTGGCCGAATTTGGCCGTATCGGCAGCAATGATGAAGTCGCACATCATGGCGAGTTCGCAGCCGCCGCCGAGTGCGAAGCCGCTGACAGCAGCGATGACAGGCTTGCGCGCTCTTGCAATCTCGTCCCAGCCGCCGATGAAATCGCCCATGTAGACATCGGCGAAGTCGAGCGGCTGCATCTCCTTGATGTCGGCGCCGGCGGCAAAGGCCTTTTCCGAGCCGGTGAGCACGATCGCGCCGATGGCGTCATCGGCGTGAAAGGCAGAATAGGCCTGCCTCAACTCGGCCAATACGGTCGAATTCAGCGCGTTCAGCGCCTGGGGCCGGTTCAGCCGGATAAGTCCAACTGCTCCATGCGTTTCGACGATCAGGGTTTCACAGGCCATGTTTCTCTCCTCCGTTCAGTCAGTTCTGGTCAGTCAGTTCTGGCAGGAGGCGCAATAGAAAGAAGAGCGCCCCGCCTGGACGATGCGGGTGACCGTACCGCCGCAGCCGGGCGTGCCGCAAGGCTGGGCTTCGCGGTCGTAGACGGAAAAGGAATGCTGGAAATATCCAAGTGAACCATCCGTCTGGATATGGTCGCGCAAGGACGAGCCGCCGGCCGCGATCGCATCGGCGATGACCTCGCGGATCGCCTCGACCAACCGGAGCAAATCCTCGCTCGGGGTGCCAGCCTTGGTAACCAAACTGCCTGCGGGGCGCACTGGCGACAGATGCGAGCGCCATAGCGCCTCGCACACATATATATTGCCGAGACCGGCGATGTTCTTCTGGTCGAGTAGCGCGCTCTTTAGCGGCTGCGCCTTGCCCGAGAAACGCTCGGCCAGATAGTCGGCACTCAATGTATTGCCGGTCGGCTCCGGGCCGAGATCGCGGAAGGACGGGTGGCTGGCAAGATCCGCACGCCTGGCAAGATCCATAAAGCCGAAGCGGCGGGGATCGTTATAGATGACCCGCGCGGGTCCGCTGGCGCCCGTCAGGTGAAAGACGACGTGATCGTGCTTCTCGTCCTTGGAGCGAGGATGGTGGAACTCACCCGGCGTCTCGGCAACCGCGCCGCTTTCGACGCGAAAGGAGCCGGACATGCCGAGATGCGCAATGATCGTCATGCCATCATCGAGATCAATCAGCAGATATTTCGCGCGGCGCGACAGCGACGTGATGCCGCTGGCCGGAGACGAGGCGCGAGAACTCGGCAGGAAAAGGAAAACGCAAGTCGTTGCGCCGCAGTTCCAGCGCAGCGAGTACCGCCCCTTCCATGGACGGAGCAAGCCCGCGCCTGACGGTTTCGACCTCTGGTAATTCCGGCATCTCTATCCATCTTTATGTTTCAACCGCTTATGATCTGGGCTATAGCCCAAGGGCATTGCGGCCGGTGACCTGGCTGATGAGATAGCGTGGCAAACGCCATTTCGCCATGGTCCGCCGCGGATTACTGCATAATTCCTTAAATCGGAATCGATTTGAGGATAAAATTATGCAGCAGATTTAAAGTGCTACAGCGACCTTTGCGCGTCACATGCGACGTGCGGCGCTGTAGTGTAACGGAGTTGAGCTGATGGCAGAAAGCCGCATCTCCGCCGATGGCGGCATGGAAACGTCCTATGGCTTCCGCGAGGTCGCCGATGGCGAGAAGCAGGGCCTCGTCAACGAGGTGTTCCACAAGGTTGCCAAACGCTACGACATCATGAACGACGTCATGTCCATGGGCCTCCACCGGGTCTGGAAGGATGCAATGATCTCGTCGCTCAATCCGCGCAAGGATCAGGGCTATAAGGTCCTCGATGTCGCCGGCGGCACGGGCGACATCGCCTTCCGCATCGTCGAAGCTTCCAACCGGCTGGCGCATGCGACCGTGCTCGATATCAATGGCTCGATGCTCGGTGTCGGCGCTGAGCGCGCAGCGAAGAAGAAGCTTAGCGACAACCTCACCTTCGTCGAGGCCAATGCCGAGGAACTGCCCTTCGAGCCCAACTCCTTCGACGCCTATACGATCGCCTTCGGCATCCGCAATGTGCCGCGCATCGACGTGGCGCTGAAGGAAGCCCATCGCGTGCTGAAGCGTGGCGGCCGGCTGCTCGTGCTGGAATTTTCCGAGGTCGACCTGCCGTTGCTCGACCGCGTCTACGAGGCGTGGTCCTTCAATGCCATTCCGCAATTCGGCAAGGCGATTACCGGCGACGCCGAGCCCTATCAGTACCTGGTGGAATCGATCCGTAAATTCCCGAACCAGCAAGATTTCGCGACGATGATCCGCGAAGCCGGCTTTTCGCGCGTGAACTTCACCAACTATACCGGCGGCATTGCCGCCCTGCACTCCGGCTGGAAGCTCTGACGCATGATACCGAAGAATATGACGCGGCTTTCGGTTGCCATCCTGCGAGATTTTGAGACCCGATGAGTGCTTTCAACGCATATTTCAGCCTTCTGCGGGTCGGCTGGGTGCTGGTGCGCGAAGGCGTGGTCATCTCGCTTCCTTCGGAAGGCCTGCCGCCATCCATCAGCTTTGCGAAATCCTTTGTCGGCATGTTTGCCCGCAAGCGCGCCAAGAGCCAGGCACGCAGCGACCGGCTCGCCAAGGCCGTCGAGCGGCTAGGACCTTCCTATGTGAAGATCGGCCAGTTCCTGGCAACCCGGCCCGATGTGGTCGGTGTCGATATGGCCAACGACCTGTCGCAGTTGCAGGACAGCATGGCGTTCTTTCCGCATGCGGCGGCAAAATCATCGATCGAAGGCTCACTCGGCCGCACGATCGACGAGCTTTATGTAAGCTTTGGCGAACCGATTGCGGCTGCCTCCATCGCGCAGGTACACCCGGCCGAAGTCGAGACACCAGAGGGCCGCAAGCGTGTTGCCGTCAAGGTGATCCGCCCCGGCGTTCGCCAGCGCTTCGGCAATGATATCCAGGCGATGTATCTCGTCGCCCATCTGCAGGAGCGTTTCCTGCCATCGAGCCGCCGATTGCGGCCCGTCGAGGTGACGCGGACGCTGGAGCAGACGACCAAGGTCGAGATGGATCTGCGGCTGGAGGCTGCGGCCCTTTCGGAGATCGCCGAGAACACCGAGAAGGATCCGGGCTTCCGCGTCCCCAAGGTCGATTGGGAACGTACCGGCCGCGACGTCATCACCATGGAGTGGATCGACGGCGTCAAGATGTCCGATGTCGAGGGCCTGAAGGCCGCCGGCCACGACCTCAACACGCTCGCCGACACGCTGATCCAGTCCTTCCTCCGGCATACACTGCGCGACGGCTTCTTTCATGCCGACATGCATCCCGGCAATCTCTTCGTCGACGCGACCGGCATGATCGTCGCCGTCGACATGGGCATCGTCGGGCGGCTCGGAAAAAAGGAACGCCGCTTCCTCGCGGAAATCCTCTACGGCTTCATCACCCGCGACTATATCCGCGTCGCCGAGGTGCATTTCGAGGCCGGCTACGTGCCGGCGCATCACAATACCGAGAGTTTCGCGCAGGCGATCCGCGCCATCGGCGAGCCGATCCACGGCCAGCCGGCCGAGACGATCTCCATGGGCAAGCTCTTGACACTGCTCTTTGAAGTAACCCAACTCTTCGACATGGAGACGCGGCCGGAGCTGGTCATGCTGCAAAAGACCATGGTCGTGGTCGAGGGCGTGGCGCGCATGCTCAATCCGCGCTTCAACATGTGGAAGGCGTCCGAACCGGTCGTCGGCGACTGGATCCGCACCAATCTCGGACCCAAGCGCATCGTAACCGACCTCAAGGACGGTTTAAAAGCAGCCGTGAAGCTTGCAGAGGCTCTCCCTGAAATCGCCGCCAAGACCGAGAAATTCCATCACGAGCTGCTGCATATGAGCGAAAACGGCGTACGTTTCGACCCGCAGACCGCAGAGGCGATCGGCAAGGCGGAGGCCAAGCACAGCCGGTCCGGCCGCCTGGCATTGTGGATTATCGCGCTCTCGCTTCTCTATCTGGCCTGGCATCTGAGCTAATCCGTTTCAGCGGCCCCGGATCGGGGTCGCAGCACACATCTGGCTCACGTCGAGAGGCTTCCCCGTCAGTCGACGATGAACAGCTTGGCGCCTGTCTTTGTTGACGAACGATGCGCGGCATCGCCGAAATCGGACACCTGATAGCCCGTACCCTTCGTCAGGACCGAGACTCGCCCGTCCTTCAGCTCCGAGATCAATTCTCCCTCGAGCACGTAGATAACGTGACCGCGATCGCACCAGTGGTCGGCGACATAGCCGGGCGTGTATTCGACAACCCGGATGCGGATGTCTCCGATATTCAATGTCCGCCAAAGTGCATGGCCGCTCTCGCCCTCGTGCCTGGTCGCGGGAACCTCATCCCAATTCGTTGTCGTGAAAGCGAGTTCCGGAATTTTCATCTTGATGATCTTCTGAGATTGGACGGATGCTTCGGTATGAAAACGGTCGCGCTACCTATTGGTCAATCCTGCACGCCCGCTTTCAGCTATAATGTGTCCTCGGCGGTGCCGCAGCATGTTTTGCGTGTGCTTTTTCATGCGCGGCGCGACAGGTGTTCGCTATTTGGGATATCCCATTAGAGATGATGCTCGCATAGCCTTGCGGAAAAGGAGACCAGCGAAGATGGAGCGCCAGAAATCCGGCATCGAACTCACCGGGCACCCCCTGGGGTTCAGCGATCTGGTGCGGATCGGCGCGGGCGTCGCTGTGCCCTCGGCGTCGGAAAGCGGCATGGCGCGGGTGCATGCGGCGCGCGAAGTTCTCGAAAACACCATCCAGTCCGGCATGCCCGTCTATGGTTCGACCACCGGCGTCGGGGCGATGAAGGATGTGGAGTGGTCGCCGGAAGACCTCGACACCTTCAATCTCGGCCTGGTGCGCGCCCATCACTTCGGCACCGGCTCACCCTTTTCCATGTCCGTCGTGCGCAATGCCATGGCCATCCGTGTCAATACGGCACTGACCGGCAAGGTCGGCTGCTCGCCCGGGCTGATCGACGCCTATCTCCAGCTTCTCCACACGGATGTCATCCCTGTCGTGCGCCGCACCGGCTCGATCGGCTGCGCCGATATCGGCCTGATGGGCCAGATCGGTGCGGTGCTGACCGGGGTCGGCGAGGCTGTCTATCGCGGCCGGCGCATGCAGGCGGCCGATGCCTTTACCGCAGCCGGCATCGAGCCGGTCAAGATGCTACCGCGCGACAGCCTGGCCTCGCTCAGCGTCAATGCCGTGAGCTTCGCGGCCGCTGCCGAAACCACCCGCAATGCCGCCTCCTCGATCCGGGTGCTGCTGGCAACCAGCATGATGGCGGCCGGTGCGCTCGGCGCATCGCGCGATCCCTGGTATGCCGTGCGCCATGTCGGTACCGCGCGGGAAGCCCTGATCGGCGCATGGCTCTGCAACGCCTCGGACGAATGGCCATGGCCGGTCACGACGCATGTACAGGACCCGTTGAGCCTGCGCATGATCGGCCAGGTCTACGGCGCGGTGATCGAGAATCTCCTGACCGCCGGCCACAAAATATTGGCGGCAACCGGTCGCTCAGACGACAATCCCGTCATTGTCGACGGACGCGTCATGACCTCCGGCGGCTCGCTGCCGCTCGACGTCACCATCCTGCTCGAGGCCGCCGTCATCTGCATGGCGCATGCGGCACGCAATGCCTTCAACCACTGTGTCCTGCTCGGCAACGGCCAGCGGCGCGGCCTGCCGGTCAATCTTGTGCCTGAGGGCAAGATCGCCACCGGCTTTGGCCCGATCATCAAGCTTGCCGGCGAGATCTTTTCGCGGGTGCTGTCCATGTCCAATCCGGTCTCGGCGCAGTCGCTGGTGGTTGCCGGCGGCATGGAGGACGAGGCCGCCTTCCTGCCGTTGGTCATCGAACGCTTCGATCGGCAGATGCGCGCGCTGAAACGCCTCGCCGCGCTGGAAGCCCTGCTCTCTGCACAGGCGATCGATATTCTCGGCGACAGGCCGGAAGGGGTTGCCCGCATGCTCTACGACGTCGTGCGCAAACATGCCGACTTCTACGAGGTCGACCGGCCGCTGTCAGCCGAGGTCGAAGCTATCGAGGAGGAACTGGCCTCGGAGGCCTTCGTGTCCGAGATGATCGCCCATCAACCGATCCTCGCTTATGATGATTTCTTTGCCCTCGGTTCGCTGGAACGGGTCGAAGAACGGCTTTATCGCGATACAGTGACGATCTGAACGGAGAGAATGGGTATGGCTGACTTCGATCTCGTTCTGCAGGGCACGGTGGTTCTGCCGGACCGCATCGTGGAGCAGGGCTATGTCGCCGTGCGCGACGGCAAGATCGCCGAGATCGGCATCGGCGTGCCCCCACAAGCGCATGAGCGGCATCTGCTCGGCAAGGCGCTGATCCTGCCCGGCGCTATCGACGCGCAGGTGCATTCGCTCTCCCAGAAAGATCAGGAAGATTTCATCTGGTCGACACGCTCTGCCGCCGCCGGCGGCGTCACCACCATTGTCGACATGCCCTATGACGAGGGCAATCTCGTCTGCTCGGCTGCAGCCGTGAAGAAGAAGGTTGATCATGCTTCGCCGCAGGCCCGCGTCGACTTCGCGCTCTATGGCACGGTCGATCCGGAAGAAGGGCCTGCGCGTATTCGCGAGATGGTCGAGGCCGGCGTTGCAGCCTTCAAGTTCTCGACCTTTGGCACGGATCCGAAGCGCTTCCCGCGCATCCCGCCTGCCCTGCTCGATGCCTGTTTCGCGGCCATCGCACCGACCGGACTGACGGCGGGCGTGCACAATGAGGATGACGAGGCAGTTCGCGCCTACATGGAGCAGGTGAAGGCCAGTGGCATCACAGATTATCGCGCCCATGGCCTCTCCCGTCCGCCGATCACCGAACTGCTCGCCATGCACACGATCTTCGAGACCGGCGCCAATACCGCCTGCCCGGCGCATGTGGTGCATTGCTCACTCGGACGCGGCTACGACATTGCTCGCGCCTACCGTCGCGACGGCTTCGAGGCGACGGTGGAGTGCTGCATCCACTACCTGACGCTGGACGAGGAAAACGATGTGAAGCGTCTTGGCGGCAAGGCGAAGATCAATCCGCCGATCCGCCTACGCGCCGAAGTCGAGACGTTGTGGCGCAAAGTGGCGGAGGGCAATGTCTGGCTGGTTTCGACCGACCATGTCAGCTGGTCGGAAAACCGCAAGACCAATCCGGACATGCTGGCGAATGCCTCTGGCGTGCCGGGGCTGGAAGTCATGGTGCCGCTCTTCGTCAAGGGCGCGCTGGAGCGCGGCATATCGCTCACCTGGGCGGCGAAGCTGATGGCGGAAAACCCGGCTAAGCATTTCCGTCTCGACCATATCAAGGGCGCTCTGACACCCGGCAAGGATGCCGATATCGTCGTGCTGGAACCACGCGAGACCGTCTATGACGCCGCCTCGAGCGGCAACAATATCGTCGGTTGGAGCCCCTATAACGGCATCCGTCTGCCCTGGACGGTGTCCGCCACCTATCTCAGGGGCAAGCAGATTACTGACAAAAACAAAGTGCTGGCCGAGCCGGGCAGCGGCAAATTCGTCCGCCCGCTTCCCCGACAGATTATTGCTGGCCAGAATATCGCTGGAGAGACTGCCTGATGAACCAACCGAAGCGCAACCTGCCCGTCAACGCCGATCGCATCGCCGAGGATATCGACGCGCTGGCCAAGATCACCGAACCGGATCACCCCTGGACCCGCCGTGCTTTCTCGCCGCTATTTCTGGACGGACGCGCCTACATCGACGCACGGATGAAGGCGGCGGGACTGGAAACCCGCATGGACGCCGCCGGCAATCTGATCGGCCGGCGCGCTGGCGCAAAGCCCGGCCTCGGCACGATCCTGGTCGGCTCGCATTCCGACACCGTGCCCGATGGCGGCCGCTTCGACGGCATTGCCGGTACGATCGCGGCGCTGGAAGTCGCTCGTTCCCTCAAGGATCAGGATATTCAGCTGGATCACGATCTGGAGATCGTCGATTTCCTCGCCGAGGAAGTCAGCATCTTCGGTGTCTCCTGCATCGGCAGTCGCGGGATGACCGGGCAATTGCCGGAGGCTTGGCTGACGCGCATGAGCGGCGACCGCAATCTCGCGCAGGGCATTGCCGAGGTCGGCGGTGACCCGGCGACGCTGCTCGCGCAGAAGCGTCCCGATCTTGCCGGCTTTCTCGAACTGCATATCGAGCAAGGACCGGTGCTTGAAGCCGAAAACAGGGATATCGGCATCGTCACCGCCATTGCCGGCATCACCCGCATCGAGATCACTGTCGAGGGCCGCGCCGACCATGCCGGCACCACGCCGATGGGCCGGCGCGCCGATGCACTGGTGGCCGCCTCGCAACTAGTGCTCGATATCCGGAGCCAAGCGACAGAGCAGGCAAAGACGCCGGGCCATTTCGCGGCCACGGTGGGCGAATTCCGCATCGAGCCGAACGCCGCCAATGTCGTGCCGTCCAAGGTTGTGCTTTTGATCGACGGTCGCGCCGAGATCCGGGGGGACATGGAACAGTTCCTGGCCTGGATCGACGGCGCGGTACAAAAGATAGCCACGGCTTACGGCGTGACCATCAAGCCGCCTGTCCGCGTCTCCGACAATTTCCCGACGCCGGGCGATGCCGGCCTGCTCGAAACGCTGGAGCGCGCCTGCGAGACGGTCGGAGCCAAGCACCGTCGCATGGCATCCGGTGCCGGCCACGATACCGCCTGGGTTGCCAAGGTGGCGCCGGCGGCCATGATCTTCGTGCCCTGCAAGGATGGCCGCAGCCATTGCGCCGACGAATGGGCCGAGAATGACGATATCGCCATGGGTGCCGCCGTGCTGTTCGAAGCCGTGCGCGACATGGACAAGAACCTGCAAAAAACCAGCCAGGAGTAGTCGGATGGGACGCATACTCGTAGCCAAGGATGTCGAAGCAGCCGTCAAGGGCGGCTCCGTTTATGCCGCCGGTGGCGGTGGCTGGGCCGATCATGGCCGCATGCTGGGCTATGCCGCCGTCAATGTCGGCAAGCCGGAACTGGTGTCAATCGACGAGCTCAATGATACCGACTGGATCGCGACGGCAGCGGCCATCGGCGCGCCGGCCTCCACGACCCCCTGGGAAATGCAGGGTATCGATTACGTGAAGGCCGTGCAGCTGCTGCAGGATGAGCTTGGCGAAAAGCTTTCAGGCCTGATCATCGGCCAGAATGGCAAGTCCTCGACGCTGAACGGCTGGCTACCTTCCGCCATCCTCGGCACCAAGGTCGTGGACGCAGTGGGCGATATCCGCGCGCATCCGACCGGCGACATGGGCTCGATCGGCATGGCCGGTTCGCCCGAACAGATGATCCAGACCGCCGTTGGTGGCAACCGCGCCGAAAACCGCTATATCGAGCTGGTAGTCAAAGGCGCAACGGCGAAGATCTCTCCGATCCTGCGCGCCGCCTCCGATCAGTCCGGCGGCTTCATCGCCTCCTGCCGCAATCCGCTACGGGCCTCCTATGTCCGCACCCATGCAGCACTCGGCGGGATCTCCATGGCGCTAGCGCTTGGCGAAGCGATCATCGACGCCGAAAAGAAGGGCAGCAGCGCCGTCATCGACGCGATCTGCAAGACGACCGGCGGGCATATCCTTGCCGAAGGCATCATCGCCAAGAAGGATGTCGTCTACACCAAGGAAGCCTTCGATATCGGCACCATCACGGTCGGCAGCGGCGACAAGGCTGTGACCATGCATGTGATGAACGAATACATGGCCGTCGAGGATAGCGATGGTAAGCGCCTGGCGACATTCCCCTCGGTCATCACCACACTGTCACCGGAAGGCGAACCTCTGAGTGTCGGACAGCTGCATGAGGGCATGCATGTCTTCATCCTGCATGTGCCGATGGACATTATCCCGCTCTCAGCCAGTGTGCTTGATCCGACGGTCTATCCCTCGGTCGAAAAGGCGATGGGGATCGAGATCGCCAAATATGCGCTCGCCGGCAAGAAAGGCTGAAATCAGGAGGCGCAGATGGCCCGCGACGCTGGTCTTGAGGAACTGCTGAGAGAGGATCTTGGGCAAAGGCCCGGGCTCAGCGAAAAAGCAATGTTCGGCGGTTGGGGCTTTCTGCTGAATGGCCATCTGCTTTGCGGCGCGCGCGAAGACGGGATGCTGGTGCGCCTTGGCAAGGGCAAAGATGCCTGGGCACTGGCGCTGCCTGATATCAAACGAATGCTGTCGCGCGAGCGGGAAATGCAAGGCTGGGTGCGCGCCGGACCGGAGGCCTATGGCAACGACATGCTGCGCAAGCGGCTGCTGATCGCCGCGCTGGACTTCGTTGAAGGCCTACCGCCGAAATAACAATAATCAGGGAAGGGAATTCCATGCCGAAAGCCAATCCACGTCATCCAAAATTCCCCATTCCGGGCGGCCCGGTGCTGCGCGCCAAGGGCTGGCGGCAGGAAGCGCTGCTGCGGCTGCTGGAAAACGTGCTCTCCGTCGGCGAGGACCCGGACAATCTCATTGTCTATGCCGCACTCGGCAAGGCGGCGCGCAACTGGGCGGCACACAAAGGCATCGTCAAGGCGCTGACCGAGATGGAGGAGGATCAGACGCTGCTGATCCAGTCTGGCAAGCCGATCGGCCTCGTCCGCACCCATGCGAAGGCGCCGCTGGTGATCATGGCCAATTGCAACATCGTCGGACAATGGGCGAAGGCGGAAGTCTTCTACGAATTACAGCGCAAGGGCCTGATCTGCTGGGGCGGGCTGACGGCCGGTGCCTGGCAATATATCGGCAGCCAGGGCGTCATCCAGGGCACCTACGAGATCTTCATGCGCATCGCCGAACGCCGCTTCGGCGGCGACCTCCTCGGCCGTTTCGTGCTGACCGCCGGGCTGGGCGGCATGGGCGGCGCGCAGCCGCTGGCCGGCCGCATGGCGGGCGCTGCCATTCTCTGCGTCGACATCGATGCGGAGCGGGCGAAAAAGCGCCAGGAGATCGGTTATCTCCAGGAGATTGCGCCGGACCTCGATTCGGCACTGGCGATGATCGACGCGGCGGTGAAGGAGAAGCGGGCGCTTTCGGTCGGTCTCGTCGGCAATGCGGCGGAGATCTATCCCGAGATCGCGCGGCGCGGCATCGTGCCGGATATCGTCACCGACCAGACCTCGGCGCATGATCTGGTCTACGGCTATGTGCCGAAGGGCATGAGCCTTGCCCAGGTCAAGGATCTGCGCGATGACGGCCAGGGCCAGTTGATGGCCGCAAGCCGCGCCTCGATCGTCGAACATGTCAAAGCCATGCTCGATTTCCAGAGACAAGGCTCTGAGGTCTTCGACAATGGCAACCTGATCCGCACCCAGGCGAAGGAAGGCGGCGTCACCAATGCCTTCGATATCCCGATCTTCACCGAAGCCTATCTCAGGCCTCTCTTCGCCCGCGCCATCGGCCCCTTCCGCTGGATGGCGCTTTCGGGCGAGGAAAGCGATATCGCGCGCATCGACGATCTGCTGCTCGAAATGTTTCCCGACAACAAGATCATCACCAACTGGATCAGGCTTGCCCGGGAGCATGTGCCGTTCGAGGGCCTGCCGGCGCGGATCGCCTGGCTCGGGCACGGCGAACGCACGGACCTCGCACGCCGGGTCAACGAGCTGGTGGCGAGCGGCGAACTCAAAGGCCCGGTCGCCTTCTCGCGTGACCATCTCGACGCCGGCGCCATGGCGCATCCTAACATCATGACCGAGCGAATGAAGGACGGCTCCGACGCCATTGCCGACTGGCCGCTGATCGACGCGATGATGCTCTGCGCTTCCATGGCCGACCTCGTCGTCGTCCACTCCGGCGGCGGCGGCTATGCCGGCTATATGACGAGCTGCGGCGTTACCGTCGTTGCCGATGGCACAGCCGAAGCCGACGAGCGGCTCGACCATGCGCTCACCAACGACACCGCGCTCGGCGTCATGCGCTATGCCGATGCCGGCTACGAAGAGGCGCTGGACGAAGTGGAGAAGAAAGATGTGCCCTATATCCGTCTCGGATAGGGACGGCTATTTTTCAACATTCCGACAGTTTATGGTCCGGGGCAATTCGAAATGACCTTGAGAGTTGCCCGTGATCCCCTGGACCCTGCTTGATACCGCGAAAATCCCCGATGGCGGCGGTGAGCTGCGCCTGAAGCAGCGCGGCCAGGAGTTTTCGATCATGCTCGGCGCCAATGAGCTGATGAACAGCCGCCTCAGCGGCTCGGAGCGGGCGCTTGCCACGCTTTCCTGCGAGAAGATCCAAGGTCGGGCCGCACCGCATATCCTGATCGGCGGGCTTGGCATGGGCTTTACCCTGCGGGCCGCCCTCGGTGAATTGAGCGGGGATGCCAAGGTCACCGTTGCGGAGCTGGTTCCGGCCGTCGTTGCCTGGGCGCGCGGGCCGATGGCCGCCGTCTTCGACAATTGCCTCGACGATCCGCGCGTCGCCATCCACGAGGGCGATGTCCGTCCACTAATACGCGCCAGCAAGGCGGCCTACGACGCCATCCTGCTCGATGTCGACAACGGCCCCGATGGCATTACCCACGAGGCCAATGACGGCCTCTACGACTTCAAGGGCCTGAAGGCCGCCCACGACGCGCTGCGCCCCGGCGGCGTCCTCGCCGTCTGGTCATCCGGCCCTGACCGGGATTTCACCCGGCGACTGCGCGACACCGGCTTTACCGCCGAAGAGATCAACACCCGCGCCAACGGCAAGAGGCGGTGCGCGGCATGTCATCTGGCTGGCGGCGAAGGCGGGGCGGTAGAAACCGCGACATTGAAATGATCGCTCAATTGCTATATATCAATGTCATATCTCAAGAGGAGTTATGGCATGGACACTGCAAAAATCTTCTGGTCCGGCCGCTCGCAGGCCGTGCGTTTGCCGAAGGAATTCCGGTTCGATACGGACGCGGTACGCATTCGGCGACAGGGACAAGCGATCATCCTGGAGCCGATTGTCGAGGATTGGAATTGGCTGGAAGCGGTCACGGGTCCCGTCGATCAGGATTTTGCTGAGGCGGCGACCGAGCAGCCGGTCGAGCAGGAGCGCCCCGAGCTGGATATTTTCAAGTGAAATACCTGCTCGATAGCAACGCCGTCATCGCTCTGATGAAAAGCCATTCCGGCTTCGTAGCCGAGATCCGCAAACACAAACCCCAGGATTTCGCTATTCCGGCAATCGTTGCGCACGAGTTGTTTTACGGCGCCTACAAAGGCCAGCGCGTTGTCGACAATCTCGCGCGCGTCGACGCCTTACAATTTGAAACGCTGGATTTCGACAGGGAGGATGCGCGCAAGGCCGGAGAAATTCGGGCGGCGCTTGCCATCATCGGCACACCGATCGGCGCCTATGACGTCCTGATCGCGGGCCAGGCGGTGGCTCGAGATCTGATCCTGATAACCCATAATGTACGGGAATTTCAGCGCGTCAAAAATCTGCGCTTCGAGGATTGGGAGACGGCTTAGAACCCGTCGCCCGCAGCGAGATAATTGGAAACCTCGATTAGATTATCGTCCGGATCACGAAAATAGACCGAGAGAATGGGGCCGGTTGCGCCGGTGCGGCGGACCGGGCCTTCTCCAATGGCGATACCCTCTGATGTCAGATGGGCGATGACATCGCTCAGCGGCGTCTCGCTGATAAAGCAGAGATCGGCGGAGCCCGGCGTCGGGCGCTTGGCCTTCGGCTCGAACTCGTGTCCCGCGCGATGCAGGTTGATCTTCTGGTTGCCGAAGGTCAGTGCCTTGCGGCCCTCGCCGAAGGTTTCCACACCCATGCCAAGGATGCGGGCGTAGAAGGTGCAGCTTTCCTCGATACTGGCGACCGTCAGCACCAGATGATCGAGATGGTCGATGCGGATCATGGTGAACCTCCAAACCCTGTTCTCTAGCGGCGAGCCAGTCTTGCCACCGCAAAGGCGCTGACAAGGCATGCGGCCAGCATGGCGAGGATGAACGCAACCACGGCCGACCAGCCATCGGCGAGCCAAAAATACCCGCCGACCGACCCGGCAATGCTGGAGCCAAGATAGTAGGCCAGCAGATAGAGCGACGATGCATGTCCTTTGGCCCCACTTGCAAGCCGGCCGACCAGCGCACTGGCCACGGAATGGGTGACGAAGAAGCCGATGGTCACCAGGATAATGCCGAGAATGACCAGCGGCAGCGGCGTGGCGAGCGTGACGGCAGCGCCAAGCGCAGTCACCAGTACGCCGGCGGGCAGAACGACGAAATGGCCGATGCGATCGCCGAGGATACCCGCCGCCCAGGAGGCAACGATGCCGAAGAGGTAGGCAGTGAAGATCAGGCCGAGTTCGGTCTGGTTGAGATCATAGGGATCGGCGACCAGCCGGAAACCGGCATAATTATAGACCGTGACGAAGGAACCCATGATCAGAAAGCCGATGGCAAAGAGCAACGGCAGCGCCGGATTGCGGAAGTGCCCGGCCCAGGCCCGGATATGGAAAGCGGCGTCGAAACCCCTACGCGGCGTGAAATTGCGCGACGGCGGCAGCAGGAACAGGAAACCGGTGGCTGCGATCAGCCCAAGCACGCCGACTGCGGCAAGCGCCGGACGCCAGGTGAAGAGTTCGGCGATCGTACCCGTGACCACGCGGCCAGCCATGCCGCCGAAGGCATTACCAGCAATATAGAGGCCCATGGCGCCGCCAAGGCCGCGCGGATCGATCTCTTCGGCGAGATAGGTCATGGCGACCGCAGGCACGCCGCCGAGGAGGAAGCCCTCCAGCGCGCGGAACACCAGCAAGGTCTGCCAGTTCGGCGCGACGGCGCAAGCAATGGTGCAAAGGGCGGCACCCAGCAACGAAATGAACATCAGACTGCGGCGGCCGAGGCTTTCGGAAACGGCGGCGGCGCAGAAGATCGCAAAGGCGAGGAAACCGGTCGAGAGCGATAGCGACAACGAGCTTGCCGCCGGCGTCACCCCAAAATCCTCGGCGAAGATCGGCATCAGCGGCTGCACGCAATAGAGCAGCGAGAATGTCGCGAAACCGGAGAGAAACAGAGCGATGGTCGCACGCCTGAATGCGGGCGTGCCACGCGTCAGGAATTGCCGGGCCTCGGAGTGCAGCTCGGTATCGACAAGTTTCAATTCGGGACGGGAGGGGACTTCGGAGATGACAAGATCTTCCGTTTGGACGGCGCGAGACATGAGGGCACAACCTTTCGTGACCTCAAACCTAGTCAAGCGGACATCATTAGTCCAATATATGGAACAGACGATTTCAATAGCTTTTGGAGATAGCGATGGAGCTGCGTCATATTCGCTATTTTCTGGCGCTGGCGGATGAGGGAAATTTCACCCGCGCCGCCGCCAAGCTCGGCATCGGCCAGCCGCCGCTCAGCCAGCAGATCCGCGATCTCGAAAACGAGGTCGGCGCGGCGCTATTTCACCGTGTTCCGCATGGTGCGGAGCTGACGGCGGCGGGCGAGGCTTTTCAGGTCGAGGCCAAGCTGGCCGTGGATGCGGCGGAGAAGGCCAAGCTTGCTGCCCAGCGCGCCAATCGCGGCGAGATCGGCCGCCTGTCGCTCGGCTTTACCGCATCGTCCGCCTTCAACACCATCGTCACCTCGACCATCCGCGAGTTCCGCAATCGCTGGCCGCAGGTGCGCCTGTCGCTGACGGAGATGAACACCAATGCCCTGACGGAGCGGCTGATGCGCGGCGAGATCGATGCCGCCTTCATCCGCCCCGGCCTGGAAGATCCGCGCAACGTCCGGCTCAAGCGCTTTGACGACGAGCCGATGCTGATCGCCTTGCCCGCCCATCATCCGCTTGCCGAGAAGGACCGCGTGCCGATCGCGGCGCTTGCGCACGAGCCCTTCATCCTGTTCCCGCGCATGGTGGGCCTGAGCCTCTATGACGATATCGCCGCCGCTTGTCGTGATGCCGGTTTCGAATTGCTGGTGACGCAGGAAGCGCCGCAGATCCCCTCGGTCGTCAATCTCGTTGCCGCCAATCTCGGCGTCTCCATCGTTCCCGCCTCGATCGCCCAGATCAAGCTAGACGGCGTGACCTACCGCCCGATCGACGGACCGCCGCTGGTGGCGCGGCTCGGGCTTGCCGTGTTGAAGGCGCAACGCTCGCCGGTCGCGGCCAATCTGATGAGCCTGATTGCCTGACTATCCCAAGGGATCCCAATAGGGTGGATCGCCGAATGCCTTTTTCAAATGATCGGCAATGGCGCGCAGCTTTGCGGAGGGATTGCGTCCCTCCGGATGCGCCATGAAGACGAATTCGGGTTCCGGCCGGCAACCGACATCGATTTCGACAAGTAGGCCCTCGTTGACGGACGGACCGGCGATGAAGGCCGGCAGCATCGCGATGCCCAGTCCCGCGATCGCCGCATCGCGGGAGACATCGCCATTGTTGATGCCCAGCGCCAGCTTTCCCCTGACGATGACGGCACCCTCCGGCCCCTGGAAACGCCAGTCGGCGACACCACGATTGGTGTAGAAAATTCCCCGGTGGTTCTCGAGATCGGACGGCGAGGCAGGCATACCGTGCCGTGCCAAATAGTCCGGCGAAGCGACGAGAAGCCGGCGACTGCGGGCAAGCGGCCAGGCGACGAGACGGGAATCGGCAATCAGCCCATGGCGAATGATCGCATCGTATCCATCGGAAGCAGCATCGACGCGGCGGTCATCGAGTTCGAGCGTCAGTTCGATTTCGGGATGGGCGGCCAGAAAAGGATAGAGCGCCGGGCCGAGATGCATACGACCGAAGGTGACCGGAGCGGCAATCCGCAACGGTCCGGCAAGTGTCCCACGCCTCTCAGCGAGATCGGCAGCGGCCTCACGCATTTCACGCACGATCCGCGTTGCCCGCTCCAGGAAGACGGTGCCGTCCTCTGTCAGCGTCAATTTACGCGTCGTGCGATGTAGCAGCGTGGCACCCAGCGTCTTCTCCATCTCCGCCAGTCGCTCGCTGACCACGGATTTCGACAGGCGCAACCGACGTGCGGCCTCGCTGATCGATCCCGCCTCGGCGACCGTTACAAAAGCAGTAAGCCCTTCAATCTTGAGCATCGTTCGGCAATTCCGAATTCGAGTTCCATGATTTGAAGACTAATCCGAACAATCGAAAAAGACCATCTTCTGTGCATCGGACGAAACAACGAACACGTCCTCACACAGGAGATGGAACAATGAACCGCTTGAATGGAAAAGTCGCGATAGTCACCGGCGCCAGCTCCGGCATCGGCCGCGCCACCGCAAAGCTCTTCGCCGCCGAAGGCGCCAAAGTGATCGTCGGCGCTCGTCGCGGCGCGGAACTGGAAAGCCTTGTCGCGGATATCAAGGCCGCAGGCGGTGATGCAGCCGCATTGGCCGGCGATGTGCGCTCGGAAGATTATCACAAGGCGCTGGTCGCGCTTGCGGTCGAGCGCTACGGCAGGCTCGACATCGCCTTCAACAATGCCGGCACACTCGGCGAAGCCGGCCCCAGCACCGAGGTTTCAGAGGCAGGCTTTGCCGATGCACTGGCGATCAACCTCACCGCATCGTTCCTGGCCGCCAAGCACCAGATCGGCGAAATGATCAAGCACGGTGGTGGCTCGGTGATCTTCACCTCGACCTTTGTCGGTCATACCGTCGGCTTCCCGGGCGTTGCTGCCTATGCCGCCAGCAAATCCGGCCTGATCGGCCTGACGCAGACACTCGCCGCCGAATTCGGCCCGCAGAATGTGCGCGTCAATGCCATATTGCCGGGCGCGGTCGACACGGACATGTATCGCGAGATGAACGACACACCCGACAAGCAGGCTTTCGTCACCAATCTGCATGCGCTGAAGCGGGTCTCTCGCCCCGAAGAGATTGCCCGCTCGGTCCTCTATCTCGCCTCCGACGATGCAAGCTTCGTCACCGGCACCGCCTCCCTGGTCGATGGCGGCGTGTCGATCACCCGCACCTGACCGCGGCTTCTACGGCGCGATGATCCGTTGCTGCAGGAATACATAAAGACAGGCCGCGGATCATTCTCGCGGCCTTTCCGTTCAGAACATCGTATTCGTGTTCGCCGACTTCTCCGGGATCGGCTGCACCGAGTCCCAATGCTCCTCGATCTTGTTGTTCTCGACACGGAAAATATCGACGATGGCGCTGCCCCTGTCGCCGGGTTCGCGAATGGCGTGCACCCTCAGGATTACATAATTGCCGTCGACCATTACCCGGGTAATTTCGCTCTTCGAATGCGGGTAGGTTTTCTTCAGGAACTCGATGAAACCGCGCAAGCCCTCGGGACCATCGGCCGCCAGCGGGTTGTGCTGAATATATTTGCCGAGATATTTGGAGGCGGCCTCGAAATCCTTGTCGTTCAACGCCTTCTGATAGAAATCCAGAACGATTTCCTTGTTCTTCTGCTCTTCCGGCGAATAGGCGCGCTCGGCCAGGGCAGGCATGGCGGCGGCCAGAATCGGGAGGGCGATCATCACGACCTTCATCAGTTTCAAGGCTTTACTCCTTTGGCGAACAATCTCTCCATGCTCGCCGACCCGGCGAAGCGTCGCAAGTGACAAAGCCGTGATTTCCGGCTGACCACGACTGGCGATTGCCTATTGTCTGCCAAAGGCTTAGGCTCACTGCCATAAAAACAAGCGACGGGTTCGAGCCATGGTTCTCGCGGGAAAACGCATTCTTCTGATCATTTCCGGTGGTATCGCGGCCTATAAGAGCCTCGATCTCATCCGGCGGCTGCGCGAGCGCGGCGCGAGCGTCCGCCCGGTCATGACCGAAGGCGCCCAGCAATTCGTCACGCCGCTTGCCGTCGGTGCGCTGGCGGCCGACCATGTTTTTACCGATCTATTCTCGCGGCAGGACGAGCAGGATATCGGCCATATCCGGCTGGCGAGGGATTGCGACCTGGTGCTGATCGCACCGGCAACCGCCGATCTGCTGGCGAAGATGGCAAACGGGCTGGCAGACGATCTTGCCTCGACAATCCTGCTCGCAACCGACCGGCCCGTGCTGGTGGCGCCGGCGATGAACCCGAAGATGTGGGCGCATGCCGCGACGAGGCGCAATGTCGAGATATTGCGCGGCGACGGCATTCGCTTTGTCGGCCCGATGGTCGGAGAAATGGCTGAGAGCAAGGAAAATGGCGCCGGCCGCATGGCCGAGCCGCTGGAGATCGTCGCCGCCGTCGAGATGCGGCTGGATAATGGCGCAAGGCCGCTTGCCGGCCGCAAGGCCGTGGTTACCTCGGGTCCGACGCATGAGCCGATCGACCCCGTACGTTATATCGCCAACCGCTCGTCCGGCCGGCAGGGCCATGCCATCGCCTCGGCGCTCGCAGCCCTTGGCGCCGATGTCACCCTCGTTTCCGGCCCCGTCTCCATCCCCGATCCAACCGGCATGCATGTCGTCCATGTCGAGCGCGCAGACGAGATGCGCGATGCCGTGCTCTCGGCCCTTCCGGCCGATATCGCCGTGATGGTCGCCGCCGTTGCCGACTGGAAGGTCGCTTCCGCCTCCGATCAGAAAATCAAGAAGCATCCGGGCGAATCTATTCCCACGCTGGCGCTCACCGAAAATCCCGACATACTGAAAACCGTGGGACATCACACGCAGCGGCCGAAGCTCGTCATCGGCTTTGCTGCCGAAACACAGGATGTCGAGAACAACGCCAAGGCGAAGCTGGAGCGCAAGGGCGCCGACATGATCGTCGCCAACGATGTCTCACCCTCCACCGGCATCATGGGTGGCACGCGCAACCGCGTGAAACTCGTCCGCCATGATGGCGTCGAGCAATGGCCAGACCTCGACAAGGACGAGGTGGCGGCACGGCTGGCGGCGCTGATTGCCGAACACTTCAGGCAGGGATAGCAGCAGCCGTCCTGGGCTCGGCAGAAGTACGCTTTTCCGGCTGGAAGGGCGTGACATGCACACCCATATCGTCGATCAGCACGGCGCTTCCGTCCGGAATTTCCGTCCAGGCATCGACATCATCGTTCAGCGGCTCGGACACCAGGCAATAGCCTGACCCGACAGGCGAGGCATAAAGCGTCGGTGCCTTGCGGTCGGTGGCGTAGCGCACCGCATGCAGCGATTTTCCATCGGAAAAGGCGGCCGTGAAGCGCACCAGCGCCGAACCGGTCAGGTGGACCGACAGGCCCTCGACGAAGCTGATGGTCTCGGAGATTGCCGCGACCGGGTTAGACATGAGGCCGAATTGCAGCGCCAGCAGGAACATCAGCTCGGAATCGGTGGTGCCGCTGCGCGCCTGAAACAGGTGATCGTCGAGCATGGCTTCCATCGGCCGGCGCAGACGGTCGAAATTGGAAATCTGGCCGTTGTGCTGGAAAGCCCAGTTCTCATGCACGAAGGGGTGGCAATTGTCGCGCCGAGTGCCGCCGCCGGTCGCGGCGCGGACATGGGCGAGGAAGAGCGGCGAGCGGATCTGCCGCGCCAGGCTTTTGAGATTGCAGTCGGACCAGGCCGGAAGGATATCGCGGTAGCGGCCCGGTTCCGGCCGGTCGCCATACCAGGCGATGCCGAAGCCATCGCCGTTGGTCGCCGTCTTGGCGCGCGTGGCACAATGGGATTGTTCGATCAGGGAGTGAGCGGGCGAAGACACCAGCTCCTCCAGATAGAGGGGGTCTCCACGATAGGCTGCCCAACGACACATATGTCTTTTGCTCCAATTCCCGCTGGCTTCCTGTCTCGCGGGACGATGTCAAATCTAAGGACGATTGTTCAGCGGAATGGGTAATAAACTGTTAATTTCCGACTGCTTCGACCATCAAGATGACAGATATTTGACGCGTCGTCCGATCACACTTTTGCGTCGCAGCATTTTTCTTTTGTGAACGGCGTTCTCCGGAAGGTCGCGCTTGCCTGACGTAAAAGCCGAATGAGGTCGTTGCGTTTCACTGCGAAAAGAAGCGTGAAATGCTTCTTCCACCCGCCCTCTTGCATCCGATGAAATTTGAGCTACCTTAAGATCATTATCAACGTAACGAAAGGAAGGTGATCCAATGTCTAGTGAGATTTCGGTCCTCGTATCAGGCATGGAAATGGTTGTGAGCGTAGCGGGGCAGCCCTCGCTCTGATCAGAGCCTTCCGGAAGCGGTCTACGCTTCAGGCCAGTTACGGGCCAAAACTCATGAAAGGGTCGCTTCGTGCGGCCCTTTTTTGCGTCTGGTGATTGCCGATATCGCGGCATTCGGGACTGCCGTTTTCCAAGATAAGCCATGTCGCGGGCGTTTTTTTACTTGCCGAATGGGAAGAGCGCCTTAGCTAACCCTGTATGACTTACCAGGAACAGCCCGAACAGGGCGAAGCCAAACCGGCGCCGTCGAACGAACCGGCGCTTACTGCACTCTCAATGTATCCTGATCAATGGGCACTGTTTCTCGACATCGATGGAACCCTGCTCGATCTTGCGGAGACACCGGAAGCGATTGTCGTTCCTCTGTCCCTACCCTTCGCGCTTCACGCCCTCTCTCGCAAGCTCGGTGGCGCTTTGGCGCTGGTGACGGGTCGCTCGGTTGCCTTTGTCGATCCCCTGTTTGCTCCTTTCCGCTTTCCGGTCGCAGGCCTTCACGGTGCTGAACGGCGCGATGCGGCGGGACGATTGCGGCGTGCGTTGATCCCGCCTGCCTTTCAGGAAATGAAGAGTGCGATCGCACGGGAGGCGGAAGCCTGGCCCGGCGCGCTTGTCGAGGATAAGGGCGCCGCGATCGCGGTTCACTACCGGCAGGCGCCGGAGCGTGAGGCCGACATTGCCGAAGCGATGCAGCGCTATCTCGATGAGGCCGGCTCGGATTGGGCCCTGCAGCGTGGCAAGTCGGTCGTCGAGATCTGCCCGGCGCGCGCCGGCAAGGGTCATGCTATCGAAGCCTTTCTTGGCGAAGAACCATTTATCGGGCGGAAGCCGCTTACGATCGGTGACGACGTCACCGACGAAACCATGTTCGCCGCCGCCAACCGCCTCGGCGGCCAGTCCGTGCGCATCGGCCCGCCAAACGACAAAACACTGGCGCGTGCATCCATTTTCTCGCCTGCGCGTTTAAGAGACATACTCGCGTCCCTCGCGGCATAGGCAGCTTTGCTGCCACCCTGCCGTATTAGATTTGAAAGGACCGCCCGTGAGCCGTCTCATCGTGATTTCCAATCGTGTCTCCGTTCCAGATAAGAAAGGCACCGCCGCCGGCGGTCTGGCCGTGGCCCTGCGAGCCGCACTTGAAGAACATGGCGGCATCTGGATGGGCTGGTCCGGCAATTCCAGTGGTGACAAGGAGCCGGAACCGCTGGTGATGACCGACCACGGCAACATCACCTATGCCCTGACCGATCTCACCCAGACCGATGTCGAGGAATATTACCATGGCTTCGCCAACCGCGTGTTGTGGCCGATCTGCCATTACCGGCTGGATCTTGCCGAATATGGCCGCAAGGAGATGGACGGCTATTTTCGCGTCAACCGCTTCTTTGCCCATCGCCTCGCGCCGCTGATCAAGCCGGACGACGTCATCTGGGTGCATGATTATCATCTCATTCCGCTGGCCGCCGAGCTCAGGCAGATGGGCCTGAAGAACCGCATCGGCTTCTTCCTGCACATTCCATGGCCGCCGGCTGATGTGCTTGCCATCATGCCCGTGCACCAGGAGATCATGCGCAGTCTCTCCGCCTACGATCTTCTCGGCTTTCAGACGGATCACGATCTCGAAAACTTCGCCAGTTGCCTCAAGCGCGAGGAAATCGGCGACGAAATCGGCCCCGGCCTCTTTAGTGCCCATGGCCGGACGTTCCGCGGCGGGGCCTATTCGATCGGCATCGAGACCGCCGCCTTCGCAGACTTCGCCCGCAAGGCAGCGAGCCACAGCATGGTGCGCAAGGCCCGGCAGAGCATCGAGGGCCGCGACCTGATCATCGGCGTCGACCGGCTCGACTACTCCAAGGGGATCACCCAGCGCATTGAGGCTTTCGAGCGTTTCCTCGGCGACAATCCGGCCTATCAGCGCCGCGTCACCTATCTGCAGGTCACGCCGAAATCACGCTCCGAGGTGCCGGAATACGAAGCGATGCAACAGGCCGTCGCGGAACAAGCCGGTCGGGTCAACGGCGCGATCGGCACGGTCGACTGGGTGCCAATCCGCTATATCAACCGCTCGATCAGCCGCCCGGTGCTGGCCGGCCTCTATCGGCTGGGCAAGATCGGCCTGGTGACGCCGCTGCGCGACGGCATGAACCTGGTTGCCAAGGAGTACGTGGCCGCACAGGACCCGGACGATCCTGGCGTGCTGGTGCTATCACGTTTCGCAGGCGCCGCCCGCGAGCTGAAAGGCGCGCTGCTCGTCAATCCCTACGACATCGAGGGAACCGCCAACGCCATAGCGCGGGGGCTCACCATGCCGCTGGAGGAGCGGCAGCGGCGCTGGCAGAGCATGATGGATCATCTGCTGGAATATGATGTCGTGCGCTGGTGCAACGATTTTCTGAAGGACCTGACGGAAGAGATTGCACCGCCGGTCAATCAGGTGACATTGCGGCTAGTTCCGTGACCAGCCAGTCCGTTAGCCGGGCAGTATGCATGCCCGGCGACTTCGGCGGCAGAAGCCAGTAGCCACGATCCGGTGTCTCCAGCATCGGACCGGCGGTTACCAACATGCGCCCAGCCAGCAACTGATCCACCAGGCCCATCCAGCCGAGCGCCAGCCCCTGCTCGCCGATCGCCGCCTGCACCACCAGAGAATAGGTGTTGAACCGCAGATCACCATGGCCGGCATAGGTGTCCCTAATGATGCCAAGTTCGGCGAAATAACTCTTCCAGTCGAACCAGGGCGATGGCGCTTCCGTGTCCAGATGTATGAGCGTTGCCCGCACCAGATGACCTGGATCGTTGAAAGGGCCGTATTTGTCGACAAAGCCTTGCGTACAGACCGGCCCTACCTTTTCAGGCAACAACAATACTGCCTCCTGCCCAAACTCCTGGCGCGTACCGAAAACGACGGCGACATCGCTGCTATAGGATTGGCCAGGCTCGTGTCGCTGCGTGGCGACGATCTGAATATCCAGCTCCGGATAGGCCGAGCGAAACCGATGCATGCGCGGGATCAGCCAGAGTGCTGAAAAGGCGTAATCGGTCCGGAGCCGCACCACCGGGCGTTCGGCTTCGGCGCGAAAGCTGTGCACCAGAGAATCCACACCACCGACCGCCTTTTCGGCGATCTCCAACAGGCGGCGGCCTTCCGGCGACAGTTCGACACCGCGATGCTGGCGATGGAAAAGGGCGACACCCATCTGCTCCTCGATCCGCCGGATCTGATAGCTGACCGCCGGCTGCGTCAGTCCGAGGCTCGTCGCTGCCGATGACAGGCTGCCCGCGCGGCCCACCTCGACAAAAATCCGCAACCATCCGAGATCCACCGGCCGTTCAGCCATAAAATTTCCTTTTGGCATCTATCGAAAAAAGCAAGCTTTACAGGCTCGATGCTACTGATGTTCAATAAAATCAGCAAATAGTAAGAGAGAACCGTATCTCTTTCGGCCTCCCATCCCGCCCAAGGAATTCCAACATGGCGCGTCCGAACATTCTCATCCTGATGGTCGATCAGTTCAACGGAACCCTGTTTCCCGATGGCCCAGCCGATTTTCTCCATGCGCCCGTGCTGAAAGCGCTGGCGGAACGCTCCGTCCGCTTCGCCAACAGCTACACGGCAAGCCCACTCTGCGCCCCGGCGCGGGCCTCCTTCATGTCCGGGCAATTGCCGAGCCGCACCCGCGTCTATGACAATGCCGCCGAATTTGCCTCTGATATCCCGACTTTTGCCCATCATCTGCGCGCTGCCGGTTATCAGACGGCGCTTTCGGGCAAGATGCACTTCGTCGGACCGGACCAGATGCACGGCTTCGAGGAACGGCTGACCACGGATATCTATCCCGCCGATTTCGGCTGGACGCCGGATTATACCAAGCCCGGCGAGCGCATCGACTGGTGGTATCACAATCTCGGCTCGGTGACCGGCGCCGGCGTCGCCGAGATCACCAACCAGATGGAGTATGACGACGAGGTCGCCTATCACGCCACCCGCAAGCTGCTCGACCTGTCGCGAGGGCAGGATGAGCGGCCCTGGTGCCTGACCGTCAGCTTCACCCATCCGCACGACCCCTATGTCGCCCGCCGCCGCTTCTGGGATCTTTATGAGGATTGCCCGGCGCTCGACCCCGAGGTCGGCGACATCCCCTTCGATCAACAGGACCAACATTCGCAGCGCTTGATGAAAGCGAGCGATCACGAGGCCTTCGACATCACGCCGGAACAGGTCCGCCGGGCGCGGCGCGGCTATTTCGCCAACATCTCCTATGTCGACGAGAAGATCGGCGAAATCCTCGACGCGCTGGAGCGCGGCCGCATGGCCGACAATACCATTGTGCTGTTCGTCTCCGACCATGGCGACATGCTTGGAGAGCGCGGGCTGTGGTTCAAGATGAACTTCTTCGAAGGTTCGGCCCGCGTACCGCTGATGATCGCAGCACCCAGCTGGAAAGCCCGTCGCATCGACCAGCCGGTATCGACGCTCGACGTGACGCCGACGCTGGCCGGTCTCGCCGGCATCGATATCGGCTCGCTCCGCCAATGGACCGATGGCGAGGACCTGGCTCCCCTCGCCCTCGGCACGGGAAGCCGTGGACCGGTGCCGATGGAATATGCGGCGGAAGGCTCTGAAGCGCCGCTCGTCGGCCTGCGCGATGGCCATTACAAGCTGGTGCTCTGCGACAAGGACCCGCCCATGCTCTTCAATCTCGAAGCCGATCCGAAAGAACTGACCAATCTCGCCGACGATCCCGCCCATGCGGAGGTCCTGGCGCGGCTGACCGCGCAGGCGATGCAGCGCTGGAATCTGGCCACCTTCGACGCCGCCGTGCGCGAAAGCCAGGCGCGGCGATGGGTGGTCTATGCGGCGCTGCGCAACGGCGCCTATTATCCCTGGGACTATCAGCCACTGCAGAAGGCCTCCGAGCGCTACATGCGCAATCATATGGACCTGAATGTGCTGGAGGAGAACCAGCGTTTTCCACGCGGGGAGTAAGGTTTCCTGTGGCCGGGCTTTGCCGGAGACGATATGGTCCGGCCAACATCAGGGAGAAAAGATCCATGAAAATCAGCGCACGCAACCGCCTCAAGGGCAAGGTCGTCGAAGTCACCAAGGGTGCGACGACCGCCCACATCCGCATCGACATCGGCAACGGCTCGATCGTCACCTCCTCGATCACCAACGAGGCGGTCGACGAACTGGGCCTGACGGTTGGCGCTGACGCCTATGCCGTCATCAAGGCGTCGGACGTCATGGTCGCCGTCGATTAAGTTTCACGCTTCTGACAATAGTGCGCCGTTCCCTCGTCGTCGGTGTGGAAATCACCAGGCTGCGGCGGCGCGATCGGTTTGAATAACGTCCGGTCCGGCTTCAAATCCAGAAGCGGCGTGCCGTCGAGGCAATCGAGGCCGCGCACGAGCAGGACAGCCCCCTCCACCGCTTCCAGCTTGACGATGGAGGTGCCGATCGGGTTTGGCCGTACCGGCGAGCGTAGCGAAAACGTGCCGTGCACCTTGCCGCTGCTGGCTGGGCTTTGCAGGACGAGATCGCGGCGTGAACGATCCAGCCAATAGAGAATTTCCAACCGCTCGAAAGCCTCGACGCCCTTCAGCGCTGGCCCCCAGGGCTCGAATATCTCAATACGGCAAAGCGGTCCGTCATGCCGCCCCTGACGCGGCGTCTCCATGCGGGAAGTCCATGGCGTCGAGATGCGGCCGATGAAGACAAGACCGGCATCGGTCGCGGCCGGCGGTTCGACCGCCACCTCGTTTTCGCGGATCTCATTTTCGCGGACCATGATTATCCCCTTCCGGAGCAAGAATGTTCGGCGGCTTGGCCAATATGGTTATGAAATCGATGAATGCCCTGAGCGGAGCGGGCACAAGGCGCCGCCCGGGATAATAGAGAAACGGCCCCGAGAAGGACTGCCACCACGATTCGAGCACGGGCTCGAGCGCGCCGCTGTCGAGATGCGGGCGCAGCCATTCCTCGAAAAGATAGACGATGCCGGTGCCTGCGATCGCGGCGTCCACGACAAGATCGGTCGCGCCGCCAATGCTGACGATGAGCGGGCCTGTGGGCGTGATCCGCACCACTTCGCCGTCACGCTCGAACTCGCAGGGCGGCATCAGGCCGCTGGAGAAACGACCACGAAGACAGGCGTGATTGATCAGCTCGCTCGGATGCTCCGGCCTGCCATGAAGGTCAAGGTACGAAGGTGAAGCGGCGGTGGCGAAGCGCTGGGTGCGAGGCCCGATCGGTATGGCGATCATGTCCTGCTCCAGCCGCTCGTCATAGCGGATGCCGGCATCGCAGCCGGCTGCGAGGACATCGACAAAGCTGTCCTCGGCGATGATCTCCAGCTGGATGTCGGGATAGGCGGCGAGAAAGGGCGGGACGATGGCAGGCAGCACAAGCCGCGCCGCGCTGATCGGCACGTTCAGCCGCAATGTTCCCGCCGGCCTGTCGCGGAAACCGTTGACCACGTCGAAGGCCGCCTCCATCTCCGACAGTGCGGGGCCGAGCCTTTCCAGCAATCGCTCTCCCGCCTCGGTCGGCACGACGCTGCGGGTTGTCCGATTAAGCAATCGCACACCAAGCTCGGCCTCAAGGCGGCGGACCGCCTCGCTCAAGCCCGAAGGGCTTTTGCCGCTCAGGCGCGCGCCCTCGCGAAAGCCCTTGGCACGCGCCACGGCGACGAATGCGCTCATGTCCAGCAGATCGATCTTCACTGTTCGCCACTCCGCACAGCCTGTGCGGATTGTACCGGATTATCACGCAAGGCAACAACGCCTATTTCTGGATGGACGTTAAAAAGGAGATATCCCATGTCCAGCATCGACCACTCCGGAACATTCACCCTTGGCGATCGCACCGTGAAGCGGCTCGGCTATGGCGCCATGCAGCTTGCCGGGCCTGGCGTGTTCGGGCCGCCCAGGGATCGCGACGCGGCGGTGGCCGTCCTTCGGGAAGCCGTTGCCAACGGCGTGAACCATATCGACACCAGCGACTTTTACGGCCCGCACGTCACCAATGAAATCATCCGCGAGGCGCTCCACCCATATCCCGACGATCTTGTCATCGTCACCAAGATCAGCGCTCGCCGCGGAACGGACGGCTCGTGGATCCCGGCGATGTCGCGCGAAGAACTGACGCAGGCCGTGCATGATAATCTGCGCAATCTCGGTCTCGATGTGCTCGATGTGGTCAATCTTCGCAGCATGCTCGATGTGTATGGTCCGGTCGAAGGGTCGCTGGAAGCGCCTCTGACGGTGCTCGCCGAACTGCAGCAACAGGGATTGGTACGCCATATAGGGCTCAGCAATGTCACGCCGACGCAAATCGCGGATGGCCGTAAAATCTGCGAGATCGTCTGCGTGCAGAACTTCTATAATCTGGCGCATCGCCATGACGACGCCCTAATCGACGCGCTTGCACGAGAAGGCACTGCCTATGTGCCGTTCTTCCCGCTCGGCGGGTTCAGCCCGTTGCAGTCGTCGACCCTCTCCGACGTTGCCGAACGCCTCGGTGCCACCCCCATGCAGGTCGCGCTCGCCTGGTTGCTTCGCCGCGCACCCAACATCCTGCTCATCCCGGGCACCTCCTCCGTCGCCCATCTGCGGGAGAATCTGAAAGCGCCCGAGATCAGCCTGCCGGACGACGCACTGGCGCAACTCGAGAGCGTGGCAAAGGCCAGCGCGACCTGAGAGCCGGAAGCTCCCGTTCCATGATCCCCAATATCACGCCGCCTTGAAGGCGTGATATTCCTTGATGGCAACCATTTTGATAGCCGGGTAACGTTCTGCTTCGTAGCGCAGCGAGAAGCCGTCCTGGGCGAGGAAGACCGGGTCGCCGTCGAGGTCGCGGGCGATATCGCCGCGCCGCGCGGTGAGGAACTTGTCGAGGTCGGCAGGCTGGTCGGCCGAGATCCAGCGGCAGACGGAGAAGCGCGACATTTCGAAGGAGACCGGCAGGCCGTATTCGGACATCAGCCGCTCCTTCAAGACGTCAAGCTGCAGCGCACCGACGACACCGACGATAGCGGGCGAGCCGTCTTCCGGCGAGAATAGCTGCACAACGCCCTCTTCCGCCATCTGCTGAAGGGCTTCCTTCAACTTCTTCGCCTTCATCGCATCTTCAAGACGCACACGACGCAGGATTTCCGGTGAGAAATTCGGCACGCCCTGGAAGACGAGAGACTCGCCTTCGGTCAGCGTATCGCCGATACGGAGCGTCCCGTGGTTCGGAATGCCGACCACGTCGCCGGCATAGGCGGTGTCGGCAAGCTGGCGCTGCGAGGCAAAGAAGAATTGCGGCGCGGTCAGGCCAAGCTGCTTGCCGGTGCGCGACAGGCGCGCCTTCATGCCGCGCTCCAGCTTGCCGGAGCAGATGCGGGCAAAGGCGATGCGGTCGCGATGGTTCGGGTCCATGTTGGCCTGGATCTTGAAGACGAAGGCCGTCATCTTGTCGTCGGTGGCGTGAACCGTCCTGATATCGGCGACCTGGTCGCGCGGCGGCGGCGCGAATTCGCCGAGCGCGTTGATGAGATCGCGGACACCGAAGTTGCGCAGCGCCGAGCCGAAGAAAACCGGCGTCATATGACCTTCCAAGAAGGACGCCCGGTCGAAGGGACGGCAGGCTTCGATGGCGAGCTCCGTCTCATCGATGAAGGCCTGCCGTTCGTTTTCCGGCAGCCTGTCGGCCACGGCTCGCGGGCCGTTGACGGGGGTCGCCGCCACTTGGGTGTCGGCGGCGCGAACGGTATTGTCAGCCAGATGATAGGAGCCGCAGAAGCTCTTCGCCCGGCCGATCGGCCAGGTGATCGGCGCCGTATCCAGCGCCAGCTTCTCTTCCACTTCATCGAGAATCTCGAAAGGATCGCGGCTTTCGCGGTCCATTTTGTTGATAAAGGTGATGATCGGAATGTCGCGCATGCGGCAGACTTCGAACAGCTTCAGTGTCCGGGGCTCGATACCCTTGGCGGCGTCGATGACCATGACCGCGGCGTCGACGGCCGTCAGCGTGCGATAGGTGTCGTCGGCAAAGTCCTCGTGACCGGGCGTATCGAGAATGTTGAAGACATTGCCTTCATATTCGAAGGTCATGACCGAGGTCACGACCGAGATACCGCGTTCACGCTCGATCTTCATCCAGTCGGAGCGCGTCTGGATGCGGTCCTTCTTCGCCTTGACCTCGCCGGCAAGCTGAATGGCGCCGCCGAACAGCAGCAGCTTTTCGGTGAGCGTCGTCTTGCCCGCGTCCGGGTGGGCAATAATAGCGAATGTGCGGCGGCGGGAGACCGCCTCGGCGAGACTTTCGGCCATGCGTGTGAATCCTGTGAATTGCGGCGTATCTAACGTTTCAGAGGCCGGATTGCAATTGACCTTGGACGCTCACGCGCAAACTAATGCCGCATGACCATACACACCGATACGCGCCCGACGCTGAACCTCATCCGCCTTGCCCATGGCCAGAGCCTCGATCTGCCCGCCTACGAGACCAAGGGGGCTGCCGGCATGGACCTGCGCGCGGCCGTCGAGGACAGCGCGACGCTGACCATCGCACCCGGCAAACGGGCGCTGGTGCCATCAGGCTTCATCTTCGAGATCCCCGAGGGTTTCGAGGCGCAGATCCGCCCACGCTCCGGTCTCGCCTTCAAGCACGGCATCACCTGCCTCAACACGCCCGGCACGATTGACAGCGACTATCGCGGCGAAGTGAAGGTGCTTTTGATCAACCTCGGCGAAGAACCGTTCGAAATCACCCGCGGCATGCGCATCGCCCAGATGGTGATCGCGCCGGTGACCCAGGTGCGCGTTGCCGAGATTGCGGAGATCAGCGAAACCACGCGCGGCACCGGCGGTTTCGGCTCGACCGGCGTGTGATGGCAGATCTCGGGCAGCAATTCGGGCTGACCCTCCGGCAGGATTGTTTTGCCGATCCGGTTGCCTGGACCGGCCTCGTCGATCTGCTGCGCGACACCTTCTCCATCGACATCAGCCTACAGGATCAATTCAGCGGCCCGGATCCGTCCAGCATGCCGTTCGGCTATTTCGACGCCAATAGCTGCTGCGTTGCCAATTTCAGTGCCTTTTCCATGCCGATGATCATCAATGGCCGTGCGGTCAAGGCGGCAGGTTACCAGTCCGGCGCGGTCCGTCCCGAGTGGCGCGGGCGGGGACTTTACCGCGACCTCATGCAGCGGGCCTTTGAGCGAACCCAGGCCGAGGGCTTCGAACTCGATATCCTGCTGACGGACAAGCCGGTCCTTTACGAGCACTGCGGTTTCAAGACTGTCCCGCAACGCATCTTCGCCGGCCGACCGCCGAAAATGACCGGGCGGTTCCCACGCGCAAGACCGCTCTCCCTGGAGGATGCGGGAGACCGCGATCTCCTGAAGACGCTGCTGCAAAGCCGCGTCCCCGTTTCGCACCACTTTGCCGTGGCCGGCCAGATGGAGATGTTTTACCTGAATGCGTGCTTCGATCCGGATATCCGGCTGACACTGGTTGAGTATACCACCGTTGTCGCCTGGAAATTCGATGGCCGTACTCCCCGGATTCTCGATGTGGTCGGCGCCGCCATTCCCTCTCTGGCCACGATCCAGTCCGCCCTCGGTATTCCTTCCATGCGGATCGAGGTTTGCTTCCCCCGGACCAATTGGACTGGCAGGGTATGGCCGAATCCTATCAGGCTCATACCTCGCTGATGATGCGCGGCGCGGCCGCCGATGATATCGACGGGCCGATCATGCTGTCGCCAATGGCGGAATTTTAGCGCGAAAGCGGTGGTAGCCGTCGTTTGACCGGGGTTGCCTTGATCATCGACGTATTCGTTTCGGCGCGTTCGGTGATCTTGTCGAGGATACCGTCGAGGTCGCCCATCGAGCGGACCACAAGCCGGCCGATGAAACAGTCTTCGCCAGTGACCTTGTCGCATTCGATGAATTCCGGCGTCTCCTGAATCAGGCGCTGGACCACATGCAACTGGCCGGGCAAAGGCCGGATACGCACGATAGCTTGCAGGAAATATCCGATCGCCTCTGGCGCGATATCCAAGGTGAACGCCGCGATGACACCGCGCTCCTCCAGCCGGCGCAGCCGCTCGGCGGCACTCGGCGAGGACAAGCCCGCCACTTCCGCCAACTCCTTCAGCGAAATCCGGGCATTGCGCGCCAGCGCCTCCAGCATCCGCTGGTCGATCGCATCGAGCTCTATAGCCGCATTAGGTACACCCATATCCTCGCCTCATATAATTAGGCACATAGCCCATTACTCTTTATTCAAAATATATCATATGCGCACTGATAGCAATATTATCAGGCTCAGCAAACGGGAGCCCTGGCAATGAGCGAGATAAGACGCGGTACAGTGGAAATGACGGCGGCAATGCTGATTTCAGGGACAATCGGCTGGTTTGTTCTGATATCGGGGCAGTCTGTCAGCGGCGTGGTTTTCTGGCGCTGCCTGTTTGGCGCGCTCACGCTTCTTGTCATCTGCGGAGCCATGGGCCTGTTGCGTCCCGGCATCCTCAATCTGCGGACCTTCGCGATTGCGGTTGGCGGCGGCATCGCCATCGTCCTCAATTGGCTGCTGCTTTTCTCGGCCTATTCGCATGCCTCCATCTCGATCGCCACCACTGTCTACAACACCCAGCCCTTCATGCTGCTCGGCCTCGGCGCGCTGTTTCTCGGGGAGAAGATCACGTTTACCAAGCTTTTCTGGCTGGGCCTCGCCTTTGCCGGCATGGCGGTCATCGTCGAGGGCAAGCCGACGGAGACAACGGGCTCCGGCAGCTATGCCATCGGCATCCTGCTCTCGCTGAGTGCCGCTTTCTTCTATGCGCTGGCCGCCATCGCCGCCAAATGGCTGAAGGGTACGCCGCCGCATCTGATCGCGCTGATTCAGGTCTCGACCGGCATCCTGATGCTCGCTCCCTTCACGGATTTCTCCGCCTCGCCGCAAAGTGCCGGCGGGTGGTCGATCCTGGTGACGATGGGCATTGTCCATACCGGCCTGATGTATGTGTTGCTCTATGGCGCGATCCAGAAGCTGCCGACGCATCTGACCGGCGCGCTGTCCTTCATCTATCCGATCGCCGCCATCGTCGTCGACCGCTTCGCCTTCGGCCATGTGCTCGGGATCGCTCAGATCGTCGGCGCGGTGATCATCCTGGCGGCAGCGGCAGGCATGAACCTCGGCTGGACGATCCCGCTGCCGCGTCCTAAAAGCGGTCATCTCCCAAAGGAAGCCGCCGAATGATCACCTGTTATCTCCGCTATACGATCGATCCCTACAAGCTTGCGGAATTCGAGCACTACGCCAAGCTCTGGATCCCGCTCGTCAACCGCCTGGGCGGAACGCATCACGGCTATTTCCTGCCGCATGAAGGCGCCAACAATATCGCACTGGCGCTCTTCAGCTTCCCAAGCCTCGCCGACTATGAGACCTACAGACAGAGAATGGCAGAGGATGCCGAATGCCAAGCCGCCTTTGCCTATGCGGAAGAGACGCGCTGCATTCTAAGCTATGAGCGCAGCTTCATGCGGCCGGTTTTCTGATGTTACTTCGCTGGGATAGGGCAGCTTTCCGATTGCCCATCTAGGCCTTCGGTCAGCCGCTCGAAGGCGGCACTTGGCGATGAGCCGTTGCGCGTGATGCGCAGGACATAGAGAGCATCGAAATCCTTGCCGTGCCACTTCGGCACCGCCTTGGCATCACCGCCATTATCGGTCATCATCTGGCGGGCTAGATCGACGATCAGCTTGTGTTCCCAGGCGACGAAGACGAGCTTTCCGCTATAATCCGGCTTTTCCAGCGCCGTCTTCAGGCCATCGACATCATCATAGCCAAAGCTGGTGTCGACCGGCAGGCCAAGCGCAATGGCGGTCGGCTCGATGGTCGCGAGCGGCCGGACATAATCATAGGAAACGCCGGAATCGTCCTTTCGCTTCGACGGATCGGGCGCGAAGATCGCCGCCGGCTTGCCGAAGAGGCGGGTGAGCACCGGCGGCAGTGCCAGCGCGCGATTGAGCCCCTGGCAACTGAGCTGGCCGAGACCGGCCTCCGGTTTTTCACCGTGGCGCAGGAAAACGATCGTCTGCGTCGCCCCGTCTGCCGCCATAGCCATCGACGCGGAACCGCAGAAAGAGGCGAGGCAAAGCAGCCCCACTACGAGTTTCTGCGGAACCGTCCGCATTACCGCTGCGCCTCGACTGCCATGCGGACGGCGAGGCCGGCCAGCACCGTGCCCATCAGCCAGCGCTGCATCAGCATGAAGGCCGGACGCTGGGCGAAGAACATCGCGATGGAGCCAGCCGTCAGCGCAAATATGGCGTTGAATGTCAGGCTGATAACGATCTGCGTGAAACCGAGGGCGAGAGACTGGGTGAAGACGCTGCCGGCGGCTGGGTCGATGAATTGCGGCAGAAGCGACAGGTAGAGGATTGCCACTTTCGGGTTCAACAGGCTGGTCACCAAGCCCATGGTGAAGAGCCGGCGTTTGCTGTCCTTCGGCAGTTCGCGCACCTGAAAGGCGGAACGCCCGCCGGGCTTCAGCGCATTCCAGGCGAGCCAGACGAGATAGACAGCGCCTGCAAGACGCAACGCGTCATAGGCGAAGGGTACGGCGAAGACGAAGGCGGTGATGCCCAGCGCTGCGGACAACATGTAGAAAACGAAGCCGCAGGCGACACCGCCAAGCGAGATCAGCCCGGCCGCCGGCCCCTGCGAGATCGATCGCGACACCAGATAGATCATGTTCGGCCCCGGCGTCAGCACCATGCCAAGAGCGATCAGGGAAAAGGCAATCATGCTGGTCAGATGCGGCATCGGGGCCTCCGGCTGGGGATCTTGTCAGAAGGCGATTTGGGCTGTCGGAACAAGCTTGATTTCATGCGTCCCGGCGTCGAAGCCGTCAAGCAGCATATTGTGATGGGAGACAATCGCCTCGAACGACAGCTTGCCCATATCGGCGGTCGTATGGCCGTCGCTAATCAGCGTCACGTCGAAGCCGAGCGAGACGGCACGCCGGGCCGTGGTATCGACGCAAAATTGCGTCATGCAGCCACCGACAACGAGATGGGTGATACCACGGGCGCGCAGGCGCGCCTCAAGATCGGTGTCGAAGAAGGAATCGCTACTCGCCTTATGGACCACGACATCGCCCGCCTCCGGCGCGATTTCCCGACGCAACTGCCAGCCCTCGCCGCGCTTCGCCAGCCGATGGGCGCCATGGCCGTCATGCTGGATGATGAAGGAGGGAATGCCGGCGGTGCGAGCCTCCCGCTTCAATGCCGCGAGCTTGGAGACGACCGTCTCAAGGGCAGCATCAATCGCCGGCTGGCGTTCTGGCGTGCCAAGGCCGGTCAAAATAGCGTTCTGAAGGTCGATCAGGAGCAATGCGGAGGACATGGCGGCCTTTGCAGCATGGTTTCGACAACGTGGTTCGGCAGGCGGTTAAGCCTTTGGTAGTGTATTCGCACCGCCGGCACAACCGCTTGAAAAGGCCGAAATGCTGCGATAGAGCAACCACATACCTTCGGAGGAAGATCACCATGACGCTGGCAGCCTTGCTCATCCATAGCGGCGCGCTTTTCATTGCCGGCACGGCAGCTCTCAGGGCCGCCCGCGCAGCCTAAAAAAACCTTCCCCAATGATGCCATTTGGGAGAATCATTTCCCAAGTGGCGCCGGAGCCCAGGGTGGGATCACTCTGGTTTCCGCCGCCGTTTGATCCTATTGTGCCTTCACAATTCCAATAAAGGGAGAGTTACCCATGTCCGACACCCGCAAACCAGGCCGCGGCCGCGTCTATGCCTCGATCACCGAGACCATCGGCGACACGCCGCTCGTGCGTCTCGACAAGCTGGCCAAGGAGAAGGGCGTCAAGGCCAACCTCTTGGCAAAGCTCGAATTCTTCAACCCGATCGGCTCGGTCAAGGATCGTATCGGCGTCGCCATGATCGAGAGCCTGGAAGCCCAGGGCAAGATTACCCCCGGCAGGAGCGTGCTGATCGAGCCGACTTCCGGCAATACCGGCATTGCGCTCGCCTTCGCCGCCGCCGCCAAGGGTTACAAGCTGATCCTCACCATGCCGGAAACCATGTCGATCGAGCGCCGCAAGATGCTGGCGCTGCTCGGCGCCGAACTGGTGCTGACCGAAGGGGCGAAGGGCATGAAGGGCGCGATCGCCAAGGCCGAGGAACTGGCCTCGACCCTGCCGGACGCCGTCATTCCGCAGCAGTTCGAAAACCCGGCCAACCCGGAAATCCATCGCAAGACGACGGCCGAGGAAATCTGGAACGACACCAACGGCAAGGTCGACATCTTCGTCTCCGGCATCGGCACCGGCGGCACGATCACCGGCGTCGGCCAGGTGCTGAAGGCCCGCAATCCCGACATCAAGGTCATCGCCGTCGAGCCGGCCGATTCACCGGTTCTGTCCGGCGGCAATCCCGGCCCGCACAAGATCCAGGGCATCGGCGCCGGCTTCGCCCCGAAGATCCTCGATACGCATGTCTATGATGAAGTCGTCACCGTCACCAACGACGAAGCCTTCCAGCAGGCCCGTCTCGTCGCCAAGCTCGAAGGCGTGCCGGTCGGCATCTCCTCCGGTGCTGCGCTGACGGCTGCGATCAAGGTCGGCCAGCGCCCGGAAAACGAAGGTAAGACCATCGTCGTCATCATCCCGTCCTTTGCAGAACGTTATCTTTCGACGGTGCTGTTCGAGGGGCTGGGCGGCTAAGGCAGTCTGCCTCAATCATCAAATACCCAAAGGGCGCTGCGGCGCCCTTTGTCGTTTCAGCCTTTCGCGTTCACGCTGCCGCCGTCAGGCGTTCGCCGGCGATGCGGTAGGAAATAGCCTCGGCGAGATGGATGCGTCCGACCATTTGCTTGTCGTCGAGATCGGCGAGCGTGCGCGCCACTTTCAGCACGCGATGATAGCCGCGGGCGGAAAACTTCATCTTCTCGGCTGCGTCGCGCAGCAATTGCAGGCCGGCCGCGTCCGGCTCGGCGATGATCTCGATCATCGATGTCGAGCAGCCGGCGTTGGTGGAAATACCCTTCAAGCCGGCCGCCTCGAAGCGTTCGCGCTGCCGTTCGCGGGCGCGGGCGACGCGCAGGGCGACATCGGCGCTCTTTTCCGCCGTTGCCGGCCGGATGAGATCGGCGGCCGAGACGGCAGGCACGTCGATGCGGATATCGATACGGTCGAGCAGCGGCCCGGAAATCCGGCCCTGATAATCGGAGACGCAACGCGGGCCTCGGGCGCAGGTGTGGCCCGGCTCGCCGGCCATGCCACAGCGGCAGGGGTTCATCGCCGCGATAAGCTGGATGTTGGCGGGATAGGAAACGCGATGATTGGCGCGGGCGATGATGCATTCGCCCGTTTCCAATGGCTGGCGTAGCGCATCCAGCGCCTGCGGCGAAAACTCCGGAAGCTCGTCGAGGAAGAGAACGCCGTGATGGGCAAGCGAGGCTTCGCCAGGCCTGGCGCGGTGGCCGCCGCCGACCAATGCGGCCATAGTGGCGGAATGATGCGGCGTGCGATAGGGCCGGCGATCGGAGAGCTTGCCGCCGGAAAGCTGACCGGCGACCGAATGGATCATCGATACTTCGAGCAGCTCCGCCGTCGACAATGGCGGCAATATCGACGGCAGGCGCGAGGCCAGCATCGACTTGCCGGAGCCGGGCGGCCCGACAAAAAGCAGATTATGCCCACCGGCCGCTGCCACCTCCAGCGCCCGCTTGGCGCTCTCCTGCCCTTTGATATCGGCAAGATCGGGGAAATTGGCGGGCGCGGCGCGGATGGCGGGCTCGGGGCGCGACAAGACCTGGGTGCCGCGAAAATGATTGGCAAGTGCGATCAGGCTGCGCGGGGCAAGGATATCGATCTCGGCGCCGGCCCAGGCGGCTTCGGGACCACTTTCGGCCGGGCAGATCAGGCCCTTGCCCATGGCATTGGCGGCGATCGCAGCCGGTAGCGCACCGGCGACGGGTGCGATCGTGCCGTCGAGATTGAGTTCGCCGAGGACGGCATAGGCGGACAGCGCATCCGCGGGAATGGCGCCCAGCGCCGCCATCAGCCCGAGCGCGATCGGAAGATCGAAGTGACTGCCCTCTTTCGGCAGATCTGCGGGCGCGAGATTGACCGTCACCTTCTTAGGCGGCAGTGCCAGACCGGAAGCGTGGAGTGCGGCCTGCACACGCTCGCGACTTTCTGCCACGGCCTTGTCCGGCAGGCCGACGATGTGCATCTGCACCTTGCCGGGCGCGATCATCACCTGCACTTCGACGGGAACGCCCTCAATGCCCTGAAACGCCACTGTGCTGACGCGCGCCACCATGCTCTATCCTCTGTGCCGCAAGCTTTTTACGCTAGCAACCCAATCCCCTTAGCGGGTTGCAAGCCATCATCTTGCACGGAAAAAGAAATAAAACAAGAACAATAAGCGAACAAACATACTGTCGCGCGAAATGTTACGACAGCAAGTTGTAATATAAGAACAAAGCGTGACGAGAAACCTGAAATCAGGCGCGCTTGGCCTCGATCGCGTCCCACAACAGGTTGGCGATATCGGCGCCGCCGAAGCGCTTGACCTCGCGGATGCCGGTCGGCGATGTCACGTTGATCTCGGTCATATAGTCGCCGATGACATCGATGCCGACGAGGAGGAAGCCACGAGCCTTGAGCGATGGGCCGATGCGGGCGCAAATTTCCTGTTCGCGTGCCGTCAGCTCCGTTGCCTCGGCGCGGCCGCCGACATGCATGTTGGAACGGCTGTCATGTTCGGCCGGAACGCGATTGATGGCGCCGACCGGCTCGCCGTCAATGAGGATGATGCGCTTGTCGCCCTTGCGGACATCCGGGAGATATTGCTGGGCGATGAAGGGCTCGCGGAAGAGCTGGCCGAACATTTCCAGCAGCGAAGACAGGTTGCGGTCGTCGCGGGTCGAATGGAAGACCCCAGCGCCGCCATTGCCGTAAAGCGGCTTCAGGATGATGTCGCCCATCTCCTCGCGGAAACGGCGGATCTCGCCGGCATCGCGGGTGATCAGCGTTTTCGGCATCAGGTCGGCGAATTCGGTGACGAAAATCTTTTCCGGCGAGTTGCGCACCCAGGCCGGATCGTTGACGACGAGCGTCTTCGGATGGATACGCTCGAGCAGATGCGTCGAGGTGATGTATGCCATGTCGAACGGCGGATCCTGGCGCAGCAGCACGACATCCATGGTCGAGAGATCGACGCGCTCGGCTTCGCCGAGTTCGAAATGGTCACCCTTGACGTCGCGCAGGATCATCGGCTCGACGGAGGCATAGACCGTGCCGTCGCGCATGCTGAGGCGCTCGGGCGTGTAGTGAAAGAGCTTGTAGCCGCGGTTCTGGGCCTCCATGCTCATGGCGAAAGTCGAGTCGCCCGCGATGTTGATGCCCTGCACATGGTCCATCTGGACCGCAACATTCTTGATCTTCGCCATGATTTGCCCTCGCTCGAATTCGCCGACAGATTTAGGTCGGCCGGCGTTCAAACGCAACGGCTATTGAAGGCATCAGGCGGCGATACCTTGCGCGCCGCCCTGCCGCACCAAGTTGCGCAGTCGATAGGCCATGGTCAGCGGCTTCGGGAAAGGCTTGCGGCAGAAGGCGACCTTGCGCACATAGCGGTCGATGCGCCATGTCGCCCATGTGCCCCCGGCAAAATAGGCGACGTCACCGGCGCAAAGCAGGCGTTCGACGCCGTCCTCGGTGGTGATGTGCACCTCGCCTTCGAGGATCATCACCGTTTCGTCCCAGCCAAAATGCCAGTGAAACTCACCCGCCGTGCAATCCCACAATGCCGTCAGCGCGGCGTCGTCCTGCCCGCGAGAGTGCTCGGCAAGGCGGGCGACAGGCGCGCCGGCCACGACCCAGGACGGCTCGATCGGCGAAGGCTTCATGTCCATCTCGCCGGCGGCACCGGCGACGAAGTTTTTCGACTGCGGCAATGCCGCGACAAGCGGGGCAGCGCGGGTGGCAAAGGCCGCCATGCTCGCCAACATCAATTTCAAAACCATGCAATCCCCCAATTCCATGCGCGTCTCAGTCTTCATGGCATGAAAGAGGTAACGGCGTGGTTCAGGAAAACCGGCGCATTTTAACGGTTGCGAGACTTAGGCCGCAAAACCTTCGATGGTGCAGACGATCATATCGTGATCGGAGAGCGGCTTGCCGTCCGAGTTGAGCGAAGAGACGAGATGGCTATCGCCGATCTTCAGGCCACGGCTCAAGAACCAGTCGAGCTTCATGGTGCGCTCCGGAAAGCGGGTGATGAGGCTCGGGCGCGTGGTCGTCTGATCGAGAGGGCCGCCATGGCATTCGAAACTGCGCTGCTCTGCCATGGCGAAAAGAGTATCCGTCCTGAAATCGCCGCCGGTATGATTGCCGGTATTGAGATCGCCGCCGATCAGGATCGGCAGGCCGGGGGCGTAGGCCTCGACGGCGGTGATCAGCGCCGCCATCTGGCGCTCACGATAGGCGACAGTGGCGACACTTTCGAGATGCACGGAAACGGCAACGAAAGGACCGGCTTCGGTCTCGACGACAGCGCCAATGGCGCAGCGCTCGCCGACGCGCGGTTGCTCGTTGCTGTCCTTGAACCAGACGGCCTCGCCCGGCAGGCGGAACAGGAAGACGTCTTTCAGCGCGGTCGAGGCCATCAGCGCGTTGCCATGAAAGCCGTTCTCGTTGACATCGTCCTTGCAGAAGGAACGCTCGATCTCGGAGCCGAGACTGAGTTCGAGGAATTCGACGCCATAGGCGTAATTCATGCCCAGTTCGCCGGCGATGGTAGCCGTGGGGTCGCCCTGCCCAGTGCGTGCCATGCCTTCATCCATCTCCGAGAGCAGCACCAGTGGCGCATTGGTCGCCTCCAGCTTGGCGGCGGATTCGATCGGGAAAAGGCAGCGCTCCAGATTCCAGGCAGCCACGGTGAAGGGGAAAGCAAGCGGCCGTCCCTGGCCAGCCGCGCCGCCGACGCGCACCGTGTTCATGCAGGCAAGCGACGCCAGTGTCGCGGCGTGGATGGCGGGGGTCTTTTCCAGCGCAATGAAGTTTTCACGCTCCTCCTGCGAGGGAACGGTGAAGGCGGAAACGGTGCTGCGGATCATGACGAGACCTGTCGAGATGGGATAGAGCGCCTATGCCTTGGAGCAGCACGGGCGCGGATCGTCCGGCAATAGGCGCGTTTTATGACGGCTCCATGATGGCCGAGTTAGAAAGCATCTTTAAAATGCCGGGGCCAGCAGCCGGGCAGGATGGCGACGATATCGTAGCGTTGCGATAACAGAGCGAAATCCGACTGGCGGGCAAGCCAGAGGTCGCTTGCGGCGCGGATGCGCTTTTGCGCGGAAAAGGAGACGGCGTCGATCGCCTCCTGCTCGCCACGCCGGGCCTTGACCTCGACGAAGACGGCGAGATCGCCCTTGCGGGCGATGATGTCGATCTCGCCAAGCTTGGTACGGTGGCGGATGGCGAGGATGCGGTAGCCTTTGAGCCGTAAGAATGCAGCGGCGAGATATTCGGAGATATGGCCACGTCGCCATGCCTTTTGCCGCTTCAGCTTTCCGCCGGTCTCACCGCTCATATTGTTTCACTCGGGCCGCCCCTTCATGTCGAGCAGGCGCTGATAGAGATCCTTGCGTGGCAGGCCGGTCAAGCGCGCGGCTTCCGCCGCCGCCTTGGCGGTCGGCAAGGTCTTGGAGAGATCACGGAGCATGGCCTCGATATCGGCCTCCGGCGTGACGCGTTCCTGTGGCGGGCCGACCAACCAGACGATCTCGCCCTTGACGTTGTCGACCGTGTCATAAAAGGCCGCCAGTTCAGCCAGCGTGCCGCGGCGGAATTCTTCGAAGGTCTTGGTCAGTTCGCGGCCGACGGCGCCACGGCGCTCTGCACCTAGTACATCGGAGGCGGCGGCCAGCGTCGCGGCGATGCGGTGCGGGGATTCAAAGAAGATCAGCGTGGCGGGGACGGCGGCGAGCTCCGCCAGCCGGTCGCGCTTGCCCTTGTCCTTGGTGGGCAGGAAGCCGGCGAAGAGGAAGGCGTCATTGGGCAGGCCGGAGCCGACGAGTGCTGCCAGCGGCGCCGAAGCGCCGGGAATGGGCACGACGCGGTATCCGGCCTCGATCGCCTGTTGCGCCAGCCGGTAGCCTGGATCGGAGACCAGCGGCGTGCCGGCATCGGAGACCAGCGCCACCGAGCGGCCGGATTCCAGCGCCTGCAACAGTCGCGGCCCGACCTCGTCAGCATTGTGCTCATGATAGGCATAGGGCCGGTTCTGGATGCCGTAGCGATCGAGCAGCACGCGGGTGACGCGGGTGTCCTCGCAGGCGAGAACATCGGCGCCCGCCAAGGTTTCCAGCGCTCTCAACGTAATATCGCCGAGATTGCCGATCGGCGTGGCAACAAGATAGAGCGCCGGCTCGAGTGGACGGGCGGGAACCGTATGGTTGTGCAAGCGGAAGCTGCGCGCTCCGCCGCTGGAATGTTCTTCGTTCATGCCTGTCCTGAATTAGCCTCGGATTCATCGCCTTTATGGGCGAGGCGTCGTCTGACGGCAAGTGCACAGCAAATCCTGTGAGCTTTGCCCATCATTTACTGAAATGACGTGCAGCATATCCCGATGCCTCTTGCATTCGCATGCTGAGTTCTGTCATTTTGCCCGTCCAATCTTCGGGGCGATCCCTTCGGGGCCGCTCGGAACCATATCCTTCGGGCGCTTCGGACCGCCCGGGCAGTCACGGTCGAAAGCGGTAGCATCCATGCGTATTACAATTGAGCGGTCGAACCTCCTGAAGTCGCTGAACCACGTCCACCGCGTGGTCGAGCGTCGCAATACGATCCCGATCCTGTCCAACGTGTTGCTCAAGGCCGAGGGCGCCAACCTCGACATGAAGGCGACCGACCTCGATCTGGAAATCACCGAGGCAACTCCCGCCAATGTCGAGCAGGCCGGCGCCACCACCGTTCCGGCGCATCTGCTCTATGATATCGTGCGCAAGCTGCCGGACGGTTCGGAAGTGCTTCTTGCCACCAATCCCGACGGCGGCTCGATGACGGTTGCCTCCGGGCGCTCGAAATTCTCGCTGCAATGCCTGCCGGAATCCGATTTTCCGGATCTGACCGCCGGCAGCTTCAGCCATTCCTTCAAGCTGAAGGCATCGGATTTGAAGATGCTGATCGACCGGACGCAATTCGCGATCTCCACCGAAGAGACGCGCTATTATCTGAACGGCATCTTCTTCCACACGATCGAAAGCGAAGGCGACCTGAAGCTCAGGTCGGTCGCAACCGACGGCCATCGTCTCGCGCGCGCCGATGTCAGCGCGCCCTCGGGTTCGGAAGGCATGCCGGGCATCATCATTCCGCGCAAGACGGTCGGCGAATTGCAGAAGCTGGTCGATAGCCCCGATGTCATCGTCACCGTCGAAGTGTCGGACGCCAAGATCCGCACCACGATCGGCTCGATCGTCATGACCTCGAAGCTGATCGACGGCACCTTCCCCGATTATCAGCGCGTCATTCCGACGAACAATGACAAGGAAATGCGGGTCGATTGCCAGTCCTTTGCGCAGGCTGTCGACCGCGTCTCCACCATCTCGTCGGAACGTGGCCGCGCCGTGAAGCTGGCGCTGTCGGACGGCCAGCTGCTCTTGACGGTCAACAACCCGGACTCCGGAAGTGCGACGGAAGAAGTCGCTGTCAGCTATGATACCGATGCGATGGAAATCGGCTTCAACGCCAAATATCTGCTCGACATCACCGCACAACTGTCCGGCGACGCCGCGATCTTCCTGCTTGCCGATGCCGGCTCGCCGACGCTCATCCGCGACACGGCCGGCGACGACGCCCTTTATGTCTTGATGCCGATGCGCGTCTAGCGAAACCAAAGCGTCCTTCCCGCGTTCTCATGGACACGGGAAGGGCGCTTTTATTTTAACGCGCGTTGATTGCGACATTTTCTTTTGTTATTGCGTCATTGCATTGCAAGATTAGACACAAGCGATATGTAAGTCGCAACTGTAGAAAATGGTGGGGGAGAGCATGGCGCTGCGTCTCAAGGAACGGCTTGGCAAGAAATTCGATGAGGAGATCCGTTTCTTCAAGGGGATGATGCAGGGTCCGAAAACGGTCGGCTCCATCGCCCCGACGTCGTCGATCACCGCCCGCAAAATGGCGAGCGTCGTCAATATCCAATCCGGTCTGCCGGTGCTGGAACTCGGTCCCGGAACAGGCGCGATCACCAAGGCAATCCTGGCGCGCGGCGTCGAGCCGCAGAACCTTGTCGCCATCGAATATTCCACCGACTTCTACAATCACCTCGTTCGCCGTTATGCCGGCGTCAACTTCATCAATGGCGACGCCTTCGATCTCGACACGACGCTCGGCGTGCTGCGCGGCCAGACCTTCGATTCCGTCATTTCCGGCATTCCACTGCTGAATTTCCCGATGAAAGCGCGCGTCGCCCTGCTCGAGAGCCTGCTGGACCGCATGCCGCCCGGCCGCCCGGTCGTGCAGATTTCCTACGGTCCGGTTTCGCCGATCATCGCCCGGCCGGATCGCTACCACATCCAGCATTTCGACTTCATCGTCCGCAACATCCCGCCGGCGCAGCTCTGGATTTATCGGCGCGGCTGAGTTCGGCTCCGAAGAGTCATCTTGCCGTCATCATTCGATAGGAAATATTTCGGCTCCGAAGCTCCTTCCGCAAAACAGGATCCCGCCGCCGATGTTCGCTCTCTATATCACCCATCCGCAGGTGCGCATCGATCCCACAATTCCCGTGCCGGAATGGGGACTGTCCGAAATCGGCGCGGCGCGGGCGCAGCTGACGGCGACCCTACCCTGGGCTCAGCAGCTTGGCCTGATCATTTCCAGCGCCGAGCGCAAGGCGATCGAGACTGCCGAGGCGCTGGCAACGGCAAGCGGCGCGGCGGTCAAGATCATCGAAGGCACACATGAGAACGACCGCAGCGCCACCGGCTTCCTGGCTCCGCCGGAATTCGAGAAGGCGGCGGACTGGTTCTTTGCTCATCCGCACGAAAGCTTCAAAGGCTGGGAGCGCGCCATCGACGCACAGACCCGGATCGTTTCCCAGGTGGAGGCCGTTCTTGCGCGGCATGATCCGCTGATACCTATCGCCTTTGTCGGCCATGGTGGCGTGGGCACACTGCTGAAATGTCACTTCGAAGGCAAGCCGATCGCGCGCCAGGGCGATCAACCGCCGGGCGGCGGCAATCTTTTCGCATTCGATCTTGCGAAGCGCGTCGTCTCATGCGACTGGACGCCTATGGAAAATTGGCAGGGATGGGTTTGATATGACCGCGCGCGACCGCTTGATCGTTGGACTGGATGTTCCAAACCTTCAGGAGGCCGAAAAGGTCGTCAGCGCTCTCGGCGACGATATTCTCTATTACAAGATCGGCTATCAACTGGCCTTTGCTGGCGGGCTGGAATTTGCCCGCGACCTCGCCGCTGACGGCAAGAAGATCTTCCTCGACATGAAGCTGCTCGATATCGACAACACCGTCGCCTCCGGCGTCGAGAACATCGTCAAGATGGGCATGTCGATGCTGACGCTGCACGCCTATCCGAAAGCGATGAAGGCAGCTGTCGCCGCTGCCAAGGGCTCCGATCTCTGCCTGCTCGGCGTCACCGTGCTGACCTCGATGGACGAGGAGGACCTGATCGCCGCCGGATACGAATACGACCCGCATACGCTGGTACTGCGCCGCGCCGAACAGGCGCTTCTCGCCGGCATGGGTGGCATCGTCTGCTCGGCCGAGGAAGCCTCGGCCGTGCGCAAGATCATCGGCCCGGACATGGCGCTGGTCACCCCCGGCATCCGCCCAGCGGGCAGCGACAAGGGCGACCAGAAGCGCGTGATGACACCGGCTGAGGGCATCAAGGCCGGATCGAGCCATCTCGTGGTGGCACGGCCGATCGTCAAGGCGGCCGATCCGAAAGAGGCCGCCCGCGCCATCCTCGCGGAAATGGATGCCGCACTCTAATTTCAAGATACAGGGAGGCCGACATGGTAAAGGGATACTGGATCGCTCGCGTCGATGTTCGCGACCTCGAGCGCTACAAGGATTACGTTGCCGCCGCCAAGCCGGCTTTCGAGCGGTACGGCGCGAATTTTCTTGCCCGGGGCGGTGCTTTCACACCGCTGGAAGGCCAGGCGCGCAGCCGCAATGTCGTCATCGAATTCCCGTCGCTGCAACATGCCGTCGATTGCTACAACTCGCCGGAATACCAGATCGCCGCCAAAATCCGCCAGGAAGTGGCGGACGCGGAAATGGTTGTCGTCGAAGGCGTCTGACGCTTTCAAAAAGCGGCTAGACGATGCGGCGCGATGGCACTTCACCTCGGCCCTCGGATCGGCTAAGACGAAACCAGATCAGCCCCATCTAAGCCTTTCGAGGAGCCTGCCATGACCCTGTCCAACCTTCCGCCGCTCGTGACCGTGTTCGGAGGATCAGGTTTCATCGGGCGGCATGTCGTGCGCGCGCTCGCCAAGCGCGGCTACCGCATCCGTGTCGCCGTTCGCCGTCCCGATCTCGCCGGTTACCTGCAGCCGCAGGGCAATCTCGGCCAGATTTCGATCGTCCAGGCGAACCTGCGCTACCGCAACTCCATCGACCGCGCCGTCGAAGGCGCGCAGCATGTCGTCAACTGCGTCGGCATTCTCGCTGAAAGCGGCCGCAACACATTCGACGCCGTGCAGGAGTTCGGTGCCAAGGCCGTCGCGGAAGCCGCGCGCGGCGTCGGCGCTTCGCTGACGCATGTCTCCGCTCTCGGCGCCAACGTCAATTCGCCCTCGGTCTATGCTCGCACCAAGGGCCGCGCCGAAGCCGCCATTCTCTCGATCAAGCCGGATGCTGTCATCCTGCGGCCGTCGATCGTCTTCGGACCGGAAGACAATTTCTTCAACAAGTTCGCCGAGATGTCGCGCTCGGCACCCTTCCTGCCGCTGATCGGCGGCGGCAAGACCAAGTTCCAGCCGGTTTATGTCGAGGATGTCGCCGAGGCAATCGCACGCGGCGTTGACGGCAAGCTGAAGGCCGGCACGATCTACGAACTTGGCGGTCCGGAAGTACTGTCCTTCCGCGAATGTCTCGAGACCACACTTGCGGTCATCAATCGCAAGAAACCGCTGGTCTCCCTGCCGTTCAGTTTCTTTTCCACGATCGCCAGCATCACGTCGCTGTTGCCGCTCATCGCGCCGCCGATCACCGCCGATCAGGTTACGCTGCTGAAGAGCGACAACGTCGTTTCCAAGGAAGCCGAAGCTGAGGGACGGACGCTGAAGGGCATCGGCCTGCTGCCGACCCTGCTGGCCTCCGTGCTGCCGTCCTATCTGGTGCGCTATCGTCCGCAGGGCCAGTTCACCGGTTCCGGCAAGGCTGCCTGACGCCGCGATCGTTCGAAAAATTCAAACGCCGCCTGGTTCCGCCCGGGCGGCGTTTTTCGTTTCTTCAGCTCTGCTCATGATCTTCTGGGTAGCGCGTACGCCGGCTTAACGCACAGCCTGACGTTGCCGAAAAGACGCACCTCAAAAATAGTAGCATTAACGTCAAATTTAGCATGAACATTTATTGCTATTGCTCACTTCACTGACTAACACAACCGCGCGTCCAGAGGTTCACCCAAGGAGCCAGATCGTGGCGCGCTCTAATTCTGCGGAAAGGCATTTTTCGATGGGTAAGTCTATCGCGCTTCTGTTTGCGTGCGCGGCACTAGTGATCCTCGCGGGCTCGTTCATGGCCCGTGGCAGCATCGCTTCGGTCAAGGGTGAATGCACGCCGACCTATGGCGTCGACCCCTGCACGACGGGCTCCATCGACGCATCATCCTCGAACTGATCGAGCATGAAAAAGGCCGGTTCTCACCGGCCTTAATTTTCTTCGCTATTTCGACTTTGCAGCCACTTCAGCCGACGGTGTAAAGCCCGATCAGGCCGAGGACACCGACGCCGATACGCCACCATGCAAAGGGAGCGTAGCCGCGGCGCGAGACGAAATCGAGCAATGCCCGTACCACGAACAGCGCCGTGATGAAGGCGGCGACGAAACCGATGACGATCAGTTGGCCGTCGGCCATGGTGAGATCGTGCCGGCTTTTCCATAGATCCAGCGTGAAGGCACCGACCATGGTCGGCATGGCGAGGAAGAAGGAAAACTCAGCCGCAGAGCGCTTGTCCGCGCCAAGCAAGAGGGCGCCGACGATCGTCGAGCCGGAACGCGAGGTGCCGGGGATCATCGCAAGGCACTGGAAGAAGCCGATCTTGATCGCCATCGGCCACGAGAAATCGTAGGCGCTGGTATATTTCGGCTTGAACTCGATCCTGTCGATGACGAGCAGGACGATGCCGCCGAGAATCAGCGAGATACAGATGAGAGCGGGCGTCTCGAACAGCACGCCTTTGATGAAATCATGCGCGAGCGCGCCGATGACCGCGGCCGGCAGGAAGCCGAAGAGAATGGCCAGCACGAAATGCCGCGCCTTGACGCTGACCGGCAACGCCTTGGCAATTTGAACCAGACGGTTGAAATAGACGAGCAAGATGGCGAGAATCGCACCGAGCTGGATCAGAACCTCGAAGGTGCCTGCAGATTTAAAACCGAGAAAATGTCCGATCAGTATCAAATGACCCGTGGAGGAAACGGGAATAAACTCTGTGAGGCCTTCCACGAGGCCCAAAACCAGCGCGATAATAATTTGTTCAGCCATATTGTGTCCTTTGTCAAACGGCGGGGCAGCCCGATTCGCTTGTGTTAACTAGGCCAAGCTCCTATAGCTTCAACCGATGACGTATGACTAGGGTCGCAATCATGACCGACCCAAAACGCCCGTAAGCATCAATCAAAAAAGCCCGAGTATCAATGCCGACGCTGTATCATCACTCCATGTCATCTCCGTCACGGTTCGTCCGTCTGATCCTGACCGAATACGGTTATCAGACGGAGCTGATCGAGGAACAGACATGGGAAAAGCGACGCGACTTCCTGGCGCTCAACCCGGCCGGCACCCTGCCGGTCTATGTTGACGACAGCATGCGGGCGCTCTGTGGCGCGACCGTGATTTCCGAATATGTCGATGAGACGCATGGCGTGCTGAAACGCGACCGCCGGCTTCTGGCCGAAGACCCGTTCCAGCGCGCGGAAATCCGCCGGCTGACGGAATGGTTCATGCAGAAGATGGAACAGGACGTGACGCGGCCTCTGGTGCGCGAGCGGGTCTACAAGCTGCAGATGACCGCCGATCAGGGTGGTGGCGCACCCGATTCCAAGCTGATGCGCATGGCGCGCGGCAATATCCGCCAGCACATGAAATATCTCTCCTGGCTCGCGGGCTCCAGGCAATGGCTTGCCGGCGACCGGCTGAGCTATGCGGATCTCGCGGCGGCAGCCTCCATTTCCGTTCTCGATTATCTCGGCGAGATCGACTGGGCGGAATCGCCCGTTGTCAAGGAATGGTATCAGCGGATGAAATCGCGCCCCTCCTTCCGTCCGATCCTGGCGGAGCGCGTGCGCGCCATCACGCCGGTATCGCACTACGCCGATCTGGATTTCTGACGAGGGCTCGCCATGCCCGAAGACCGTGCAGCAGAAAAGGAAAGCAGGCGGCGGCAGACGCTGACCGCTTTTCTACGCGACGAAGCACGGGCGCAGGGATTCGATCTCTGTCGCATCACCCGGCCGGATGCCATCCCCGAGGCCAGCGTCAGGCTCGACCAGTTCCTTGAGCAAGGCTACCACGGCACCATGGCGTGGATGGAAGAGACCCGCGAACGCCGCGGCGACCCGCGCATGCTCTGGGGCGATGTGCGTTCCATCGCCGTCTTCGGCCTGAATTATGGCCCCGAGGAAGACCCGCGCGGCATTCTGGAAAAACCGGATAAGGCGGCCATCTCCGTCTATGCCCGCAATCGCGACTATCATGACGTCATCAAGGGCCGGCTGAAGGAGATCGCCACCCGCTTTGCCGCCCGCTCGCAGGAAGACGTCAAGGTCTTCGTCGACACCGCCCCTGTCATGGAAAAGCCGCTGGCGGCGGCCGCCGGACTCGGTTGGCAGGGCAAGCACACCAATCTCGTCAGCCGCACGCATGGCTCCTGGCTGTTTCTGGGCTCGATGTTCACCACGGCCGATCTGGAGCCGGATCAGGCCGAGATCGACCATTGCGGCTCCTGCCGCGCCTGTCTGGATGTCTGTCCGACGGCGGCCTTCCCGACGCCCTACCAGCTCGACGCCCGTCGCTGCATCTCCTATCTCACCATAGAGCATAAAGGGCCGATCGATCCGCTGCTTCGGCCACTGATCGGCAATCGCATCTATGGTTGCGACGATTGTCTTGCCGCCTGCCCCTGGAACAAATTCGCCAGCTCAGCGTCGGAGATGAAGCTCGTCGCCCGCAAAGACCTCAAGGAGCCGTCGATCGCCTTTCTGCTTGATCTCGACGATGCCGCCTTTCGCACCTTCTTCAGCGGCTCGCCGGTCAAGCGCATCGGCCGCGACCGTTTTGTCCGCAACGTGTTGATCGCCGCCGGCAATTCCGATGATCGCACTTTGATCGAGGCCAGCCGTCGTCTCTCCGGCGATCCCTCGCCCGTCGTGCGCGGCATGGCCGTCTGGGCGCTGTCGCGGCTGATGACGGCTGGCGAATTCCTTGCTTTTGCGGCAGAAAGAACCGACGAACCGGACGCGGATGTCCGCGCCGAATGGAAACTGGCGGGAGTGGCGTGATGCATGTGATGATTTTCGGCTGCGGTTATTCGGGAACCGCTATCGCCAGGGCCTTCGCCGGCTCCGGTATCCGCATCACCGGCACCACCCGCTCGGCCGACAAAGCCGATCTTCTCGCCAGGCAAGGCGTGGAAGCCTTTGTCTTCGACGGCGAGACGCTCGATCCGGCGCTCGCCGAGGCGATGAAATCTGCCACGCACCTTATTCAATCGATCGCTCCGGGTACGGCGGGCGATCCGCTACTCAGGCTGGCGCATCTCGATGTCGCCACGCTGATGCCGAAGCTCGAATGGATCGGATACCTTTCCACCGTCGGCGTCTATGGCGATCATAAGGGTGCCTGGATCAACGAGGAAACGTCGTTGCACCCGGTTTCCAACCGCTCCGTCGAGCGTGTCGAAGCGGAGGATGGCTGGCTGCGCGTCGGCGTCCGGCTTGGCATTCCCGTGGCCGTGCTTAGGCTTGCCGGCATCTATGGCCCCGCCCGCAACGCCTTCTCCAATCTGGAAAAGGGCACGGCACGACGGCTGATCAAGGCAAATCAGGTGTTCAACCGCATCCGCGTAGAGGACATCGGCGCCAGCGCCAAGTTCCTCTCCGACCGCCGTCTCGGCGGTATCTATAATGTCACAGATGACGAGCCGACCGCGCCGCAGGATATTATTGTCGAAGCGGCCCGCCTGATGGGTGTCGAGCCGCCGCCGGAACAGCCTTTCGAGACGGCGGAGCTGACGCCGATGGCCCGTTCGTTCTATGGTGAGAACAAGCGCGTTTCGAATGCAAAACTACGCTCCCTCGGCTTCCTTTTCCGCTATCCGGAATACCGCATGTCGCTGGCCGAATTATGGGCTTCCGGACGCTGGCGCGGCTGAACAGAGCCATAGTTATCACAGCCAATTCGCATGAAAATTCCTACTAAGCCACCCGGCATAGTTCAATTTTCTCCACACTTATGGTTAACGATCTCTAAAATTGCACAAATGCGGCAGCGATTATGGCAAAGTCGGAAAATTATTTTTCCGACTTTCGTGATCCTTCGCATAGCGCCGGGGGTCAAAGAAAATTTATTCGGCTTTTGACTGATTCCATTAGGCTTTTTCCAAGAAGCAGCTTTTTCGATGCCTTGTCATATCAATTGCCGTGAATCACAAATGTTACAGACTGTAACATTCCGTGATCGACGGAGGCACTTTTTCGCCATTTTTCGCCCGATTTAAGCCCGCACCGCCTGCTGGGCGCAAGTTCAATTGCTTGAGGGAAAAATCGGTTTGAAGAAACTCAATCGTGCTATTGCGATCGCCGCAACTATATCCGCCTCTTTTGCTATCCTCTCTACGGACGCATTTGCAGCAACGGGATGCGGGGGCGCATCATGGTACGGCGGAACCACCAAGACTGCTTCCGGGGAACGCATGAGTTCCGCACGTCTTACTGCCGCGCATCGCTCGCTTGCTTTCGGCACACGCCTGAAGGTCACCAACCGTAATAACGGCCGCAGCGTCGTCGTTCGCATCAACGATCGCGGACCTTTCATTCGCGGCCGGGTACTCGATCTTTCCCGTGCAGCAGCACAGGATATCGGCATGGTTTCCTCCGGCACGGCCAAGGTCTGCTACGAAATCGTCGCTTCCAGGTAATCCGCGAAATCGCCGGTAACGATCCGGCGTTTCGGCGTAATGCTTGCTCTCTCCGTCAATCGCGGCTACCACGCGGTTGAGACGTCTCAATAATCTGCCGCCACGTGCTATATATTCGTGCGGATTGATGAGGTGTCAGCAACATCATGATGAGCGCATGTGCCCTTCCGACAATCGATCGTGATTTTCGGGCCCATGCGCCGAGCAGGAGAGTAGTGAATGCGTTTGGGCGGCCGACTACAGGGTGCCATCGAGGTTCTTGCCGATATCGAAACGCGCAAGCGACCGGTGGCCGATGCCCTGAAGGATTGGGGACTTGCCCATCGCTTCGCCGGTTCCGGCGACCGCGCCGCGATCGGCAACATCGTCTATGACGCCCTGCGCATGCGGCTGTCGCATGCCTGGCTGATGGGCGACGACACCCCATCCGGGCTCGCCCATGCCGTCCTCTTCCGTCAATGGGGCCTGACGCCCGAAACGCTGGCCGCAGAGCTTGACGGCGACAAATTCGCGCCCGAGGCACCGAGCGCAGAGGCGCTGGCCGCCTTTGCCGCCCGCAGGCTCGAGGATGCGCCCCGCCATATCCAGGGCGATATTCCCGAATGGGTCGAACACTCTTTCCAGCAGGCTTTCGGCGATAGCTGGCTGGCAGAGGCACAGGCGCTTGCCGAACGGCCGACGCTTGACCTGCGCGCCAACTCCCTGAAGGCCAGCCGCGACAAGGCGGTCAAGGCGCTGGAGCGCGCAGGCGCCCAGGCCTCGAAGATTGCCCGTAACGGCATCCGCATTCCCGCCGGCGAAGGCGCATCGCGCCTGCCGAACGTCACCGCCGAGCTTTCCTTCCAGAAGGGATGGTTCGAGGTACAGGATGAGGGCTCGCAGATCGTTGCCGATCTCGTCCTGCCGCAGGAGGGCGACCAGGTGCTCGACTATTGCGCCGGCGGCGGCGGCAAGACGCTCGCCATGTCGGCGGCAATGCACAATAAGGGTCAGGTCCACGCCTATGATACCGATCGCCGGCGGCTGGCGCCGATCATCGAGCGATTGAAGCGCGCCGGCACCCGCAATGTCCAGGTTCACGACGAACGCAACGCCCTGCTTGCCCTGCGCGGCAAATTCGACAAGGTGCTGGTCGACGCGCCTTGCACCGGCACCGGCACCTGGCGCCGCCGTCCCGATACGAAATGGCGGCTGACGCAGAAGAACCTCGACGAACGCATCAGCCAGCAGCAGGAAGCGCTGGCCCAGGCCGGCGAATTCGTCCGCCCCGGCGGTATGCTGCTCTACGTTACCTGCTCGGTCCTGCCGGACGAAAACGAGACGCAGGTCAACCGTTTCGCCGCCAACAATCCGGAGTTCGAGGTGGTCGAGGCGCTGAGTTCCTGGGAAAAGCTGTTCGGCAACGAAGCGCCGAAGCCGCTCTCGTCGGACGGCAAGACCATCACGCTGACGCCGGCATCGACCGATACCGACGGCTTCTTCTTCTGCCGCCTGCAGCGCAAGCAATAAAGGGAAGTTTTATTCCGCCCGCAGCGGATATTGCTGCTTCGGCGGGATGAGATGATGCAGCACGGCGATGGCGATCAGCAAAAGGCTGCCGAGACCGACCACCGTAAACAATGTCCAAGCCGACAGATGCGAGCCGAGTGCCACCAGCGGCACGGCGCCCGCCGGCGGATGCGTCACCCGCAGCATCAGCATGCCGGCGATGGCAAGGCCGACCGCGATGGCGGCCGCCCACCACAAGCCCGGAAACAGCACCATGGCAAGGCTGCCGACCAGCGCGGCCAGCAGATAGCCGCCAATCACATTGGCCGGCTGCGCCAGCGGGCTTTTCGGCTGGCCGAAGATCAGGACGGCCGTGGCACCGAAGGGTGCGATCAGCAGCGGAATACCGGTTGCGATCGTCAAACCGCCAACCGCAATCATGCCCGTAACCGCGCCGATGCCGGATTTCAGATGCCCGTGCCAGTGGCCTTCCGGCTCATGACGATGGATGAAATGCTTGAAATGGCGATGCATGGGGGGCTTGAAGACTCGATTGGACTCAACTTGCCTATTTTTTGAACTGTATCTGCCGCTTTTTCAAGCAAATCTATTCCATTGGCGAGACCTAAATCGGTAATTTCCTATCTTCGAAAATCGTCACAAACTAGAGCGTTTGACACCAGTTTAATTTTAATACATGACACCAGTCGCCAAGTTTTGACGGTGCCCCAGCTGTCATAGGAGAGGGAACATGAAATTGAAAATCAATTTAGCCGCCGCTTTGGCGCTGGCTGTCGCTGCATCAGCCGTCCCAGTGCTCGCCAAGGCTCCTGAGCCGGCAGCCATCATCAAGCATTACGCCGAAGTCGCGCATGCCAAATACGAGGACTCGCTGATCACGGCCAAGGTGCTGGACAAGGCCATCGATGCCCTGCTTGCCACTCCCAGCGACAAGACGCTGAAGGCTGCTCAGGCTGCCTGGATCAAGGCGCGTGTTCCCTACCAGCAGTCGGAAGTCTATCGCTTCGGCAACCCGATCGTCGACGATTGGGAAGGCAAGGTGAACTCCTGGCCGCTGGACGAAGGCCTGATCGACTATGTCGACGCCTCCTACGGCACCGAGAGCGACGAGAACTCGCTCTATGTCGCCAATGTCATCGCCAACAAGACGATCAAGATCAACGGCAAGGATGTCGACGCCTCGCATCTGACGCCGGAATTCCTCTCGGGCACGCTGCATCAGGCCGGCGGCGTCGAAGCCAATGTCGCGACCGGCTATCACGCCATCGAATTCCTGCTCTGGGGTCAGGACCTGCACGGCACCGGTCCCGGCGCCGGCGAACGTCCCGCCACCGACTACGACCTGAAGAATTGCACGCACGGCAATTGCGATCGCCGCGCCGAATATCTGAAGTCCGCCTCGACGCTGCTCGTCTCCGACCTGCAGGAAATGACCGAAAAGTGGACGCCGGACGGCGAAGCCACCAAGCATGTCGAAGCCGATCCCAAGGCTGGCCTTGCCGCCATCCTGACCGGCATGGGCTCGCTCTCCTACGGCGAACTTGCCGGCGAGCGCATGAAGCTCGGCCTGCTGCTGCATGATCCGGAAGAAGAGCATGATTGCTTCTCGGACAACACGTATAACTCGCACAACAACGACGCCATCGGTATCGCTGCCGCCTATAACGGCAACTATACCCGCATCGACGGCAAGAAGCTGAAAGGCGCGTCGCTGCACGACCTGGTCGCCGCCAAGGACAAGGCGCTCGACAAGGAAGTCGAAACCAAGCTCAACGCCACGCTCGATGCCATGAAGGCCATGGTTCATCGCGGCGAAACGGTTGAGAAGTACGACCAGATGATCGGCGAAGGCAACACTGTTGGCAACGCCACTGTCCAGAAGGCAATCGACGGCCTGCTCGACCAGACGAAGAGCATTCAGCGCGTCGTCGCCGCTCTCGATCTCGGCACGATCAAGCTTGAAGGTTCGGACAGCCTGGATAATCCTAACGCTGTCTTCAAGAAGTAAGTAAGGGAGAGCGGCAGCGTCTCAAGCGCTGCCGCTCCGACACATATGACCCGCATCCCGGCTCGTCGCGTCCTCCTGCCCGCCTTCGTCGCGGGTTTTTTGGTTTTTTCCATCACCCTGGCCGCGGCGGAGATTCTGAATTTCCCCTCCGTCCGCATCGACCTTTCGCCCGAACAGTTAAAACGGGTGCAGGACATCACCCGGCCAGCCACGGATTTCTCCAAGGCCGAGCCCTATGAGGCGATGCAGAGCGGCGCGACCACGACGGTCGCTCCCGTCAGCCGCGATATCTTCTCGCAGCCGTCGGCCAATCTCGGCCTCGAGCGCGAAGAGAATTTCCATCTCGGCAATGCGCTTTTCCGCAAGCTTTGGGTCTCCGCTCCCTCCTCCACGCAAGCTTCGGACGGGCTAGGCCCACTGTTCAACGCCCGCTCCTGCCAGAGCTGTCACATCCGCGACGGTCGCGGCCATGCGCCGGACACAGTGGGCGCCGCCGCCACATCGATGGTGCTGCGCCTGGCGCGGCCGGCAATCACGCCGGAAGAGGAACAGGCGCTTCGGGATTTCAAGGCGATCAACTTTCCCGACGCCACCTATGGCGCGCAATTGCAGGATCTCGCCGTGCCCGGCCTTGCCGCCGAGGGCAAGGTGGCCGTCAGCTATTCCGAGGAGACGGTGACGCTTGCGGGCGGTGAGGCCGTCACGCTGCGCAAGCCGCATTATGCCGTGGCCGACCTTGCTTACGGCCCGCTCGGCGAGACGACTACGGTCTCGGCGCGCATCGCCCCGCCGATGATCGGCCTTGGCCTCATCGAAGCCATTCCGGAAGCAGATATCCTTGCCCATGCCGACCCGGACGATAAGAATGGCGACGGCATTCGCGGCCGTGCCGCCATCGTCCGCGATCACCGCACCGGGCAGATCACATTGGGCCGTTTCGGTTGGAAGGCGCAAAACGCCACAGTCCGCGATCAGGTAGCCAGCGCCTTCTCCGCCGACATCGGCATTTCCACCCCCGACCGACCGAACCCCTATGGCGATTGCACGGCCAAGCAGCCGAAATGCCTCTCCATGCCGACCGGCGTGCAGAAGCGCCTCGGCGATACGGAGGCCCCAGGACCGATCCTCGACCTCGTCACCTTCTATTCCGAGAACCTTGCCGTACCCGCCCGCCGCAAGGCGAGCTTTCCCGATGTGCTGCGCGGCAAGGACATGTTCTATCAATCCGGCTGTGCCGCCTGTCATACGCCGAAATTCGTCACGCGCGACGATCTCAAGGGCAGCGACGGCAAGGACACGGTTCAGGCTTTCCAGCTGATCTGGCCCTATTCCGACTTCCTGCTGCACGACATGGGCGACGGTCTGTCAGACGGCCAGCCGGTGGGTGTGGCATCCGGCCGCGATTGGCGCACGCCACCACTCTGGGGTATAGGCCTGACGCAGACGGTGAGCGGCCGGCAAGCCTATCTGCACGACGGCCGCGCCCGGACATTGACCGAAGCCATCCTCTGGCATGGGGGAGAGGCGGAGAAAGCTCGCAATACTTTCGCAAACCTGCCGCAGGACGACAGGCAAGCTCTCATCAATTTTCTGGAGTCCCTCTGATGCACCCCTGGACATCCCTTGCAAAGCCGCTTGCAGCAAGCCTCCTTCTCAGCTTCCTCGCGCTGCCCGCCGGCGCGCAAGAGGCCACAACCAATGGTGCCGGGCTGAACGAAGCGGCGGTGCCGGCGGTCATGCAGAAGGCGATAGACGACGTCATCCGCCCCGGCTATCGCACCGTGCATGACAGCGCCGCGAAGCTGACGACGACGATGAAGGCACTCTGCGCCGATCCGTCCGCCGCAAGCCTTTCCGCCGCGCAGTCCGCCTTCGGCGACACGATCAAGAGCTGGTCGCGCATCGAAATCGTGCAGACGGGGCCGATCATCGAAAAGAACCGCTTCGAGCACATCCTCTTCTACCCCGACCGCAAGGGCGTCGGCCTCAAGCAAGTGCAGGCGCTGATCGCCAAGGCCGACGAGCACGACACCACCGTCGAGGCCGTTGCCAGCAAGAGCGTGGCGCTGATGAGCATGACCGCGCTGGAATATGTGCTCTACGGCAACGGCTCCAATGTTCTGAGCTCCGAGAAGCAGGGTTTCCGTTGCCGCTATGGCGCGGCTGTCGCTGGCAATATCGAGAACACCGCCAAGGAAATCGCCGACGAATGGGACGATCCAAACGGCGTGCAGAAGTCCTGGAAGAACCCCGGCAAGGACAGCGAAGAATTCATGGACAACAAGGAGGCGGTGACCGCGCTACTTGGCATCCTCGTCCATGGCGCCGCCAATGTGCGCGACCAGCGGCTGGAAACCTTCTACAAGGGCGATCCCGCCGCGGCACGGCCGAAAATGGCGATCTACTGGCGCTCCGGCAACACCTGGACCTCGCTCACCGGCAATCTCGAAGGACTGAAGGCGCTCTGGGAAAAGGCTGACATGGCCGACCTCTTGCCCGCCGACAAGCGCGACATGGCCGGCAAGATCGACGCACTCCTCGACAAGCTGATCGCCACCGCGCCGACCGTCAATCCCGATATCGAAGCGGCAATCGCCAGCGATGCCGACCGTGCCAAGATCGACACGCTGCTTGCCGAGACCCGCGACCTCACCACCGGCTTCAGCGACAATTACGGCGGCGCGATCGGCCTTTCCGCCGGCTTCTCCTTCGCCGACGGGGACTAACGGCGATGCGAAGCGCGCTGATCGACCGCAGGGCCTTCGTCAAGGCGGCAGGGCTAACCTTCCTGGCAGCCTTGAGGCCCGGCGCGCTGATGGCTCTGGAGCGGGCCGACGCGGTCTATGCTTCCGGCATGCGCGCCGCCGACGGCTCCTTTGCCGTCGCGACGGTCACCGAGCGCGGCGAGATCATCGACCAGGTGGCGCTGCCCGCCCGTGCCCACGGCATGGCTTTTTCGAAAGCGACCGGCAAGACCGTCGCCTTTGCCCGCCGGCCCGGCACCTATGCAATGATCTTCGATCCCTGGAACAAGGGCGAGCCGATCGTCATCAGCGCGCGCGAGGGCCGGCATTTCTACGGCCACGGCACGTTTTCGCCTGACGGTAAGCTGCTCTATGCCAGCGAGAACGACTTCGACGCCAACCGGGGCATGATCGGCATCTACGATGCCCGCAACCGCTTCACCCGCATCGGTGAATACGAGACCTATGGCACCGGCCCGCACGACATGACGGTGTCCGACGACGGCAAGCTGCTGATCGTCGCCAATGGCGGTATCGAGACGCATCCGGATTTCGGGCGCACCAAACTCAACCTCGACCATATGGAGCCGTCGCTGACGCTGATCGACGCGGCAACTGGCCGGCTGATCGAAAAGCACGCCCTGCCGCCGCAATATGCAAAGGTCTCCACCCGGCATGTCGATATCGACGCCACCGGCCGCGTCTGGTTCGCCTGCCAGTATGAAGGCCGCCGCAACGACCTGCCGCCGCTCATCGGCCATTTCGCCAGGGGCGAGGATCTGACCTTCGTCCACCTGCCCGACGACACCACCCGCGCACTCGGCAACTACGTCGGCGCCATCGCCGTCAACCGCGCCGAAAACCTCGTCGGCGTGACGTCACCGGTCGAGGGGACATCCGTGACGCTGGATGCAAAGACCGGAGCGGTGCTGAAGGTCGAGAGCGTAACGGATGCGGCGGGGATCGCGCCGGCAGAGCATGGGTTTGCGGTGTCGTCCTATCGCGGCGAGTTTCTGGGGCAACACAGCGATGTGGCCTGGGATCAGCATATTGTGCGGATTGGGCGTGGCTGAGAGGTGCAACGTTGGCGTGGCATGTGCAGGGGCCTATCTCGCCCTTGGCGGGCGAGAAAGCAAAAACTTAGGATTAGGCGGGGGCTTGTCCCGCGTCTAATTCTTAGTTTTTGCAAGAGAGGGGGTAGGCAGGGACGCAAGAACGCCGCAACGAGCAAGACACGGACCCCCGCTCTTGCAATTTCAATGGCTTAGAAATTGCGCCAACCTTTTGAATACATAGAGCTTCTTGTTTCGCAATTCCTAAACCAGTGAAATTGCTTTCTCGCCCGCCAAGGGCGAGATACGGCCCCAACCCACCTCACCACCGCTTGGCAAACTCCGCCTGCTCCGCGCTGATCGCCGTTGCCGCAGCCTTGGCGGATATCCTCAACCAATCGCCGCCGCGCTTGTCGAGATCCGCCAGAACCGGCGGAATACGCGCCGCGTCACCCGCATGGCAACTGGCGATTTCGAAGCCCATCAGATCGAGCATATCGGGCGACAGCAGGATCTGTGCATCACCGATGACTTCGATCTTGCGGCTGTTCGGCGACAGGCGACGGACCAATAGCTTGCCGGTTACCTGATAGCGCGGATCGGGAGCACGCGTCCGGCCGGCGGCGATAACGCCCGTATGGATTGTCGTATCCGATGGGTTATGGCAGAGCGACCAGGCGGACTGGGCAAGCGCCTTGACCTCGCGTAGCACCGGCCCGCCGCGCCATTCGACGTCGGCGACGAAACGCGGACGGCCGAGGCTGCCGGTGCCGGCGGTGCGCGGTTTGGGGACGAAGGTCAGCGTCGGGTCCGGCAATGACCGACGCAATGCGTCGAGATAGGGCTCCGGCACCGGTTTGGCCGCCGGCGGCAGGTCGCGAAACTTATCCCAGAACGCCTTGCGCTCGGCGTTCGACAGGATCACCGCGTTACGCAACCATTTATAATCGCGCTCGAGGATGACCGCCGAAGGCTTCTGCATGCCGCGCCGATAGCCGCCCAGAATGGCATCGGCGATAGCACGCGGCGTTGGGCCATCATCGCCACGCGTCAGGATCGCGCTCGCCGCCAGCCGCACCAGATCGAGCGCGTAGGGCATGGTGGCGGCATCGTCGAAATCATTGACGCCCCAGACCAGCCGCCCCTCCTCGTCGCGCCAGGTGCCAAAATTCTCGAGATGCGTGTCGCCAATCGCCAGCAACTGCGGCGCATCCGCAAGGTCAGGGCAAATGTCGAAGATGGTCTCGGCCCAGCGCCAATAGGAGGCGCGCAGGAATACGAAACCGCCGCTCTTCATCTTCTTGTACTTCTTGTCGAGATCAGCCTCCACCAGATCGGCGCCGAGCTGTGCCCGCATCCAGCTTTCATAAGCTTTGGTCGATTGCAGGATCGTCGCCATCTAAGCTCCATCTCGAATTTCCTGATGAGCATACCGAAAACCGGGCATCATGGAAAAACAATGTCGCAGATACATCACTTCCCCAAGGGCGATTTCCATCGCATGACCCTTGTCCAAATGACCTTGCCATGCCAATTTCGCACCTGCGAAGGGGAACAACATGACCGGGGAAAACAGCGGCGACTATAGGGCGCGCATCAGAACGAGTTTCGAGCGACAGGCGGCAATGGCGACGATCGGCGCGGAACTGACGCGCGTCGAGCATGGCATGGTCGAGATTGAGCTACCATTCGACGTCAAGCTAACGCAGCAGCACGGCATCCTGCATGCCGGCATCATCTCAGCGGCGCTGGATTCGGCCTGCGGTTTCGCGGCCTATAGCCTCATCGACCCGACCGCCTCGATCCTTACCATCGAATTCAAGGTCAACCTGATGTCGCCGGGGCGCGGAGAGCGCTTTCTGTTTCGCGGCGAGGTCACCAAGCCGGGCAATACCATCATCGTTGCCGATGGGCGTGGCTATGCCATCGGTGACGGACCGGCCAAGCTGATTGCCTCCATGACCGGGACGATGATGGTCATCCGGGGCCGAGAGGGAATTACCGGATGACATTCGAACTGAAGCGCGTGTCGGGAAAATCGATCCTGTTCGTGATGGCGGCCGAAGCCGAATATGGACCTTTCCTGCAATCCCGCTTCGAACCGTTGATAACCGGCGTCGGCCCGGTCGAGGCGGCCGTCGTCCTGACACGCGCGCTGGCCCAACTCCAGGCACAGGACGATCTCCCCGACCTCGTGGTGTCACTCGGCTCGGCCGGTTCCGCCAGACTGGACCAGACGGAAGTCTATCAAGCCACCTCCGTGTCCTATCGCGACATGGATGCTTCGCCGCTCGGTTTCGAGAAGGGCCGCACGCCCTTTCTCGACCTGCCCGCCACCATCGAGCTGCCGCTGCGCATTCCCGGCGTTCCGGAGGCCAGCCTTTCGACCGGCGGCAACATCATTTCCGGCGCGGAGGCCTATGGCCGGATCGCTGCCGATATGGTGGAGATGGAAACCTATGCGGTGCTGCGCGCCTGCCAGGCCTATAATCGGCCGCTGATCGGGCTACGCGGTATTTCTGATGGGAAAGTCGACCTGCAGCACATTTCCGACTGGACGGAATATCTGCATATCATCGACCGCAAGCTTTCCAATGCCGTCGACGCGCTGTTCACTGCCCTTGAAGACGGCGTATTCTGGTTCTAAAGGACCGGAAACCGCTAGAATTGAGGACAATCGGGACAATAAATTCGGCTCCGCCGTGATTTGCCCGATTGCCAGCGAAAGCGCTTTTCATTAAAGGCTCGACATGACCCAGACAGCACAGCCCGATACCGTTCTCATCGTCGATTTTGGCAGCCAGGTGACGCAGCTCATCGCACGGCGCGTGCGCGAAGCGGGCGTCTATTGCGAAATCATCCCTTTCCAATCCGCCGAAGCCGGTTTTGAACGGCTGCAGCCGAAGGCCGTGATCCTCTCCGGCGGCCCGGCTTCGACCGTGGACGAAGGTTCGCCCCGGGCGCCACAGATCATCTTCGACAGCGGCGTGCCGGTGTTCGGCATCTGCTACGGCCAGCAGACCATGTGCATGCAGCTCGGCGGCAAGGTCGAAAGCGGACATCACCGCGAATTCGGTCGCGCCTTCCTCGACGTCAACACCGATTGCGCGCTGTTCGAGGGCCTCTGGTCCTCCGGTTCGCGCCATCAGGTGTGGATGAGCCATGGCGACCGCGTCACCGCGCTGCCGGAAGGCTTCGAAGTCGTCGCGACGTCCTCGAACGCGCCCTATGCCTTCATCGCCGACGAGAAGCGCAAATATTACGGTGTACAGTTCCATCCGGAAGTGGTGCATACGCCCGACGGCGCCAAGCTGATCGGCAACTTCATTCACAACATCGCCGGCATCAAGGGCGACTGGTCGATGTCGGCCTACCGCGCCAAGGCGGTGCAGGCAATCCGCGACCAGATCGGCGACAAGCGCGTCATCTGCGCGCTCTCCGGCGGCGTCGATTCCTCCGTCGCGGCCCTGCTGATCCACGAAGCGGTCGGCGACCAGCTGACCTGCATCCTCGTCGATCACGGCCTGATGCGCAAGGACGAGGCGGCCAATGTCGTCGCCATGTTCAGCGAACACTACAATCTGCATTTGCTGCATGTCGATGCCTCCGAGCGCTTCATCGGCGAGCTGGAGGGCGTCAGCGACCCCGAAACCAAGCGCAAGATCATCGGCCGTCTCTTCATCGAGACCTTCGAAGAGGAAGCCAAGAAGCTCGGCGGCGCCGATTTCCTCGGCCAGGGCACGCTTTACCCCGACGTCATCGAAAGCGTTTCCTTCACCGGCGGCCCCTCGGTCACCATCAAGTCGCACCACAATGTCGGCGGTCTGCCGGAGCGCATGAAGATGCAGCTCGTCGAGCCGCTGCGCGAACTGTTCAAGGATGAGGTACGCGCGCTCGGCAAGGAGCTCGGCCTGCCCGACAGCTTCATCGGCCGCCATCCCTTCCCAGGCCCCGGCCTTGCCATCCGCTGCCCGGGCGGCATCACCCGCGAAAAGCTGGAGATCCTGCGCGAAGCCGATGCCATCTATCTCGACGAAATCCGCAAGGCCGGCCTCTACGACGCCATCTGGCAGGCCTTTGCCGTGCTGCTGCCGGTCCAGACCGTCGGCGTCATGGGCGACGGCCGCACCTACGAATTCGTCTGCGCACTGCGCGCCGTCACCTCCGTCGACGGCATGACCGCCGACTTCTACCACTACGACATGGAATTCCTCGGCCGCGCTGCGACCCGCATCATCAACGAGGTCCGCGGCATCAACCGCGTCGTTTATGACGTGACATCGAAGCCGCCGGGCACGATCGAGTGGGAATAGACGGGAGTACCGGGGGAGCCGACAAATATTCGGTCGCGCGCTGCTCCAACACGTTAGCGCGCAACCAGTTCTCGGCGTCGATCACACGGTCGTAGATCGACTACTGCTCCTTCTTGAACAAATCCTGGAAGATGAGCTGGCCCCAAGTGCGGCCGCGTGCGTGCACCAGCGCACCACCCTCGCTGAGCTTTCCCAGCTTGACGGGTGCAAAGCCGAGTTGTTTGGCCAGGGCCGCCACGGGAGCGATCGCGTCCTCGTCGTCGCTCGATAGAAAGACAACCCGGTGGCCGCCCTCGACGACCGGATCGGTAGCCAGGGTAGCTGCGATCAGGTGATTGAAACCTTTCACGAGCTTGGCGCCCGTGAACGCCTTCGCAACGAAGGCGGAGGACGGGAGACCGTCCAGCTCTTCAGGGACTGGAAACGCGTTCATCGCGTCGATGACCATCTTGCCTTTCCAGCTCGGCAGGGCCTTCGCAACCTCGCGATGCTCCCCGAACGGGACCGCCAAGATGATTGTGTCGGCCTCGAGTGCATCCCGCAGCGACTTGGCGACGACCGTGGGTCCAATCGCCCGAGCCTGCGGCGCCAACGCCTCGGGCGGCCGGCGGCTCGCGACGGCCACCTCGATGTTCTTACGGGCGAAGGCATGGGCGAGGGCTTGGCCTATCGCACCGAATCCTACAATTGCGTAGCTCATAGTGCTTCTCCGATGTTGTGTTGAGATTGATTCCCTGTCCTTCAACGGTGCAGGGTTATCCGTTTCGCCGCATGGCGACCTTCACGTAGACGTCCTGTCGTGAACGACTTCCGCGCGGCTGAGCCGACCGTTCAGCCCGGAAGTCGTTCCACCATGGACACGCTAGTTCCTGCGGATCAGCCACTTCCGGTGATCCGACGCGAATTCAGATGGCCGAGAAGCCGCCGTCGACAGACAACTCCACTCCATTCACGAAGCTCGAATCGTCTGAAGCAAGAAACAGCGCGACCGCCGCAATTTCCTCAGGGCGACCCATCTTTCCCCGTGGGATCAGAGATTCGAACATCTGCTTCGCCTCCTCAGTGAGGACTTGGTCCTGCATCGGCGTGGCGATCGGCCCCGGGTGCAGTACGTTCACCCGGATATTTCTGCCCCTCAGTTCGTTGAGCCACCCGCGTGCGAAAGCGTGCAACGTCGCCTTGCTCGCCGCATACACGCTGTAACCCGGAAAACCTTTGATCGAAGCAACCGACCCGGTCATGAAAATCGATCCGCCATCGTTGAACAGCGGCAACGCCTTTTGAACCGTAAACAGCGTGCCGCGCGCATTCAGGCCGAAGGCCGCATCGAAATGCTGCTCGGTAATCTCGCCCAGCGGTACGGCTTCGCCCGTGCCGGCGCTCGCGTACAGGATGTCGATCTTGCCCTTTTCCCGCTTGACCGTATCGAACAGGCGGTCGAGGTCGTCGAGATTAGCCGCGTCGCCGCGCACGCCGGTCACGTTCCGGCCGATCAGCTTGACGGCCTCGTCCAGCGCCTCCTGCCTCCGGCCCGTGATGAAGACATAGGCGCCTTCTTCAACGAACCGCTTGGCGCTGGCCAGCGCCATGCCGCTCGATCCACCCGTGATAACTGCAACCTTACCTTCAAGCTTTCCCATGACTTCTCCTATCAGACTCTATCTTTGGTCGTTCGGGGACGCCCCCGAGAACCTCAAGATAGGTTCGCCGGGGTCCGGCATTGAGTGCGGAAGCACGCACATCGGTGGTGCAAAATCGATCCGGTTGGACGACTGGCGCCAGCCGCGACGATCGGTGTTCGCCGCTCGGAATTGGGCCATGCTCGTCGGCATAAGCTATGATGACCGCCCGTACTGCTGTACGATGCGTCAGATACGGGCTTTGGAAGGCGCACCGCGTGGTGCCGGATTGCACCATGATCGACTGGGATGACATTCGCTATTTTCTCGCCGTCGCGCGCGGAGGCTCAGTACGAGCTGCCGCGCAGCGTCTCGGAGTGAACCACTCGACCGTACTGCGACGCGTCGCACAGCTCGAGGAACGCCTCGGGGCGCAGATGTTCGAAAAGCTGCCTTCGGGCTACCGCCTGACGGCTGCGGGCGAGGAGGTCCTCGATCTCGCGAACCAGATGGAAGCGTCGTCGCACCAGCTGGAGACGCGCGTCTTCGGTCGCGACCAGAGCGCGCGCGGGCTTCTGCGGGTGACGCTGCCACCGTTCCTCGCGACACACCTGCTCATGCCGGATCTCGCCGATTTCGCGCGTCTCCATCCGGACATCGAGATGGAGATCTTGTCGACCGGCGAGGTGGCGAATCTGACCAACCGAGAGGCCGACCTGGCGATCCGCATTGTCGCCGACCGCAAGGCCCTGCCGCTTAATCTCCACGGCCTGAAGGGACCGGAGCTGTTCAGTGGCGTCTACATGTCTCGCGATCGACTAGCCGCGTGGCGTGCGGGCGCGCCTGATCCCATCCGGTGGATCGTCACAGGCAATCATGGACTCCCGGTCTGGGCGCGCGAGGGAGAGGTTGACACCACTGGGGTTCCCTTCAGGACCCCGGACGCCGAGACGCAGATCGTAGCGGCGCAGAAAGGGATCGGGATGACGAAATTGCCGTGCTTTGTCGGGGATGCCGACGCTCTATTGGTGAGGGTGCCGGGCACCGACCTTCCCATGCATGGAACGCTCTGGCTTCTCACACAGGGGGAGACACGCAAGACGAAGCGTGTGCGGCTCTTCACGGAGTTCGTATCCCGCCGGCTCGCTGCGTATGCTCCGCTTCTCGCGGGGCTGTCCATATCGCGCGACTAACGCCCGGCAGGTCGCCAGCGACGTTTGCCGCAATCCGAGCTACGATCGCTTGAAGCGGCGGCGTTCAATCCGCGAATGTTGCGCCGTATCGCAACCGGCGCGACGGCACTCTCCGCGCAACTCTCCCGGATGTGCCCGATCGCTAAATTCAGCAAATCGGGCCCGTCCGGGGAATGACGAAGGGCGTGGCGCCGTTACTTCACCTTGATGCTCATGCCGCTGATATCGGCGTTGATCTGCAGGCCTACCTGCCTGCCTGTGAGTTCGAGTTGGGCGCCTTTGTCATTGGTCATGACGATCATCTGGGCCCCTTTGCCGACCGCGCCGCCGCCGCCCGCTGCGCCGTAAATGCCCGTCACATCCTGGGGACGGCGAATGTGGCGCACGGTGCCCTGGAAATAGGTCTTGGAGGCCCCGAAGGCGAGGCCGCCCGAGATGCCGCCGATCGAGACCGGATATTTGCGACCGTGGAAGGTCAACGTGCCCTCGCCTCCGGAGCCGCCGACGAAGAAGGCCGCCTTGTAGACGGCGAAACGGATCGTACCGCTGTCGGCATGCGCGGCGCTGGCAAAGCCAATGCCCGCGGCGGCGATGGCGGCTACTGCGACTGAACGAAATCCGGACGAAATATTCATGATGAGCTAATCCTCTAGAGTGCCGCTTAACCCAGCCGGCCGGGCACGACGTCTGCGTCGTATCAAAGTTATATATGAACAGTTTCGCGCGTCATTGGTTCCAAAGCAGGATAATAACAAAGCGTTAGAGTACATCCAAATAATCGAGTTGGAACGAAAGGTAGGCTCAGCCGGGGCATCCGAGGTCAACCACTCTATCCCCTTTGAGCGGTAATGATCCAAGCGCGCGAGTCGAAGAGTACGCCCTCCGGGGTCATATGCGCCTCCAGCAGATCGCGCAGCCGCTGCAACGCCTTGTCGGGCGCTTCGTCGGTTTGCGCGAGCGCGTCCTTCACAAGATAGAGGTTGATGAGCGCGTCAAACGCCGCATCGACGTCTGGCCCATAGAAGACCGGCTCCCGCACGTCGATAAAATCGATCGAAACAAAGCCGGCCATGCTTAGAAGCTCTGTGGCTATGGTGGGATCGCCAAGTGAAAATGGCGTGAGGGCATTCGCGGAAACGGCGGTTTCCGGGGTCAGAGCTCGCCGAATGGCGCCGGACCACTCGTTGCGCTCCTGGCTCTGCCACACCATCCATGCAAGTCGCGCGCCCGGACGCAGCGCGCGGGCGATATTGGCAAATGCTGCCGCCGGATCGGCAAAGAACATCACGCCAAACCGGCTGATGCAGAGATCGAAGCGGGCCACGGGAAATGCGTGGTGCTGGGCATCACCCAACTCGAACGTAATATTTCTCAACCCTGCTTCGCTGGAGCGTCGTCGCGCGACATCGAGCATCTCCGAGGACGTATCCACGCCGATCGCGCCGCCTTCCACCGCGAGACGAGCGGCCTCGCGCGTCGATTGTCCCGCCCCGCAACCGATATCGAGCACGCGGTCACGCACGCCAACGCTGGCGGCGGCGCGCAAATGCCGATTGTGCAGCTTTAATTCCGCGTCATAGAAGTCAGCACGATTCAGCATCTCCACCCTCGCTCGGTTCTGTCTCTGTCACTTGGTTGATGGGACAACCTCAATGATTATCAGGCATATCGATCCATTTGGGAAACCGGTTGCATAACAAGATCAGTTATGAGATAACAAAACTAGTTGCGAAATGCAATCAGATCTTTAGCAAGAGGGGGAACCATCAGATGAATGAACGCATCATCATGGCTGACGGTGTCGAGATTGCCACGCAGGTTTTTGGCGACCCAAACCATCAACCTACTCTGCTTGTCATGGGAGCCATGGCTTCAATGTTGTGGTGGCCGGAGACATTTTGCCAAAAGCTCGCCGCCCAAGGCCGCTTTGTCATCCGCTATGACAATCGCGATACCGGCCTTTCGACCTTCTACGAGCCGGGCAGCTCTCCCTATACGATGGACGACATGGCCGAGGACGCAATGCGCGTGCTCGACGCCTACGGTATCGACAGCGCCCATCTGGTCGGCATGTCGCTGGGCGGGATGATCGCACAGATCGCGGCGCTTGCGCATCCAGCGCGGGTGAGAACGCTGACGCTGATCTCCACCACTCCGATCGGCATCGACACCTCCGCTCTGCCGCAAACCAGCGATACCTATATGGAGCATGCGGCGGCAGGCGAGAGCATCGATTGGACCGACAATACTCAGGTCATCGACTTCATCGTCAAGGATACGCGGATGATTGCCGGCACGGCGCATCCCTATGATGAGATAGGCGCCCGTGATCTTGTGGAGCGTGACGTCAAACGCGCTCAAAACTTCGTCAGTGCGACCAATCATTTCATGCTGAAGGGTGGCGATGTGTGGAAGAATAAGCTCAGCGAGTTGGCCGCGCGCCTTCTCGTCGTTCACGGTACGGCGGACCCGATCTTCCCAATCGAGCACGGTGAATTGCTGGCAGAAACCGTCGCAGGCGCAAAGCTTCTTCGTCTCAACGGCGGCGGCCATGAAATTCATCCCGGGGATTGGGATGAAATCATTGCGGCCATCTATGCTCATACCGGCGCACAGCGCGGATAGGGGCCGGATAGCAAAAAATTCGCGAGACACTGTCGGTTTCCGAAAGCCCCATTCGTCGTTCCGATATCGAGCCGATAAGGCCGGCTCAAACAAGGAGACAGACAATGCGTGTGATGGTTCTGGTGAAGGCTACCGACGACAGCGAAAAGGGCTTTGTCCCCACGCCCGAGACCATGGAAATGATGGCGGCGATGGGCAAATTTAACGACGAGCTTCGCAATGCCGGCATCCTGGTTACCGCCGATGGCCTCAAGCCCTCCTCGCAGGGCAAGCGTATTGCCTTCGATGGTCCGGGCCGGACAGTCATCGACGGGCCTTTCACAGAAACCCGCGAGCTGGTCGCCGGCTTCTGGCTCTGGGACGTCAAGGACATGGACGAGGCGGTCGCCTGGGTGAAGCGCTGCCCCAATCCCATGCCGGGACCGAGCGAGATCGAAATTCGGCCGCTATACGAGATGGCTGATTTGCGCCAATAATCTGGCGCCGAAGATAACGGAGGCGGCCTCCGCCGCCGCAGGAAGTTTGATATGCAGGATAAAGCCGTAGCCGCCGATATGGATGACCAAGCCGAAATCGCAGCGCAGGCGAGCGGGCTAGCGGAGATTCTTGCCCCTCACCTTTCCGTGGTTTTCTGCGGCTTGAACCCTGCCCTTTCCGCTCATCTGGATGGCCACAACTTCTCGAACCGAAGCAACCGCTTCTGGCGAGTCTTGCATCTCGCCGGATTTACCCCTCGCCTGCTGCGGGCGGAGGAAGAGCGCGAGATGTTGCAATATGGCGTGGGCCTGACATCGGCGGTTTCGCGCCCCACGAAAAGCGCCAGCGAGCTTACGAAGCGCGATTACATCACCGCTGCTCCTGTGCTAGAAGACAAGATCAGGCAGCTTGCACCCGGTAATCTGGCGTTTCTAGGCAAGGCGGCCTATGCGGCGATCAGCCTTCAAACGCATGTCGAATGGGGCAGGCAGCCGAATGAATTTGCCGGCGCTTCGGTCTGGGTGCTCCCAAATCCGAGCGGACTCAACAGGGCCTTTGATCTCACGAGATTGACGGAACATTATCGCGAGATGAAATTGGCGGTTGACCGGGCGGCGGCCCCTCTTGAATAGCCAGGAATGAAGAGAGCAAGGAACCGCCCTACCCCACGCCGCCGACTCGCCGGACTAGCGGCGAGAAGTCCGGGTCTCCAAAGCGAAGTCCCGGAACTTTCCAGCTGCGGCACACTTTACTTCACCGCGATCACGATCTTGCCCTTGGCGCGGCCGGTCTCGACGTAAGTCAGCGCCTCGTTGGTCTTCTCGAACGGGAACACCCGGTCGATGACGGGGCGTATGGCTCCTGCCTCGATCAGCGAGGCGATCTGCCCAAGCTGCCCACCATTGGCCGCCATGAAGAGGAACGAATAGTTGACGCGATGACGTTTCGATTTCCTGCGGATGCCGAAGCTCAAGGCGCGCGTGACCTGCTGAAGCAGCCAGCCGAAACCGTTTTCCTTGGCAAACTCCGGATCCGGCGGACCGGAGATCGAGATAAGTTTCCCGCCCGGCTTCAGAACGCGCAGTGATTTCTCCAGCGTGTCCTTGCCAAGACTGTTCAGCACGACGTCATATCCCTGCAGGACATTTTCGAATTCGTCCTTCTTGTAGTCGATGACGACATCCGCTCCGAGGCTTTTGACCAGATCGACATTGGCGGTGCTCGTCGTCGTCGCCACAGTCGCGCCGATATGCTTGGCGAGCTGGATGGCGATCACCCCGACACCGCCCGAGCCGGCATGGATCAGAACCTTCTGGCCCTTCTTCAGCTTTGCTCGCTCGACAAGCGCCTGCCAGGCGGTCAGGGCGACGAGCGGCATCGATGCTGCCTCTTCCATCGTCAGGTTCTTCGGCTTTGCCGCCACATCGGCCTCGTTCATCGCGATGAACTCCGCGAAGGTGCCGATGCGGTCCTTGGCCGGACGCGCATAGACTTCGTCGCCCGGCTTGAAGCGCCGGACCTTGGGCCCAACCCGGACCACGACGCCCGCCACATCGTTGCCGAGGATCAGCGGCAGGCGGTATGGCAGGATAAGCTTGAACTCGCCGTCCCTGATCTTACCATCCAGCGGGTTTACACTGGTGGCATGGATCTGGACCAGGACGTCATTGTCCAGCAACTGCGGCTCGGGGACTTCGCCGAGGCGCAGGGCAGCACCTTTCGCGTAGCGATCGACAAGGAATGCCTTCATGATACTAACTCTTTTTCTAAGATTTCGGCGATAGCGGCTCAGGCCGGAAGCCCGTTGAATTTGCGAAGATTTTTGTCGACGAATGACTCGGGCAGAAAGCGGCGTATGAAGCGGATCTGGCCTGCGGCCTTTCCTGCAGTGTAGCGCCGTTTAGGCGATGCCGCATTGGCCGCCTTGACGACCATGTCAGCGACGATCTCGGGTGCATCCCCCGTCTCGACGATCTCACGCATCAGCTTCTCAGCATCGGTACGAACGGTATCATACACCGGAAGCGGCTGATCCGGTCGCGTGAGATTTTCCTCGAAGGAGGTGCGCGTAACGCCGGGTTCCACCAGCACAACGCGGATGCCCTGCGTTCGCACCTCGTGGTCGAGCGATTCCGAATAGCCCTCAATCGCGTGCTTGGTCGATGCATAAAGGGCGTTGAAGGGAGCTGGGATGAGCCCAAGAACGGAGCTCATGTTGATGATCCTGCCCTTTCGCTGGCGTCTCATGACGGGCAGCACGGCATTTGTCAGGCGCACGACGCCGAAGACGTTCACGTCGAACAGCACCTTTGCCTGTGCGGCGGAGGATTCCTCGGCACCGCCCAGCAGTCCGATCCCGGCATTGTTGACGAGAAGATCGATCCGTCCCGCGCGACTCACGACATCGTCGACCACATTCTGCACGGACCGATCATCGGTGACGTCGCAGACCAGCATGACCACACCATCCGAGGTGTCGGCCATCGGCTTGCGGCTGGTTCCGAATACCCGGTAGCCATTGCGCCGCAGCGCTCGTGCCGTCACCAGCCCAATGCCGGAGGAAGCGCCCGTGACCAGCGCAACACCGCGTTCTTTATTGCTCATTTGTCTCAGCTTTCATTTTGTCGTGGAACATCGATGAAAACTACGTTACTATCATTTCGAAACTAAGTCACTATCAAAAAGATACCAACATGCAGAATCTTTCGGAGAAGCCATGCCTGATCGCCCGCAGCCTGGCGCTGGTAGGGGATGCATGGAGCATGCTGATCCTGCGGGATGCCCATGCCGGGCTCACCCGTTTCGATGAGTTCCGCAAGAGCCTCAGCATCGCTCCGACGATCCTGACCCGGCGGCTTGCGGCACTGACGGAGGATGGGCTGCTGGAGAAGCGGCGCTACTTGGAGCGCCCGCCGCGCGATGAATACGTGCTGACCGAAGCAGGCCAAGACTTCCTACCGGTCTTGTTCGCGATCGGCGCCTGGGGGCGAAAACACCGCAACGCAGACGGTGTAACCCGTTTCCTCGATGCCGAGACTGGAACGGAGATCGATCCGATCACCATCGATCGTACGACGGGCGCTCCGATTGGAACGCGCCCGATTCGCATCGTCATGCCCGAGTGAATCGCATCCAGCCGAGGAGGAGCGGCTTTCAGGCTAATCAGCCGCCGTTTCATCCTTTAGATGCAGCGCGAAACCGGTGGCGGTGGCCTCGCCCAGTTCCGGGCGGAGTTGCATGCTCGGGATCAGATAGTCGCCGCCATTCTGTTGCCGATAGGCAATAGGACGCGTCGTCTCGAGTGCGCGCATCCTCGCGCGCAGGCCTTCGGCAACGGAGCCGAAGCCGGCTTCATCGAGACGATCGACACTGTAGGTCACGAAGGGCGGAAGCACGTCATAGCCGGGATAATAGAGAACCCCGTGATTGATCGGGAAGAGCAGGTCGTCGATTGGCCCATTGACCCCGCGCGGGGAGTAATGCGCCTCCCAACCACCGGCGGTGACGATCAGCATGGCGCGCTTGCCCGCCAGGGTTCCTTCCCCGTAGCGGTCTCCCCAGCGCCGATCGCTGTGTTCGCCGACACCATAGCCGAAGCCGTAGGCAAAGACCCGCTCGACCCAACCCTTCAGGATGGCCGGCATGGAGAACCACCAGAGAGGGAATTGCAGGATCAGGACATCCGCCCACAGGAGCTTCGCGATCTCGGCTTTGACATCGTCGGTCAGCGTGTCGGCGTCGAAGGCATTCTTGGACGCCACGACCGGTATAAGGCGTGCATCCGACGCCAGCGAGGGAAAGTCGGCGCGATCGATCTCGGATTTCCAGCCGTCGGCATAGAGGTCCGACACCCGCACCTCATGACCTTGGGCTTCCAGTTCCCGAACGGCAACGTCACGGAGCGCGCCGTTGAGCGAGCGCGGTTCGGGATGGGCGAAAACAAGAAGAACTTTCATTGGGCAGCGATCCTTGTGCGATGGAAGATTGACCCACAAGCTAGTCAACCTCCGAATGATCCGCTACATGTTGTGAATGCATAAGATTGTGCCGAAAAATGGATAAGTCTGATATCACGCTCGAGCGCATGCGAACCTTTGTCCGCGTGGCGGAACGCGGCAGCCTGTCCGCGGTGGCGCGCGAGCTCGCAATAGGCCAGTCGACGGTGACGCGGCATCTGCGGGAGCTCGAGGAGGCTGTGGGCGTGCCTCTGCTTTCACGCACCACCCGACGCGTCACGATGACGGATGAAGGCAGCCGCTACTATGCCGACAGCATCCAGATCCTGCGGCTGGTCGAACAGGCGGGCGACGAGGCACGGAGTACGCGCGGTGCGCCCGCCGGCACGATCCGCATATCCTGCACAGCTGCCTTCGGGGTGCTGCATGCAAGTCGGCTGATCTTCGCCTTCCAGGATCGCTATCCCGAAATCGGGGTCGATCTCAGCCTTACCGACGAGCGCGTCGACCTGGTAGAGGAAGGCGTCGACATCGCGCTTCGCCTCGGTCCGCTCACCGACAGTTCGATGAAGCTGCGAGCGCTTGGGCAGAGCCGGCGCCTGCTGGCCGCCGCACCCGCCTATCTGGCGGCGCGGGGGACACCGGCCGTTCCGCAGGATTTGTCCAGTCATGAGGGCATCCGGATGTCGAACATAGCGGGCAGCGATACGCTCGCCCTGGAAGGACCTGATGGCAAGCGCCATCTGGTGCCTTTCGATGGGCGGTTCCGGGTCGACCACGGGCTCGCGGTACGCGAGGCCCTCGTCGCGGGACGTGGCTTTGCCCCCACCCATCATTGGCTTGTCGATGATCTCCTGGCGACCGGGCGGCTTATGCCCATTCTGCCGGACTACGCGCTGCCGCCGGTTCCGCTCAGCATGCTGATCGTTCCCGAGCGCGCGGGAATTGCCCGGGTCCGGCTGCTGGTCGATTTCCTCGCGGAGCAGATCGCCAACATATCGGGCATCGAATAGATGCGGCCGAGGCTGATCTGCCCTGCCACATCGCTGTCCGTCCCTCGCCCTGCCTAAAACTCCAACGATTGCTGCACGGGCTTCGGCGGCGCGAGCTGGACGCCTTCCAGTTCCAGCATGCGGGCCTTGGCGGTCGAGCCGCCGGGGGCCGAGAAGCCACCGATCTTGCCGCCGGCGGCAAGTACGCGATGGCAGGGGATGATCAGCGCCACGGGGTTGCGCGCCATGGCCTGGCCGACATCGCGGGCGGCTTCCGGTCCCACACCGAGCTGCTTTGCGAGCGCGCCATAGGTCGTAGTGTGGCCCCATCCAATCTGTCGCGCCGCAGCATAGATCTGCTCGAAGAAGGCATCCTGCTCGCCGAGATCCAGCGTGACGCCGGAAAAGTCGATTTCCTCGCCCGCGAAATAGCGCTTCACGGCAGCGACCGCATCAATCACCTCCGGCGTCGGCGTACCCGGCCGAGCATCCGGCAGACGCCGCAACAGAAGACGCTCGGTCGAGCCAGCATCTTTCGTCGGCAACTGGAAGCGCGTGACGCCGATATCGTTCCAGGCGATGCCGCAGAAGCCGCCGGCGGTTTCGAAGATCAGATAGTATTGCCTTGTTTCACTCATGGCGGAATCTCCATGTTTCCACTTGGCATGAGAATCGTGTTTCCCATGGCCAAGTTCAACCCGATTCTTGCGCAGGGCGATTATTGCCAACACTTTGCCCGCCAAAGGGCGTCATCCCGATAGCCTCTGGCACACTCCCCTGCCCGGCGCAGAGCTTAACGTCCCATCTCGCCATTGTCGATCAATTTGTTCTCTATTCGTTCTTGAATTTGCAATGTACTGGCCATAGGGTATCTGGAAATTTACGGGAACAGGACAAGGCAAAGCCCGAGGGCTTTGAAGCAATCTCATGAAGAATAGCGGACAGCTTTCGTTCAATCTCGGCCGACCACGGAGTCGGCAATCCGAAACCGGTCCGGCGCATGTAGAAGCTCTTTATTTCGCAATCCTGCCCGATCCCGACACGGCTGCGCTAAGTTTCGAGCTAGCAAGCGACCTTCGAGCGCAGCATGGCTTTTCGGCCAAGCCGAGACGATCGGACCTGGCTCATATTACGCTTTATCCGATCGGCACCTATACCGGCCTGCCGGAAGAAGCGGCGTTCGCGGCGATGCAGGCGGCATCGACTATCCGCAAGCCATCCTTCCAGGTGATCTTCGATCGGGCGGTAAGCTTCGGGAACAACAACAATCGCCCGCTTGTTCTGTGGAACAAGGAGGGGAATGCCGAGCTGAAGACGCTCCATCGGGAGCTGAATGAAGCCATGCAGCTCACCGGATTTGCGAATGACGATGGAGTGAAATTCGAGCCGCATATGACCTTGTTATATAGGGGCCATCTCATTCCGGAGGTGATACTCGAAAAACCCGTCACCTGGACTGTCCGGGATTTTGTCCTGATCAACAGCCTGCAGGGCAAAGGCAAGCACGAACATCTTTGCTACTGGCCGCTACTGCGCTCAGCAGCATAGTCACGCATTCGGCTGGCTCACTCCATTCGCCGCCGCCGGCCCAACCGCGGCAACCGCGTCGTCGACGCTGAAACTGCAACGGCTGTCGATACCCGCCATGCCGGCGGTCATCATGAGATCGCGGACGCGATCATGGACGCGGGCGAATTGCAGGCGGATGCCGGCGACGCGCATGGCGCCATCGAGTTCCATCAGCGCATCGAGCGCGGTACTGTCGAGATCGGAACTCTCCTCAAGGCTGAGGATGACGTCACGAATCCCCGGCTCTCCCCTGCTACGGGACAGGATTTCGCCAAAGATGGTGTCGGCATTGCCGAAGAACAGCGGTTCACCGGGGCGCCAGATGGCGACGCCGGGCGTTTCCGATGCCTCCTGATGGCGGCTGAGGTCGACGAAATTGTGACTGCTCCCCAGCCGCCCGAGCCTGGCGATATAGGGCGAGGCCAGGCGATGCATCATCGCGGCCAGCGACAGTGCGATCGCCAGCAGCATGCCGTTGAGGACACCGAAAATCAGCACGCCGGCCGTGGCGCCGAGCGCGACGTAGAAATCGCGGCGGAGCCGCCGGAGGCGCAGGATCGGGCTCGGATCAAGCGCATGCGTCAGCGCCGCGATCACCACGGCGGCAAGCACCGGCTCCGGCAGCCGCGCCACCAGCGACCCGGCGCAAACGATCAGGATGGTAAGGCCGATGGCGGCAAAGACCGCCGTGGCGCGTGTCTTCGCGCCCGCCGCCTCGCTGGCGAAACCGGCGGAAAAACCGGCACCGACGGGCATGCCCTGAACGATGGCGCTGGCGATATTGGCAAAGCCGAGCGCGCCCAGTTCGCGATTGACCGCCAGCGTGTCGCCATAGCGCAGCGCCAAGGCCCGCATCGTCCCCCAGGATTCAGCAAAGAGGATGAGCACCAGCGGCACGGTGAACTGCACCAGCCGCGAATAGGCCGTCCAGCCGGCATCGGGCAGTGACGGCCATTGCGGCAGGACCTCGATCGTCCCGACAAGCTTGACGCCATAGCCGGCAAGGTCGAAGACGAAAGACGCGAGAATGCCGGCCGCCAGCACAAGGAAGGCGCCGGGAATGCCCGGCAGGCGCTTGAGCAGCAGCAGCGCGGCGAGTGCTACGACACCGACCGCGACGCTCACCGGATTCCATTGCGGGATCGCCGCAAACAGAGCGGCGGCATAGCTGAAGATATTGGAACCCTGCACGGAGACGCCAACGAGAATCGGCAGCTGATGCAGGATAATGGTGATCGCCAGTCCCAGCGCGAAGCCGCGCAGCACCGGGCGCGAGATGAAGCCAGTGATGCCGCCGAGGCGCAACGTGGCGGCGATGACGAAAAGGATACCGGCAAGGGCCACCGCAACGGTCGCAAGGCCGGCCTTGACCGTCGCGTCGCCCGGCACGATCGCCAGCGTGGCGGCCAGAATGGCGGCGGAAGACGATGTCGGCGAGACGATCGCGAAGCGGCTACGCCCGAAGATCGCGTAGACGAGACAGCCGGCGATACCGGCGAGAATTGCCCGATGCGGCGGCAGGCCGGCAATGCCGGCATAGGCGACGGCCTCCGGCAGCATCAGGCCGGCAACCGATATGCCCGCAATCACATCGGCTTTATTTATCGCGGGCCAGCCACTCAGCTTCGTCATCGATCACGGACCATGGAAACCGTCAATCCAACCATGTGTAGAGCTTCGCCAATAGGCTGCAACAGGAAAGTGGGCGGAACGAGCTACCGCCCTTACGCACTTTCGTCCGCGTCCCGAAGCGGGCAGCTTCTGCCGATCGTTTCGCTGACGAACTCCATCACCGCGCGGATCGCGGGTGAGCGGCGGAGATCGGGGTAGGTTACCAGCCAGAGGTCGCGCGTTGGCGATGGGATGGCCGTCGGCAATCGCGCAAGCGCGGCATCGCCGTCGCCGAGAAAGGCGGGAAGCGCCACGACGCCGAGGCCCGCGCGCCCGGCCTCCAGCTGCCCGAAAACGTCGCCGGCGCGAAACACGATTGGACGGCCTGCGAGCAGGCTGCGCAGCCAGGTCTGCTGTGTCAGATGCTCCAGTGCCGCGTCATAGCCAATGAAGACCCAGTCCTCCTCCGGTGTCTTCGCAATCTCAGGCGTTGCGTAGAGCCCAAAACGCATGACACCGATGCGCCGCACCAGGAGGTCGCTCTCCTCGGGGCGCGTCATGCGCACGGCGATGTCGGCTTCGCCGTGATCCAGCGCCGCGCGCCTCGTCACGCCGGCGATCGTCAACGTGATATCGGGATGCTCGGCGCGGAAGCCGACCGCTTTCGGGGCGATGAGATGGGCAGCAATGGAAGGTGGCGCGCTGATCTTGACGGCGGCGGACAGCCCCGCGACGGCACTCTTCGAGTAACGCCTGATCGCCTCGACGTTCTCCTCCATGCCGACAACCAGCTCGGCAATCGCCCGGCCGTCGGCCGTCAGCGGCGAGGTACGCGGCCGGCGGTCGATCAGGCGGAGGTCAAGCGCGCGCTCCAGCGCGGCGATACGCCGGCCGACGGTGGCGTGGTCGACGCCTAGCTCGCGCGCCGCCGCCGAGAGCGAGCCGCTGCGCGCCAGCGACGCGAAATGAAGGAGGTCCTGCCAATCGATCATCTGTGCATTATTGCACAGATGTGGTGAGCTCATACCGAATTTATTCAGACGCCTCTTTGTGATCAAAGATACGTCTGAAAGGAGACTGCCTCTATGCCCCTAGCCATTGCCATGAACAACCCCGGCAGCCCCGAGACGATGCAGCTCGTCGATCTCCCAATCACCGAGCCGGGTTCCGGTCAGGCTCGTATCAGCCAAAGCATTTCCGGCGTCAATTTCGTCGATATCTATATTCGCTCGGGTCTTTACCCACGGCCACCCGGCCAGACCATTCTCGGCTTCGAAGGTGCGGGCATCGTGGATGCAATCGGCTCCGACGTCGAGGGTCTGAAGGTCGGCGATCGCGTCGCCTATGTCGGCCACCCGCTCGGCAGTTATGCCGAGATGCGCACCCTGCCCGCCTCACGGCTGATAAAGCTGCCCGATGGTGTCAGCGAACGGCTTGCCGGCAGCTCGATGCTGCGCGGACTTACCGCCCAGATGCTGCTCCAGAAAGTCCATCCCGTGCAACCGGGCGAATGGATCCTGGTGCATGCGGCGGCCGGCGGTCTCGGGCAGATCGTCACCCGCTGGGCCAAGCGGCTCGGCGCAAACGTCATCGGCACCGTCGGTTCGGAAGCCAAGGCGGGATTCGCCTATGAGGCCGGCGCCGATGCGGTTCTCCTGCACACATCCGAGGATTGGGTAGAGGAAACCCGCCGCATCGCCGACCGCCGGGGCGTGCATTTCGCCATAGACGGCATCGGCGGCGCGATGCTCTCGCAGACGCTCGCAACCGTGCGCCCGTTTGGCATGGTCGCCAGCCTCGGACAGCCAGCCGGCCCCATTCCGCCGGTCCAGATCGAGGAGTTGACCGCCCCCCGGGCCATCGCTCTCTCCCGCCCGAGCGTGCTGGTCTATGCCAACGATCCCGATCTCTATCGGCAAGGCGCCGAAGCCCTGATGACGGAATTGCAGGCCGGCCTGATCAATCCGATCGGCGCAGAATACACGCTGAAGGATGCGGCCATCGCGCATGCCGATCTGGAGGCAGGACGAACGACGGCAAGCGTGGTGCTGACGATGTGAAGCGCGGGCAACACAATCACCTGATCCCGTCAATGGCTTTTGCTGCATAGCAGCACTTACATTGACCGGGCCTGCTTTTGCCTGATACCAATTGGAAGTGGCATCGCTGCCATTTCCATCCGGTATAAACCCCGACCCGTCGTGGCAAACAGCATGGACACCGCTTGGCCGGTGCCCGCAGGCGATATCTCGTGAACACAGCCTCTCAGACAATCCAGTCCAACTCGGCCCTTACCCTTGTTTCCATTGTTGCGCTGACCTTCTTTGGCTACCTCGCCATCGGCCTGCCGCTTGCCGTGCTGCCGACCTATGTCGATAGTGGCCTTGGCTTCGGTGTCGTCTGGGCCGGCATCGCCATCAGCACGCAATATGTGGCGACCATCGTCAGCCGTGCGCAGGTCGGCCGGTTGTGCGACCAATACGGGCCGCGCCGTTCGGTCTTCCTCGGTTTTTTCGCCTACGGGCTTTGCGGCGCCCTGACGCTGGCATCAGCGCTCGTCACGGATACACCGGCGCTGAGCCTTGCGTCGCTACTCGCCGGACGCCTGGCGCTTGGTATCGGCGAAAGCCTGGTCAGCACGGCGGCGATCACCTGGGCGATCGGCCTGATGGGATCGCGCGAAACCGTGCGGATCATCTCGTGGAACGGCATCGCGACGTTTGGCGGCATCGCAATTGCGGCCCCCTTCGGCGCCTGGCTGGAGGGACAATACGGTTTCTTCGCCATCGGCTCGGTGACAATCAGCCTGGCGATTGCCGGTGTGATGCTGGCGCAGACGCGACCACCCGTGCCCGGCGTCAAGGAAAAGGGCATCGGCACCGGCCAGGTGCTCAGCCGCATCCTGCCTTACGGCGTGGCGCTAGCGCTGGCCGCCAGCGGCTTCGGCGTCGTCATGGCCTTCGTCGCCCTGTTTTTCCATAACCGCGGTTGGGATGGGGCTTCGCTGGCGTTGAGCGCCTTTGGTCTGGCCTTTATGGGCGTTCGCCTCGGATTGGCGCAAGCTGTCGCCCGTTTCGGCGGCCTGCCGCTGGCGCGCATTTCGCTGGTGCTCGAAATCGTCGGCCTGCTGACGATTGCCTTCGCTCCCACGCCTACGATCGCGATTATCGGCGCGGCCCTTGCCGGCACCGGCTTTGCGCCGGTCTTCCCGGCACTCGGCAACGAGGCGATGGCGCGCATTCCGCCGCAGAACCGCGGCGTGGCGCTTGGCCTCTACTCGATGTTCCTCGATGTGGCGCTCGGAGGCACCGGTCCGATCGCCGGCGTGCTTGCCGATCACTTCGGCTATACGGCCCCCTTCTTCCTCGGCGGCGGCGCCGTCCTGCTCAGCCTCGCACTCTGCTTCTGCCTGCGCAGGAGCAGCAACGCCTAGAGCCAAAGGCTCCGCGAAGCCGGAGTCTTTGATCCCGCCACTGGTATTGCCGCTCGATAATCATTGCGCAAAACGACCGCGGCTTGGTATGGACCTGCGACGATCACAGCTGGGAGACAGGCGCATGAACATCACCGAAATCGTTCTCGAAGGCGATACCACGGGGATCGCATGGCGACTGCCGGTGCTGCATTTCAAGGGCAGCAAGCCGGATGCTCCGAAAATCTATATCCAGGCGGCCTTGCATGCCGGCGAGCTGCCGGGTACCGCGCTTGCCCATTTCCTTTGCGAGCGGCTGCGGCAGGCCGAAGCGGACGGCGCGCTTCTGAGCGACATCACCGTTGTCCCGCACGCCAACCCGATCGGTGCCGCGCAATCGCATTTCGGCGAGATGCAGGGCCGTTTCGATCTGGGCTCGCGCGCCAATTTCAACCGCGATTTCCCGCTGATCTCGATGCACGACCGCCATCTGCTGATCGCAAACCTGGAGCGCTATTCCGCCGTCGACCGGTTGAAACGGCAGCTCATCCATATGGCGCTCGGGGCCGATCTGGTGATCGACCTGCATTGCGACGACGAATCCCTGCAATATGCCTATATCGACGATGCCTTCTGGCCAGAGGCCGCCGATCTGGCGGCAGCGCTGGACATGGACGCAGTACTCCTGTCGGACGGCGAAAGCTCCGCCTTCGAGGAAGCCGTCAGCTTCGCCTGGAAATACGAGGTGCCCGGCGAGAAGAAGGCGCAGTTACCCGGAAAACTGTCGGTCACCGTCGAGCTGCGTGGCACGCGCGATGTCTACCCGGAGATGGCCAGGAAAGATGCCGAAGGGCTCTGGCGCTTCCTTGCCGCCCGTGGCGCGGTCAGGGACGACAGCGTCACTCTCTCCGCTTTCACCGGACCGGCGGTGCCGCTCGACAACGTCGAAATGATCCGCGCGCCGCAGGCCGGCACCGTGCTTTTCCATCGCAATATCGGCGAGCGCGTCGAGGAAGGCGATTTGCTGGCGACGATCATCACCGCGCCCGGTATGCCGAACGGGACCGTCGACGTTCATGCCCCGCAAGCCGGCCTCATCGTCACCCGCGTCTCCGACCGCCTGGTGCGGCGCCGCGGCGACCTGATGAAGATCGGCTGCGACGGGCCGAGCGCCGCCGCCCGCAAGCCCGGAACGCTGGAAGACTGAGATAGAGCAAGAGACGGAACGGATATGACCATCACCATTTACGGCATCAAGAATTGCGACACGATGAAGAAGGCGCGGACCTGGCTCGAGAGCCACGGCATCGCCTATGATTTCCATGACTACAAGGCCGCCGGCATCGACCGGGACCATCTGGAACGCTGGACAACGGAAGCCGGCTGGGAAATCGTGCTCAACCGTGCCGGCACCACCTTCAGGGCCTTGCCCGAAGAAAGCCGCGCCGACCTCACCAGGGACAAGGCTATCGCCTTGATGCTGGCCCAACCTTCGATGATCAAGCGCCCGGTGCTGGATGCGGACGGAAAATTGCTGGTTGGGTTCAAGCCGGAAACTTATGCGGATGCCTTCAAGGTCGGTACGTAAGGGCTGAACCATGTCCAAAACCACCCGCGCGACACAAGTGCTGACCCAAGCCAAAGTCGCCTTCACGGTTCACGCCTATGACTACGATCCCAATGCCGAACGGGTCGGGATGCAGGCGGCGGAAGCTTTGGGAGAGGAGCCGCATCGGGTGTTGAAGACGCTGATGGCGGAGGTGGATGGCAAGCCGGTTTGCGTCGTCGTGCCCTCAGACCATGAGGTCAGCATGAAGAAGCTTGCCGCCGCTTTCGGCGGAAAATCGGCGAATATGATGAAACCCGCCGATGCCGAGCGGCTGACGGGCTATCATGTCGGCGGCATTAGTCCTTTCGGCCAGAAGAAGATCGTACCGACGGCGATCGAAGCGCAAGCGATGACCGAAGTCTACGTCTATATCAACGGCGGCCAGCGCGGCCTTCAGGTGCGGCTCAGCCCACAAGATGCGCTCAGGGTTCTGAAGGCCAGTGCCTCGCCGCTGATTGCCTGATCATTCGTTTCGGCAGACAAACCGCCTTCATTTTCGCCGCAAACCGGTCTAAGTCTGAGGACCGTTTTCCGATATCACGCACGCAGGTTTTACCATGACGTCAGCCTCCAACCATCATCCCGTCGATACCGCCAAGCTGGAAAAGCTTGCCGAAGTGGCCGTGAAGGTCGGGTTGCAGCTACAGGCTGGCCAGGATCTGCTGATCACCGGGCCGGTCGCAGCGATGCCGCTGGTGCGGCTGATCACGCGCGAGGCCTATAAGGCCGGTGCAGGGCTCGTTTCCACCTTTTACTCGGACGAGGAAACCACGCTCGCCCGCTACGAATACGGCCATGACGAGAGCTTCGATCGCGCGGCGAGCTGGCTCTATGAAGGTATGGGCAAGGCCTTCGCCAACAATACCGCGCGGCTCGCCATTTCCGGTGACAATCCGATGCTACTCTCCGGCCAGGACCCGGCCAAGGTGGCGCGTGCCAACCGCGCCAACTCGGTCGCCTACAAGCCGGCACTGGAGAAGATTTCCAATTTCGACATCAACTGGAACATCGTCTCCTACCCCAACCCCTCCTGGGCCAAGCTGGTTTTCCCGGACGACCCGGAAGCAATCGCCGTCGCCAAGCTTGCCAAGGCGATCTTCTCGGCTTCGCGCGTCGATGTCGAAGACCCGGTCGCGGCCTGGGCCGAGCACAATGCCAACCTGCGCAAGCGGTCGGAATGGATGAACGGCCAACGCTTCGCCACGCTGCATTTCCAGGGGCCGGGCACCGATCTGAAGGTCGGCCTTGCCGATGGCCATGAGTGGCATGGCGGCGCTTCGACGGCCAAGAACGGCATCACCTGCAACCCCAACATCCCGACGGAAGAAGTCTTCACCACGCCGCATGCGCTGCGCGTCGAAGGCCATGTCTCCTCGACCAAGCCGCTGTCGCACCAGGGCACGCTGATCGACAATATCCAGGTTCGCTTCGAAGGCGGCCGCATTGTCGAGGCCAAAGCGACGCGCGGCGAGGAAGTGCTGAACAAGGTGCTCGACACCGACGAAGGCGCACGCCGGCTCGGCGAAGTGGCGCTGGTGCCGCATTCCTCGCCGATCTCGGCCAGCGGCATCCTGTTCTACAATACGCTGTTCGATGAAAACGCCTCATGCCACATCGCGCTCGGCCAGTGCTACTCCAAGTGCTTCGTTGACGGCGCGACGCTCAGCCAGGAGCAGATCACGGCGCAGGGCGGCAATTCAAGCCTGATCCACATCGACTGGATGATCGGCTCCGACAAGGTCGACATCGACGGCATCAAGCCAGACGGCTCCAGCGTGCCGGTCATGCGCAAGGGCGAATGGGCATAGACGGGGACAGAGCTACAGGGCGGCCAACGCCGCCCTGACACGAGCAAGATGGGCCAGACGCCCGGCTTCGCTGACGCGGTCCATGTCGTGCAGGGTCAGCATTCGGAAATCCAATCGCTTGGCGCAGAAGGCGGCAATGCCGCGCTTCAGCAGGCGGCGCACCGGGTTGCCCATATAGAGATGGACGATCCACCAGGGCGAACCGGTTGTCGTCAGCGCCCAAAACAGGCGGATATTGGTGAGTTTCGGCACGATGCGGCCACCGGCAGAATCGTGGGTGAAGGCGATGCCGGGCGCGAAGGCGCGATCGAAGAAGCCCTTGAGAATGGCCGGAAAATTGAACCACCATTGCGGAAAGACCAGTATCAGCCCATCTGCCGCCTGTAGCCTCGCGACGATATCCGCGACGCCAGAGGTATCGTAGGGCTGGTCGAAATAACCACGCCGCTCCGCCTCGGACAGGCGCGGATCGAAGCGTTCGCGATAGAGATCGAGCAGATCGACCTGATGCCCACCGGCGACAAGCGTCTCCTTTGCCATTTTCGCCACCGCTGCGGCAAAACTATCTTCCAGCGGATGGGCAAGCACCAACAGGATACGCATCAGAACAGGCTACCCTGCTTCGACGGATCGACGGGACCAGCCGGTTTCGCGACGCGTTTTTTTTGAGGCGGTTCCGTAGGTGTCAGCGCTATGGGGTTATCGCCGGTAACCGCGCCAACACGGCCATCGGCGAATTCGATCGAGATGGCCGCACCCGTGGCCAGCGCTGCAGCCAGCGAAACCGGCCGGTCGGCCTCGTCGCGCACGACGGCATAGCCGCGCTTCAGCACGTTCTTGTAGGACAGCGATTGCATCACGCGCTCCTGCGCCGCCAACTCACCACGCGCCCGCACGAGCTGATGGCGGATCGCCGTATCCGTGCGGCGGGAAAGATTGCTCAGGAGATCGCGGGCGCGGCCGGTCTGTGCCTCCAGTCGCGAGGGCAGCGTCGCAAAAACGGCGTCGGCGCGGCCGATGCGGGCGCGAGCGCGGTCGATCATCCGCTCAATGGTGCGCTCGGCGCGGGTCATCCGCTCGCTCAGCATCTGCCGCCGCTCGACGATGCGGTTCGACAGGACGTCGGGCCGCAGATGCGAGGCGGCGCGTTCGAAGGTGCGGCGCTTGTTCAGCGTATTCAACTCAAGCCCGCGACCGAGGCCGGAAGCCGCCTCGTCGAAGCGGCGGCGCGGCAAGGCCAGAAGCTGGTCGAGCGACGGAAGCGCGCGCAGCAGGGCGCGCACGGACTGCCGCCGCTGATCCATCTGCCGGCTCACCCCTCCCTGCAGGCGAGCGGCAAAGCTTGCGAGCTGCGCTTCCAGATCGGCCTTGACCGGCACGGCCATTTCGGCGGCCCCCGTCGGCGTCGGCGCACGCACATCGGCGGCATGGTCAATCAGCGTCCAGTCGGTCTCGTGGCCGACGGCGGAGATCAGCGGGATTTCGCTCGTAGCGGCGGCGCGCACCACCGCCTCGTCGTTGAAGCTCCAGAGATCCTCGAGGCTACCGCCGCCACGGGCGACGATCAGCACATCCGGACGCGGCAACGGCCCGCCGGGCGCAAATTCGTTGAAACCACGGATGGCGTTCGCCACCTCGTCACCGGAGCCCTCCCCCTGCACTTTTACCGGCCAGACCAGCACATGCACGGGAAAACGATCAGAGATGCGGTGCAGGATATCGCGGATGACCGCGCCAGTCGGCGAGGTGACAACACCAATCACCTTGGGCATGAACGGGAGCCGGCGCTTGCGCTCGGCATCGAACAGGCCCTCGGCGCCAAGCTTGCGCTTGCGCTCCTCGAGCAGCGCCATCAGCGCGCCGGCGCCGGCAGGCTCCAGCGTTTCGATGACGATCTGATATTTCGAGGAGCCGGGGAAGGTCGTCACCTTGCCGGTGGCGATGATTTCCATTCCCTCCTCGGGGCGGAATTTCAGCTTGGAAAATGTGCCTTTCCAGATCACCGCATCGATGCGGGCGCGGTCATCCTTCAGCGAAAAATAGGCGTGACCGGAGGAATGCGGCCCGCGATAGCCGGAGATTTCACCGCGCACGCGCACCTGATCGAAGGCACTCTCGACGGTGCGCTTGATCGACCCCGACAATTCCGAGACGGAATATTCCGCAAGATTCGACGGCGAATCATTCTCAAAGAAGCTGCTCATACGGTCTTTTATCCGAAGTTTCCGAGAAAACGGAGATTCAAAGTGCTGCCTTGCCCTTTGTGCATGCAAGAGGATGCAAGGAACAGCAATGCTTCATCAAACGTTAACCCTGTCTACAAAGCCTTTCTTAGCCATCCCCGTGCAATTCTGTGCAAACTTGTTTTTGGTAAAGAGGAGGTGGAGCGATGATATTCGTAACCGCCACGATCATTGGAATTGCCGCCGGCCTGCAACGCTCGGCGATCGTCTCGATCCTGGGCGCCGCCCTGGTGAGCATCGCCTTCATGGCGGCCGTCGCCATCTCGATGGTTCCGCCGCCGTTGACGACATTGTTCATCGCCCTCGGCGGCTACAATCTTGGCTTCATTGGTTATCTCATCACGCTCGACGTGCTGGAGCAGCACCGCCGGGCTTGAGCAGCACGCTCAGTCCAGCGGCTTGAACCAGAAGAACCGCACATCCGATTTCGACGCCGTCGGGATCGGCTCCAGGTAGGCGGGCACCTGACCCTTACCAAGTTGAGCGTAGAGCCCCTCCGGCTTCAGTTCCGCAACTTCCTGCACTTGCGGATCCCCAGGGCAAAAGGCAAGCAGCGTCACATGGGCGCCACGCAGGAAGGCTTCCGCCTCCTTCGGCTCAGCAAGTCCGATATGCAGTTCGGTCAGCATACCGTCGGGATCGCGATGATAGGGACCGGAGAGCGTGCGATGCGGCGTGAAGCGTAGCAGGGGTGAACCCATGTTGGACGGCGCGGAAACAAGGCCGGGCTCAAGGCCGGCAATCGGCGCGAAGGCCTGCCTCGAATAGCAGTCTCCCGTCTCGTCCGCATTGGCAGCGAAACTGTTTGAGATCCCATTCTTGGCGAGCGTGCCGCCGACGGCCCAGACGGCGGGGACGGAGAGCAACGTGGCGACAATATAGAGCAAGGCCGCGCGGACATTCTTCGTATCGGCGGCGGAGATGCGGCGAAGCTCCGCCAGTAGGATTGCAAGCGGCGGGATGGCGAGCAGATTGGAAAACTCGGCGCCACGCACCTGCACCAGAGCGATGATCCAGTTGACGGCAACCAACGCCATTAGTACAGCATGCAGCCGGGCACGCTCGCCACGCAGCATGCGAACGATGCAGAGGATGATCGCCAGCAGGCCCGTGGCGTAGAAGGCGCCGAGTGTTTCCGGTTCACGTTGCGCCAGCGCGACAATCGACTGCGCCTCGGTGACCTTGCTCAGCCACAGTTGCACCAGCATCGGGTCGAGATCGGCAAGCGGATTGCGCAGGCATTGTGGTGCGATCACCAGGGTTGTTGCGAAGACGGCCGCGCCGTTGGCCGCCAGCACCACCAGGCGCCATGGCCGCGACAGGCGGCTGGCAAACAGCGCCGACAGCAGCAGGGCGGCGCCCCCGACGCTAGTGATGCCATAGAAGCCAAGCGAAAGGTTGTCGCAGGTCACCGTGGAATAAAGATGCGGCGGCACCAGCGCGAAGAAGGCGGCGCTGACAGCGATCGTCAGTGTCAGGGCGAAGGCCCGGGCGGCAGGCGCGAAGATCTCACCGTTCCAGGCCCAGAGGCCCGCGACCGCCATGCAGGCGACGGCGACGAACGGCGTCGTCTCCGCGCCGATGCCGAGCGCGATGGCCAGCGCAATGGCGGCAATGGCGAAATTGCGCGGACGATAGGTTTCATCGGCGAGCATGGCGACGGAGAGCGCTACCAGGCCGAGCTGCACATTGTCATGATCGATCGAGCCGGGCATGAAGCGGCGCGACGTCAGCACGAAGAGCGTCGTCAGGATCAGCGAAAAATGCATGCCCTCGACGCCGGCGATCCGGCGGCCGGCAAGGCCCATGAAAAACATCAGCGGCAACACCAGCATCAGCGGCCAGACGGTGAGCGCCGCCGCCTCAGCACTTTCCGGCGCGAGAAACAGCCGGAAGAAGGCAATCAGGCTGGCGATCGGCAGATCGATGAAGCGCGACCAGTGCATCAGCGTGCCGCCAGCAAGGCCGAGGCGGTACTGCATCATGTCAAACCAGCCCTGGCCGCCGAGGAAATCGCGCACCTCGACAAGTCGCATGATGTCGTCATTGTCGGGGCCGACATAGTCCGTGGCATGGCGATTGAAGATCAGCAGCACGACGATCGTGGCAAGGCCGTAGAGCAGCGAAACGAGCCCCAGCCGCGACCAGCGCGACCGCGCCTCCGTCTTTGCCACCGTGGCTACTCCACGCGATACTGCCAGCGTCTGCGCCATCTCGATAAAACCCCGTATTCGAAGGACATGCGGGGCGCCACGCTAACCGCTGGCAATCAAGAAAGCGTAAAGCGGGATCATGCCGCAGCCGATATCACGATAATGTTTCCGCGGAAGCGGCAAACCGCCATTTTTCGTCCGCAGCCCTAGGGTCTTATTAACACGCAACGGGATAGGCTCTCGTCCATTAGGCCCCAAGTGAAAGTCATGCGTAGGAACTGGCCAGAGACCATGTGGAACGAGAAGCTGAATATCGCCGTCCTTCTGCCCTGCTACAATGAAGCCGCCACGATCGGCGACGTCGTCCGCGGCTTTCGTCAGGCTCTGCCGCAGGCCGACATTTACGTCTACGACAACAATTCCACCGACAGCACGGCGTTGCATGCCATGCTTGCGGGTGCGACCGTGGTGCGCGAGCGCCGCCAGGGCAAGGGGCATGTGGTGCGCCGCATGTTCGCCGATATCGACGCCGACATCTATCTCATGGCCGACGGCGACGGCACCTATGCACCTGACGACGCGGAGGAACTGATCCGCACACTTCTGACGGAAGGCTCCGACATGGTCGTCGGCACCCGTCGCGGCGTCCATGACGATGCCGGTCGGCAGGGCCATGCCTTCGGCAACCGTATCTTCAACTGGCTTTACCGCACGATCTTCGGCCCCGATTTCACCGACATCTTCTCCGGCTACCGCGCCTTCTCCCGCCGCTTCGTCAAGAGCTTCCCGGCCGTATCAGGCGGTTTCGAGATCGAGACGGAAATGTCGGTGCATGCCTCGCGGCTGAAGCTGCCGGTCAGCGAGCTGGAGCTCGATTACGGCCGCCGGCCGGAAGGCTCGCATTCCAAGCTTTCGACCTTCCGCGACGGCTGGAAGATCCTCTGGATGTTCGCGATGCTGATGAAGGAAACGCGACCCTTCGCCTTCTTTGGAATTCTGGGTGCCATCTCGATGGAGTTGAGCATCGGCTTCTCGATTCCGGTGCTCTTCGAATATTTCGAAACCGGCATGGTCTTGCGCATGCCGACCTGGGTGCTCTCCATGGCGCTGATGATGATTTCCTTCATGCTGTTCACGGCCGGTTTGATCCTCGATTCCGTCGCGCGTGCCCGTGCAGAACAGCTTCGCATTCACTATATGAGCCTGGCCAAGCCGGCATCTCGCCAGATGGGTGAGGAGCGAACGGCCTATATGACGGAACACGAGAAGCCGGCAAGCCGGAGGAAAAGGGCCAAGGCTGCATGAAGAAGCTTCTTCGCTTCCTGATCGCCGGCGGCGTTGGCTTCGTGGTCGATGCGGGCGTGCTGCATTTGCTGCTTTGGTACACGCCCTACGGCCCTTTTATCGGCCGAGCGGTGTCCATACCGAGCGCGCTGCTCGCCACATGGTTCCTCAACCGCAATTTCACCTTCGGCCGTTCCGGCCGCTCGCTGGCGGCCGAAGGCTTCCGCTATGGTTCGGTCGGCCTGACCTCAGCATTGCTGAACTATGCCCTGTTCAGCTCGCTGCTGGTCACCGCGCCGAGCTTGCGCCCGATCATAGCGCTGATCCTGGCGTCAGCGGCGGCGACGGCTTTCAGCTTCTTCGGCTATTCGCGCTTCGTCTTCCGCCACCGCCAAAATCCCTAGGAAAGCTGCTCAGACAGGCTCCCAGCCGTCCTTTTCGCTGGCGCGATAGATGGCATCGATGACCTTCTGGTTGAGCTTCGAACTTTCGAGCGACACGACTTCGGCCTCCTTGCCAAGAGCGGCGGATGCGAAGGCTTCCGCCTCGCGCCTGTATTGGCGGCTGTCGGGGAAGCGGAAGATCTGCGATTCCGTGTGGCTGCGATTGGTCAGTTCAAGCTCTTCTGCGCCGTAGCGATCGGCATTGAAGGGCGACTTCACCTCGATGAAACCTTCCGTGCCATGGAAGACCATGACCTGGCGGTTGGCCATCTGCGTCGAGATATAGAAGCTCATATCGAAATCGCCGAAATCAGCCTTGACGCTGGAATAGATGTCCGTGCCGAATTCCGGATCGCGCTCGGTGACTGCCTGGATGCGCAGCGGTTCACGGCCGGTGACGAAGCGGGCTGATATCGTCGGATAGACGCCGATATCGGGCAAGCCGCCGCCGCCGAGCGCGGGGATGTTGCGCATATTGCCGGCATCGCGGTTAAAATAGGTGAAGGCGCCCTGGATGTGGCGCAGGCGGCCGATGGCGCCATCGGCCAGAAGCGAGCGCACCTTCCGCCAGACCGGCGCATAGGTGACCATGTAGGCTTCGCTCACCAGCACCTTGTTGCGGTCGCGGGCGGCGATCAGGCTATCGATCTCCTCGGCCTTCAGCGCGATCGGCTTTTCGCAGAGCACATGCTTGCCGGCATCCGCCGCCTTGATCGTCCACTCGACATGCTGCGCCGTCGGCAGCGGAATATAGACGGCATCGATCTTATCGGAGGCGAGCATCTCTTCGTAGGAGCCGAAGGCATGCGGGACGGAGAAGCGATCCGCCATCTGCCGGGCACGAGCGAGATCGCGGCTGGCAACCGCCGTCACAACGCAATTTTCCGCATCCTGAATGGCAGGCACGACTAGATCGCGGCCGATCTTCGCTGTCGACAAGATTCCGAAACGCAACATGATTTTCCTCCTGGAGCGTGATCCCGAAGCGACGGTCCGCAGGGCGTCAAACGCGGCGCGGTTTTCGGCTGGGATCCTCATGACATTGATGGACGAAGCGAAACGAGGCAGGCGTTACCGCTTGGATGAAACCGAGACTGACCTTATTCGGCCGTTGCTGATGGTGCAACGGTTTGGAGCGACGCGGCGCCAAAAACATACGGCGGGCCGGAGAAGATGGATGGCTGGATTTGTCCTAATTTTGTCCAGCGCTTGGCTTTCATGGCTATCTATTGGAGCTTAGTTTCGGTTATCCTTCAAATACAGGAGATACGAAAATGTCCCATACCGACACTGCCCTGCTGGTTATCGATGTCCAGGAATCCTTTCGCCAGCGTCCCTATTGGCAAACGGACAATCTGCCTGTCTTCACCAATCGTCTGCAGGCGCTGATCGACGGAGCGAAGGCCAAGGGCATTCCGGTCGTGCAGATCTTCCATGTCGATGGCGACGAACATTTCAGCTTGAAGAGCGGCTATGTCCGCACGCTCGAAGAGATCATGCTCGAAGCCGACGCCGTCTTCCATAAGCCCCGCCATTCCGCGCTCGTCGGCTCCGGCCTCGATGTCTGGTTGGTGGAAAACGGCATCCGCAAGCTGATCGTTTCCGGCATCCGCACCGAGCAATGCTGCGAGACGACGACACGCCATGCCTCCGATCTCGGCTATGCCGTCGATTACGTCACCGAGGCGACGCTGACCTTCCCGATGACGCATGCGTCGGGCACGGTTTTCAGCGTCGAAGACATCAAGAAGCGAACCGAGCTGGTACTTGCCGACCGCTTCGCCCGCATCGCAACGGTCGAAGAGGCGCTTGCCGCGACGGCGCTCAGGAGTGCTGCATGAGCCAAGGCGACAGACACCTCCATCGTCGCATCATTCCGGTCTATGTCGTCCTGCCGCCCTACACGCTGCTTATGGATGTCGCCGGACCGATGGAGGTTCTGCGCTGCGCCAATGTCGAACAGGAGGACGTCCTGTTCGACTATCGCTTCATCGCCGCCCGGCCGACGCAGACGACATCGATCGGACTGCTGCTTGCCGAACTGTCGCCGCTGCCGGATCGCATTCCCGACGGTGCTTATGTCGTCGTCTCCGGCAGCGTCACGGCACCACTGAACGCGGATGACGTCGAGCCGGAGCTCTCGATCCTCGCCGCATGGCTGAAGACGGCCATCCGCCCCGGCATCACGCTCGTCACCATCTGCTCCGGCGCCGTGCTGGCCGCGCGCGCCGGTCTGCTCGAGGGCCATGCCTGCACGACGCATGCGGCCTGCATCGACGAGGTCCGGCAATATGCGCCGACGGCGCGGGTTCTCGACAACCGGCTCTATGTCGAGGATCGCGAGCGCTATTCCAGCGCCGGCATTTCCACCGGCACGGACCTGATGCTGCACATCGCCTCGAAACTCACCTCGCCGATGACGGCGCTGACGATCGCCCGCCACATGGTCGTCTACATGCGCCGCACCGGCGCCGAACCGCAGCTTTCTCCCTGGCTCAGCGGCCGCAACCATGTGCATCCCGCCATCCACCGCGTGCAGGATGCGATCATGGCCGACCCTGCTCACGGCTGGTCGCTCCTGGAACTTGCCCAGATTGGCGCGATGAGCTCTAGGCATATTTCCCGGCTGTTTCAGGAACATGCCGGCCTGTCGGTGACCGCCTATGTCAATCTGATGCGGGTCACGCTTGCCCGCGATGTGCTCACCAACTCGCGGATAGACATGGAGCGCGTGGCGGAAAAATCCGGCTTCGCCTCGCCGCGGCACATGCGGCGCGTCTGGTCGAAATACAACGAACTGCCGCCCAGCCACTACCGGCGATCCGCCGCCGAATAAAGAAATCGTTAGTAGAATTTCCCTAGCCGTGGCGGTAGCCTGCCTTGTCCCTCCCTGCTGGCGCCTCTGACGCCGGCTTCCCGCTCAAGTGATTTGGAGATGTATCATGGACCTGCGCAAGCTTGGACGAACCGATCTTTTGGTCGCCCCCATCGTTTTCGGCGGCAATGTCTTCGGCTGGACAGCCGATGAGAAAACCTCCTTTGCCCTGCTCGACGCCTTCTTCGGTGCGGGCTTCAACACGATCGATACCGCCGACGTCTATTCCCGCTGGGTTCCCGGCAACAAGGGCGGCGATTCTGAGGAGATCATCGGCAAGTGGCTGAAGCAGAGCGGCATCGCTCGCGACAAGGCCATCATCATCACCAAGGTCGGCTCTGACATGGGGCCGGACAAGAAGGGCTTGAAGGCCAATTATATCCCGCAGGCGGTCGAGGCGTCGCTGAAGCGGCTACAGACCGACTATATCGACCTCTATCTGTCGCATTGGCCGGACCCGGAAACGCCGCATGAGGAATCGCTTAGCGCCTATGCCAAGCTGAAGGAACAGGGCAAGATCCGCCATGTCGGCTGCTCCAATCTCAATGTCGAGCAGCTCCAGGCCTCTCTCGATGCCGCCGCCAAGGCCGGTCTGCCGCGCTACGACGTGCTACAGCCGGAATATAACCTCTATACGCGTGACAGCTTCGAAGGGCCGTTGGCCGATCTCTGCGTTCGAGAAGATATCGGCGTCATCACCTACTTCAGCCTCGCCGCCGGCTTCCTCACCGGTAAATACCGCACCAAAGCCGACACAGAAGGCCGGGCGCGTGAAAACCGGGTGGCCGCCTATCTTGACGACAAGGGTCTGCGCATCCTTGCAGCCCTCGACAAGGTTTCCGCGGAAACCGGCAGCAAGCCGGCCGAAGTCGCACTCGCCTGGCTGCTGCGCAAGCGCGGCGTCACCGCCCCGATTGCCAGCGCCACCAGCCTTAGCCAACTTGACGCGCTGATCAATTCGGCCAAGCTCACGCTTTCCAATGAGGCCATGAGCCTGCTCGACAAGGCCGGCGAATAGACAGGACAAACCGATGACCGTGGTCGTGCGTGAAGTCAGACCTGAAGACGAAGCCCGCTGGCACAAGCTCTGGGCTGATTATCTCGCCTTCTACGGCGTCAGCCTCGCGCCCGATATCACCGAGGCGACATGGCGCCGGGTCTTCGATCCGGCGTCCACCATCTTCATGCGCGTTGCGGAAGTCGATGGTGAGGTCAGGGGTTTCGCGCTCTGCCTGACGCATGAGGGTACATGGATCAGAGAGCTGGAATGTTATCTCGAAGACCTGTTCGTCGACGAAAGCGCGCGCGGCCAGGGCGTCGGCCGGGCGCTGCTCGATGACCTCGTTTCGCTTTGCAAAACGAAAGGCTGGGCGCGACTCTATTGGCATACCGAAGAGGGCAACGCCACGGCCCGCAAGCTCTATGACAGCTACATCGAGAGCGATGGGCTCATTCGTTACCGCATCAAGTTCTAAGCTTTGGCAGACCTTCGTAGAGGGCGGAATGATCGCCCTCCCAGTTTGCCATGCCCCTCTTGGTCAGCATACCGCGCGGGCTGACATAGCTCTGGATGGTTCGCATCGGCCGCTCGTGCCACTGGATGTTGAAGGCCCATAATTTGGGGAAGAAGCAGAGCGAGGCATAGGGCAGGTGATCGTGGATCCACCAGGCCAGTTTCCGCCAATCGCCCTCCTCGCGGCAATGGTCGATCAGCCACGGCACGACGACGCAGACGGCGGCGCCCATGCAGCCGTCCAGATCGCGCATGTCCCAGATGTGATGGGCGGCGGTGTGAGGATTGGTTGAGCAGTTCAGCCCGTTCCTGTTGCCGAAGGCGTTGACATCAGGGGCACGATAGCCGGAGCGGATATGAAGGCGGCCGAAAGTGGCTTCCAGCGGCTCCAGCAGTTCCGCGCAAAGCCTGCGGCCGCTCTCGATCGCCAGATCAGGGTCCTCGGGAATATTGGGAATGCGATAGAAATCGGCGATCTCCGAATGCAGGAAATCGCGAAAGAAGAAATTCTTCGACAGCCTGACGCGGCCGAGTTCTTCCAAGCCCTTCATCGACCCCGGCTTTTTCATCCTTTGAAATCCTTGTCCTCGGCTCCTGCGACCAGTTCAGGCATTTTACCCAGAGCCGCCACCCGATTCCGTCAGTAGCGGATCTGCGGTCGCTCTCCTCATGGCCCGGTATATTTGAAGAAATCGATGAAGGCTCTCAGCGCCGGGCGCATCTGGCGTCGGCTGGGATAATAGATGCAGAAGCCGGGATAGGGCGGGCACCAGTCCTCCAGCACGCGGATGAGGCGGCCTTCGGCCAGCTCCTGCGCCACCCTTATGTCGAAGAAATAGGAGAGGCCCGCGCCATTGAGCGCCGCCAGAACCGCAAGCCGGTCCTCGATCACGATCAAGGGGCCGTCGACCGCGACGATCAGCTCACGGCCGTCCTTCTCGAACTCCCAGCGATAAATCGACCCGTCGGTAAAGCGTCGTTTGATGCAGCGATGCTGGGCGAGATCGCGCGGGTGCAGGGGTTTCGGATTGTTCTCGAAATAGGCCGGAGAACCGGCGATGACCGTGCGGATGTCGGGTGATACCTTCACCGCGATCATGTCCCCCTCGATGCTCTCCTCCAGCCGAATGCCGGCGTCGAAGCCTTCCTTGACGATATCGCTGAAACCGTCCTCGTTGGCGATCTCCAGCGTGATGTCAGGATAGGCGTTGAGGAAATCGCCGAGCCGTGGCGCCATCAGCAGATCCGAGGCGAAGCGCGGGGCTGTGATGCGCAAATTGCCCGCCGGGCGACCGCGCATGGCGAGCGTATCCTCCAGCGCGATATCAATTTGCTCCAGAGCTGGCGCCAGTCGCTCCAGCAGTGTCCGGCCCTCCTCGGTCGGCAAGACGCTGCGGGTGGTGCGGGCAAGCAGCCGAACGCCAAGGCTTTCTTCCAGGCTGGAGACCGCATGACTGACGGCGGAGGGCGCGATCGACAACTCCTTGCCGGCGGCACGGAAGCTGCGATGGGCGGCAACAGCGGCGAGAACCGCCAATTGAGAAAGCTGGGTTCTATTCATTGATCTAAATAATAGAACAGCTTGTTGCAATTTGCACGGATTTTTATTCATTATCGAGCGGTCTATCTTCCGCTCGTCTACACGAATGGCCAGCCTGGTCGGCCCGAACACAAAAAAGTTCAAGAGGAATACGACAATGAAAACCCGCAAGCTTGGCAAGGACCTCACCGTTTCCGCCGTCGGTCTCGGCTGCATGGGCATGAGCTTCGCCTATGGCGCTTCCGACGAGAATGAATCGGTCAAGACGCTGCATCATGCCGTCGATCTCGGCGTCAATTTCTTCGATACCGCCGAAACATATGGCCCCTTTACCAATGAGGTGCTGGTCGGCAAGGCACTGAAATCCGTCCGCGACCGTGTCGTCATCGCCACCAAGTTCGGCTTCAAGCTCGATCCGACGAAATCAGGCCTGGCATCGATGGTCGGCATCGACAGCCGGCCGGAGCATGTGAAGGAGGTGGCCGAGGCATCGCTGAAGCGACTCGGCACCGATGTCATCGATTTGTTCTACCAGCACCGCGTCGATCCGAATGTTCCGATCGAAGATACGGTCGGCGCCATGGCGGATCTGGTGAGGGAGGGCAAGGTTCGCGCGCTCGGTCTTTCGGAAGCCGGCGCCGCCACCATCCGCCGCGCCCATGCGGTCCACCCGATCGCCGCGCTGCAGAGCGAATATTCGCTGTGGAGCCGCGACCCGGAAGAAGAGGTGCTTGCCGTCTGCCGCGAACTCGGCATCGGCTTCGTGCCCTATAGCCCGCTTGGCCGCGGCTTCCTGACCGGCGCGATCCGCAAGACAGACGACCTTGCCGCAGACGATTTCCGCCGCAACCTGCCGCGCTTCCAGGGCGAGAATTTCGACGCCAACGCCGTCCTCGTCGCCAAGCTCGAATCCCTCGCCAAGGACAAGGGCGTGACGGCGGCTCAGCTGGCGCTGGCCTGGGTCCTGCATCAGGGTGACGACATCGTGCCGATCCCCGGCGCCCGCAAACTGCACCATCTCGAACAGAACGCGGCAGCCGCCGATATCTCGCTTTCGGCTGGCGAAGTTGAGGCGTTGAGCGATATCATGCCGCTCGAACAGATAGCCGGCAAACGATACACCGCGGCATCGCTGGCGATGACGAATATCTAAGTCTTTCGACATCGACTCCACTCACGCAATGAGGGCATCGGCTTTTGGCCGGTGCCGGTTTTTTCTGCCTCAATGATGGGTACGCGACGCAAATGGTTGGGACCGAAGTGTTGGAAAGTATGCTCTGAAACAGCAATTTTGCCATTTCGAGCATCCCGCCAACAGATAGTCATGGTCGTAAACCGGACCCTCCTTCCTCGACGCTCGGTTGACAAACAAGCCCGAAATTCTAAGGTGCGGCCAATCAAAACGGACAGCGTCGGGGGGACTTATGTCTAAGCGCTCGTTTATCGGATTTTCCGCTCTTCTTCTTACCACTTTCGCCACTTTGATGCCGGCAAACGCTGCCGACACCAAGCGACAGGTGGTCACCACGCAGGATGGCGACTACTACGGGTTCGACCTGCGCACCGAGCAGAACGTGACGCTCGACCAATGCTCGACGTCCTGCATCGGCGACAAGTCCTGCAAGGCCTTCACCTATAATCCCAAGGTGAAATGGTGCTTCCTGAAGTCCGATTTCAACCAGCTCAACACTGTCGCCGGTGCCATCGCCGGCAAGATAGTCCAGACCGCCGCCGCCAATGAACCGGATATCGGCGCAGCACCCGCCCTCTCCTTCCTCTCCGACGATTTCGTCCAAAGCGCACGCGATGCGAAAAGCCAGCTGACGCTCGCCGCTGACCTGAAGGGACAAGGCGTCGAGAGCTTGATCGCGCTTGGCCGCATCGAAATCACCTCCGGCAACGTCAACAACGCGTTGAACGCTTTCCAGGGTGCTTTGTCGCTCTCGCCCGACAATGGCGATCTTTGGGTCGAGATGGCGCGTGCCGCCAATACGACGACCAACGACACGTCGCTCGCCACCCAGGCTGGCTACGCAGCACTCAACGGCTATCAGCTTTCCCGTACGACGCGGAGCCGTGCGGACGCGCTCGCCGTGCTGGCCGAGTCGCTGAAGAACGCGCAGAACTACCGCCAGGCGCTCAGCGCCTACAAGGCGAGCCTCAACCTCACCAGCTCGGCAGCGGTCCAGGCCGCCTATGACGACCTGAAGGCCCGCCAGGGTTTCCGCGTCAGCGGCAATACGCTGGACAACGACAATGCCTCACCCCGCGCCTGCGTGCAGTTCTCCGAAAAGCTGGTGAAGAGCGGCGTCGACTACACCCCCTTCGTCACGGTCAACGGTGCCGCGCCCAAGGGCGTCGACGCCAAGGACAACCAGATCTGCGTCGAAGGCCTCGAATTCGGCCAGCGCTACAGGATTTCGCTGCGCCCCGGCCTGCCCTCTTCCGTCGATGAGGATCTTGCCACGCAGGTCAATGTCGACGTTTACGTCAAGGACCGCTCGGCTTCGATCCGCTTCACTGGCGACAATTTCGTGCTGCCGTCGACCGCACGTCGCGGCATCCCGATCGTTTCGGTCAACACCGGCACCGCCAATCTGAAGCTCTACCGCATCGGCGACCGCAACATCGCGCAGTTGCTGAACAATTCGCAATTCCTGACGCAGATGAGCGGCTACAGCGCCCAGACCATCCAGGACACCAATGGCGAGCTGGTCTGGCAGGGTTCGATCGAGATCCAGCAGAACCTGAACAAGGATGTCGTCACCAGCTTCCCGGTCGACGAAGCGCTGCCGAAGCGCAAGCCCGGCGTCTACGTGCTCACCGCCGTCGCGCCGAACGGCAGCGGCCAGGAGTGGGATTCGCAGGCGACGCAATGGTTCGTGGTCTCCGATATCGGCGTCACCACCTATGCCGGCACCGACGGGTTGAACGTCTTCACCCGTTCGCTCGGCAGCGCCAAGCCGAGCGCCGGCGTTGAGCTGCAACTGCTTGCCAAGAACAACGAAATTCTCGGCACAGCCAAGACCGACGCAAACGGCCGCGCCATCTTCAGTGCCGGCCTGATGCGCGGCACGGCGGGCATGACGCCAGCCGTCATCACGGCGCAGAATGGCGATCAGGATTACGTCTTTCTCGACATGACCCGCGCCGGCTTCGATCTTTCCGACCGAGGCGTCGCGGGCCGCACGGCACCGGGTGCGATCGACCTCACTGCCTGGACCGAACGTGGCATCTACCGCGCCGGCGAGACCGTGCATGCCTCGGCGCTGGCGCGTGATGTCAGCTCCGTGGCGGTCGAGAACCTGCCGCTCACCTTCGTCTTCCTGCGCCCCGACGGCGTCGAGGATCGCCGCGTCGTCACCGACGGCGGCAAGCTCGGCGGCTATAATGTCGACCTGCCGCTGCAACAGACGGCGATGCGCGGCAGCTGGACGATGAACATCTATACCGATCCGAAGGGTTCTTCGATCGGCTCGCAGACCTTCCTGGTCGATGATTTCGTGCCGGATCGCACCGAATTCGACATGAAGAGCGACGCCAAGGCGATCGAGGTCGGCAAGCCGACGCCGGTCAATATCGAAGGGCGCTATCTCTACGGTGCGCCGGCCGCCGGCCTCAGCCTCGAAGGCGAAGTGACGCTGAAACCGACACGCCAAAGCGACGACTACAAGGGCTATCAATTCGGCCTTGCCGACGAGGGCGCCGGACAGAATGCCAGCGACGACAGCGATAGCAGCAGCAGCGACAACAAGGCCGAGAGCTCGCAAGTGCCGCTCGAGGATCTGCAGGCGCTGGACGAGGACGGCAAATCGACCTTCGACGTCACCATCAACGACACGCCCTCGACCACGCAATTGCTCAACGCCGATATCACCGTGCGCATGCAGGAAGCAGGCGGCCGCGCCGTTGAGCGCTCACTGACGTTGCCGGTCAGGGCGGATGGGCCGCGCATCGGCATCAAGCCGGAATTCGACGGCGATCTCGGCGAGAATTCCATCGGCGCTTTCCATGTCATCGCAATCGACCAGAACGGCCAAAAGCAGGCGATGCAGGGCCTGACCTGGAAGCTGCTCAGCGTCGAGCGCGACTATCAATGGTATCGCGACGGCAATAGCTGGAAATACGAGCCGATCACCTCGACCAAGCAGGTCGCCACCGGCACAGTCAACGCCACCACCGACGGCGCGGAAATATCCGCGCCGGTCACCTGGGGCCGCTACCGGCTGGAAGTGGACACGGCCGATACGAACGGCCCGGAATCCAGCGTCGAATTCAATGCCGGCTGGTATGTCGCCTCGACCTCGACCGAAACGCCCGATGCGCTGGAAGTCGCGCTCGACAAGAGCAGCTACCATATCGGCGACACGGCAAAGCTCAAGGTGACCTCGCGTTATGCCGGCCAGTTGATGGTGACGGCCGGTTCCGAAACGCTGATCTCGGTTGCCAATGCCGATATCGGCGCCACCGGCGGCGAAGTCGATATTCCCGTCACCGCCGATTGGGGCGCCGGCACCTATGTGACCGCAACCCTCTTTCGCCCCGGCGAAGCACAGGAAAGCCGCATGCCGATGCGCGCTATTGGCATCAAATGGGCGGCGGTCGATCCCGGCGAGCGCAAGCTGCAGGTCAAGCTCGATGCGCCACCAAAGACCCTGCCGCGCCAACCGCTGAGCATTGCCGTGCAGGTGACGGGGGCCGGCGCCAATGAGGATGCCTATGTGACGCTTGCCGCCGTCGATGTCGGTATTCTCAACCTGACGCGCTACCAGCCGCCGGCACCGGACGACTGGTATTATGGCCAGCGCCAGCTCGGGCTTGAAATCCGCGACATCTACGGCCGCCTGATCGACGGCTCGCTCGGCGCAACCGGCAAGCTGCGCACAGGCGGCGACGGCGGACAGGCAGCCTTGCAGGCAAGCCCGCCGACACAAAAGCTGGTCGCCTTCTTCTCCGGCCCGGTCAAGCTGGATGCCGACGGCAAGGCCAATGTCAGCTTCGATATTCCGCAGTTCAATGGCACGGCGCGTCTCATGGCGGTTGCCTGGTCGAAGGCCGGGGTCGGGCATGCGACGCAGGATGTCATCATCCGCGATCCGGTTGTCGTCACCGCCAGCCTGCCGAGATTCCTCGCACCGGGGGACAAGGCCAATCTTCGGCTTGATATCGCCAATACCGATGCGCCCGCCGGCGACTATAGACTGGCAGTCACCGGCAACGCAGCGGTCACCGTCGATGCCAGCGCCACCCAGCAGACAATCAATCTGCAGCCGGGCGGCAAGTATGACATCACCCTGCCGTTGAGCGGCGGGCAGCCGGGCGCCGGTACGGTTTCGATCAACCTCTCCGGCGCTTCCGGACTGTCGCTCGATCAATCGCTCGATCTCCCCGTTCGGCCGGCGCAATTGCCGGTGACCGAACGGCGCCTCGTCTCGCTGGCGCCCGGAAAAAGCCTGACCGTCAATGCCGATCTGCTCGCCGACAGCGTGCTGCCCGGCGCTTCGGTCAGCGTCAATGTCAGCCGCTCCGGCGCCTTCGACGTGCCGGCCCTGCTGATGAGCCTCAGCCGCTATCCCTATGGCTGCGCCGAGCAGACGGCCAGCGGCGCGATGCCGCTGCTTTATTTCAGTGATCTGGCCATCAAAAACGGCCTTGCCGACGACACTGAAATTCACCAGCGCGTTCAGGACGCGATCTATCGCGAAATGTCCTACCAGTCCTCCACCGGCAGCTTCGGCCTCTGGGGTCCGGGCTCTGGCGACCTCTGGCTCGACGCTTATGTCACCGACTTCCTGACCCGCGCTCGCGAGCAGAAATACATAGTGCCAGATCAGGCCATGGCGCAGGCGCTGGAGAACCTGCAGAACGCGCTGAGCGCCAACACCAACGTCAAGGATAACGGCAACGAGATCGCCTATACGCTCTATGTTCTGGCGCGTAACAAGAAGGCTTCGATCAGCGATCTTCGCTACTATGCCGACACGATGCTGAACGACTTCCCGACGCCACTGTCCAAGGCGCATCTGGCGGCCGCACTTGCGCTCTACGGCGATGCCCAGCGTTCGCGCAATATCTTCGTGGACGCGCTGCAGATGTCGCAGCAAGGGCTCGTAACCAAGGTCAGCTTCGCCCGCTCGGATTACGGCTCGTCGCTGCGTGACGGCGCGGCCGTGCTGGCGCTGGCCAGCGAAAGCCGCCCCGTGCCGCCGATCGTTCCGGAGCTGGCGACGATCGTTGCCAAGGAATGGCAGACCAAGCCCTATACCAGCACCCAGGAACAGACCTGGATGCTGCTTGCCGCCCGCGCGCTGCAGAACGGCGATGACGGCTTGACGCTCGATGTCAACGGCGCGACCCACACCGGCACCTACATGGCGCAGATGAGCGGCGACGCCCTCATCGGCCATCCTCTGACGGTCACCAACACTACTCGCCAGCCATTGGCAGCCGCCGTGACCACGGTCGCGGCCCCGATTTCGCCGCTGCCCGCGGGCGGCAAGGGTTTCACCATCGAGCGTAAATATTACACGCTCGACGGCGAGGAGGCGAATATCACCCAGGCGCAACAGAACGAACGTTATGTCGTCGTACTGCACGTCACAGAAGCCAACGACTGGCCGTCGCGTATCCTCGTCACCGATCTTTTGCCCGCCGGCTTCGAGATCGACAATCCGAGCATCGTCAACAGCGCGCAGCTATCGAATTTCGACTGGCTGAGCGATGTTCAGCCGGCCCATGTCGAATTCCGCAACGACCGTTTCGTCGCCGCCTTCGACCAGTCGTCGGGCAGCGACCGCGACCTGAGCTTCGCCTATGTCGTGCGCGCCGTTACCCCCGGCACCTACGATCATCCGGCCGCAAGCGTCGAGGACATGTACCGTCCGCAATTCTCGGCCCGCACGGCGATGGGCCGCATGGAGGTGCAGGCGGCACAGCAGTAAGAAGAGGTCATGAAGACGCGGTGGAAAATTGCGATCGGTCTTGGCACGGCGACCCTCTCGGTGGCGGCGCTGGCGCTTGGTCTTGTTGCCGCCGACCGCGCCTTTCCACCACCACTGGACAGAGCCGGTGTCGTCTCGTCCGAGGTGCTGGATGCCAATGGTGAGTTGTTGCGCGCCTTCGCCACGCCCGAGGGGCGCTGGAGGCTGAAGACCGATGTCGGTGACGTCGATCCGCAATTCCTGCGCATGCTGGTCGCCTATGAGGACCGGCGCTTCTACGACCATCACGGCGTCGATCCGATGGCGTTCGGCCGCGCCTTCCTCCAGCTCGTCACCCACGGCCGCATCGTCTCTGGCGGCTCGACGCTGTCGATGCAGGTGGCGCGCCTGATCGAACCGCGCGGCGAGCGATCGGTGACGGCCAAGCTGCTGCAGATCGCCCGTGCCATACAGATCGAGCGGCGGCTCAGCAAGGAGCAGATCCTCGACCTCTATCTGACGCATGCCCCCTATGGCGGCAATCTGGAGGGCGTGCGTGCCGCGAGCCTTGCTTATTTTGGGAGGGAACCGCGACAGCTGACGATCGCGCAGGCAGCGCTGCTGGTCGCCCTGCCGCAACTGCCGGAAAAGCGCCGCCCCGACCGCAATCTGGCCAGCGCCGAGGCCGCCCGCAAGCGCGTGCTTGCCCGCGCGGCGGTTGCAGACGTCGTCGGCGAAGGCGAAGCGGAAAGGGCAGCCCTCGTTCCCGTTCCGGCCAAGCGGCGGCAACTACCCGCCTATGCGGCGCATCTGGCCGAGATGGCTCTGCGCAAACAGCCTGATATCATCCAGCATCACACGACGCTGCGCCGGGATATCCAGAAGGGCCTGGAAGCCGTCGCCGACGAGGCGGCGAGACGGCTTGGGCCGAAGGTCTCGGTCGCCATGGTGATGGCCGACGTCCAGACGGGCGAGATCGTCGGCGAGGTCGGCTCGGCCAATTACTTCGATTCCAGTCGGTCGGGCTGGATCGACATGACCCGCGTGCTGCGCTCTCCCGGCTCGACGCTAAAACCCTTCATCTATGGCCTTGCCTTCGAAGAGGGATATGTCGCCCAGGACACCATCATCGAGGACCGTCCAGCCGATTTCTACGGCTACCGCCCGCGCAATTTCGACATGACCTACCAGGGCGACGTCAGCGTGCGCGAGGCGCTGCAACTGTCGCTCAACGTCCCTGCCATCCGTCTGCTCAATGCCGTCGGGCCGACGCAGCTGCTGGTGCGCTTCCGCCGCGCCGAGGTGAAGCCGGTGCTGCCGCCGAACGAGGCGCCGGGCCTTGCCATCGGCCTTGGCGGCGTCGGCATCACGCTCAAGGATCTGGTGCAGCTCTATGCGGGGCTCGCCAATCGCGGCAAGCCGATGCGGATCGGCGACGGCATTCAGGACCAGCCGGGGCCGATCGAGAGCCAGCCGCTAATGGAGCCGGTGGCGGCGTGGAACGTCACAGACATTCTCTCCGACATCATTGCGCCGGCCGGCAGCAGGAAGCTCGGCATCGCCTACAAGACCGGCACCAGCTACGGCAATCGCGATGCCTGGTCGGTCGGCTATGACGGCGCGCATGTGCTCGGCGTCTGGGTCGGACGACCGGACAATGGCGCGGTGCCGGGGCTGGCGGGCTATGTCTCGGCCGCTCCCATCCTGTTCGAAGGTTTCGTCAAATCGGGCGTCGCCATCGCCCCCTTCCCGGCCGCACCCATGGGCGCCGTGCGTATTTCCGCGACCCAGCTGCCGATCAGCCAGCGGCGCTTTTCCGTCACCGCGGCCGGCCTGCTCTCGACCTCGACCCGCGAACCGGCGCCACAGATCGTCTATCCGCCGGAGGGCGCGCGCGTCGATCTCGGCGCCAACGGCGGTCCGAGTTCGATCATGCCGCTGGCGCTGAAACTGCAGGGTGGGCGAGCGCCGTTCCGCTGGCTCGCCAACGGCAAACCGCTGCCTGATCTTTCCCGCCGCCGCACCAACCAATGGGTGCCCGACGGCGCCGGCTATTCGACGCTAACCGTCATCGACGCCGCCGGCCGCGCCGCCAGCGTGCGGGTGTTCGTGGAATAAAAGACGCGGGCTCAGCAAGATCGTGCTGCCGCTTTTTTGCCAGTCCGGCCCGTTCGTGTTACTTTATCAAATACTCAAACGAGGAATGACGAGATGTCGGAAGAGCAGGCAATCCGCGCGGTTGTTCACCTCTATGTCGATGGCATGGCATTCGCGAATGAGCCGGCGCTGCGCAAAGCGCTGCATCCACGCGCGGCGATCATCGGCAATTATCAAGGCGCGGTGGAGTGGATGACCCGCGACGAATTCATCGCGGCCATCGTCGAGGAAGGCAGCGCCCCGCCCGGCACCATACCGCTGATGGATATCGAACTGATCGACATTGAAGGGGATGCGGCGAACGTCAAGGTCGTCGACGAATTCGCCGGCATGCGCTTTTCCGACTATCTGTCACTGCTGAAGATCGACGGGCGCTGGAGTGTCGTCAACAAGGTCTATCATTTGCATCGGTAGCGCTGGCCTCAAGGCCGCTCTTCTATGCCGAGCCTCTGATACCCCCCTCTGTCACTTCGTGACATCTCCCCCACATGGGGGGAGATTGTTGGGAGTTTGCCGGTCGTCTTCGTTAAAACAGAGACTTCGGTTTCAACAGATACGGTGCCGGCTTGAGACGAGAGCGCGCCGCGAGTTACCAATCTCCCCCCTTGTGGGGGAGATGTCACGACAGTGACAGAGGGGGGTGCCGCACCCTCCGCAAACTCAACAATCACGGATAGGGCGTCTTACCCCCGCAAAACACCACCCGTCGTCTTGGTGACATTGGCGACGATCTTCTGCGTCAGCGCTTCGAAATCCTCGTCGGTGAGCGTACGCTCGGCCGGCTGGATCTGGACTTCGATGGCGATCGACTTCTTGCCGTCGCCGAGCGATGCGCCCTCGAAAATATCGAAGACATTGACGCCGGTGATCAGCTTGCGGTCAGCGCCGGTGGCGGCGCGGATGATGGCGCCGGCTTCCACCGATTTGTCGACCACGAAGGCGAAATCGCGCTTGACGGCCTGGAAGGGCGAAAGCTCCAGCGCGGGCTTGGTGCGCGTCGCCTTCTTCTTCGGCTCCGGCATGGCGTCGATGTAGACTTCGAAACCAGCAAGTGCGCCGGTGACGTCAAGCGCTTCCAGCGTCTTCGGATGGAATTCGCCGAAATAGCCGAGCACGACCTTCGGACCCATCTTGATCGTTCCGGAGCGGCCCGGATGATACCAGGCGGGACCGCCCTGCTCGATCTGGATATTGCCCATCGGCAGACCACAGGCTTCAAGCACCGCCAGCGCATCGGCCTTGGCGTCGAAGACATCGACCGGCTTGCCGCCGCCCTTGGCGGCGTTCGACCACATGCGGCCGGAACCGGCGAGCGTCGCCGTGCCGCGACGGATGCCGCCGGCAACGCGGCGCTGGCCTTCCGGCCGGTCATTTTCATAGGTGCCGGAGACTTCGAAGATCGCGACGTCGCCATAACCCTTGTCGGCATTGCGCTGCGCGGCCGAAAGCAGGCCCGGCAACAGCGACGGGCGCATATCGGACATGTCGGCGGCAATCGGGTTGGCAAGCTTCAGCGCCGTGGTGCCGCCGCCAAAAAGCTTGGCCTGATCTTCCGAGATGAACGACCAGGTGACGGCTTCCAGCATGCCGCGCGAGGCAAGCGCGCGCTTGGCGGTGCGGGTGCGGATCTGCAGTGTCGTCAGGATCTTGCCGTTGACGGCGCCGTGGCTGCTAAGCGGCTGCGGCTTGATGTTGTCGACGCCGTGGATACGCATGATCTCTTCGACCAGATCGGCCTTGCCATCGACATCCGGGCGCCAGGGCGGAACGGCGACGGAGACGCGCTCGCCAGAACCCGAAACCGAGAAGCCGAGCTTCGTCAGGATCGACTTGCCCTCTTCCGTCGAGACATCAAGACCCGTCAGGCGCTTGACCTCGGAGAAGGGGAAATCGACAATCTTGGCGTCATAGCCCTTGTATCCCTCGACCTTGGCCTTGGCGGCGGTGCCGCCGCAGCAGGCGAGCACCAGCTCGGTCGTGCGTTCCAGGCCAGGGACCATATATTCCGGATCGATACCGCGTTCGAAACGGTAGCGGGCATCGGTGATGATACCGAGGCCGCGGCCGCTCTTGGCGATGTTCATCGGATCCCACAGCGCGGATTCGATCAGCACGTCGACGGTGTTCTCGTCACAGCCGGAATGCTCGCCGCCCATGATGCCGCCGATCGACTCGATGCCGTTGTCGTCAGCGATGACGACATTGTTCGGGCCGAGCTTGTATTCGCGCTGATCGAGCGCCAGCACAGTCTCGCCATCCCTGGCGCGGCGAACGACGAGATTGCCCTTGACCTTGGCGGCGTCGAAGACGTGCATCGGCCGGCCCTGATCGAAGGTCATGTAGTTAGTAATGTCGACCAGTGCGCTGATCGGGCGAAGACCGATCGCCAGCAGACGCTGCTGCATCCATTTCGGGCTCGGGCCGTTCTTGACGCCGCGCACGAGGCGAAGCGCAAAGCCGGGGCAGAGCCTGGTATCATCGAGCTCGATCTTCACGTCCACAGGCGTCTCGCCTTCGACAGCGAAGGAAGGAACGGCGCGCGGCTTCAAGGTGCCGAGACCGGAGGCGGCGAGATCGCGAGCGATACCATAGACGCCGGTGCAGTCCGGACGGTTCGGCGTCAGGTTGATCTCGATCATCGGATCGTCGAGGCCTGCGTAAGTGGCAAAGCTGGTGCCGACAGGCGCATCTTCGGCCAAGTCGATGATGCCGTCATGGCTGTCGGAGATTTCCAGCTCCTTTTCGGAGCACATCATTCCGTGGCTTTCGACACCACGGATGTTGCCGACCGCCAGCGTCACGTCGATGCCGGGAACATAGGTGCCGGGCGCCGCGAAAGCGCCGACGAGGCCCGCACGCGCATTCGGTGCGCCGCAGACGACCTGGATGGGTTTGCCGGCGCCGATATCGACCGTCAGCACCTTCAGGCGATCGGCCTGCGGATGCTTTTCGGCGGACAGGATCTTGGCGATGACGAAGGGCTTGAAGGCGGCCTTGTCGTCGACGTCTTCGACCTCCAGCCCGATCATCGTCAGGCGGGCGCAAATCTCGTCGAGCGTGGCGTCTGTTTCCAGGTGCTCTTTCAGCCAGGAGAGTGTGAATTTCATGTCATCGATCCTTGCTTACGCGCTCAAGCCGCCGAACAGCGTCGGCATGTCGAGCGGGCGGAAGCCGTAGTGGTTCATCCAGCGGACGTCTGCGTTGAAGAAGTCGCGCAGGTCCGGCATGCCGTATTTCAGCATGGCGATGCGGTCGAGGCCCATGCCCCAGGCAAAGCCCTGATATTCGTCCGGATCGAGGCCGCCGTGACGCAGCACGTTCGGATGCACCATGCCGCAGCCGAGGATTTCCATCCAGTCGGTGCCCTCGCCGAACTTGACGCTCGGGCCGGAGCGGTCGCACTGGATATCGACCTCGAAGGAGGGCTCGGTGAAGGGGAAGAAGGACGGGCGGAATCGCATCGTCACATTGTCGACCTCGAAGAAGGTCTTGCAGAATTCTTCCAGCACCCAGCGGATATTGCCGACATTCGCCGTCTTGTCGATCACCAGGCCCTCGACCTGATGGAACATCGGCGAGTGCGTGGCGTCGCTGTCCTGGCGATAGGTCTTGCCGGGAATGATGATGCGGATCGGCGGCTTCTGCGCTTCCATGGTGCGGATCTGCACCGGCGAGGTGTGCGTGCGCAGCACCTTGCGCTCACCCTTCTCGTCCGGCTGGAAAAAGAAGGTGTCGTGCATCTCGCGGGCCGGATGTCCCTCGGGGAAATTCAGCGCCGTGAAGTTATAATAGTCGGTCTCGACATCAGGACCCTCGGCGATCGAGAAGCCCATGTCGCCGAAGATCGCCGTGATCTCATCGACGATCTGGCTGATCGGATGGATGCGACCGCGTTCAGCCGGGGAAGAACGCACCGGCAGGCTGACGTCCACCGTCTCCGCCTTCAGCTTCGCGTCGATGGCGGCATCCTTCAACGCGCCTTTGCGAGCGTTGATGGCGTCGGTGACGGTGGTCTTCAGCGCGTTGATCGCAGCGCCCCGTGTCTGCCGCTCTTCCGGCGACATCGAGCCCAGCGTCTTCAGCAGTTCCGAAACCGAGCCCTTCTTGCCGAGCGCGGCCACCCTGACGGCTTCGATCGACTGCTCGTCGGTCGCCGCGGCCACCTCGGCCATGAGTTGGGTTTCAAGTGTCACGAGTTCCGTCATCTGGTCCTGCCTTGCGGGCGGCGGGCTTGGAACGCCGCTCAGTCCGCGGAATAATGGATGAACGCCCGCATCAGACAGCTTGTGGCAACGATGAGGCGCTGCAGATCACTACCCATGTGCAAGCGGCCAATCAACCGGGCAAATGACAAAAACCCGCCAAGAAGGCCGTCCTTGGCACTTGCCGCCCGATACACGATCCGTTTTCCGGGATCTCGCCCGACAGGACCGCCTGACACGATGGAAAAGCGTATGCTGCAAAACACAAAACCCGCGCCGGTTTCGCCAGCGCGGGTTTCATAATGAATTTACGAAAGACGTGCGAAGCGGCGTTAGTTAACGGCTGCTTCAAACTCGTTCTTCGTACCGGCGTCCTTGAGATATTCCAGAGCCTTCTTCGAGGCGGCGACGAGCACACCGAAAGCATCCGGCTCATGGATCGCCATGTCGGACATAACCTTACGGTCGACTTCGATGCCAGCCTTGGTCAGGCCGTCGATGAAGCGGCCATAGGTCAGGCCGTGTTCGCGGACGGCAGCGTTGATACGCTGGATCCAGAGGGCGCGGAAGTTGCGCTTGTTAACCTTGCGGTCGCGATAAGCGTACTGCTTGGAACGATCGACAGCGGCCTTGGCGGTCCGGATGGTGTTCTTGCGGCGGCCGTAGAATCCACGAGCCTGCTTCAGAACCTTCTTATGCTTGGCGTGCGAGGTTACGCCTCTTTTTACGCGTGCCATTTCATGATCTCCTTAGTCTATAGCGTTACGAATAGTCTTAGAGACCGTTCGGCAAGTAATTCTTGATAACCTTACGACCATCCGGCTCTGCGAGAACCATGGTGCCGCGGGCATCGCGAATGAACTTGTTGCTACGCTTGATCATGCCGTGGCGCTTGCCAGCAGCGGCGGCCTTGACCTTGCCGGTCGCGGTGATCTTGAACCGCTTCTTGGCTGAGGACTTCGTCTTCATCTTGGGCATTTTGCTACTCCTTCGATGCTTCCTGGCGCGCTTTGCTAAAAGCCCTTCCCACAGATCCGGCTCGGCCGGGCTGCGACAAGGTTGCCGGAGCGTTTGTTGTTGAACGGTGGATACGGCGACGAACCATCCCACCAGCATTCTGAACTGCCACGGCATGCCCTGCCGGTCAGTTCGGACGCGCGCTTATAACCGTAGTTGCCTTAGAGTGCAACGGGCCGGACGCGTGAATCTTTGCAGATCGATGACATCAATCAACCTGGCGGCATAAAAGGAAAAAGCCGCCCCTTGGACGGCTCCGACCTCTTGAACCTGCTCGCGCTTACTTCGGCGCAAGCACCATCATCATCTGACGGCCTTCGAGCTTGGGCTCGGCTTCGACCTTGGCGATCTCAACCGTATCTTCCTTGACCTGCTGGAGAAGCTTCATGCCGAGTTCCTGGTGAGCCATTTCGCGGCCACGGAACTTCAAGGTCACCTTCACCTTGTCGCCTTCTTCAAAGAAACGTCCGATCGCCTTCATCTTCACCTCATAGTCATGGGTGTCGATGTTCGGGCGCATCTTGATTTCTTTGACTTCGACAATCTTCTGCTTCTTGCGTGCCTCGGCGGCCTTCTTCTGGTTGGCGTATTTCAGCTTGCCCAGATCGAGGATCTTGCACACAGGTGCTTCAGCATTGGGGGAAATCTCAACGAGATCGAGACCGGCCTCCTCCGCCATTTTCAATGCCTCGTCAGTCGGGACGACGCCCAAATTCTGGCCGTCAGCAGCAATAAGCTGAACTTTGGAAACGCGAATTTCCCTGTTGGAACGCGGCCCATCCTTCACGGGCGCATCGGTTTTAAAGGGTCTGCGAATGGTCGTATTCTCCACGAATTGTTACGGATAGCTGCAGCTTCTCGCTCCCGTCGGCGCAACTGACGGAAATGTCGTAAAAGCTGTGTTGAAGTCAATAGCATGGCGCCAGGAAAAAATCACCTCCCGCGCGTCATTACTACGTCGCACAGTCTCAAGATGCGCAAAGGACACAGTAATAAGCTCGAATAGCACAGGATGCTTGCAAAAATCGAGAGATTTTTTGGGGTCACATGCGCGCGAATCTGCTTTAAAGAGCGGAAAATTCCGGGAGTTTCTTGATGTCCGAAGCACTAGCCAGCCTTGAACCCACCTTCCTTTCCGTTGGCGCCGGCGACGATCAGCGGCAGATCGCCATACAGCAGCGCGCGAGCAAGAAGGGCGTGAAGGGTGCCACCTTCGTCTGGCTCTCCGGCTATCGTTCCGACATGGGTGGCACCAAGGCGCTGGAACTGGACGCGCTGGCAGAGCGGCTGGGGCTCGGCTGCATCCGCTTCGACTATTCGGGCCACGGCCAATCGGGCGGCAAGTTCACGGACGGCACGATCTCGCGCTGGCTGGAGGAGGCACTGGCCGTCATCGACCATGCCAAGCCGAAGCGCATCGTCCTCGTCGGCTCGTCGATGGGCGGCTGGATCGCGCTCCGGCTGATCCAAGAGCTGCGCAAGCAAAAGAAGACGCCCGTCATCCACGGCCTGGTGCTGATCGCCCCCGCCCCGGACTTCACTATCGACCTCATTGAGCCGAACCTTTCCGACACCGAGCGCAGATCGCTGGCCGAACGCGGCTATTTCGAGGAGCCCTCGGAGTATAGTTCCGAGCCAAACATCTTCACCCGCGCCCTCATTGAGGATGGCCGCGCTAATCGTGTTTTGACCGGCATCGTCGAGACCGGCTGCCCGGTCCATATCCTGCAGGGCATGCAGGACGAGGACGTGCCCTTTGCGCATTCGTTAAAACTGGTCGAGCACCTGCCAGCCGACGATGTGGTGTTAACACTTGTGCGCGACGGCGATCACCGCCTGTCCCGACCGCAGGATATCGAGCGCATGCTGGTCGCGGCAGAGACGCTGGCGCTGCATAACCTTCCATAAAAACAGATAGATAGATCGGATAAAAACCGGCGAGCAAGCTGCTCGCCGGGCCGCATTCGCGTGGCAACAGCTAATCAGAAGAGGTATTCAATTGTGGCGACTATCTCTTTGATTGTGCTGAAATTAACCATATGGCCTGGTTCTGGCGTTAACACTTAAGTAACGATTGACTTCACGCACCCCCTACATTAACAATTTGTTAACAAATGCAGGGACGATACAAGGATAGTGGGCGTGCGTATTAAGGGCCTATTCGTTGCCTTTGCGGCTATAGTTGCCATGTCGTCGTCGGCCATGCCGGCCCCGCAGAAGACCGCGTCGATGGCTATCGGCAACGTCACATCCCAGCCTATCGGACACTATGAATTCTGCGAGCGCCACACAGACGAGTGTGGCCCGACCCGCAACGCCGGCCCGGTCGACCTCAACGCCGACACCTGGGCACTGGTCAACCAGGTCAACCTGCGCGTCAACAAGACGATCACGCCGGCCACCGACATGGAAGTCTATGGCCAGGAAGAATATTGGGAATATCCGAAGACTGCAGGTGACTGCGAGGATTTCGCGCTCCTAAAGCGCAGAGTTCTGATGCAGAAGGGCATTTCCGCCGCCAACCTCCTGATGACTGTCGTTCGCAAGCCGGATGGCGAAGGCCATGCCGTGCTGACGCTACGCACCAAGCAGGGCGACTACATTCTCGACAATCTTGAGGATGAGGTGAAGGTCTGGAACAAGACTCCCTACTCCTACCTGAAGCGCCAGGCGAGCTTCAATGCCGGCCGCTGGGTCACCATCGAGAACGGCAGCGACATTCTGGTCGGCTCGGTCAAGTAAGCGTAGCCGCGATAAGCATCACAAATGGAAGGCCGGCACATCTGCCGGCCTTTTGCTTTTCCAACCGCTCTTGCCGACCGGCCTCAGGCATTTCCGATCAATATGCCGGCTGCCAGCACCAGAGAACCACCAACGACGACCTGGAAGGCGGCGCGCAGGAATGGCGTCTCCATATATTTGTTCTGGATGAAGGCGATCGCCCAGAGTTCAAAGAAGACGACGATGCCGGCAAGGACGGTTGCTATCCAGAAGTGCGGAATGAGATAGGGCAGCGCGTGGCCAAGGCCGCCGAGCGCCGTCATGATGCCGCAGGCAAGGCCGCGCTTGATTGGCGAGCCGCGACCGGAAATCTTGCCGTCGTCATGGGCAGCTTCGGTAAAGCCCATGGAAATGCCGGCGCCGACGGAGGCCGACAGGCCGACGAGGAAGGTCTGCCAGGTATTTTGCGTCGCGAAGGCCGCCGCGAAGATCGGCGCCAGCGTCGAGACGGAACCATCCATCAGGCCGGCAAGGCCCGGCTGCACATAAGTCAGCACGAATTGGCGGTGAGCGCTGGCGTCTTCCTCCTGCTTGACCGATTGCGGCGTGTGCTTGTCGCCCAACATGCGAGCGACTTCCTCGTGCCCCTGCTCGGCAAGCGCGAGATCGCCCAGAAGCTGGCGCGTCGAAGCATCCGAGATCTGCTTGGCCGCTTCGACATAGAAATTATAGGCCTGCTGCTCCATCGCCTCCGCCTCCTGGCGAATGGCGTCGAGCGACAGGTTCTTGCGCAGCCAATCCGGCTTGCGGTCGTAGAAGCCGCTGACATGTTCGCGCCGGATCAGCGGGATGCGCTCGCCGAAACGGCGGCGGTGCATGTCGATCAGCGTCTTGCGATGGGTGTCCTCGACCTCGGCCATATCCTCGAACACCTTGGCGGAGTCGGGATATTGCTCGCGAAGGATATCGGCATAGGCGAGAAAGATGCGCGCATCGTCTTCTTCGGCGGCGATGGCGACAGCGAGAATTTCCTGTTCGGACAAAGAGGCAAAGGAACGCTTCGGCGAGCGGAAGAAACCGAGCAACATCAAAATCTCCATCTTTAGAATTATTCTAAATCTAAAGTGGCTAAATGCGTGGGTCAAGCGCAAAGGCATGACCCCGAAGCAGGAGACGCCATTTTTGGACGAGATTACCAACGCGACTTCAACAGATTGCTGCAATGACAGCATGACATCTTGGTTGCGTGGGGAAATGGCGTACATAGGAGCCGACACAAGCCCATTGCCGCAGAAAAATTACGCGCGGCGGGGCCAGGAGCATAACATGGACAATGACCTGCAAGGCCGCGCCGCCCATCTGGCCGGCATCCGCGAAAAGGCCGAGGCCGAGATGACGCGCTTCGGCATCGACGCCGCCTTTATCGACCGGCTGGTCGAGACCTTCTACGGCCGCATCCAGGCGCATCCCCGGCTCGGCCCGGTCTTCGACGGCCGTCTTGCGGGGCGCTGGCCGGAGCATATGGACAAGATGAAACGCTTCTGGTCCTCGATCGCCTTCAAGAACGGCGCCTATGGCGGTAAGCCGGTGCAGGCCCATCTCGGCGTCCAGGGCATCGCGCCCGACCTGTTTCCGGAATGGCTGGTGCTGTTTTCCCAGACGCTGGACGACATAGCGCCGACGGACGAGGCCAAAGCCTGGTTCATGGCAACAGCCGAGCGCATCGCCAAGAGCTTGACCTTGTCGTTGTTCTACAATCCGGCGGTGGATGATCCGGCCCGGCGGGGTGAATGAGGCAAAGTCTCACTTCGAGTTTGCGGAGAGTGTTCACCCCCTCTGTCACTTCGTGACATCTCCCCCACAAGGGGGGAGATTGGTAACTCGCAGGAATTTCTCGCCTCAAGCTGGCATCGGATCTGCTGAAATCGAAGCTGATTGTTTTAAGCAGAACACGCGGCATCCTCCCAACGATCTCCGCCCTTGTGGGGGAGATGTCACGACAGTGACAGAGGGGGGTGCCAGAGGTGCGGCATATCGACAGCCGATTGCCAGGCAAAGCTACCAATCAACCCTTGGCAACAAACACCGTCGCGCCGATGCTGGCGGCCACGACCAGCGCCGTGCCGAACATCTGTGATGGCGTCAGCGGCTGGGTCAGGATGACGAAGCCGGCGAAGGCGCCGATTGCCGGTTCCAGGCTCATGAGAATGCCGAAGGAGGATGTCGGCATGCGCCGCAGCGCCACCATTTCCAAGGCGTAGGGCAGAAGCGGCACGAGCAGTGCGAGACCCGCCATTTCGATGAGGCCATAGCCGGTCAAATGCGGAACGGCTGAGGCAAAGCCGAAGGGTGTCGCGACAATCGCCGCGATGATGAGCGACATAGAGAGACCCTCGAAGCCGGTAAAAACGCTGCCGACCTTCTTCGTCAGCAGGATATAGCAGGCCCAGCCGGTGCCCGCACCGCAGGCAAACAATATGCCCGGGAGATTGCCGACCCACTCCTGGCCGTTATAGGCGAGCAGAAGCACGCCAATCCCGGCGATCAGCGGCCAAGCAAGCTGGCGGCTCAATCCGAACCCCAGGGTCGCGACCGACAGAGGGCCGAGAAAATCGATGGCGACGGCAAGACCAAGCGGAATACGCTCGATCGCCAAAAAGAAGGAGATCGTCATCATCGCCGTCATGGCACCGAGCACGAGCGCACCTATCCATTGCTCGCGGCTGTAGCGGGTCACCTTCGGCCGGACGATAACCGCAAGAATGATGGCGGCAAAAGCGAGCCGCAGCCATGTGGCGCCGGTAGCCCCGTAGGTGGCGATGGCAGAAGACGACAGCGCCGCACCAAACTGGATGCAGCACATGGATAGCAGACACATGAGAACGCCCGCGCCAACGCCGCCCGAGGACGCCGCTACATCGGGATGCGGCATCAACGGCGCGCCACCATCCGTGCCGCTCTCGATCATCTTCTGGTCCATGGTCGCTCCCATCCTGCGCGGCTTGTAGTCGGCAAGCGATGGAGGCGCAAATTCAAACTTTTCATCGGTTGGATCAGTCGCCCTGATAAGAGCACCTCAGGCTTCCAGGCCCTTCAGCACATTGGCGACGTTCAAGCCGATCTCCGGCACGCCATAGCCGCCCTCCATGCAGGTGAGAACCGGCAGGCCGGCTCCGGCGACAAGCTGGCCGATGCGGATGAAATCCTCCGACGTCAGCTTGAAGAAGGAGATCGGGTCGCGCTCGAAAGTATCGACGCCGAGGGACAGCACGATCGCCTCCGCGCCAAACCCCTTGATGCGGGCGAGCGCATCGGCAAGCGCTTCCGACCAGACGCTCCAGGGCGTGCCGCGCGGCATCGGATAATTGCGGTTCGTGCCGAGCCCTTCGCCTTCGCCCTCCTCCTCGGCATGGCCGAGGAAATAGGGGAAGGCGTGGATGGGGTCGCCATGCAGCGAGGCGGTGAAAACATCGCCGCGTTGATAGAAAATGTCCTGCGTGCCGTTGCCATGATGGAAATCGACATCGAGCACAGCCACCTTCTTCGCGCCGTGGTCGCGTAGGCGCTGCGCCGCGACGGCAGCATTATTGATGAAGCAATAGCCGCCGAAGAGATCGAAGCCGGCGTGATGGCCGGGCGGGCGGCAAAGCGCGAAGGCGAAGCGATGGCCGGCATGCAGCCAATCAGCACTCGTCAATGCGCAGCGCATCGAGGCAATCGCCGCTTCATAGGAGCCCTTGCTGATCGAGGTATCGGCGGCATTGGCATAATGGCCGATCATGCCGACAATGTTTTCCGGTACGCGCTGGCTGGTCCGGCGCACCGGAAAGGAATTGGCGATCGCCTCGCCCTTGTAGCCAGCCGCGACCCAGCGCTCCCAGACCGTGCCCAGAAAATCGAGATAGGCCGGATCATGCACCTTGCGCGCCGTCTCCAGCCCATGGGCATCGGGCGCGACGATATCGGTAAAGCCCGCTTCCTTTACCGCCGCCAGAATCCATTCGGCACGGAACGGCGCTTCGAAGGGCGTCACCAGCTGGCCGTCATGCAACTCGGTCTTGGCATCCCTCAGCTTGTGATCTTCCGAATAAATGACACGCATGATCGGCCCCCTCGCCTGCGAAGTTTATTGGTTGGCCCAGAGGCTTACACGGATCGCAGTCAGGAAAAAAGAGCGGCTTGTGCCCTTGAACGCGACAGGAAACGACGGCACCTTCCATCCGCCTTTCCAACAACTGGGAGATTCGCGCGGCATGAAAGTCCTGATGGTCGATGTCGATGGTGTACTGGTTCATGGCCGGCCCAGCGATGGACTGCACCTTTTCACCTATCTGGAACGCGATCTCGGCCTTAGTCGCGATCTGATCCAGAAGGAATTCTTCCAGACCCACTGGGGCGACATCGTCACGGGACGCGACGAGCTGGAACCCCGGCTCGCCAGTGTGCTGGCGAAGATCGCGCCAAATCTCAGCGCCGCGGCGCTGATCGATTACTGGTTCGAGAATGATTCCCGGCTGGACCGGACGCTGCTTGCCGATCTCGCCACCCTGCGGGCAAAAGGCATCCCGATGTATCTGGCGACCAATCAAGAGCATCGGCGTGCCGCCTATCTGATGGAGAAGCTCGGGCTCTCCTCCTATTTCGACGGAATTTTCTATTCCGCCATGTTCGGACACCAGAAGCCAGCGCCCGAATTCTTCCGGTTGGCAACCGAGCGCGTCGGCATCGAAGCCAGCGAGATCGGCTTCATTGACGATTATCCCGCCAACATCGAGGCGGCGCAGCAATTCGGCTGGAAGGCGATGCATTGGGCGCCTGGCTCCAGATTGGAGGATGCCTTTGCCGCGTTTTCCCGTTGAAACTTACGCAGCAATCCGCTTGTAGAAGAGCGTCGTGTCGCAAAACCCGCCCTGCGGCCACAGAGCATAATCGGGAATGACACCAGCGCGCTCCCAGCCAAGGCGGGGATAGATGGCTTCCGCTTCGCTGCCCGTCGCCGTGTCGAGCACCAGCAAGGTCTTGCCGCGCTTGGCCGCCTCGTGCTCAGCGGCCTCCATCAGGAAGCGAGCAAGGCCGTTTCCGCGGGCGGACCGGTGCACCAGCAACTTTTTCAGATCGCCACGATGCGGCTGGTTCGGCATCTGTGCCGCGCCAATCTGCACGGTGCCGATAACTTTGCCCTCAATGACAGCGGCGAAAAGCAAGGTCGAGCCGGCCTCAACGCTATCGGCTACGCCTTGCCAATAGGGCGCGGCGTCGTCAGGCCCATAGGGCTGCATGAAACCGACCGAAGCGCCGCCGTTGACGCAATCGGCGAGGACTTCACAGAGATCGGCGGAGACGGCGCGGGCTTCGGAGGCGGAGAGAAGACGAATATCGGGCATGAAGAGTTCCTTGAATTATGGCCGGCCGCGATCGAGCACGACGCAGTAACGCGCCGGTGTGCCGCCGGGATTATGAAAAACGTGGCCGTCGCCGACGGGTATGAAGAGGCAGTCGCCGGGCTTCAGATGATGCACGGTTTCACCCGATGTCATCTCCATCTCGCCCTCGAACAGCCAGATATGCTGGGTCATATTCTTGCTTCCCGCATTCGGCGGAAAGCTGACGCGCGCGCCGGCGGGAAAGGTGACTTCGACAAGATCGACCGGCGTCTCCATACCCAACGGCGAAACCGCGCGCCTGACATAGCCAGTTTCCGGATCCCGCCAGACCTGCTGATCCTTATGCCGGGAAAGCGGCGAGACCTCCCGATCCTCTTCCGCGAAAAAAGCCGAAAGCGACAGGCCGAGTGCTGCGCAGAGCCGGGCGAGCAGTGAGGCCGTCGGGCTCGCTTCGGCCCGCTCGATGCGCGAGATCATCGCCCGGCTGACCGCAGAGGCGTTTGCCAGCTCATCCAGCGTCATTCCGCGGGCAATGCGCAGCTGCTTGATACGAGCGCCAATCGCGATTTCCAGATCGTCATCCATTATTTGCATGTCACTTGCGCCGATATTCTACTATAAGAGAAATACATGATCTAATAATGGAATCAAGCCGAATAATGCGGCTGATCGTGACGGCAATCGCAAATGCCTACGGCCGCACCGATATCCCTAACAAAACCCTGCTTTTCCGCTTTGCGGCGCGGGGCGGCGCTGCTATATGGCGCGCATGAGCACCAATTCCACCACACCGCTTTCGCACATCCGCAACTTCTCCATCGTGGCCCATATCGACCACGGCAAATCGACGCTGGCCGATCGTCTGATCCAGACGACGGGCGGTCTTGCCGAACGCGAGATGTCGGAGCAGGTGCTTGACAGCATGGATATCGAGCGCGAGCGCGGCATCACCATCAAGGCACAGACGGTGCGCCTGCACTACAAGGCCAACAATGGCGAGACCTATATCCTCAACCTGATCGACACGCCCGGCCACGTCGACTTCGCCTATGAAGTCTCGCGCTCGCTGTCGGCCTGCGAGGGTTCGCTGCTAGTAGTCGACGCCTCTCAGGGCGTGGAAGCGCAGACGCTCGCCAACGTCTATCAGGCGATCGACAACAACCACGAGATCGTCACCGTTCTCAACAAGATCGACCTACCGGCGGCCGAACCGGACCGCATCAAGGCCCAGATCGAGGAAGTCATCGGCATCGACGCCTCCGAAGCCGTGCTGATTTCTGCCAAGACCGGCCTCGGCATCCCCGATGTTCTCGAGGCTATCGTCAACAAGCTGCCGGCGCCGAAGAGCCCCGGCGGCGAAAAGGCACCGCTGAAGGCACTGCTGGTCGACAGCTGGTACGACACCTATCTCGGCGTCATGGTTCTCGTTCGCGTCATCGACGGCGTTATGACCAAGGGCCAGACCATCCGCATGATGGGCACGGACGTGAAATACCAGATCGAGCGCGTCGGCGTGCTGACGCCGAAGATGCTCACCGTCGAGAGCCTTGGCCCCGGCGAAATCGGCTTCATCACCGCCTCGATCAAGGAAGTGGCCGACACCCGCGTCGGCGATACCATCACCGAGGACAAGCGCCCGACTGCCCAGGCCCTGCCGGGCTTCAAGCCGGCCCAGCCTGTCGTGTTCTGTGGCCTCTTCCCGGTCGATGCCGCCGAATTCGAGGATCTGCGCTCCGCCATGGGCAAGCTGCGCCTCAATGACGCCAGCTTCTCCTTCGAAATGGAATCCTCGGCAGCGCTCGGCTTCGGCTTTCGCTGCGGATTCCTCGGCCTCTTGCATCTGGAAATCATTCAGGAGCGACTGGAACGCGAATTCAATCTCGACCTGATCGCGACGGCCCCTTCGGTCGTCTATCAGCTGACCATGAATGACGGCAGCCAGATCGAGCTGCACAATCCGGCCGACATGCCCGACGTCGTCAAGATCGCCGAATTCCGCGAGCCGTGGATCAAGGCGACGATCCTGACGCCGGACGACTATCTCGGCTCGATCCTGAAGCTCTGCCAGGACCGTCGCGGCATCCAGACCGAGCTGACCTATGTCGGCAACCGCGCCATGATCACCTACGATCTGCCGCTCAACGAAGTTGTCTTCGATTTCTACGACCGCCTGAAGTCGATCTCCAAGGGCTACGCCTCCTTCGACTATAATCTCTCGGATTACCGCGAAAGCGATCTCGTGAAGATGTCGATCCTCGTCAATGCCGAGCCGGTCGATGCGCTCTCAATGCTGGTCCACCGCTCCGCAGCCGAGAAGCGCGGCCGCGTCATGTGCGAGAAGCTGAAGGACCTGATCCCGCAGCATATGTTCCAGATCCCGATCCAGGCCGCCATCGGCGGGCGCATCGTCGCCCGCGAGACGGTGAAGGCACTGCGCAAGGACGTGACCGCCAAGTGCTACGGCGGCGACGCATCCCGCAAGCGCAAGCTGCTCGACAAGCAGAAGGAAGGCAAGAAGCGCATGCGGCAGTTCGGCAAGGTCGAAATCCCGCAGGAAGCGTTTATTGCGGCGCTGAAGATGGGGGATGAGTGAGGGCCAGCCTCACCCCTTCGCCATATACTCCTTCATCAGCATCTCGAAATCCTCAGGGGCTGGCAGCGCCGCATAGCTGTGCTTGGCCGGCGTCGTTGCCCAGGGGAGCTTCTCGCTCGTCCAGGTCTCGATGAACGGCGTAAACCAGCTCGGATCGTCGAGCATGGTGGCGCGGACGTTGACGAACCAGTCCATCCCCTCGACCCGCGTGAACATCCAACTCATGCAATGCGGGCAGGCATAGTGGTGAATGGCATCGCCATGCAGCCCGCCGATGACCGGCTCTCCCACTGTCACCTCAAACCCTTCGCTCGGAATGGCGGCACTCAGCGAATAGGCACTCGCCGTCATGCGCTGGCAGCCGGTGCAGTGGCAAGCCATGGTGAGGAGCGGCTTGGCGCTGACCTTCAACCGCACCCGCCCGCAACGGCATCCACCTTCCCAGGGTAGATCTGGCTTGCTCATGAATGGTCTCCTCCTCCAGTGATAGATTCCCACCGCAACAGCACATGCATGCTCTACGCAAAAGCGGATCATTCGTACCGAGTAACCTCTACGAAGTGATGTCTTCCGGTGTCTGGACTCGCACGTCAATCGGGCGAAAATCTCTCAGATTCCATGTTAGGACTGTAAGATCATGCGCTTTTGCCGTTGCGGCAATTAGAATATCGGCCAAACCCGAATCATGGCCAGCCGCTAGCGCCTTGCCCTCAAGCTGCCCGGCTTGTTTTGCGACCATCATATCGATCGGCAGAATACGGTCGCCATATTCCCCAATGAGTTCCTCCAGCCATGCTTTGATCAAAGCAGCCCGCTGCTGGCTTCCACCTTTCACCGTAGCCAGCTTTTCGGCACCCTTTTCGATTTCCTGCACGGTGATAACGGAAAGAAAAAGCGTGTCCTCGCTGTAGCGGGCTCGCAGCCAATCAAGAAATGCAGGCGTTGCCGCTCTCTTCGTTGGAAGCAGCATGGACACCACGTTGGTGTCGAGCAGGTAGCCCTTCACAGATCGACATCCCGCGACTTCGACGGATTGCGCTCAAACTCGATATCCTCCGGAAACTCCATCAGGAAATCGATCAAATTCTTCCGCGGCTTTCTCAGGCTTCTTTTTGCCGCCTCTGCGGCTTCGATGCTCACGATGGCCGCCACTGGCTTGCCATGGCGCGTGATCGTTACGAATTCGCCCTTGATTGCCTCATCTACAAAATTGGAGAAGCCGGCCTTTGCATCCTTCAAGCTCACGATGGACATCAGCAATTGCCTAACAAAGTGGTCATTTGTGACTACTTTACTGATGTGCTTCCGAAGAATCAATAGACTTGCTCACGCCCCATCCGATCATCAAAGCACCGCCTCCTCCCGCTGCTCCGCGCCGACGCCGATCGTCCTCACCCAGGCCCGCGCGATCGCCATCCCGGCCGTCTCGGCGGCCGGCGCATGCTTTGCGGCGATCTCCGGATAGCGCTCCAGCCAGCCGGGCTCGATGCGCTCGATCGTGGTCTCGAATTCCGTCCGCCAACCCTCGACCACGGCGGCATTGGCCTCGAAATGGAACTGTGTGCCGTAGGTGGCGCGGCCGATGCGGTAGGCTTGATTCGTGGCAGTGCTGTTGGTGGCAAGCCGCACTGCCTCTGCGGGCAGCGTAAACGTGTCGGAATGCCATTCGAAGATGGTGAAATCGTCGCCGACGTCCGATAGCAGCGGATCGGTCTTGCCCTCCTCGGTCACGCCGACCGTCTTCCAGCCGAATTCACGAGCGGCACCGATGAGGTTTTCCGCCTCATAGGCGCGCGCCAGGATCTGGCTGCCGAGGCAGATGCCAAGCACGGCCTTGTCGGCTTGCGTGAAGCGGCGCATCAGTTGCGCCAACTCCGGCAGATAGGGGTGGGTTTCGTCGTCGCGGGCGTTCTGCTCGCCGCCGAGCACGACGAGCGCGTCGTGCGACGCCGCATCCTTCGGCAATGCCTCACCGTCCCATGCCCTGAACCACTCGAGCTCAGCTCCCGCTTCCTTCAGCGCGGCGCCAAGGGCGCCCAGCGGCGTGTTCTTCATATTCTCGACAATTGCGACCCGCATTTCCATGATTCCCGAAAATTGCCTGGGCCAAGATGACCACGAGCCGATCGACGGCGCAAGAGCGCGACGCTTGCGACCGGCCAAAGCTGAGCCTAAATGTCAGTCAGCAACAAGGAAGCCGACGATGAGCGACAAGCCGCGGATCACCATTCTCTATTGCACCCAATGCAACTGGCTGCTGCGGTCCGGCTGGATGGCACAGGAGCTGCTGCAGACCTTCACCGACAGCCTGGGCGAAGTCGCGCTGCTACCAGGCACCGGCGGTGTCTTTGAAATCCGTATCGATGGCGAATTGCTGTGGGAGCGCAAGCGCGATGGCGGCTTTCCGGGACCGAAGGAGCTGAAGCAGCGGGTGCGCGACGTCATCGATCCCGATCGCGATCTCGGCCATACGGACCGCGCATCGCTGGAAAGCTGAGCGATATTAAAGAGGAGGCGCGGCCCTGATAAGGCGCGCCTCCGTCTCATTATTTTTCTTTCTTGCCAAAACCCGTCGTGCTGCCGGCCTGTTTGACAGCAAAACCCGGCTGCGCCTTTGGAGCTTCGACAGCTTTGTCCTTCTTGGGTTTTCTCGTCTCGCGATTGCTTCTTACCTGACCCTTGGCCATTTCAAGCTCCCTATTTCGTTCGCGACCCCGTGGAAGCGATGACACATTAGGGGTCGCCTAAGCCGCGAAAAAAGCAAGCGATTTATTTTTGCTTTCGTCTCAAGACGTCAGGAAAATGCACGAGCCGGCGTTGAAATCGCCGGCCGGCCGCGCTCGATCATTGATAGGGCGAGCGGCAAGCCTGGAAGCCATTGTGGAGCGTGGTGTAGAGGTTCGTCCCCGGATTATAGGTTCGATAGCGGTCGCTGCACCACATCCGGTGCCGAGTGCGACTGTCGACCGGCGCACGATAGTTGGGTTTCGGCGGGACATAGTTATTGCGCGGAGGGACGACGATCCTGGGATTGTCATAACGATTCCTGCCGCCAAGGGCCGGCGGCGGATTGGGGATAGCCTGACCGGGCCGTCGATACCATTGCTGCCGCCCGAAACCGAAACAGCCGCGATAGTCGCAGAGAACGGATCCATTGGCGCGAGGCGGTATGACGATCGTTGGGTTGGCCGAGGCCGCATAGCCGACATCCAGGGGCAGCAGGACAGCAAGACCGAGAGCGCAGCCATAGGCGATTTTGGCGAAAATAGTCATGACAGGCTCCCGTGCTGTCGGTCCTGGCGACGCAACGTCACTCCTTCAACGGCTCGTCTCTATATCTGGGTCCTCGCTTGGGGCAAAACCAGTGCCGCAATGGCAGATACATCAGCACAATCGATCAGTTGATCCTTTTCTCGGCTTGTTTCATAAGAAGCACAAGGATTACGAGGAGATCGCGCGTGAGCAGCTTGAAATTCGGCACCAGCGGCCTTCGCGGCCTGTCAGTGGATCTCGTGGGACGGGCGTCGGCTCTCTATGCCACGGCCTTTGCCCGCCACCTGCTGAAGAGCGGCCAGGCACAGCCCGGCGATCTGATCCTCGTCGGCCGTGATTTCCGCGATTCCAGCCCGTCGATCTCGGCCACCTGCATCGGCGCGCTGAAACGAGCCGGCTTTAAGCCGGTCGATTGCGGCACCTTGCCGACGCCGGCGCTGGCACTTTACGGGCTTGAGCTCAAGGCCGCGTCGCTGATGATCACCGGTTCGCATATTCCGGCCGATCGCAACGGCATCAAATTCTACCGCCCGGATGGCGAGATCGACAAGCAGGACGAGTTGGCTATCAGCGCGGAAGCCGCTGACATCGGCGACACGAACCTGGACGAGACACCCGGCACCGGCGAAGATCGCTCAGCGCAGACCGAGGCCCTGTACTTCGAGCGCAATGTCGCCCTGCTGCCCGCCGACAGCCTCAAGGGCCTGACCATCGGCGTCTATCAGCACAGCACGGTGGCGCGCGACCTGCTGGGCCTGGTGCTTGCCCATTACGGCGCACGCGTCGTACCGCTCGGCCGTTCCGAAAGCTTCATCCCCGTCGATACCGAAGCAGTCTCTCCGGACACCATCCGCCTGCTGAAGGGCTGGGCGCCCGAGCACGGGCTGGATGCGATCGTCTCGGCCGATGGCGATGGCGACCGGCCGCTTCTGGCAGACGAGACCGGCGAGCCGCTGCGCGGCGACCTGCTCGGCCTCATCGCCGCGAACTTCCTCGGCGCCGAGGTCGTGGTGACGCCGGTCACCTCCAATTCCGGCATCGAGGCCGCAGGCTCCTATTCGGTCACCCGCACCCGCGTCGGCTCGCCCTATGTCATCGCCGGCATGGACGAGGCGCTGGCGGCCGGCAAGACCAATGTCATGGGCTTCGAGGCGAATGGCGGCACGCTGACGGCCAGCCGCTTCATCGTCGAAGGCGAGCCGGTACAACCCCTGCCGACGCGCGATGGCTTCCTTCCGATCCTTGCGACGCTTTACGCCGCCGCACGCGCCGGACAGCCGCTATCAGCCGTTGCCGGCGGCTACCGCCTGCCGTTTGCCGCCGCCGACCGTCTGGAGAATTTTCCGGTCGAAACCAGCGCCGCACTGATGGCCTATCTGCGCGCCTCGGATGCGAATCTCGCAAGCTTCCTGGCGCCCGTCGCCGGTGTAGCGTCGAAGAGCGATATCGACGGATTGCGGGTGACGCTCTCCGATGGCCGCATCATCCATTTCCGCCCCTCCGGAAATGCGCCGGAAATGCGCTGCTATGTCGAAGCAGCGGGAGAAAACGAAGCAAAGGCCTTGCTGGAACAGGGACTTGGCCTCATCCGCGCCTGGGCGAAAGCCCAGGCATAGGCCGGGCTTCAACCGCTTTTTTCCAGATTGACACGAAAACTTCAAAAACCCTGTTGACACCGGAGAGCCACCCCCTTACATGCGTGTCCGTCGCCCAGATGGCGGAATTGGTAGACGCGCCAGCTTCAGGTGCTGGTACCCGAAAGGGTGTGGAGGTTCGAGTCCTCTTCTGGGCACCATTCCATTTTTCCAACGTTGATTTCGTTGGTTCTTTCATCGATTTTTGTCGGATACACTCCCCTCGGGGGAGAGACAAATGTCGATGACAATTTCCCGAACAGCATCAGCATAACTGCCCCGGACAGCGGTTCGGCGCGTCTGCGTGGAATTGCATCCGCCGCTTGCCCGGCGCTCGATGCGAAGACGTCCGTCAGCCTCCACATCCTCCATGTCTTGCACGAGATTTCCCCTGCCGCCATCACGACCGTTGACGTCAGTGGCAGCCCCATGCCGCGAATTGCCTATCCGTGACGCTATTCATATAGACAGGCCATGGTCGCAAAAACATAGTTGCGCATGAGAACTACACGCCTCTTCTTCAGGCTGGCCGCACCAATGTAAGAAATCGGCCTAACAATGCAGAAAAATTTACTTAAAACATAAGCTTAGGACGGATTAGATGGAGACATGGCTCCTGCTATCGAACTGCCAAACGTTTGGGCTTGCGAACTCGCTGAATTTGCTCAATCCAAAGTTTCATATCGAGGCGGTTGATGTCTATGCGTTCCAGCATGGTATCGAAAAATACAGGGCAACCTTGCCCGAATATTTCAGGGTGATCATCCATCCGTATTTCCAGACCATGGATTTCGATTTCACGGCCGCGCGCAATCTCGACATCATTCCCTCGATAGAGTTCGACGCTTACCACCCTGATGTCTGCTATGCTTTCTCGGAAAGCGCCGGCCCGCTCGACGGGCCGATGAGCGCGTATCACTCGATGATCGTATTGGCCGCTTATGAGGCCGGATTGTCCGCTGAAGCGACCCGCAAATTGTTTCGACGGGATGTGTTTGAACGATGCGGCTTCCTGACGCGCTGGGAAGAAGAGCGCACGGATCTTCTCAACAATTTCGCGCAGCATGGCCTGGATATTTCATCCGCATTCAGGAACTGGTCTCGCGGCGATTCCTTCATGTATTCGGTGAATCATCCGAAGATTCACTGCGTCTACGATATTGCGCGCGCCTTCATGAAGCGCCTCGGCGTTCAGACTTTCGAGGGCGGTATCATGCCGATGGACAATCTTCTTAAGGGGCCGTGCTATCCGGTCTATCCGGAAATTGCCGAGACATTCGGGGCGCGGGGATCCTACCTGTTCAAGACGCACAACGAATACCGTCTCATCTCGCTGGAGACATTCATTGATCTCAGCTTCGCCAGCTATTCGCGCTTTGCCGCCGGCACGCTCCATATCGAGAAATCGGTTCGCGGCCGATATGCGCAGGTGAAGGCCGTCATCGCCGAGGCAGTCGGATAACGGCACCCGTAAGCCCGTTGTTTCCTTGGGATCAGATCACCCAACCGGCAATCCGAAGGATAAAAATCGGCGCTGCCCACTATGTCGCAGGCAGCGCCGTGCTTTCGAGAGCCGCCTTACAGGCTCGGGCTGAGCGGCACGATGGCCGCAAACCGCTGCCAATCCTTGCCCGCCTTCGGCGTCCATGCGGCTTCGGCGATGGCCGGGAGGCGCGGGAAGACCAGGCGGTTGAAATAGGCGCGGGAGAGAAAGTTTTCCTGCCAGATGCAGGCCTGTACGCCCTTCAACCGATCCTTCAGCTCATCCGGAAAATCACCCTCCGCCTCGTAGGCATAGGTATGTGCCGGTGGCACGGTACCGGCCCAGCTCGCGCCAGGCTCCTGCCAAGCTTCCGCCTGCACCATGTCGAGATAATAGGCCTGGCCGGGCGTCATCACCACATCATAACCCTCACGCGCCAGCTCGATGCCGACCTCGGGCTTTTCCCAGGCCATCAGCAGCGTGCCTTCGGTGCCGACACCGCCGCCATGGGCGACCTCGTTCCAGCCGGAGAGCTTGCGGCCGCGCTCGGTCAGCATCGCCTTCACCCGCTTCAGGAAAAAGGATTGCAGCGCGAAGGTGCCCGAGATGCCTTCCTGCTCCATCAGCTTGCGCGCCATCGGCGAGGCAAGCCAGGAGCCGTTGGCCACCTCGTCGCCGCCAATATGGAGATATTCGGAGGGGAACAGCTCGACCATTTCATCGAACACCTTGCCGAGGAATTCATAGGTCAGCTCGATGGCCGGGTTTAGCGCATTGTTGGGGAAGCCCTGGACGGAATGATAGCTTTCCGGCGCCTCCTGCCCGTCGGTGAGATCCGGCAGCGCAGCGAGAGCAGCGGTGCTATGGCCGGGAATGTCGATTTCCGGCACGACCTCGACGCCAAGCACCCGAGCATGCGCAACTATCTCCCTGATATCGTCCTGCGAATAGAAACCGCCGACCGGTTCGGCGCCATTGCCGAGCTGTGGCAATAGGGGCTCGTCCGGGCCACGCAGCACGCCGGTCGAGGTCAGCGCCGGATAGGCCCTGATTTCGAGCCGCCAGGCCTCGTCGTCGGTCAGATGCCAATGGAAGATATTGAGCTTCAGCCAGGCGAGGATATCGATCAGCCGCTTCACATCATCCTTGGGCGTGAATTGCCTGGAGACGTCGAGATGGCAGCCGCGCCAGCCGTAGCGCGGCTGGTCGGAGATCGTGCCGGCGATCGGAAAACGGAACTTGCCCGGCTCGCGCCGTGCGCCGTCCAGAAGCTGCGCCAGCGTCGTCAGGCCATAGAGACGGCCGGCGTCAGTGGAATAGGCAAGCACGATCTCGCTGGACGAGAAAGCGAGCTCATAGGCCTCCTTGGCAAGGGCAGACCGTTCGACGAAGCGCAAGGCCCTGCCCTGCGGCACGGTGATAAGGCTGAACGGGGTGTGATTGACGGGAAACAAGCGCTGGAAGAGCGCCTGCGCCGTTGCGACGGCCTTGCGGCTGGCGCTATCCGTTCCCTCGGCGGCAAAGAGCGCAACCGGAAAGTCTTCGCCCGGCTTGACGTCGATCGCGGCAGGCCAGGGCTGGATGGCGAAGGGCTGGTCGAGCTTGCCTTCCGGCAGCAGCACCGGCGGCGGCTCGCTGACGCGGCCTTCGAGCAGGAGGTCGCTGATGGAGATATCGACATGGCTGCCGTCGGCAAGCGTCAGATAGGCGGATTTGGCGCCATCCGTGCAATGCTTCGCGACGCGGTGCAAACCGCTGACGCTGAAGGTCCAGCTATCGCCAGGCGCAACGGACAGGCCGGCGGGCGGGGCGAATTCATGGAAATTGGCGTTGCGGCGCAGGAAGACGGCATTCTCGCACGCCTTGGTATCAATGACGCGTGTCAGCGACGTATAGACGATGCTAAACCCCGTGAGCGGCGCATCCGATAGATTGATCAGCGTGAAGGTCAAACGGCCGTTCGGCCCGCCTTCAGGAGACCATGTGTGTTCGAGATGATAGGAAGCCGGTTGCATGTCTGTTCCCTTTATAACAACGAGCGCTTAATAATGGTCGGACTGTGAGAATGTGTGGGCAAGCTCCGCCTGCCCCGCCGTCAGGCCGCAATCGACCGGCAGGCAGACACCGGTGATGGAAGCGGCAAGCGGGCTTGCGAGAAAACCCACGGCATTGGCAACGTCAGCAGGATCGACGACACGCTGCAGCGGATACCAGCGGCGGGCCTCCTCGAAGACATTGGGGTTAGCGGCAGCACGCGCCTCCCAGGCCTGTGTGCGCACCGTCCCCGGTGCCACGGCGTTGGCGCGAATGCCGAACTTGCCGTATTCGACCGCGACCAGCCGGGTGAAATGCAGAAGCCCGGCCTTGGCGGCGCTATAGGCCGGGTGGCCGAAGACGGCCATGCCGTTGACCGAGGCGATGTTGATCAACGATCCCTTCGACGCCTTCAGCATGTCCTCAACAGCGCGGAAGCAGAGGAAAGCCGCTTCGAGATTGAGGGCATTGTCGGCGCGCCAGATCTCCGGCGTCGTATCGTGCAGGCTGACGGCGCGCGCCGCACCCGCATTGTTGACGAGCGTTTTGACCACGCCCAGCCCCGCCGCGACCTTTGCCATGTTGGCGGTATCGACCTCGCTAGTGACATCGACCTTCAGGGCAACGAAGCACTCCGCCGGCCCAAGCGCGCACGCGGCCTCTTCAGCGGTGGCGGGGTCGATATCGGCAAGCAGGACGACATCGTGGTCATCCGCCAGGCGCCGGGCGATGGCGCGACCGATATCGCCTGCGGCTCCGGTGACGATGGCGACGGATCTGCTCATGGGGGTCTTCCTCTTTAAATATGGCCTAGTCGCCGAGAAGCTGACGGTCGTCGCCGTCCCGATGGGCAACGAGCTGCTGCTTGATGCGGCGCAAGGTCACCGTCGCCTGCGGCTGGATGCGATAGGCGACCAGGCTTGCGAGAATGTCCACGACCGCCAGATAGGCGATGCGCGTCGACGTCGGCCGATAGATATTGTCACCTTCCGGCAGATCGACGGGCACGGTGATGTCGGCTGCAAGCGCCACCGGGCTACTGCTCTGCGTCAGCGCGATCGTCGGCACCTTCGCTTCGCGGGCCAGCGTGAAGGCGCGCACCAGTTCGGCATTGCGGCCGGAGAAGGATGAGCCGATCAGTACATCTGCCGGCTTGGCGGCGGCTGCCATCATCAGCTGCATGCTGTGATCGGAGCTGGCGGTGACGCGAAGACCGAGGCGGAAAAGCCGATTCTGCAACTCGCTGGCGATCATCGAGGAATTGCCGCCGGAACCGAAGGCATAGATCATCTCCGCACCGGCAAGACGATTTGCCGCTTGCTCGATAGAAGGGATGTCCAGCCCACGATGCAGCAGGAACAGGGCATTCTGCGCCTTGGTGATGATATCCTGAGCGACGTCGGCCGGCGCGATGCTCTTCGGCTCGGGCCTGATATAGCGCATGCCGACATAAGCGGTGCGGGCGAGCTGAACCTTGAAATCGGAAAAGCTGTCGCAGCCGAGGCGGCGGCAAAAACGGGTGACGGTCGGCGGCGAGACATCCGCCTTGCCGGCGAGCTCGATGATGGAAGCATTCACCGCGAATTCGAAGTCGTTGAGGACGATGTCGGCGATGCGGTTTTCCGATTGCGAAAGCCGCGCCCTTTCCTCCTGCATGGTCGTGAAAATATCCATCGGCCTCTCCCCTGTCGTGGCGCCTATCAAGCGTCCGGCGTCTTATAGGCGACGCAGTCGATCTCCACCTTGCAATCCACCATCATCGACGCCTGCACGCAGGCGCGCGCCGGCGGATGGGCGCCGAAATAATCCTGATAGATCTTGTTGAAGCTCCAGAAATCGCGTGGATCGTCCAGCCAGACGCCGACACGGACGATATGCTCCACGCCGTAGCCGGCCTCATGCAGAATGGCGATAAGATTGCCGATCGTCTTGTGGGTCTGGGCGACGATGCCGCCGTCGATGATCTCGCCATTTTCCATGGCGACCTGGCCTGAGACATGCAACCAGCCATTGGCCTCGACAGCACGCGCAAAAGGCAACGGCTTACCACCGGCACCCGTCTGGCCGGAGCCATAACGCTTGATGGGCATTTTCCATTCCTGCAAATTATTTTCTTGATACGTTGACAAGTGACCATAGAAAGCGGAATTTGGCCAGTGAAAATCGTAATTTATGAAAAGAATTTAAATACGGCTGGTCCTATGCGCGATCCTTTCCAAAATCCCTTCCCTGCCGACGATGCCGCCCGCCATGCAATCTGGGAGATGCTTGTGCCGCGCGATATCGATGCTTTTCTCGCCGCCGACTGGTCGCTGGTTTCAGGCGATTTCGTCGAAGACGGCTTCATTGGTATAGACGGCCGCCGCGAGATCAGCCCCGACAAGTGGCGCCTCACCTTTCCGACGCTATCGGCCTATCGCGAAGAATGGCTGCGCCAGGCGCAGGACTTCGCGAGCCAGTCCTTCGCCGAGGATCCTCGCACCGCCATTTTCACCACCACGACGCTGGAAGACATCGAGATCGAAGGCGAGACGGCGCTGGTGCGCAAGAAATTCGACGGCAGCCTGAAGAAGGCCGATGGCGGCGTTGACGTGCTGAAATGGCAGACACTCTATTACTGCCGCCTGCATGAAGGCCGCTGGAAGATCTCGGGCTTTACCGGTTACCTGCCGAATCCCATGGAATAGAGGCGACAGCATTGCGCATTTTCACTGCGGTGCTCGCGACCGAAACGAACACCTTTTCTCCGATCTGTGTCGACCGGCGCGCCTTCGAGGCCTCGCTCTATGCGCCGCCGGGTATGCATCCGGAAACGCCGACGCTTTGTTCCGCGCCGATCACTGTGGGACGCAGGGTCGCCGCGGAAAAGGGCTGGGAGCTGATCGAGGGCACCGCCGCCTGGGCCGATCCGGCCGGTCTGGTGAACCGCCAGACCTATGAGGATCTGCGTGACGAAATCCTCGACCAGCTCCGCGCCGCCATGCCGGTCGATGCTGTTGTCCTCGGCCTGCACGGCGCCATGGTCGCTGACGGCTATGAGGACACCGAGGGTGACTTCCTGTCGCGGGTGCGTAAGACCGTCGGGCCTGATATCCTGGTCTGCGTCGAACTCGACCCGCATAGCCATCTGACGAAAAAGCGCCTCGCGGCTGTGGATTTCCTCGTCTACTTCAAGGAGTTCCCGCATACGGATTTCGTCGATCGCGCCGAGGATCTCTGGCGCATCGCTGTCGACACGCTGGAAGGCCGCGTAAAGCCGGTCATGTCCGTCTTCGATTGCCGGATGATCGACGTCTTCCCGACCTCGCGCGAGCCGATGCGCTCCTTCGTCGACAAAATCATGGCCATGGAAGAGGCCGACAAGGATATCCTGTCGATCTCCGTCATCCATGGCTTCATGGCCGGCGATGTCCCTGAAATGGGCACGAAGCTGCTGGTCGTCACCGATAGTAAGCCGGATAAGGGCTCCGCCCTCGCCCGCGATCTCGGCCTCGAACTCTTTTCCAAGCGCGGCACTTTCATCATGCCGCAGATCGACGAGAAGCAGGCGGTGGCGGTGGCTATGGCCGCGACGTCCTGGCCGGTCGTCATTGCCGATCTCTGGGACAATCCCGGCGGCGGCACGGCGGGCGACGCCACCGTCGTCCTTCAGGAACTACTCGACCAAGGCGCACGCGACACGGCGATCGGCACGATCTGGGACCCGATGGCGGTGCAGATCTGCATGGCCGCCGGCGAAGGCGCGGAAATCCCGCTGCGGTTTGGCGCGAAATCGGCGCCGGGCACCGGCAGTCCGATCGACGGCATCGTCAAGATCGTGCGCCTCGTCGCCAATGCCGAGATGCGCTTTGGCGAAAGCTTCGCCCCCTTCGGCGACGCGGCGCATATCGAACTCGACGGCATCGACATCATCCTCAATTCGACGCGGGCGCAGAGCTTCGACCCCACGCTTTTCTCGGTGATGGGCATCGATCCGACGCAGAAGAAAATCCTGGTGATCAAGTCGACCAATCATTTCTATGCATCCTTTTCCCGGATCGCTTCGGAAATCCTTTACTGCTCGGCCGGAACGCCCTATCCGAACAATCCGGCGCGCACGCCCTATCGCCGCGCGCCAAAGGACATCTGGCCGATGATTGCCGATCCGCACGCGGCAAAACAGGGAGTTGCCTGACATGGCACATGACATCGTCTCGGAGATCAGCCCCAAGCCGGGCGATCGTATCGAGGATCTTTCGACGCCGCGTCCGATCATCGACGAAGACCGCATGGCGGGCAATATCGCTCGCGTGCAGTCCTACATGGACGCGCACGGGCTGAACTTCCGGCCGCATATCAAGACCCACAAGATCCCGGCACTGGCGGGCGCGCAGGTGGCGGCGGGCGCCAAGGGCATCAATTGCCAGAAGATCACCGAGGCCGAGGTCTTCGCCGATGCCGGCTTTGAGGATATCCTCATTACCTACAATATCATCGGGCCTGAAAAGCTCGCCCGTCTCTCGACACTCAACGAGCGCATCGGCGGGCTGAAAGTGGTGGCCGACAGCAACTACACCGTCGACGGACTTTCGGCATGGTTCGCCACGCGCAAGCCACTGACCGTGCTGGTGGAATGCGATACGGGCGGCGGACGTTGCGGCGTGCAAACACCGGAGGCGGCCGCAGCTCTCGCCAGACATATTGCCGGCAAGCCCGGCCTCATCTTCGGCGGACTAATGAACTATCCGAAGCCGAACAGTGCTGCGGCTACACAAGCCTTTCTGGCCGAGACTATCTCGCTGCTGAAGCGCGACGGCATCGAATGCGCCATCGTCAGCAATGGCGGCTCGCCGAGCCTTTTCGACGCCCATCTGGTGCCAGCGGCCACCGAGCACCGTGCCGGCACCTATATCTACAACGACCGCTCCATGGTGCGCGCCGGCCATTGCCGCGAGGAGGATTGCGCCATGCATATCCTCGCGACCGTCGTCTCCCGCCCGACGCCTGACCGCGCCGTCATCGACGCCGGCTCGAAGGCGTTGACCTCCGATCTCCTCGGCTTCTCAGACCACGGTGTCGTCGTCGGTTATCCCGAGGCTGTCATCACCGGCCTCTCGGAAGAGCATGGGGTGATCGACCTTTCGAAATGCACTGGCCCCCGCCCCGAGATCGGCGACAAGGTCCGCATCATCCCCAACCATACCTGCGTGGTTTCCAACCTGTTCGACACCATGGTGTTTCACCGCGATGGCGTCATCACCCGCGTCGAGGATGTCGCGGCGCGCGGGCTGGTCTGGTAGGGCGATCACGCGTCTCAACCGCCCTCGCCCTTCGAGGGTCGCTTGCGCTCCCACCTCAGGGTGAGGGTTGATCCTCGTGTACGACCAAAACAAACATTTCCTGGATTGTTAAAACAGCGACGGCAATCAACTCCATCCTCATCCTGAGGCGCGGAGGCCGAAGGCTGTAGCCTCGAAGGACGAGGCGGCCCCTGACTTACCACTCGCGCATCAAGAAGCGATAGGATTCAACAATTCCATATCGATATCGGTCAATTCGACGCGACGCTCGAAAGCCACGCCGTTTTCATCGAAAAGATGGCAATCGGTGGTGCGGATGCCGGTCTTGAGCGGCACCTCGGCGCGGATGGCGATGCTTCCCGACAGCATGGCGCAGAAATTCTCAGCCTCGTCCGCATCCAACGCCGCATAGGCAACCGTCTGCGCACCCAGGCGCTCGATCACGGTGGGCATGATCGTCAGGGTTATATCGCCGTCACCAAGCTGTAGATGCTCCGGCCGGATACCGAGCGTCAGCGCCTGGCCGACCACACCGTCGCGCGGCGCAACCGGCAGCAACACCGTCTGCCCCTTGTAATCGACCTCCACACCCGCCTCGCTGACGCCTGTGCAGATGACGGGCAGGAAATTCATCTTGGGATTGCCGATGAAGCCGGCGACGAATTTGTTCGCCGGCTTATGATAGAGCTCCAGCGGCGCGCCGGTCTGGGCGATCTCGCCGGCATTGAGGACGACGATCCGGTCGGCCATGGTCATGGCCTCGACCTGATCGTGGGTCACATAGATCATCGTCGCCTGCAATTGACGGTGCAGCTTGGCAAGCTCGATGCGCATATCGGCACGCAGCGCCGCATCGAGGTTCGATAGCGGCTCGTCAAACAGGAAAATCTTCGGCTCGCGGACGATCGCCCGGCCGATGGCGACGCGCTGGCGCTGGCCGCCCGACAGCATGCCCGGCTTCTGCTGCAGGCGCTGGTCGAGATGCAGGATGCGGGCGGCATGCTCGACGCGAGCCTTGAGCTTGTCTTCCGGCATCTTTTCGACGCGCAACGGAAAGGCGATGTTCTCGAATACCGTCATGTGCGGATAAAGCGCGTAGGACTGGAACACCATGGCAATACCGCGCTTGACCGGCGGCAGATCGTTGACACGCTGACCGTTGATCATGATGTCGCCGCTGGTGACGTCATCGAGGCCGGCGATCATGCGAAGCAAGGTCGACTTGCCGCAGCCGGACGGGCCGACGAAAACGATGAACTCGCCGTCCGTCACGTCGAGCTCGACACCCTTGATGACTTCGAAATGACCGTAAAATTTCTTGACCTGATTAAGGTGAAGCTGTCCCAAACTCTATCTCCGCACGGCGCCGCAACAAAGGCGGGCAGGGCTCGAAAGGCCGCGCGCTATGCGCGCGGCCCGACGATCTGCAGGGTTTACTTATACTGCTCGAGGTCAGCCGCCGCCTTTTTCAAGGCAGCCGCTGGCTCAGCCTTGCCGGTGACAACCGACTGGACCATCTCGATCATCACGTTCTGGAAGCCCTTATAGTCCTTGAACAAGGGTTCAGGACCACCGTAGCTGATGCCGTCGATGAACGGCTTCCAGAAGGGATCCTTCTTCTCGAACTCATCGACCTGCGGAGACGGACGCAGAGGCGTGAGGCCCGCGCCGCCCTGCAGCTCATACTCGCCCTGCGGACCGGGAGAGGTGATGAACTTCGCGAATTCGATCGCCTTGTCCTCGACGCCGCTTCCCTTGAAGACTGCAAGACTATCGGTGATGAGCAACGTGCCATGACCCTTGGCCGATGGGCCGAGCGGCAAGGGTGCGACGCCCCAGTTGATCTTCGTTTCCTTCAGGCGATAGGCAGCGCCCGAGCCCGCCTGGATCATACCGACCTTACCATCCAGGAAGATGGCGCGCATTTCGTTCTGCTCGTAAGCGGTCGCGCCCTCGACGGAGTAAGGCGTGATGTCCTTGTAGGCCTGAAGCGCGGCCAGTACTTCCGGGCTGTCGAGCAGGATCTTGTCGCCGTCGATCACCTTGCCGTTGTTGCTGTAAACCCAATGGAGGAACTGGTGCATGGTGTTGTCGAAGGTCTTTGCCGACAGGCCATAGCCGGGGATACCGGTCTTTTCCTTGATCGTCTTGGCGTCAGCGATTTCCTCAGCCCAGGTGGTCGGCGGCTTTTCCGGATCGAGACCTGCCTGCTTGAAGAGGTCCTTGTTCCAGTAGAGCGCCTTGGTCGAAAAGGCGATCGGTACGCCCCATTGCTGTGCATCGAAGGTCACGGTGCCGACAATACCCGGATAGTAGGTCTTCTGCTCCGCATCCGTCATCGGGACGGGGACGATAAGATCGTTCTCCGCGAACTGCTTGAGCGTGCGCGAGCCGACATAGGCCATGCCGACCGGCGTGCCGGCTGCGGCCAGCGTCGTCGCCTTGTCCTGGCACTGTTCCCAGCCGACGACTTCCGGCTTGACGGCCCAGCCCGGATTCTTGTCTTCCCATTGTTTGATATACTTCACATGGATTGGATCAATGCTGTCGCCGCAATAGATCCAGCTGATCTCCTTGTCGGCGGCCTGAGCGGTCACGGCGCCAAGCGCAGTGGAGCCAAGCAAAGCGAGGGCAAGCAGCCCTGTTTTGAAATGGATTGTCACGTTTAAGCTCCCCTTTTTCTAGTGGTTATTGTCTAGCTTATTGCTTTACCGCGCCGGCGGTCAGACCGCTGACGAGATAGCGTTGCAGGAAGAAGATCACGACCAGCGCCGGCGCTATGCCGACGAAGCTTGCAGCCATGAGTTCGTTCCAGACGACCTCCTGCCGGCCGAAATAGGCGAACAACCCAACCGGCAGCGGCATGTATTCGGTCTTCGAATTGAAGGTGAGCGCATAGATGAACTGCTGCGCATAGGCCTCGATGAAAGAGGAAATCGCCACCACGACGATGCCCGGCATGGCGATCGGCAGGATGACCCGACGCAGCGTATAGAGCTGGCTCGCGCCATCGACATAGGCGGCCTCGTCCAGCTCCCGGGGGATGCGCCGCATATAAGTGTGCAGCAGCCAGATTCCGGTCGGGATGATGAAGGCCACGCCCGGCACGATCATGGCAAAATAGGTGTTGAGCACACCGAAGGAACGCATAAGCCGGAACAGCGGGATCAGGAGGACGGCGCCGGAGAACATCTTGACGGCAAGAAAAGCGCCGAGCAGCAGGCCCGCGCCCCTGAACTCGAAGCGAGCGAAGGCATAGGCCGCCGGCACCGCAAGTATCAGCACGATAATGGTGATCGAGCCCGATATCAGGAAGGAGTTGAAAATATACCAGCCGAAGCCCGGCACGCTGGTCCACATCGTTCGATAGGCCTCGAACGACCCGTTTTCTGGAATGAAGCGGTAAGGTGACGAAAAAAGCTGGCTGAGCGGCTTCAGCGACACCAGAAACCCTTCGACGAAGGGCGCCAGAACGAAGGTGAGGAACAGCAGGATTCCGGCATAAATCCCGACGAGCTCGTACCATCTGTAGCGATTGATCATCATCTGCTGGCTCATCGCTTGGCTCCTGCTGAAAAGCGGCTGGTCAGGCGGAAATAGGCGAGGCAGAAGAGCGACAGGAAGATGCAGATCAGGACTGCGCGAGCCGAGCCTTCCCCGTATTTGTACGACCCGATCGCCGTGCGATAGGTGTCGATGATCATCGTCGTCGTCTCGCCGTTCGGGCCGCCGCGCGTCAAGATCCAGATGATGTCGAAGGAGTTGAACGTCGAGATCAGGGACAGCATCGACATGGTGACCATCGAGGGCACCATGAGCGGCAGTGTGATGCGGCGGAGACGATAGAAGCGGCCGGCACCATCAGTCCAGGCGGCCTCATGGAGATCCTGCGGGATCGCCTGCATAGCCGCGAGCATATACAGCGTCACCATAGGCACGCCGATCCAGACGTCCGTGATGATTGTCGCCCAGAAGGCAGTACTGCCATAGGCGAGAAAGGCAACCGGGCTATCGACAAGGCCGAAGCGTTGCAGCAGGCCAGAAATCATGCCGAACTGACCGTTATACATCCACCCCCACATGAAGATGCCGATGGCCATCGGTACGACCCAGGGCGGCATGGTCAATACCCGGAACAGGGCGCGGCCGGGGACCGCAGCGTTCAGCAACATCGCGCCGCAGGTCCCGATGATCATCTTGATCGACACGGAAAAAAAGGTCCAGATGAAGGTCCGGACGATCACCGAACCGAAGGTGTCGTTGAATATCTTCGCATAATTTTCAAAGCCGACCCAGTTCGTCACCTTCTTCAGCGAAGCATCGGTGAAGGACAGGATGACGGTGTCGACCAGCGGATAGGCAACGATGACGACAACGTAAAGGACAGCCGGAAGAAGCAGGAGCCAGGCGAAGATGACCGTGCTGCGTTGAACACCCATCTTGCGCCCCTCCCTATGCGGCTCGAGAATGCAGTGCTTCGTCGAACCTGTCCCAGACGGGACGCAGATCCACGACCGTCTTCTTCATGCGCGCCTCGTCCATGGACAGCGCCAGAATGCCGGCTTCCAGCGCGTTCAGGGTCGAGACCGGCAAATGCAGACCGGTTCTTACATGTGCCATGATGTCGGCGGCCATCTGTTCGTCGGCGCCGTAATGCTGGGAAAGCGTCGTTCGGTTCGCGTATGTCTTCTCGATCACCTTGTTGCCGGTGAGCATTTCATGGACATTGAAGTAACCACGGATGAAATCGCCCTCGGCCATGCCGCGCGAGCCCATAATGGCAAAGCGACGGAACTGGTCCGGCACGTTGATATTGGTATGGAAATTCATGCCGACGCCATTGGCGTATTCGACGATCGCCACCTGATAATCGATGATGTCGCCATCGCTGTCGAAGACCTTGTCCGATCCCATCCAGCCACTCGGCTTGCGATGGAACATTTCCAGGTCATTGATCCCTTCTTTGGCGGGATCATTTTCCGGAATAAAGCTCTTTCGTCCGCCGAAACTGGCGACGCGTTCGGGACGCGCTCCGATCACGCCATTATAGAGATCGAGGTCGTGGCAGCATTTCTCCAACATGAAGCTGCCGGAATAATGCTCGTAGCGGCGCCAGTCGCGCATGAAGAAGGCGCCGTGATAGGGCTCGATATGCTCGGACGCCTCGATCGAAACGATATTGCCGAGCTTGCCTTCGGCTTGCGCGGCCCGGAGGTCGCGATACATCGGCGCGTAACGCAACACGAGACCGACATTGAGTTGCTCATGACCGAATTTCGCCATCAGGCGAGCGAGCTCGATGCTGTGCTCGATGGTGGTGACGACCGGTTTTTCTGAGAAAATCTTCAGACCGGCTTCAAGGCCGATGCGAATGTGATCGAGATGCATATGGTTCGGCGAGCCGATCATCAGCAAATCGAGCTTTTCGTTGGCAATCAGCTCTTGGGGAGTGGCATAAGCCTTGCCGGCCGAAATGCCCTGCTCGATCAAACCGGGCAAGCCTGCCGGCGCCGGATCAACATAGCCCGCGATTTCGAAATTCTCGTCGATCGCTTTGAAAACATAGCCCAGATATCCCAGACGGAATCCGAGCCCAATAATTCCCACTCGCATACTCGTATCGTTCCCACGACGTAATTTATTTTCGTCAACTTGGGACAAATTTTCGCATTCGTCAACGCGCTTCGGTAAAATACTGGAAAAGATGAAATTTATTTTCAGATTGACGCATAAACCTGCGCAGATGGTAGGCGGCCGATTGCGTCAGATTTGATGTTTCTGCCGATTATTTCGGCAAGGCGGAACCGTTATCTGTCCGGGCCGTTGTACTGCCAATATTGATAGTTAGGTTTGCCGGTACCCACGGAGATCACGCCATTCTGCTCACAGACGTAACCGAGGCGCGGCAAGCCACGCCGGAAGATACCGTCGTGAAAACCGCGAAAGTCCACCGTTGTCGTGCGGCATTGGAACTTTTCGTCCTCGGCCATTTTCGGCGCGGTCACTCCGGGCAGGTTCTTATAGGGATAGACAGGACGGACATGGGGCTTGGGAAGCAGCGGATTATCGGCAAGAGCCGCAACCGGCATGGCGCTTGCTAGGAGCAAAGCAGCAATGACGATTTTCGATCTGGTCCACATGGCGCTCTACAATCCTTCCGCAAGCTCGAACACGACGATGGCTGTGTCGCGTAGCCTGAATATAATATCGCTCGCGCAACGCGCCAACAGGCGAGCCGGGAAAATCGGCCTCGGGAACACATACGTGAACGATGGGCTGTTCACGGTAAGTTACGGCAGTGAAAATGCTTTTACCTCAACATGGGGAATTGTCATACAAACCGAGTTTGAGAAAAGTAAGAAGCTTGTTATATATTAATGAGTGTGTCGCTATAGTTTATCGTTATCAAATTTTCTACTTGTGGGAGCAAAGGTGATTCTCGAACAGGCCAATCGGATCATCCAACACACGCAAGCACCCGGCGCAGACAGTCTGGCACGACAGATCTGCATCTATGTCATCAATCTCGATCGCTCTCGCGAGCGCTGGGAAAGATTGTGTGGGCAGGCCACTCAATATGGCCTGAATGTCGTACGGGTTACCGCGATCGACGGAGCCAAGATTCCGGCAGGCGAACGCCTCGATTTCCAGGCACAGCAATTCGTCTATCACAATGGGCGCAAGCCGTTGGCCGGTGAATATGGCTGCTATCGCAGCCATCTGCTTGCGCTCCAGCAATTCATCGACAGCGGCGACAAGATGGCGATCATCATGGAGGACGATGTCGAGCTAAACGAAAGGCTGATCCCGCGTGCGCTGTCCGCCATGGATAGCGTCTGTGGCGCGCGTCTGGTGAAGCTCGTCAACCACCGGCTGGTTGGGTTCAAACCGCTATCGGAAACCACGGAAAGCGATATCGTCGGCCGCTGCATGCATGGACCACAGGGGTCGGCTGCATGTTACATCGTCAACCGTGCGGCCGCGAAGAAGCTGCTGGTCACGTTGAAGCCGATGCTTCTGCCCTATGACGTCGCGCTCGAGCGTGGCTGGTCAACGGGGGTCGAAACTTTCTCCACCCTTGAAAACCTGGCGGACTTCAGCCCGCATCGCGCCGATACGACGATCGGCAAGCGCGTACATTATCGCGCCGTGAAGCGGCATTTCCTGTTGCGGGCAACAACCTACTGGTTCCGCGCCTGCGATCAGCTTCGTCGTTGGCACTATACCGTGAAGGCCAAGCCTCAGCCGACCTCGGAAACCACTGAGACCTAAGGCGACAGCCGGACGATGTTGTCGAAATTCGGCTCGTCGAGAGGCAAATCCATCTCGCGCTCGCGGAAGACGAGATCGACCACCTCACCGCTAGGTGTATAGCCGGACACCAGATTCTGCAGCAGGCCCCTAGCCAATGGTACGTCATTTTCATCAAGCGCCGCCTCAAGCGCGGCAAGCTTCTTTGACAGTTCCGGCCAGGGCAGGAAATCTTCCTTGGCCCGCATGATGCGCGGATGGCTCGTCGACTGCGGATTGTCGCCGATCAACAGCTCTTCATAGAGTTTCTCGCCCGGTCTCAGGCCGGTGATCTCCAGTTCGATATCTCCCTCCGGCTCATCCTCGTCCCTGACCGTCAGGCCGGACAATTCCACCATGCGGCGCGCGAGATCGGCAATACGCACCGGTTCGCCCATGTCGAGCAGGAAGACGTCGCCGCCGCCGGACATGGCGCCGGCCTGGATGACAAGCTGCGATGCCTCTGGGATGGTCATGAAATAGCGGGTGATATCGGGATGCGTCAGCGTGATCGGGCCGCCGTCGCGGATCTGCTGGCGGAAGAGCGGCACGACGGAGCCGGAAGAGCCGAGCACGTTGCCGAAACGGACCATGGCGAAATTGGTACCGACGGCGCCGGGCTTGCGGTCCGCATCCATCGCCTGCAGCACCATCTCCGCCAATCGCTTGCTGGCGCCCATGACATTGGTCGGGCGCACGGCCTTGTCGGTGCTGATCAGCACGAAGTCCTCGACACCGCAGTCACGCGCCACTTCGGCGGTGGTCAGCGTTCCCATGACATTGTTGCGGACACCTTCGACGGGATTGTATTCGACGAGCGGCACATGCTTGTAGGCGGCGGCATGATAGACGGTCTTCGGCTGCCATGCCTCCATGATCCGCTTCAGCCTTCGGCCATCGCGGATAGAGGCCAGGAAAGGGATGATGCGGATATCGCTGTTTCCCGATGTCGCCGCCAACTTCTCAAGCTCACCGTGAATGGCGTAGAGTCCGAATTCATTCTGCTCCACCAGCAGCAGGGAGGAAGGGCCGTTCTTCAGGATCTGGCGGCAAAGTTCGCTGCCGATCGAGCCGCCCGCGCCGGTCACCATGACGACCTTGCCACGAATATTCTTCTCGATCAGGGCGCGATCGGGCGCGATCACGTTGCGGCCAAGCAGGTCTTCGATATCGAGTTCGCGGAGATCGGAAACGGCCACACGCCCCTGAGCGAGCGCCGTCAGGTCCGGCATGGTGCGCACGGTGACGCGTGCCTTGCGCATGCTTTCCAGAATTTCGTTGCGGCGCTGGCGCGACGCATTCGGCAGCGCAAGCAGCACGCCCTTGATGTCGCCGGAGATCACCAGCGCCGGCAGATCGGTCGGATCGTAGATCGGCAGGCCGCCCATGATGCTGCCATGCAGATTACGGTCGTCATCGAGATAGCCGACGACATTTAGTTCGGCGCTGTTGGCAAGCGCGCCGGAAAGCTGGCGCCCGGAGGCGCCGGCGCCATAGATCAACACCTTGCCGAGCTGGTTGCGGTTCAAGAGCCGCTGATAGGCGTTGCCGAGCCAATAGCGGGTCCACATGCGCGACAGGCCGATGGCGATGAGCAGCAGCAACGGCTGCAGGATGCCGACCGTGCGCGGCACGCCGGGCACGCTGATCGCCGTAAAAATGGTCATGAAGGCGAGCGCATAGATCGCCACCGCCTTGACGACGGTCATGAAGGCCGACATGCCGGCGTAGCGGAAAATGGCGCGATAGAGGCCAAGGACGATGAAGATCGGGATGGCGACGAGGAGGGAAACGATCGCGGGCAGCCACTCGACACCCTCCAGGATCACCCAGTCGTCCAGACGGAGACAGTAGGCGAACCAGACCGTCAGCACGCACAGGCTGGCATCAACGAGCAGCGCTAGCGCGCGCTTGGTCGAGCGCGGCAGCGCCAGGAACGGCAGGACAAGCTTATCCGCGGGCACCATCGGTCAATTTCCCCTGGCGCCGGTCAACGGACCAGCATACCGCTTTTCTCGCATAAATTGCACCATCATGTATTGCACGACACAGCATGATTGTCTTTATGCTTCCATTAGCAAAATGCAAACACTCTCTGCGTCCATTCACTTTTAGAACAGCGCACGCGCAATTGCATCCCTGATCTTGAAGCGGACATCTAACGCAAAAAATGGCGACAATATTACTTTCCGAGATATCCGCGGATCACCGGATGCCGGAACAGGCCGGCGAGGACGGCAAAGGCCATGCCGAGCCCCATGCCGAACAACGCACCGGCGATCAATCCGGCCACCATCATCACCTTCCGGCTTGGCCCATCCGCCGTCAGCGGCGGTTCGGCTTCGGAAATAACCCGGATGTTGCTCTGTGACAGATCCCGGGCATCGCTGGTCTGGCCGGATCGCTTCAACAGCGCCTGGTACGCGTCGCGAGCGGCTGCAGCCTTGCGCTCGAGTTCGTTGAGGCCGACCAGCTTGCCTGATGTGTTGACCTGCGATGCCTTTTGCACCGAAAGTTCCTTGGCGATATCCTGCTCGGCCTTCTGCGCCTGATCGTAATCGGCGCGGGCCGAGGTCGTCTGCCGCTGCAACTCGCTGCGGATCTCGACCGAGAGACTATCCAGCGAAGATTTGGCGGCAAGCAGGCGGGGATGACGAGCGCCGAGCTGGCTTTGCAGACTGCCGACATTGGCGGCTAGTACCGCATATTGCTGACGCAGGCTGCTGAGCGAGGTGGATGCGGCCGTCGCCGTTGCCGAAGGGCCGTTGGAGACGACGTCCGTGAAACTCAGCCTGTCGGCGGCCTCGGCGCGTGCTTTCGCCTCAATCGTCTTTTGCTGCGCCACCACCAGCATGTCGTTGAGCGCGGTCAGGCGCTTGTCGGACATCAGGTTGCCTCCGACGGCAACCATATCGTTATCGGCCCGATAGGCCTCGGCCGCCTTTTCGGCGGCTCGCACCTGGTCGCGCAGATCCTCGAGCCTGCCATCCAGCGCGGTATTGCTGGTCTGATATGTGTTCGCCGCCGCCTTGCTCTCCTCCTCAATGAACGAGGTGACAAGCTGGTTGGCGATCCCGGCCGACTTTTGCGCATCGCGCGTCGTCACCTTCAACGACACGACATAGGTGCTGGCCTCGCGGGCAATCTGCACGGCCTTCGCCAAGACCGTCACTGCCATGTATTTCGCCGCCTCGCCACCGGCGCCGCCATTGAATTGCGGATCCTGATCGAGCTTCAGCGTATCCACGACCCGGGCCAGCACCTTGCCGGAGGACAGGATCTGCGTCTGGCTGTCGATCATCGTCAGGATCAGTTCCGGCGCGATCGGCGGCGACTGTGACGAATCGGCGCCGCCGGTTTGACGCGGATCGAAGTAGAGGCTGGTTTCAGCCGTGAATTTCTGCGGCAGCATCGGAATGACGGCCGCGCCCAGCACGGCCCCGGCCACGGCAAGCGCCAGAACCAGGAGCTTTTTTGCCCAGATCGAACGGACAGCAGAGCGCAGGTCGAGAAGCGGTGTCTCAGTATCAGGCGTCGGCGAGGCTATCTGTGGCGCAACGACGACAAGCGGCTCGGCAGCCGGGATCGCGGCAGCCACGGTTGGCTTGGTCGCCGGCGGCAGTGCGGCTTCCGGCTTGGGCTCAACCGTAGGCGGTGGTTCCGAATGCGCCGGGATTACCGGCGTTATGGCATCGGCCGGCTGCTCGGCGGCGACGGGCTGGACCTCATGGACGAAATCCCGCGGTCGCACCACCGGGCCGCGCAGGCGCAAGCCTTCGCCCTGCCCTTCGGACGGCTCGTTGCTGCGCCAACTCGGAAAGTGGCTCGATCGCTTGTTTCGTTCCAATGAACTCATACCAGACTTTCAGGGACCCGCTCGCGCGGATCCCACGCAACAGATGCGGGGAGTTTAGAAATGTTTGGCTAACGGACCATTAAGGACATTCCCAGGAAGTCCCCCGGCAAACGTCGGCAAGGGCCTGCAGAGCCCCTGTCTTCATCAATATTCAACCGGGCAGGCCTATGAAGCGGGCCAACAGGCGACAGGAAGAACGGGAGCTTGCAATGGCCGGACCGATGACGAGACTGCTGCGCCGATCGCTCGCGGCCATGGTTGTGCTCGCCGTCGTCGCTGAGGCCGACACTGGCCTTGCCGCATCGCAGCTCTGCTATCGCGGCATCAATCTTTCCGGCGCCGAATATGGCGACCGCGGCGGCGTACTCGGCACCAACTATATCTACCCTTCCGAAGACACGGTGCGCTATTTCGCGGGCAAGGGGATGAACGTGGTGCGCCTGCCCTTCCGCTGGGAGCGGCTGCAGCCCGTATTGAGCCAGCCGCTCGACGGAAAGGAGCTGCAAAGCCTCAAGGATGCCGTCGATCTCATTCAAAAGCATGGCATGGCCGTTGTCCTCGATCCGCATAATTACGGCTACTACGACAAGATCCAGCTCCCGCAGGTACCGGCGGGCGATCTTGCTTTTGGCGACTTCTGGGCGCGGCTCGCCGTCGAGTTCGCCAATCTCAAGGGTGTCTCCTTCGGCCTGATGAACGAGCCGCATGATATCAAGGCGCCCGATTGGCTGGAACTGGCCAACACGGCCATCCGCAGCATCCGCACCGTCGGCGCGCGCAACCTCATCCTCGTGCCCGGCACGAACTGGACCGGCGCGCATAGCTGGTCCGCCGATGTACTTGGCGGCGGCGCCAACGGCACCGTGATGCTCGGCGTCAAGGATCCCCTCGATTTCTACGCCTTCGAATTCCACCAGTATCTCGATGCGGACAGCTCCGGCACGCATCCGGCCTGTGACGGCAACGATAAGGCCATCAAAGGTCTGAACGACGTCACCGACTGGCTGCGCAAGAACGGCAAGCGCGGTTTCCTCGGTGAATTCGGCGTGGCCGGCAATGATGGCTGCCTCAAGGGCCTCAAACAGGTCCTCGGCGTCATGAACACCAATAGCGACGTCTGGCTCGGTTGGAGCTACTGGGCGGCCGGCGACTGGTGGGCGCCCGACGAGCCACTGAACGTCCAGCCGCACAACGGCCGCGACAAGCCACAGATGAAGGTACTGGCGGATGGCCTGAGCAGGAAAGCCTCGGTGGCACCATCATGCGCTCTCATCAAGCCCTCAAACTGACGGGCAGCGAGCGTCCGGCGCTTTGCCGCGAATCATCAGCCTGATATGGTGCCCACGGCCAGAGACGCCACGACCCCGGATATTTCATGCAAAGCTCAGGCGAAAAGCAGCCCATAAACTACGTCATTCTCGCCATCTCGCTGCTCGCGGTCCTGTATAATAGCATCCTCGCCTTCATCAATCATAACATCACACCGCTAACGCCAAACGCCGTGGTGATGAGCGAAGTGCTCCTGCAAGTGGCAAGCTTCGCCTATATATTGAAGAAGGGGATTTATGAGGAGGATATGGCGCCGCTCCTCTATCTGCTCCTGACCATCGTACTGACGGTCTTCGTCATCGCCATCAACAAGCAGCCCTATGTCGATCACCTTCGCAACGTGATGATCATCTTTGTGTTTTCCATCATGGGCAGGCTTTGCAACGAGCGCACGCTGAAGCTGGCTTTCAGGATTTCCTGCATTGCCGTGCTCGCCGTGCTCATCTGCGAAATCGTGTCGGTGACGGAATATGTCGCGCTCTTTCATCCGGCTGAATATTTCCAGAATACGCGCGGCGTGCCGCCCGCCACCTACAGCGATATCGGGCTGTTCCGTGGGGCGCTCGGGTTCGAGGGGCGGTTCTCCTTCGGCCTGATAGACCATCGCTCGTCATCCATCTTCCTGGAGCAGGTCTCGCTTGCCAATTTCTGCGGCGTGATGGTCCTCTACCTGATCAGCTTCTCCAGCCGGCTGCGACCGTCCGACAGGCTACTGTTCATATCGACCGTCATTCTGATCCTGCTGACGAACGACACACGCACGATGCTGATTTTCAGCCTCATCAGCATCGCCGGCTATTTCATCTATCCCTGGCTCCCCAAGCTGCTCGACCTTTTGACGATGCCCTTGATCATCCTCGTCGGGTTCGTCATCAACGCCCTCAAGCCGGGCGTTACCGGCGACAACTTCGTCGGTCGCATCAACGGTACGGTGAGAGCCTTCCTCGGCATGGACCTGCAGAGTACCATCGGCCTGCAGCTCGATCAGGTCGGCATCTTCTACGACAGCGGCTATGTCTACATCATATACGGCGCCACCATCTTCGGCCTGATCCTGTTCTGGCTCTATGCCTCGCTCTATCCCGGAGGCGAGACCGTCAATCAGCGGCGGCTCGGCCACGCTCTTTCCCTCTTCCTGTTCCTGAACCTGATGATCGGCTCCACGGCCATCTTCTCGATGAAGACGGCCGGGCTGGTCTGGCTGTTGGTGGGCTTCCTGAAATTCAACGAGGGCACGCAGGCAAAGCAGCCGCAGAGGCTCTCGCTCGCCACCAACAGCTAAGGCGGGGATGCGCCGTTCGAAGGCGCAACGGGAACGGTTTTTCCGATCATCTTGCCTAAAGTAGCCGTGGAAACATGGTTGAGGGGCATATTCCCCATAGTTTCGATTTGATTTAAGCAGGCGGGCGCCAAAACAAGCGGGCACACCGGCGGAAGAGAGAAGAGATATGACGCATTTCGTACTCACGGTATCGTGCCACTCGACGCGGGGGATTGTTGCGGCGATTGCCAACTATCTGGCGGATCAGGGCTGCAACATCGTCGATTCCAGCCAGTTCGACGATCTGGATACCGGCAAGTTCTTCATGCGGGTCAGTTTTGTGTCCGAAGAGGGCATCGGCCAGGAGGCGCTGCTTGAGGGCTTCAAGCCGATCGCGGCCAAATTCGAGATGGAGGCCGAGATCCACGATACCCAGAAGCGCATGAAGGTGCTGCTGATGGTCTCGCGCTTCGGTCATTGTCTGAATGACCTGCTCTACCGCTGGAAGATCGGCGCACTGCCGATCGACATCGTCGGTGTCGTCTCCAATCACTTTGAATACCAGAAGGTGGTGGTGAACCACGACATTCCCTTCCACCATATTCCGGTGACCAAGGCCAACAAGCCGCAGGCGGAAGCCCGGATCATGGATGTGGTCGAACAGACCGGCACCGAACTGATTGTGCTGGCCCGCTATATGCAGATCCTGTCGGATTCGATGTGCAGCAAGATGTCGGGACGGATCATCAACATCCACCATTCCTTCCTGCCGAGCTTCAAGGGAGCCAACCCCTATAAGCAGGCCTATGAGCGCGGCGTAAAGCTGATCGGGGCAACCGCGCATTATGTCACTGCCGATCTGGACGAGGGTCCGATCATCGAGCAGGACACGGCGCGGATCACGCATGCGCAGTCGGCGGACGATTACGTCTCGATCGGCCGTGATGTCGAAAGCCAGGTACTGGCGCGTGCCATCCACGCCCATATCCACTACCGCACCTTCCTCAACGGCAACCGCACCATCGTCTTCCCGGCAAGCCCGGGAAGCTATGCATCCGAGAGGATGGGGTAAGACGCGGTCGACCCCTGTTTTCTTTCCCCTCCAAAATACGATCTAATACGGCCGATATCGAATCGCCTGGCAGTGCGGAGGGGAAATTGCCGTCACACCTGAATAGAATCCTGCCGCTTTCGGCCCTTATCATGCTCGTGACGGCGCAAGGCTCGATCGCCGCCACGACCGAGGACGATCCCTTGAAGGTCGATCTCGCCAAGCTGGTCGAATGCACCAGCTACGATGTGCCGAGCTACAACGGCTTTGCCATGTGGCTGACCGGGCCTGGGAGCGTCGAGGCGATGAAGCTGATGGGCGTCACCGAGCTGCCGTCCGACAATCTCATGCTTCGGGAATTCAAGCTGGAGAAGCCGATCACCGTTTTCGGCCGACAGACCGACAGGGTTGCCTTCGCCCCCTCCGGTCCACTGGCCGTGCTCGATGAGGCCGATCCGCATCCGCTCGCCAAGCAGCTTGGCATCAAAGTTGCCGTCGACACACCAGGCAAGTTCCTTGGCGAAAAAGAGATCGTCTCCAGCAAGGAGCAACTGGAAAACTCCGACACGGTGCTGCATTCGCGCATAACCCTGAATGTCTCGACCGTCGACACCCATCCCGGCAAGACGCTGGCCGGCTGCAGCTATTCGATCGAGGTTGAGTGACGTCTGCACCTAGGCAGGCGCGATCGGTGGCCTATCTTCCATCCTATAGTCCGTTCACCCTGTTTGTTTTCGGTGATTATCTTTAGGACGGAATGGTTTAGTGTCGACTGAGATGAACCATCCGGGGGAGCCATGACCGACGCCGCGCTCGTCAATCGTATGCAACTGCCAAGACCGGACATCACGCCGGAGGAAGCAGCGGAACTCCTGCAGACGCACTACGGTCTGTCCGGAATGCTCACCGAACTTGGCAGCCAGCAGGATCGCAACTACCGCGTCGATACCGGCACGAACAACTATGTTCTGAAGGTCTGCCGGACCGAATATGACACGGTGGAGCTGGAGGCGCAGAATGCCGCCATCCGCCATCTACACGCCAAACCGGAGGCGCCGCGCGTCCCCAATATAGTGCCGTCGCTGAACGGCCGGGATATTCTCGCCGTCACCCTTCGCGAGCAGGATTATCTCGTTCGCCTGCTGAGCTACCTCCCCGGCCAATCGCTGACGCAGCGCAAGCATCTGCCGCTCGCCTCTATCGCGGCACTCGGCGCCCTCTCGGCGCGGCTTGCCCGCGAGCTCGCCGATTTCGACCATCCCGGCCTCCATCGCAATCTGCAATGGGACCTGCGACGCGCCGGACCGGTTGCCGTGCAGCTGCTGTCGGCGATCACGGATCACGACGCGCGCGACCGCATCGCCAAGGCGATGGTCGCAGCCGTCAAGCGGATCCAGCCGCTCGCGAGCGGACTTCGCGTGCAGCCCGTCCACCATGACGTCACCGACGACAATGTCGTCTGCCATCCGGACGCGCATGGCCAGCCCATCCCGGACGGGGTGATCGATTTCGGCGACATCATCCAGGGCTGGCTGGCGGGCGACCTCGCCGTTACCTGCGCCTCGCTGCTGCACCATGCCGAAGGCGACCCCTTCGTCGTCATCCCGGCCATCAAGGCCTATCACGCGGTCTATCCGCTCGAGGAAGCCGAACTGAAGGCGCTGTGGCCGCTGATCGTCGCCCGCGCCGTGATCCTTGCCGCTAGCGGCGAGCAGCAACTCTCTATCGACCCCGAGAACGATTATGTGCGCGGCAATCTCGAGCATGAACGCGAGATCTTCGAAGTCGCCACCGGCGCCGATCCGGACGTGATGGAAGCCGCCATCCTGCGTGCTGTCTCCATCGATATCGCCCCGATCGCCACTGAGGGCTGGTCAGCGCTGCTGCCGGATATCACGCCGGACACCATCGCCGCCGTCGATCTGTCCGCAACCAGCCCGCATTTTACTAACGGCAACTGGCGCAAGCCCGACATGGACTGGCGGCTGCTCGCCAAGGAAGCGGCAGCCTCCGGTACGGCGGCAACGCGTTATGGCGAATTCCGCCTGTCCCGCGGCGATCTCCTCGGCATGACGCCGCCGCAGAATTTTGCGCTGCATAGCGATGTCTGCCTGCCCGCCGGAACGACGGTCGCCGCTCCCTTTGCCGGACGCATCCAATGGGACGGCCAGCATCTGGTTCTGGTGAGCGACGCGGTCAGCCTGCATCTCGACGGTATCGATTGCACGCTGGAAGAAGGCGCCGAGATCGAACAGGGAGCGACCATCGGCACCATCGCCGGAGAGGGCTCGGCGGTCGGTGGCCTGCGCGTCCAGCTTTGTCGCTCGCCATCGCTGGTGCCGCCGCTCTTTGCCGTCGCGCATCAGGCGGATGGCTGGTCGGCCGTCTGCCCCTCGCCATCAGTCCTTCTGAATCCTGCCTGCGAAGCGCCGCGAGAAGACAGCGCAGCCCTGCTTGCGCGGCGCGAGGCGCATTTCGCCGGGCCGCAGAAGCATTATTACGAGATCCCGCCGCAAATTGAGCGCGGCTGGCGCGAATTCCTGTTCGACATGGAAGGCCGCGCCTATCTCGACATGGTCAACAACGTCACCATGCTCGGCCATGCGCATCCGCGCCTGACGGCGGCGGTCGAGCAACAATGGTCGCGGCTCAACACCAACTCCCGCTTCCACTACGCCGCTGTCACCGAGTTTTCCGAGCGGCTGGCGGCGCTGGCACCCGACGGTCTCGACAGCGTCTTCCTGGTCAACAGCGGCTCCGAGGCCAACGACCTCGCCATAAGGCTTGCCTGGGCGCATACGGGCAAAAAAAACATGTTGTGCCTGTTGGAGGCCTATCATGGCTGGACGCTGGCAAGCGACGCCGTCTCGACCTCCATCGCCGATAATCCGCAGGCGCTGACGACGCGGCCGGACTGGGTGCATCCCGTCGTTTCGCCCAATACCTATCGTGGCCCGTTCCTGGGTCCTGATTCGGGCGCGGACTACGTGGCCAGCGTTACGACGGTGCTGGAGGCAATCGACGAGAAGGGCGACGGCCTTGCCGGCTTTATCGCCGAACCGGTCTATGGCAATGCCGGCGGCATCGCGCTGCCGGACGGCTACCTCACCGACGTCTATGCCGCCGTGCGCGGGCGCGGCGGCCTCTGCATCGCCGACGAGGTGCAGGTGGGCTACGGCCGGCTCGGCCATCATTTCTGGGGCTTCGAGCAACAGGGCGTCGTGCCGGATATCATCACGATTGCCAAGGGCATGGGCAACGGTCATCCGCTCGGCGCGGTCATCACCCGTCGCGAGATTGCCGAATCGCTGGAAAAGGAAGGCTATTTCTTCTCCTCGGCCGGCGGCAGTCCGGTGAGCTCGGTCGTCGGCCTCACCGTGCTCGACATCATCAGGGACGAGGGCCTGCAGGAGAATGCCCGCGTGGTCGGCGATCATCTGAAGGCAGGGCTGGCAGCACTTATGGAGCGTTTTCCGTTGATCGGCGCGGTGCACGGCACGGGTCTTTATCTCGGCGTCGAGTTCGTCCGCAACCGCGAGACGCTGACGCCCGCCACGGAAGAAACGGCTGATATCTGCGACCGGCTGCTCGATCTCGGCGTCATCATGCAGCCGACCGGCGATCACCTGAATGTGTTGAAGATCAAACCGCCGCTTTGCCTTTCGGCCGAGAGCGCCGACTTCTTCGTTAAAGCCTTGGAAAAGGCTTTGGAAGATACAGTCTAATCTCTCCTGGCGGCGGCGTTAACCATTAGGGTAATTTAGCGGCGAGTGATTTTTAGTGCCTTTTGGGGATTGTCGAATCTCGCGGTAATTCCTATCTGTCTCTCGGTGATCGGCGATGCCGTTCCGCTACGGGAGGTTGCGCGGAGGTTGATACAACCATCCCCGTAATTAGCCAGGTACGGAATTATATTTTACCGATCGTCGATATTTTGACATCTTTCGGAATATGTTTCCGGAGATAGAATCGCTATTCTCTGCTAAGGTTGTAGACAATAGCACACCGGATCACCGGCTCCCTTGAGCGGAGCCAGAACAAGTACAACACCAACTAAGGAAAGTGACATGCTGAATATCAAGCTCATCGCCTCGATCCTTGGGTGGGCCGTGCTTGGCCATGACCGTTCGGGCGTGCTCTCCCGCCCGTGCTGTCGAATGTGACGTTCGTCCCCTAATCGGATTCAAACAGTCAATTCGTCGTGTCTGCGCCGCTAGGGTGCGGAGGGAGTGTTTTTTATGAAGAAGCAAGTTATCGAATATGCTGGCGTTCCCGTCGGCATCGTTATTCCGGATGAAGACCGGCTGAAGTTCATCGCCGTGAAATACCATGTCCATGATCTGGACGAACAGCGTTTCAGAAACACGGACGAGGTCAAGCTCGCCATCCGCGATCTCCTCTCACGCCAACAGGCTAAGCCGATCCACGTTTGATGGATCGGCTTAGCCGCCACTTTTGCATCCCCAAATCACCCATTACCCGCCCTCGCCCTTCGACAAGCTCAGGGTGAGAATTGATCTTCCGCACTCATAAACAAACCAATTTCGCTTCCGCTTCGGAAGTAAGCCGTAGTTCACCCGAGACAAAGGTCGCTCCGCCCTCATGGTGAGGAGGCCCACAGGGCCGTCTCGAACCACCAGGGTCGGCCCCAGCAGCACCACCTCCCACAAACCCATCTTGTCTTTTCCCCCTCTTTGCGATCCTATCGCCATGACAACCTCGCGCTTCGAAAGGCGAAGGATTTTTCATTGGCTGATCTACTCAATCTCCTGACCGACATCGACGGCCTCGCCGTCGGTCATTCCACAGACCTTGCGCTCGGCTCTGGCGTTACCGCCATCATCTTCGACGAGCCGGCGATTGCCTCCGGCTCCGTGCTTGGCGGCGCACCGGGCGGGCGGGACACGGCATTGCTCGATCCGGCGATGACCGTCAGCACGGTCGATGGCCTGGTGCTGTCGGGCGGCTCGGCCTTTGGGCTCGACGCGGCCGGCGGCGTGCAGGCGGGCCTGCGCGAGATCGGGCGGGGCCTACAGATCGGAACGGCGCTCATTCCCCTCGTGCCGCAGGCGATCCTCTTCGATCTCATCAATGGCGGTAACAAGGACTGGGGCCTGCATTCGCCCTATCGCGACATGGGTTACGCCGCCTTCGAGGCAGCGAAAAAGGGCACTTTTGCGCTCGGCACAGTTGGCGCTGGCACCGGCGCAACGACGGCGACGCTCAAGGGCGGCCTCGGCTCGGCCAGCGCCGTCAGCAGCCGGGGACACAGGATTGCGGCCATCGTTGCCGTCAATGCACTTGGCACCGCCACCATCGGCGACGGTCCGCATTTCTGGGCGGCCCCTTTTGAAGAAAATGGCGAATTCGGCGGGCTCGGCATGCCTGAGACCATCGACACGCGGCTGCGGCTGAAGGGCGGAAATGTCACGGCAACCACCATTGGCGCCATCGTCACCGATGCGCAGCTGACCAAGGCGGAAGCACATCGTCTGTCGATCTGCGGACATGACGGCCTTGCCCGCGCGCTTCTGCCGGCGCATCTGCCGCTCGACGGCGACACGGTTTTCGCCGCCTCCACCGCCAAGCATCCAAGAGACGACATGCCGAGCTTCATGGAGCTCTGCCACCTCGCCACCATCGTCATGGCGCGCGCGATTGCCCGCGGCGTATACGAGGCGACGGCGCTGCCGGTCGAGGGCGCGCAGCCGGCCTGGCGGGATCGCTTTCCCAACCGAACGGCCTAGCCGGAGATCCATTCATGCAGATCCGGGCGCTGATCTATTTCGACGAGCTGGTACGCACCAACTCCATGCGCCAGGCGGCGGAAAACCTGAATGTCGCGCCGACGGCAATCAGCCGGCAGATCGAAAATCTCGAATATCATTTCGGCACGCCGCTGGTCGAGCGTAGCGCCCGCGGCGTCAAGCTGACCGCCGCCGGTGAGCTGCTGGCCGTGCGCGCCGGACGGACGCTGCGTGAACTCGACCATGTGCATCAGTTGATCGAAGATCTGAAGGGCCTGCAGCGCGGCCGCGTCAGCGTCTATGCCAGCGGCGCCACCGTCGCCAACCTGCTGGCGCCGGCCCTTGCCGAATTCAGCCTACGCTATCCGAAGCTGCGCTTCGAGGTGACCATCACCAGCGCCCGCAGCGCCATCGAGGCCGTCAATGGCGCCGAGGCTGATATCGCCGTGACGCTGTTCGCGCCGCCGCTCTCGGGAACCAAGGTGCGGCTACGCTCCGAAATCACCTATGACGTGATCGCCGCGACCAGCCATCCGCTGGCGGCGCGCAAAGAAGTCTCGCTTGCCGAACTCGCGGCGCATTCGCTCGCCGTGCCCGACCGATCCTTCGGCGCGCGGCAGGCCTTCGATGCGCTGTTCGAGCGCGAAGGGTTGGTGCTAGACCCGGTGTTCGAGAGCAGTTCGCTGGAAATGCAGAAGGAACTGGTGCTGCGAGGAGCCGCGATCACCATGCTGCCGGCACTGACCGTGCAGCGGGAAATCCAGGCCGGCCAGCTCGTGGCCCTACCTATCGCCGACGGCAAGGGGATCAGGACGCCGATCGATCTCTGCGTTGCGCCGGACCGCCAACTGTCCTTCGCCGCCGGCAAGCTTCTCGACTTCATCGAGCGCTTCATGCGCGAACAGGTCGCCCACAAGGGAAGAAGCGATTGATCCGAGACGATGGATTTCAACCGGGCAAAATCAGTGTAGCCATATCAGCTACACTGAGCACACATTTTTAGAATTGTGTGTGCGCCTGCGAGATGACACTATTTTGAAAAAGGGCCGCATGTCGGAGGGAAAAGCCGGTATCGCGAGCTAGAGCCAAGGGAACTGATATGACCACGTTTTTACGTCCGAGCCTGGGCGATTTCGCTCGCCGTCTTGCCTGTGGCGCCGCGATCTCGGCGGGGCTGCTGTTGATGGGGATGACATCGGCCGAAGCCGCCAAGACGACGCTGAATATCGGCATGACGGTCGAGCCCACCGGCCTCGATCCAACGATCGCCGCGCCGGTCGCCATTGGTCAGGTGACCTGGCAGAACATCTTCGAAGGGCTAGTGGCGATCGATGAGAGTGGCAAGGTCGTGCCGCAGCTTGCCAAGAGCTGGGAGATTTCTCCCGATGGGCTGACCTATACGTTCAAGCTGCAGAGCGGCGTCAAATTCCACGATGGCCAGGCCTTTGATTCGGCGGCGGCGAAATTCACACTCGACCGCGCCCGCGACGCCAAATCCGTCAATCCGCAGAAGCGCTTCTTCGCCACCATCGCCTCGATCGACACGCCGGATCCCGAAACGCTGGTGCTGCATCTTTCCTCGCCAACCGGCAGCCTGCTCTATTGGCTCGGCTGGCCTTCCTCCGTCATGGTCGGCCCGAAATCGACCGCCAACGACAAGACGACGCCTGTCGGCACCGGCCCGTTCAAGTTCGCGTCCTGGGCCAAGGGCGACCATGTCGAGCTTGCCAAGAACCCGGACTACTGGAACAAATCCGTCGACGTGAAGCTGGAGAAGGTGACCTTCCGCTTCATTCCCGACCCGCAGGCGGAAGCCGCGGCCCTCAAAGCCGGCGACCTCGACGCCTTTCCGGAATTCGGCGCGCCCGAGCTGATGAGCTCCTTCGACGGCGATCCCAGGCTGATGACCAAAGTGGGCAACACCGAGCTCAAGGTCGTCGCCGGCATGAACAACACCCGCAAGCCCTTTGACGACAAGCGGGTGCGCCAGGCGCTGATGATGGCGCTCGACCGCAAAACAGTCATCGACGGCGCCTGGTCTGGCTTCGGCACCGCGATCGGCAGCCACTATACGCCGAACGATCCGGGCTATCAGGATCTGACCGGCACGCTGCCTTTCGACGCCGCCAAGGCAAAGGCGCTGCTCGCCGAAGCCGGCTATCCGAACGGCTTCACCTTCACCATCAAGACGCCGCAAATGGCCTATGCGCCCAGAAGCGCCCAGGTGATGCAGGCGATGTTCGCGGACATCGGCGTCACCATGAATATCGAGCCGACGGAATTCCCGGCGAAATGGGTGCAGGACGTCTTTACCGGCCGCGATTACGACATGACCATCGTCGCCCATGCCGAGCCGCGCGACATCGACATCTATGCGCGCGACCCCTATTATTTCAACTATAAGAACCCAGCCTTCAACGACCTGATGAAGAAGGTCCAGCTCACCGCCGATCCGGCCGAGCAGGACAAGCTCTATGGCCAGGCACAGACGATCCTCGCCGAGGATGTGCCGGCGCTCTTCCTCTTCGTCATGCCGAAACTCGGCGTCTGGGACAAGAAGCTGAAAGGGCTCTGGGAGAACGAGCCGATCCCCTCGAACGTCCTCACCAACGTTTCCTGGGAAGACTGACCTCTTTCAGCGCCGCGCAGCCGGGCGTAACCCGGCCATGGACATGCAATGATCGTACTTCTCACCCGCCGGATCATGGGCCTATTCCTGACCCTGATCGCCGTTTCGCTGCTGCTTTTTGCGGTGATGGCCCTGCTGCCGGGCGATCCCGCCGCCATCACGCTCGGCACCTCGGCAACGCCGGAGACGCTGGCGGCGCTCAGGCACGAGATGGGCCTCGACCAGTCGCTGATCCTCCGCTACGGCCAGTGGCTGGGTGGCGCGCTGACCGGCGATCTCGGCATGTCCTATACCTATGGCGTGCCCGTCGCCGGGCTGATCGCCGAGCGGCTGGCCGTGACGCTGCCGCTCGCTATCCTCGCCATCCTGCTTTCCATTCTGATCGCGGTACCGCTCGGGGTTGCCGCCGCTGCCAAACGCGGCGGCGTCTTCAACATCATCGCCACGCTATTTTCGCAGATGAGCATCGCCGTGCCCGGCTTCTGGGTCGGGCTATTGATGATTCTCCTGTTCGCCACCTCGCTCGGCTGGATGCCGGCCGTCGGCTTTCCCGGCTGGGGCAATGGCCTGTGGCCGGCTTTGAAGGCGCTGATCATGCCAGCGGTCGCACTGGCCTTGCCGCAGGCGGGCGTCTTGACCCGCGTCACCCGCTCGGCCGTACTCGACACGCTGCATGAGGATTTTGCCCGCACCGCCATCGCCAAGGGCTTGTCGCGTAGTGCGGTGCTCTGGGGGCATGTCGTGCCCAATGCGCTGATGCCGGTGATGACCATTCTCGGCCTGCAATTCACCTTCCTCGTCGCCGGCGCGGTGCTGATCGAGAACGTCTTCAACCTGCCCGGTCTCGGACGGCTGGCCTATCAGGCGCTCAGCCAGCGCGACGTCGTTGTCCTTCAGGACGTGGTGCTGTTCTTCGCCGGGCTTGTCATCGTCGTCAATTTCCTGGTCGATCTCTCCTATCTGGTCATCGATCCCAGACTTCGCAGCGGAGCGGCGCGATGACCATGGCCGAGACCACCGCCCGCCGCCGCTCCCGTTTCCGCGCATTACGCCGCGCCAATCTGATCGTCGGCGCGATCATCATCCTCGCGCTTGTCGGCGTCGCCGTTCTATCGCTCTTCTGGACGCCGTTGCCGCCGGCAAAGATGCAGATCATTCACAAGCTGCAGCCGCCGCTCGGCTTCGGCCTTCTCGGCACCGACCAGCTCGGCCGCGACGTGCTGTCGATGCTGATGGCCGGCTGCTGGAATTCGCTATCGATCTCAGTGTCGGCGGTGGCGATCGGCGGCACGATCGGCACGATGATCGGCGTTGCCGCCGCCGCGCAGCGCGGGCTATTCGAAGCGCTTATCATGCGCGCCTGCGACGTCATCTTCGCACTGCCGCCGATTCTGTCTGCAATGATCCTTGGGGCATTTCTCGGCACGGGACGCCTGACCGCCATCATCGCCATCGCCACCTTCATGGTTCCGGTCTTTGCCCGCGTGGCGCTGAGCTCGGCGCTGCAGGCCTGGAGCCGCGACTATGTGATGGCGGCGCGCGCCATCGGCAACACACCTTTCTCGATCACCATGCGGCATGTGCTGCCGAATATTCTGAGCGGCATCATCGTGCAGGCGACGATCCAGCTTGGCCTGGCGATCCTGACCGAAGCGGGCCTGAGCTTCCTCGGCCTCGGCGTGCCGCCGCCGGCCCCGACCTGGGGGCGGATGCTGGCGGATGCCCAGACTTATCTCGGGCTGGCGCCCTGGCTCGCCATTCTGCCGGGCCTCGCCATCGCGCTCTCTGTTCTCGGTTTCAACATGCTCGGCGACGGCCTGCGGGATCTTCTCGATCCGCGCGACGCCCGCCGCTGAATTCAGACCACGAAGAGTATAGACCATGACTGAAACGACCGATCTTTCCATCCGTCAACTCCTCGAGAAGTTTTCCGCAAAGAGCCTTTCGCCGAGCGAATACTGGCTGGCGCTGGAAACGCATATCGCGGCCTGGGAGCCGACCATAGCAGCCCTCTACGCCTATGATCCGGAAGACGCGCGCAAGCAGGCCTCCGCCTCTACCGAGCGCTGGGCAAAAGGCGCACCGCTCGGGCCGCTGGATGGCATTCCCGTCACACTCAAGGAATTGATCGCGACCAAGGGCCAGCCGGTGCCACTCGGCACGGCCGCCGTAGAGCTCGTTCCCGCTGCTGAAGACGCGCCGATCGCTGCCCGCATGCGCGAGGATGGCGCAGTGATCTTTGCCAAGACCACTTGCCCGGACTACGGCATGCTGTCTTCCGGCCTTTCCAGCTTCCACAAGCTCAGCCGCAATCCGTGGGACCCCTCGCAGAACCCCGGCGGCTCCAGCGCCGGTGCTTCGGCAGCAGCGGCTGCCGGCTACGGCCCGCTGCATATCGGTACGGATATTGGCGGCTCGGTGCGTCTGCCCGCCGGCTGGACCGGCATTTTCGGCTTCAAGCCGAGCCATGGCCGCATTCCGGTCGACCCCTATTATGTCGGCCGCTGCGCCGGGCCGATGACCCGCACGGTCGAGGACGCCGCCTTTTCCATGGCGACGCTCTCGCGTCCCGACTGGCGCGACGGCACCAGCCTGCCACCCACTGACGTCGACTGGATGGATCTCGATATCGACGTGCGTGGGCTGAAGATCGGCCTGATGCTTGATGCCGGCTGCGGCCTGCCTGTCGATGAAGAAGTGCGCGATGCAGTCGTTGCCGCCGCCAAGCGTTTCGAAGAGGCCGGCGCCATCATCGTCGATGTCGCGCCGGTGCTAACCCGGCAGATGCTGGATGGGTTGGATGTCTTCTGGCGGGCGCGTTTCTGGGGCGATATCGTCAATCTGAGCGAAGAGCGCCGCGAGATGATCCTGCCCTATATCCACAGCTGGGCAAAGAGCGGTGCCGATATCAGCGGCGTCGATGCCGTGCGCGGCTTCAACCAGACGATCGAGATGTGCAAGAGTTGCGGCAGGCTCTTCACGCAGGTCGACGCGGTGCTGTCGCCGACCAATCCGATCGTCTCTTATCCGGCCGAATGGGCCTCACCCACCAACGATCCGGCCCTGCCCTTCGAACACATCGGCTTCACCGTTCCCTGGAACATGTCGGAGCAGCCGGCCTCCTCGATCAATTGCGGCTTCTCCCGCTCCGGCATGCCGATCGGCCTGCAGATCGTCGGTCCGCGTTTTGGTGACATGCTGGTTCTGAAACTTTCGAAAGCCTTCGAGACATGGACCGGTGGCGTGACAAACTGGCCGAAAGCGCCGGCCTAGTATCCCCGCTACAACGTCGCCGCACCCTTTTCCTCGACATCGGCGCCAAGCTCCTGCAACGCCTTTTCGATCACGCGCAGATCATCCTGAAGGCCGTCGTCAGCACTCATCGCACTTTCGCTGCCGGCGCGCTGGATGCCGCGCGCTTCGCTCTGCAGCTCGAGCAACCGGTCGATCTTGCGGTTGCGCCTGAGATGGCTGTCGCCGAGAATATCCCTGATCGCCTGTTCCATCGCGGTAATCGGCATGATGCTTCTCCTCTCGAACAAAACGATGTTCAATCGAGAGAGTAACGGCCCAGATCAGCGACGGTTCCGATCAGGGTTCAATCGCTGAGGCGGCGGTAACCGGTCGGATACTCATAAAGCCAGCCGATGCGCTCCACGGCGGCCGCGAAATTCTCGCGTGCGACCGTCATGGTATGGCCGTTGGCATGGATGATGGTTTCAAGATCTTCCATCACCGCCGCGTGGCCCTTCCAGAAAACAAAGTCTCCGCGCTTCAGTTCTTCGCGGGCGATCGGCTCGCCAAGCCCGGCCGCCTGCATGTCGGAATCGCGCGGCGCGGCGCGGCCTGTCATCAGGAGCGCAAGCTGGATCAGGCTGGAGCAGTCGATACCGAGACCGGAGCGGCCGCCCCAGAGATAGGGCGTTTCCATGAATTTCGCGGCGACATCGACATAATCGCCACCGTCATTATAGCCGATAGGCTGCACATGCTTGGCGAAGACAGCGGTGCCGTCTTCCAGCACGACATAATGATTGCCTCGCGCCTCTGCCGTGCCTGCGACCCTCAGACGACTGCCCATGGAGAGCACGTCGGTATAGGGCTTGCGTAGTTCCGGCTCCGAATAAAGGAAAGTCCGCTGCGGCACGACGATATGGGTCGGTGCGGTCAGCCCCTCCTTGATCGCATCTTCGGGAAGATAGCCGACATAACCGTCCGAAACGGCCTTCACCCAAGCCCAACCATCCTTGCGCTCGAAGACCATGACATCCTCACCGAGCAACAGCTCCGTATCGATGCCGCGTGCCAGATCCGGCTGAGGACGAAGCGCGATGACGGGGACGACCACCTGCGCGCTCACACCCTCGACGAAACGCTCGGCCTCGACCTTGCCCCGAAGAGAGGCTTCGGCGAGATCGGGCCGGTAGGCATGAAGGCGGCGGTCGAGCGTCATGACGATTGTCCCTAGACTGATAGTTTGCGGCCTTGCGCGATGACGAGATCACCTAGCTTTTCGAGATAGAGCGCGCCGGTTACCGTGCGCTTGATAATGACATTGCGACGATCGCGGTCGTCGCGCACGCGGTCGACCAGCCCCATCTCGCCCATGGTGTCAAGCGCGCGGGTGATAACCGGCTTGGTGACGCCAAGCGTCGCGGCAAGCCCGCGCACCGTATGCGGCGGCGGCACGAGATAGATCTGCAGGAGGATTGTTGTCTGCCGCAGGGTCAAATCATGATCCTCGCGGCGCACTTGTTCGAGCGCCACGCCATGCCAGAGGCCAAGAGCCTGCGAGGCAGAGAGTTCAAGCGGCAAAGGCAACCCCGAAGATCGTTACGCTACCGTTTCAGTTTCGGCCAAGATCGTGGCGGATTCAAGGGGTCTTTCAGCACTACCTCTACGAAGAAGTGTGAGTGACGATATGGGCTACAGCGTAGGCTGAGAGTGCACACCCCCCCTCTGTCACTAACGTGACATCTCCCCCACAAGGGGGAGATTGGTAACTCGCGACACGCTCTTGCCCTAAACAAACATCGAACCTGCTGAAACGGCACTTTGCTGCTTTACGGAGGGCACGCGGCAAACTCCCAACAATCTCCCCCCTTGTGGGGGAGATGTCACGGAGTGACAGAGGGGGGTATCACAGGCTCGGCATATCAAAGAGCCGACCCGTCGTACCGATCAGCCCCTACCGCACACTCTCACGGATGTGATGATACAGCGCCCGGATCGCCTGCGCCTCGCCGCCGCCCGGCGAATGCGGACGTTCGTTCTGGGCCCAGCCGTAGATATCGAAATGCACCCAGCTCGGGGTCTTCGTCACGAAGCGTCGCAGGAACAGTGCTGCGGTGATCGAGCCGGCCATGCCGCCGGAAGGGGCGTTGGTGATATCGGCGAATTTGGCGCGGATATCCTTGTCGTAGCCATTATAGAGCGGCAGGCGCCAGAGTGGATCGTCGGTCTCCAGGCTCGCCTCGGTGAGATCGCGGGCGAGATCGTTGTCGTCGGTGAAGAAGGGTGGCAGGTCCGGGCCCAGGGCAACACGGGCAGCACCCGTCAATGTCGCCATGTCGATCATCAGGTCCGGCGCGTCTTCATCGGCATAGGCGAGTGCATCGGCGAGGATCAACCGGCCCTCTGCATCGGTGTTGTCGATCTGCACGGTCAGGCCCTTGCGGCTCCGATAGATGTCGCCTGGGCGGAAGGCATTGGCGGAAATCGAGTTTTCGACGACAGGCACAATGACGCGCAGATCGACCTTCAGCTTGGCGTCCATGATCATCAATGCGAGGCCCATGACATTGGCCGCACCACCCATGTCCTTCTTCATCAGCAGCATCGAGGAGGCCGGCTTGATGTCGAGGCCGCCGGTATCGAAGCAGACGCCCTTGCCGACCAGTGTGATACGGCGATGGCCCTTCTTGCCCCAGCGCAGTTCCAGGAGGCGCGGCGCATCGGCGCTGGCGCGGCCGACGGTGTGCACCAGCGGGAAATTCTCCTTCAGGAGATCATCGCCGATGATGACGGACATCTCCGCCTTGTAGTGCTCGGCAAGCGCCCGGAAAGCAGCTTCGAGCTGTTCCGGCCCCATGTCGTTGGTCGGCGTATTGATGAGGTCGCGGGCGAGGAAGACGCCGGCAAGCTGCCGCTTGATATCGGCGGCGTCGGCGTCGCGCGGGATCATCAGCGTGGGTCCGGCCGCCTTTTCCGACTTATAGCGGTCGAAGCGGTAGCTGCCGAGGCCGAAGCCGAGCGAGAGACGGTTCGCCGTCAGCGGCGCGGTCTCGATATGCCACTCGCCGGCCGGCAGGCTGCGCGCCAGCTTGCCGGTCAGGAAAGGCTGTTCCGAGGGGTTGGAGCCGAGGCCGAACAGCGCGCCACCGAGCTGGCCATCGGCTGTCGGGATCAGCAACAGCGAGCCGCTTTCCGCCCTGTAGCCGGCCTTATGTGCCCAATCGAGCGCGATGGGATCGATGGTGCCGGTCTCGATATGCGCCGGGGTGACGGCGAAGATAGGCAGCGTCGCGCCACCCTTCGAATTGAACGGCGTCGCGCGCTCGATGTACTGATAGGGGGCCATGACTATCCTTTGGCGGTCATTTCAGGGAATCATCAGTTAACTGTCTGTTAGGGTTAACAGATTATTGCTGGAGCGAACATTGCGTCAAACCTTTCCCTGTTCCGATTTGAGGCCAGACGCAGGACTCTGACATTCAGGGATAGGGACATGTCCGCCGCCTCAACCACGTCTTCACTCAAGACTTTCCTTTTCCGTGGCGCATCGGCTGCCCTTCTGGCGCTTGCGCTGGCAGGCTGCTCGACGACGGGCAAGGACAAGATGACGACCGGTTCGATCCCGACGGTGTCGAAGCCGGTCGACCAGATGGACAGCGCCGACCTTGCCCGAGCAACCCTCACCCTCGGCAAAGCCTACGACACCAATCCGAAGGACCGCGACACCGGCGTCAACTACGCCAACGTGCTGCGCATGACCGGCCGCAACGAACAGGCTCTCGCCGTCATGCAGCAGGTGGCGATCACCCATCCGAGCGACCGCGGCGTTCTCGCGGCCTACGGCAAGGCGCAGGCGGCGGCAGGCCAACTGCAAGAGGCGCTGGCAACCATCGACCGCGCGCAGATGCCGGACCGCCCGGACTGGCGGCTGGTTTCGGCCGAAGGCGCTATCCTCGACCAACTCGGCCGCTCGAACGAGGCCCGCGGCAAATATCGCGACGCGCTGGTGCTGGCCCCGAATGAACCGTCCATCCTTTCCAATCTCGGCATGTCCTATGTGCTGACCGGCGACCTCAAGTCCGCCGAAAGCTATCTTCGCTCCGCCGCCGGCCAGCCGACAGCTGACAGCCGCGTGCGCCAGAACCTGGCCCTCGTCGTCGGCCTGGAGGGCCGCTTTCCCGAGGCAGAGCAGATCGCCCGGCAGGAACTGACGCAGCAGCAGGCCGATGCCAATGTGGCCTATCTGCGCGGCATGCTGGCGCAACAGAATTCCTGGCAGAAACTCGCCGCCAGCGACAATACCAAGAAAGCGGTCAATTAGGCCTTCAGCGCCAGATATGCCGTGGTAGGCTTTCAGTCACCAGCCGGGCGCCGAGCGCACCCATAACGGCGCCCGCGGTCCTATCGATCCAGAGCTTGGATTTCAGATGGAACGCGCGCGGACGGTCTGACGAAAAGGCGAGCGCCACAACCGTATACCAGCCCGCCTCGATCACGAAGATCGCCGGCGGCATTGCGAGTATCAACCAGCAAGCGGGATCGGCCGGGAGAAGCGCCGCAAAGATGCTGCCATAGAAAATAGCGGTCTTCGGATTGCTGAGCTGCGTTCCAAGCCCGAACCAGAAATTGCGACCGACGCTCATGCTGGACGGGGCAGCGGGAGCGTCGACGACGAGATCCTCAGCCGCGCCGCGCCAGATTCCAATCCCGAGATAAATCAGATAGAGGCCACCGGCGATCTTCAGGGCGAGATACAGCCATTCGACCTGCATCAGCAGGGCATTCAACCCGGCCAACGCCAATGTCGCAAAAATAACCGCGCCCACACCCATGCCGAGGGCTGCAGCAAGACCGGCCTTGCGCGAGCGGGAAACGGCGATACGGGAAACGAGAACGAAACTCGGACCAGGACTGGCCGCCCCGATGGAGATGGCAGCTAAAATGCTGAAAAAGACAGCGATGGACGACATATAGCAACTCCCGTTCGATTGGAATTTGCCCAGGTGAGCGGCACTATCTTGCCCGCGCTCCCCGATGGTCGCCCATCTCATATCGCCAGTTGCGCAGGGGGGCAGACTAGCTGCCTCCAAGCCCTGCGGCAAGATCCGCGTATCAGAACTTATCCATCACCTGGATGATGGCCGGGCCGAGGATGACGGCCATCAGGACAGGCAGGAAGAAGACGATCATCGGCACGGTCAGTTTCGGCGGAAGGGCGGACGCTTTCTTTTCCGCCTCGTTCATGCGCTCGTCGCGGCCTTCCTGCGCCAGCACGCGCAGCGCCTGCGAGACAGGCGTGCCGTAGCGTTCCGCCTGGATCAGGGCCTGCGTCACCGACTTGACGATTTCGATCTGGGTGCGGGCGGCGAGATTGTCGAAGGCGGTGCGACGCTCCTGCAGGAACGAGAGCTCGGCCGTGGTCAACACCATTTCCTCGGCAAGTGCCGGCGATTGCTCCGCCATCTCTTCGGAGACGCGGCGCATGCCGGCCTCGATGGAGATGCCCGATTCCACGCAGATCAGCATCAGGTCGAGTGCATCCGGCCAGGCGCGCTTGATGGATTTCTGCCGCTTGGCGACCCGGTTGGAGATATAGATATTCGGTGAGTAGAAACCGACATAGCTGTGTCCGATGACACCGAGAAGACGGAGGGGAAACGGCTTGGCGGCGAAATAGCCGAGGCCGAAAACCAAGAAGACGGCCACGGCCAGGAACAGAAAGGGTAGCAGGAAGCGCGCCACCAGGAACATGTTCAGCGCGTTTTCCGAGCGCAGGCCGGCGGCGCGCAGGCGATTGACGGTGTTGGTATCGACCAGCGCGTTGCGGAGATTGAAGCGCTCGACGATCTGGCGGACGTTTTTGTTGTTCTGGCTGCGCAGGGACGCCTTGCCGCCGTCCGTGTTCATCCGGGCGCGTTCACGGGCGCGGATCTGCTCGCGCTCGGTGGAGACCGCCTTCATGCGCTTGTTGAGATCGCCGCGCTCGAGGAAGGGCACGGCTATCGTGTAGAATGTGGCAAAGACAGCAATCGCCACGAAAACGGCGAGGATCATACTCGGATCGGTCAACTTGGCGGCAATATCGGCCATGGGCTGTGTCTTTCCTTCCGATCAGATGTCGAAATTGACCATTTGGCGCATGATGATGATGCCGAATGCCATCCAGATGCCGGCAAGCAACATGATCAGATGACCGCGCGGATCGGTGAAAAGGATCATCATGTATTGCGGCGAGGTCAGGTAGACGAGCAGCATGACGATGAAGGGCAGCGCACCGATGATGACGGCCGAGGCCTTGGCTTCCATCGACAGCGCGATCACCTTCGCCTTCATTTTCTTGCGCTCGCGCAGCACCTTCGCAAGATTGCCCAGCGCTTCGGAGAGATTGCCGCCCGCCTGCGCCTGGATAGCGATGACGATCGAGAAGAAATTCACCTCCTGTAGCGGCATGTGATTGTTCATGCGCGCACAGGCATCGGTCATGCTGAGGCCGACTTGCTGTGTTTCGACCACCCTGCGGAACTCGGACTTGACCGGCTCGCGCGCTTCGCTCGCCACAAGGCGCACGGCGTCGTTGAGCGGCAGGCCAGAGCGGATCGAGCGGGTGATGAGATCGAGCGCGTTCGGAAACTCCTCCAGAAACTTGTTCTGCCGGCGCTTGATGAGGAAGCCGACGACCCAGCGCGGCAGTCCGAAGGCGGCGGCGAAGGGCAGGCCGGCGATGACGGGGAGCGGCGCGCCGAAAAGGAAGGCGACGACCATGACGAAAAGGCCAAACAGGACGCTGAAGAGATAGAAGCGCGCCGGCGTCAGCGACAGACCGGCCTGCACGAGGCGCGCCTTCAGCGACTGCTTCTTCTTGGTGTTCTCGACCTGGCGCTTCTCCAGATCCTTGAGCGTGTCCTGCACCGATTTGCGGCGCTTCGACATTTCCTGCACGCGGTCGCGCGCCGCCTTGACCTTGTTGCGATCACTCTCGGCCGCCTTGACCCGGCTAACGCGGCTGTCCGTCTTCTTCTGCGCCTCGATCCGGGAATAAAGAACGCCATAGCAGACCGCCGCCGCCGAAACGGCTGCGAGCAGGACAATCAAAAGCACCACTGGATCGACACCGAACATCGGGAAAGTCCTATTTCGAATTGTTTTCCATCTCGTCGAGGGCCGCCGCCAGGCGCTTTTCCTCGTTGTAGTAGCGGGCACGATCCCAGAAATGCGGCTTGCCGACGCCGGTCGACATGTGCCGGCCGATGATGCGGCCGTTGGCGTCCTCGCCTTCCATTTCGTAGCGCATCAGGTCCTGGGTAATGATCACGTCGCCTTCCATGCCGATCACCTCGGTGATCTGGGTGATACGGCGCGAACCATCACGCAGGCGGGCAGCCTGGATGATCACGTCGACGGAGGTGGAGATGATCTCGCGGACCGTCTTTGCCGGCAGGCTGTAGCCGCCCATCGCGATCATCGATTCGATACGGCTGAGGCATTCGCGCGGCGTGTTGGCGTGGAGCGTACCCATGGAGCCGTCATGACCGGTGTTCATCGCCTGCAACAGGTCGAAGACCTCCGGTCCGCGCACTTCGCCGACGATGATGCGCTCAGGACGCATGCGCAGGCAGTTCTTGACGAGGTCGCGCATGGTGATCTCGCCCTCGCCTTCGATGTTCGGAGGGCGGGTTTCAAGACGGACGACATGCGGCTGCTGCAGCTGCAGTTCGGCCGTATCTTCGCAAGTGATGACGCGCTCATGGCGGTCGATATAGTTGGTGAGGCAATTCAGCAACGTCGTCTTGCCCGAGCCGGTACCGCCGGAAATGACGATATTGCAGCGAACGCGGCCGATGATCTGCAGAAGCGTCGCGCCCTCGGGCGTGATGGCGCCGAAGCGGACGAGCTGATCGAGCGTCAGCTTGTCCTTCTTGAATTTACGAATGGTGAGCACCGGGCCATCGATCGACAGCGGCGGCGCGATGACGTTGACGCGCGATCCGTCCGGCAGGCGGGCGTCGCAAATGGGGCTGGATTCATCGACGCGGCGGCCGACCTGGCTGACGATGCGCTGGCAGATGGAAAGAAGCTGGGCATTGTCGCGGAAACGGATCTCCGATTCGATGGTCTTGCCGCCAACTTCGATGAAGGTCTGGCCGGCGCCATTGACCATGATGTCGGCGATATCGTCGCGCGCCAGCAATGGCTCCAGCGGGCCGTAGCCGAGCACGTCGTTGCAGATATCCTCGAGCAGTTCCTCCTGCTCGGAGATCGACATCGCGAAATTCTTGATGGTGATGATGTCGTTGACGATGTCGCGGATTTCCTCGCGCGCGGCCTCGGCATCGAGCTTGGAAAGCTGGGACAGGTCGATCGTGTCGATCAGTGCGGCAAAGACCTGCGACTTGGTGTCGTAATATTCCTCGGTGCGGGCTGGCCGGCGGCGTGTCGGCGTCTGCATCGACGGCGGAGGCACCTGCTGGCGCTGCGGCGATGCCTCCCGCGCCGGCTCGACCAATATGGTCGATGTTGCGGGTGGCGCGGCGGACGGAGCGCGCGTCGGCGCTGGCGGAGGGGCTATGCCGCCGCTCTTTGCAGGACCTTCATTTCCGCGTCTGCCAAACATGCCGTCGATCCAATTCTACGCTGGAGCATGACCCCGAAAAATGCGAACCGCCTTTCCAATCCGATCATGCGAAATCAAACAATTACTTCCGTTTCAGGAGACCGAGCAGGCCACCTTTCTTTGCTTTCTTCAGCGCCACGCGCCCGGTAACGATGTGCGATATCTGCGAGAAGGTTTCCGCGATCGGCGACTTCGGATCGGTTTCCGAAATCATGCGGCCGCTATTGGCTGCATTGCCGAACAGGTTGATGTCGAAGGGAATGATGGCGATCGGGTCGGTTTCCAACGGCTCGCAGAATTCCGAGGGGCCGATTTCGGGGCGCTTCGGCATGCCGACCTGATTGAGGATGAGATGCGGCGTCTTGTCGTTGGGACGCAGCTTGCGCAGAGCGTCCAGCATGTTCTTGGCGTTGCGCAGATTGGCAAGATCGGGCGCGGCACAGATCACGACCTCATCGACCGCCGAAAGCACGGAGCGGGTCCATTCGGTCCACATATGCGGCATGTCGAGGACGGTCACCGGCGCGCTGCGCTGCAGGACGTCGAGTACGGGCTGAAAGGCTTGGCCTTCGAAATCATAAGCGCGATCGAGCATGGAGGGCGCGGCGAGCAGCGACAGGTGCTGCGAGCACTTGGTCAGCAGGCGGTCGAGGAAAACCTCGTCGAGACGCTCCGGCGCATAGACAGCCTCGGCGATGCCCTGGGCCGGATCCTGGTCGAAATCGATATTGGCGGTGCCGTAGGGCAGGTCGAGATCGGCGAGAATGGTCTCGACCGAGAACAGGTTGGAAATGCCGAAGGCGCAGTTGTGCGCGATGGTGGACGCCCCTACCCCGCCCTTGGCACCGATGAAGGCGACGCTGCGGCCAATCGGCTCGGCATCGGGATCGACAAAAATCGTCGCCATCGCCGCCATGATGTCGGTCATGGTCACCGGCTGGACGATATATTCGGAAATGCCGTTGCGGATGAGCTCGCGATAGAGACTGATATCATTGTGATGACCGACGATCACCACCTTGGTGGTCGGATCGCAGACGGCAGCCAGCGGCGCGAGCTCGGCCAGGAGATTCTGCGGACTGGCGCGGGTTTCCAGAATGATCAGATTGGGCGTCGGCGCCGAGGCGAACATGTTTGCCGCCGCCGCCGTGCCGCCGCCGGTAATCCTGAAATTGACCTTGGCCATGCGCCGATCGTTGGCGCATCGGTCCATGACTTGGTGCAACTGCTCGCTTTCGCAGAAGGCATGCACGGAAATGCGTGGCAACGGCCGCATGTTCTCGATATCGCCCGTACGCGGCGCATCCTCGGCGTCCGCCGCAGTTGGCCTGATATCGTAATCGATGGCGCTCATGACTTTATCCTGTTCCGGCGACGGCTGGCTCTCATGGTCAGAAACTGCTGACTGACGCGGTGCTGGTTGCGGTCGAGCCGCTGCGATAATTGTCGATCACCTTGCTGCGCTGGTCGGCATCGATCGGCGTCATGGCGCGCGGCGCGATGAGATCGGTCGGATTGGCGACCTGTGCGGCGAGGTTGTTCTGGGTGGCACAGCCGAAATTGTAATAATTCTGATTGTCGAAGGCATTGTCGGCGAGATCCGCCGGCCATTGTCCGCAGGCATTGGTGACCGCCGTCGTCGCAATGAAGCGCAGGCGGATCGGGGCGGCGTCACTGGGACCGCCGGCCGGATAATAATTATCGGCGATGCGCGCCGACGGGATGCCGCTCGCCACCAGTTCCTGGCGGATCTGCCGGCGCAGGGCGGAAGCGGCCGGCGAATTCGCCGATTCCCGCGGGGTCATGATTTCCACCGTGCCGGTAGCATGCGCGCGATAATCCTGAACGAAGCCTCGCACGGTATCGCGCATGCCGGAGGTCAAACGGCGATCGCTGACGGAAACGGGAATGTCGACGCGGTGTTCCTTGTCGGTCAGCACGATCGGATGGCGCTGACGATAGTCGTCAGTGATGGCGCTGGTGGCCATACCGTCCTTGGAGCCGGCGCAACCGCTGACGGCGGTGGCCATCACGATCATAGCGAGCGCGGCAAACCGCTGCCTGCCGGTGCGGGGCGCATTACGATCGAGGCTGGCCATCGTTTGGTCTCTCGTTGATCCGGTTGAAAAGGGGTGCATCACGATCGTTCCCCTCATTTGTAGATGAAGCCGACCGTGCCGTGGAAATCGGCATCGGCGACCGGCGGCGCATCCTTGCGGCCGTAGATCTTGTTGACACGGTTCATGAAAAAGACACCGGCATCGCCCGGCGGCGAGAAATTGTCGTCCGGACGGGCTATCTGGTTGCGGGCCACCGGCCGCACGAGATAGGGCGTCGCAATGATCACCAGTTCGCTCTCGTCGCGCTGAAAGGTCTTCTGGCGGAACAGCGCGCCGAGAATCGGGATCTTCGAAGCGCCGGGTGTTCCGGTGGTGGATTGCTGCACATTGTCGCTCAGAAGGCCAGCAAGAGCGATCGAGCCGCCCGACGGCAGTTCGACCGAGGTATCGGCCGCACGCCGATTGTAGGTCGCGGCACCCGTGGTGCCGGTCGGTTCAGAGACCTGGGTCTGGACATGCAGGCTGATGCGGCCGGCGGAGAGAACGACAGGCGTGAAGGCAAGGCTGATGCCATAAGTATATGGCGTGATCGTCACGTTACCGTCCTTGTCAATGACGGAATAGAGCGTCTGGCCACCGGAGTTGAAGGTCGCCGCCTGGCCCGAGATCGCCGTCAGCGTCGGTTCCGCGAGCGTGCGGACGGCACCGGCCTGTTCCATGGCGTTGAGATAGCTGCTGACATTGTATTTGCCTAGCGCGGTCTTGAACAAGGCGCTGAGACCGCCATTGCCTGTGGCGGAGGTTGAATCGCCACTGATATTGCCGAGCTGCGCGACGGAGAGGCCGGAGGAATTGCTGACGAGATTGTCGAAGCCGATCTGTTTCAGCACGCTGCGCTTGACCTCGGCGACGGTGACCTTGAGTGTCACCTGATCCTCGCCCTCAATCTGCAGAAGATTGACGATCTGCGAGGTCTGTCGTCCTTCGGCGAAGAGTGCGACCGAACTGTCGCCACCCGTGCCGCTGGCGGTTTCGGTGCGGGTGGTCGCTTCGCCACCCTTCAGGAAGGCGCCTGCCAATTGCGCGGCGCGGGACGAATCCTGCGGTGTACGCACCGAGCCGGTCAGGACGATATTGTCGGAGACGATCTCGACATTAATGTCAGAGTCCGGGATGAAGCGCTTGAGATTGGCCTGCAGCCCGGAAATATCGCGCTCGATCTGCAGGTCGAGGCTGACGATTTCCTGACCATTGGCGCCGAAGACGAAGATATTCGTCTGGCCGACCGTCTTGCCGAACAGATAAATGCGGCGCGACGTGCGCGTGACGGCGTCCGCCATCTTCGGATCCGACACTAGGATATCATGGGCATCGGCCGGCAGGTCGACCACGAGCGCCTTGTTGAGCCCGAGCTTCAACGTGCGCTTAGTGTTCAGGCCGGCAATGGTGACGATACTGTCGGCACCATCAGCCCTGGCGACCGCGGCCTGTAGGAAAACAGGTGCTTCGGCAAACGGAAGGCCGGCAAACGCAACCGAGAAGGAGAGCGCCGCCAGGAGGGGAAGGCCGGTTATCTGACTGATTTTGAACATGGTCTCGCCCCTTCTCATTGTGTCTTGGCCGCGGCCGTGCCGTTGGCAATGATCGCGCCCGACTTGATGACCTGGACGACGGCGCCATTGTCGCCGGAGAGCAGATAATCGGCGGCCGTCGTATCCGACTGCTGCGCGTCGGCGACCGAGCGCAGCGCCAGCGTCAGCCGGTCAGCCATCTGCTGGGCAACCGCGAGCACCTTCGTCTGGTCCGGCGTCAGCTCCAGCGTTGCGGTGGTACCGACCACGGCCTTGGTGCCGTCCTGTTTTTCCTCGATCTGCTGATCGACGGCCAGGATGCGAACGTTGCTGAGCACGGTCTCGGTCACGAATTTCTGGGTATCGCCCTTGCGCACCATGATCACGTCGACGCGGTCATTGGGGAGAATGAAACCGCCCGCACCCGTGGCGACCGAGATTTCGGTGGCAACGGCGCGCTTGCCGGAGGGCAATAGCGAGGACAGAATGCGGCTGCTGGCGTCGGCGACCTTTTCCTCTCGGATCGGCTCGCCCTCGAAGATCGGCAGGCGGACGACCGCGCCGTTCAGGTCCTTCAGCGCATCGGGACGCTCGGCTTGGGTGATCAGCCCCTTGACGACGCCGCTTTGCGGCCAGGCCATCCAGTGGATCGATTTCTCGTCGAGGCGCGATCCCACAGGAAGATTGGCGTCGGCAACCAGCACATTGACCGTCGCTTCCTTCTCCACCACCGTCGCGACCTGCTGCACAATATTGCGCGAGCCGGCCAGACGCATCGCCAGCAGTCCGGCAAGCCCTGCCGCGACGACTGCCACTGCGAGTATCATTATGCGAGCGGGTTTCATTGATCATTCCTTGGGGAATACGATTCTTCGCCCCGCAGAATGCTCTGTAATTGGTATAATTATGGTTAATGCTCTATTACGTCTACTACACTTTAACCATTATTATTTAAGCAATACAATATACAATGGTGCATAACACCAATCCAATACTTAGTATTTGCTAATTTAGATAACGTGTGACGTTATGGTAGTGACCAGCGGTGACGACGGAAAGGCCAGAAAGCCACCAATGGCGATGGCAATGCCATAAGGGATTTTCTTGGCGATCAACAGCGAGTCCGGCACCGGCAGGCCCATGGCCATAATGGTATTCGACTGCGAACGTATCATCAGGATAACGATCGTCACCACGCCGCCGAGGAAGGCGACATAGACGAGAAAGGTGAGAAGCGACGGATCGAAGCCGAACCAGAGCGCCGACGACGCCAGCAGCTTGGCATCGCCGCCGCCCATGACATTCAGCGCAAAAAACGCGAAGCAGGCGCAGAAAACGATGGCCGCACCAGCGGCATGCATGCCGATCTCGGGCAGCGTCAAGCCGACGAGCGGCGCAAGGACGATAAAGGCGCCGAGCAAGATGAGCGACACCCGGTTCGGAATCGTCATGGTCAAAAGGTCGGAGATAGCCGCGACCGACAAGCAGAGCGGAAAGATCAGCAATGTTGCCGTTTCAAGCATTAAAGATAAACTGCCTTTGCGGTATAGGTAAAAAAATCGAAAACCGCTCGCCAAATAGAGCGGTTTTCGTTAGTAGCGACCAACGCTGCAGAAACAGGGTTGGTTTCAGGTGCTATTATTGCGCCTTAGTACCCGCTGGACTGAGTGGAAGCCGAAGTCATCTTCGTCGCAATACCTCGGAAGGTGGTATTCAACGTACCGCCCAACGTCGTAGCGCCGGTGATGATGGCGACGGAGATCAGGGCGGCGATCAGGCCGTATTCAATGGCGGTCGCGCCGGATTCGTCTTTCAGGAAACGCGAAAAAAGCTTGGTCATAATTTAACTCCACTAAGTTTGTTGACAGCACGTCCGCCAACTGTGCCGTTGATCGGATGAGTTGAACCGTAGTGGGTCGCCGTTTCCATCGCTTTAAGGAAGTGGGTTAACAGATCGCCAATTCCGAAGCAAAAATAGACTAGTTAATACAAGCTCATGTCTTTCCTGGAATTTTTAAAGAAAATCTTCAGATTCAACGCTAAATTTAGAAGACAATATATTAGAAAAATATGTTGTTCGTGCCAAAATATTACGCTATCAACGCGAGAGTCCCAATATGGGCGCTAAAACGCTCATGCTTGCCCCGTAATAGCAGCAATGACTGCACTCTTAATTGTTCATTCACCCTTCTTTCTCATTCTATTCAGGAATTGCTTCCATCACCGATTTCATGAGGCCAGACCATGCCAATCCGCGGCAGAATCGCATTTCTTGCCGGCATCGCCGCCATGGCAGGCCTGATGCCGCAGCTTTCGCGCGCCGACGATAACGGTATGCTGCGTGTCTATATGGATCACGCGCGCGTGCTGAAGCTCGATCGTCCCGTCAGCAAGGTCATCGTCGGCAATGCGCAGGTCGCCGACGCGACCGTGGCAGATCCGAAGACAATCGTGCTCACCGGCCGCAGTTTCGGCACCACGAACATCGTCCTGCTCGATGCCGACGGTAACGCCATCGTCGACGAGCGCATCCTGGTCTCGATCGACGAGGGCAATACGGTCCGCGTCTTCCGCCAGACCGATCGTTCCGTGCTGTCCTGCACGCCCAATTGCGAACAGCATGCCCAGCAAAACAGCAGCGCTGCGGCCGCCACCAGCCAGTAAGGCCGGTATCACGTCCCCATTTCCGTTTAATTATACTGTATAAGACAAGACTTTTGTGAGTAATCTGCGCTTCCTCTAAATATGAAGAGAGAAGAGAAACGGATTGTCAAGGAAGCCGCCCTAGTCTCGCCACGATTCAAATCGCCGCGGGTTCCGTTATGACGCCAGACGACGTTCTTCTTGGAGGCAAGCCCTTTGTACGGCGGCGTGCGAAGGCAGGCTTGCGCGCGTTCGGTCGCGCCCGCGACGGCGCCGCCGCCATTGAATTCGCGCTGCTGGCCATCCCCTATTTCATGATCATCTTCGCAATCCTGGAAACCTTCGTCGCCTTCATCGCCGAACAGGTGGTTTCCAACGCCGTCGATACGTTGTCGCGTCAGATCAGGACCGGGCAGATCACCGCAACCAATACGACCGGGCCGCAGTTCCGCCAGGCTTTTTGCAACGAGATCTCGGTGCTGATCGCCTGCTCGGCCGCCGAACTGGCGACCCCGACGAACCTCTATCTCGACGTCAAAAGCTATTCGACCTTCGCCGACATGCCGACGACGATCCCGCGTGCCTCGTCCGATCCCTATTCAGACCTCAATACGACGGGCTTTTCATTTGCTCCCGGCGGCACCGGGACCATCAACATGGTGCGCGCCTATTACCGCTGGCAGGTCATTGTCGATCTGCTGCGGCCCTATCTTGCCAACATCCATCCATCCGACGGCTCGATGCCGAGCACCTATCTCATCGTCGCGACGGGTGCCTTCCAGAACGAGAACTATTGATGAGGCGGCGGGAGATGGCGGGACTGACGCTGGCGGCGAGACTTCGCGCACGCCTGCGGCATTTTACCCGCGACGAGCGCGGCGTCGGCGCCATCGAATTCGCCATTCTCTTTCCGGTGCTGCTGATGCTCTATCTCGGCGCCTTCGAAATCACCGTTGGCCTCAGCGTCGAAAAACGCACAAGTCGGGCGGCTGGGTCCATTGCCGATATCCTGACCCAGCAAACCAACGTCACCAAGACGCAGCTCGCCACCATGCCCTCCGTCGCCGGCGCCATTTTCACGCCCTATGCCACCACCGGCCTGACGCTGAAGGTTACGGGAATCCAGATCGATGCTGGCAGCAGCGCCACCGTGGCGTGGTCCTGGGCGCAGGACGGAAGCAAGCCCTATACGAACGGCAGCGCCGTCACCGTGCCCAGCGACCTCAAACTGCCAAGCTCGTTTCTGGTCCGCACCGAACTTGCCATTCCCTATCAGATGCTCAGCTTCGGCTCGGATTTCCTGCCCGCCGGCAGCAACCAGATCACCATTGGCCGTTCCTATTTTTATCGCCCGCGCTCTGGAAGTGCGATCACCTGCAGCGACTGCTGAGCAGAACGGCTTTCGATCGGCGCAATAGTCTTCGTCCAGCGAGAAAATTGCCAAGTTCACGCCTGCGTTATATGGGTGACGTCCAATGCGCCTGACATGAAATGTCTCGCGCTGAGCAATCTTATCGGGTGACCCATGGCGCGCGCATTTCTCTTCGTTCTGGACTCCTTTGGCGTCGGCGGCAGCCCGGATGCTGCGACCTATGGTGACGAGGGTGCCGATACGTTCGGTCACATCGCCGAATTCTGTGCGGCGGGTGCGGCCGACCGCGAGGGCCTGCGCTCCGGCCCGCTGTCGCTGCCGATCATGTCGGGCCTCGGACTGCTGGAAATCGCCAAGGCGGCGACGGGTCGCTATCCCCCCGGCATGCCGCTGCCGCAGAAGCTTTACGGACTTTACGGCTGCGCCAACGAGGATCTCGCGCGGCAAGGACACACCATCGGGCCATTGGGAAATCGCCGGCACGCCTGTCACGTTCGACTGGGGCTATTTCCCCACTGAGGGCGACGCCTTCCCGCCGGAACTGGTGGAGGCGATCTGCAAGGCGGCCGATCTCCCCGGCATTCTCGGCAATTGCCACGCCTCGGGAACCGATATCATCGCCAGATATGGCGAAGAGCATATCCGCAGCGGCAAGCCGATCTGCTATACTTCGTCGGATTCAGTCTTCCAGATTGCCGCGCATGAGCAGCATTTCGGCCTGGAACGGCTGATCTCCCTTTGTCAGATCGTCCGCACCCTGCTTGATCCCTATAATATCGGCCGCGTCATCGCCCGCCCCTTCATCGGCGAGACGCCGTCAACCTTCGAGCGCACCGGCAATCGCCGCGATTTCTCCGTGCTGCCGCCCGAGCCGACCCTGCTCGACCGGTTGATTGCGGCCGAACGCAAGGTGCATGCGGTCGGCAAGATCGGCGACATCTTCGCCCATCAGGGCATCTCCAGGATCGTCAAGGGCAACGGCAACATGAAGCTGATGGATGCAACGCTAAAGACGATGGACGAAGCGGCCGACGGCGATCTCGTCTTCACCAATTTCGTCGATTTCGACATGGTCTACGGCCATCGCCGCGACGTCGCCGGCTATGCGGCGGCGCTCGAGGCCTTCGATGCGCGGCTGCCCGAAGTGCACGGGAAGCTGAAGCCCGGCGACCTTCTTATCCTGACGGCCGATCACGGCTGCGACCCGACATGGCGCGGCACCGATCATACCCGCGAGAGGGTACCCATCATTGCTTACGAAATCGGCATCCGCTCGCGTTCGATCGGCATCCGCCAGACCTATGCCGATATCGGCGAAACCGTTGCGCGCCATTTGGGAATTGCAGCAGGGCCGCATGGAAGGAGTTTTCTGTGACATCGCATTTGAAGAAGGTCGAGCTGCATTGCCATCTGGAGGGTGCGGCTCCCCCGGCGCTGACGCTCGCGCAGGCGCGGAAGTATAATGTCGACACCAGCGCTTTCCTGCGCGACGGCATCTACCTCTGGAAGGATTTTGCCGAATTCATCCTGTGCTACGACAAGGTTGCGGGGGTCTACCGGACCCAGGAAGACTACGCGCTGCTGACCGAGACCTATCTGGAAGAGCTAGCCGGCATCGGCACGATCTATAGCGAGTTGATCGTCTCACCCGACCATGGCGACCGCATCGGGCTGGGCGCCGACGCCTATATGGAAGGTGTCTCGGCCGGCATCCGCGCCGCCAAGGAAAAGAGCGGCATCGAGGCCCGGCTGATCGTCACCGGCGAGCGCCATTTCGGGCCGGAGCGCGTCATCAAGGCCGCCGAGTACGCCGCCAGAAGCAACAATCCGCTGATCACCGGTTTCAATATGGCCGGCGAGGAACGCATGGGCCGTGTCGCCGATTATGCGCGCGCGTTCGATATCGCCCGCGAGGCCGGCCTCGGCCTTACCATCCACGCCGGTGAAGTCTGCGGCGCCTTCAGCGTCGCCGACGCGGTCGAGCTTGTCCGTCCGGCGCGGATCGGCCATGGCGTCCGCGCCATCGAGGATGCCGACCTGGTCAAGCGCCTTGCAGATCTCGGCACGGTGCTGGAGGTCTGCCCCGGCTCCAACATCGCCCTCAACGTCTTCCCGGATTTCCCCTCACACCCTCTGCGCAAGCTGCGCGATGCCGGCGTACGCGTCACCATTAGTTCCGACGACCCGCCCTTCTTCCACACCTCGCTGAAGCGCGAATACGAACTGGCCTCCACCGCCTTCGGTTTCAGTGACGACGAGATCAACACAATGACCCGGACGGCGATCGAAGCGGCTTTCGTGGACGAGGCGACACGGGCAGCACTCTTGGTAAGGTTGTGACCACATCATTTAGGCCGCGGACTGGGGATGAAATATCCGAAAATGCCCTATTTCCTTGCACCAAAGACAATTTCCGTGAAAGAAACATCGGATATCGCGGAATTACTGGAAGGCTGAAACCATGGACGGCGTCACTGTCATCGATCACCCGCTTGTGCAGCACAAGCTCACAATCATGCGCAAGAAGGAGACGTCGACGGGGAGCTTTCGCCGGCTGCTGCGCGAGATTTCGACGCTGCTCTGTTACGAGGTGACGCGCGATCTGGAAATGACGATGCAGACCATCGAAACGCCGCTGCAGCCCATGGAATCGCCGATCCTCGAAGGCAAGAAGCTGGTCTTCGCCTCGATCCTGCGCGCCGGCAACGGCCTGCTCGAAGGCATGCTGGATCTGGTTCCCTCCGCCCGCGTCTCGCATATCGGTGTCTACCGCGATCACGAGACGCTGCAGCCGGTCGAATACTACTTCAAGGCGCCGGAGGATATTTCCGAACGCCTGATCATCGTCGTCGACCCAATGCTGGCGACCGGCAACTCCTCGATCGCGGCGATCGACAAGCTGAAGGAGCGCGGCGCTCATAATATCCGCTTCCTCTGCCTGCTCGCCGCCCCCGAAGGCATTGCCAATTTCCGTGCAGCGCATCCAGACGTACCGGTCTTCACTGCGGCGATCGACAGCCACCTGAATGAACTGGGCTATATCGTCCCCGGCCTCGGCGATGCCGGCGACCGCATGTACGGCACGAAGTAAATCCTGCCTCTCTCTTTGTTTTTCGCCCGGCAGCGTCCAACTGCCGGGCTTTTTATTGATCTGTTTAGCGGCCTGTCAGCAAAGCTGATTTAAACGATGGAAGATCGATGGGCTCGGCATGGCGAACCCATGGGAAGGATCTCCGCCGATGCTCATTCGCGTGCTTGTCTTTGCCGGTATCATCGCCGCAGCAGCTACACAGGTGCCAGCACTGCTGGATATGCAGACGGCAACAACCGAAGAAAGCCCGACGCCGGCCGTCAGCGCCCCTCAACAGGTCTCGGCGGCGAGCCTGCCGCATGGCAGCGTGCTGCTGCCCGCAGGCGCTGGCGGTCATTATCAGGGCGACTTCAAGATCAACGGCCGGCCGGTGGAAGGCATGATCGATACGGGCGCGACCTATGTGGCGATCAACGAGAGCACGGCACGCCGCCTCGGCATCAGCGGCAACGACCTCGACTATCGCTATACCACCCAGACCGCCAACGGCCCGTCCAAGGTGGCGCTCGTCAAGCTCGATCGTCTCGAGATCGGCACGATCAGGGTCCGCGATGTGGACGCCGTGGTTGCAAAGGATAGCGCCTTGAACACGACGCTGATCGGCATGAGCTTTCTCAAAAAACTCAATTCCTATGGCGTCGAAAGCGGCTCGCTGCGCCTGACGCAGTAGCCCCGTCAGATCCGCGAGACAATCACCGGCGGCAAAACAGGAGCGGTATCCGCGATACGATAGTTTGCGGCCAGATCAGTTGCGGCCTTTTCGGCGCTCGCATCATCAGCCACGTGAACGGTGGCGATACGGTCGCCTTTGCTCACCTTCACTCCAAGCGGCAGGATATCGCTGAAACCGACGCGATGGTCGATCTTGTCCTGCGGTCGACGGCGGCCACCGCCGAGGTCGATGACACCAATGCCGATGGCACGGGCATTGCAGACTGCAAGCCAGCCGTCCGAAGAGGCAAGAACCGGTTTTTGTACCGGCGCCGCGACCAAATATTTAGCCGGATTCTCCAGAAGATCCGCAGGACCACCAAGGCTATGAACCATGCGGCCGAACAGCTCGGCGGCCTTGCCGGAGACGAGCGCATTGCGGGCGCTGACCTCTGCTTCGGCGAGTGTCTTTGCGATCCCCGCCTGCGTCAGCATCTCCGCAGCGAAGGCTAATACGACCGTCTCCAGTCGCGTGCCTGCCTTGCCGCCCTTCAGAAAATCCAGACAATTGTAGAGCTCGACGACATTGCCGGCGGCATCTGCCAGCGGCTGGTTCATGTCGGTGATCAGGGCCGAGGTCTTCACTCCCGCGCCGTTCGCCACCTCGACCAGTGAGCGTGCCAGCGTCTCGGCCTCTTCCGCCGAAGTCATGAAGGCGCCGCTGCCGATCTTGACGTCGAGCACCAGCGTCTCAAGCCCGGCAGCCAGCTTCTTCGACAGGATCGAGGCGGTGATCAGCGGCACGGAATCGACGGTCGCGGTGACATCACGCACTGCGTAGAGCTTGCCGTCGGCGGGCGCCAGGGCTCCGGTCTGGCCGATGATGGCGCAGCCCACTTCGTCCACCACCTTGCGGAAACGCGCCGCATCGGGAGTGATACCGTAGCCGGGTATGGATTCCAGTTTGTCGAGCGTACCGCCGGTATGACCGAGTCCGCGGCCGGAGATCATCGGCACGGCAAGGCCGCAGGCAGCGGCGATCGGGGCGAGCATCAGCGAGACATTGTCGCCGACGCCACCGGTCGAATGCTTGTCGGCGATCGGCCTGCCGATGCCAGACCAGGAAAGCGTGTCGCCGGAGCGGGCCATGGCCAGCGTCAACGCCACGGTCTCCTCGCGCGTCATGCCGCGAAACCAGACGGCCATGGCAAAGGCGCCGATCTGGCTTTCTGCCAGTTCGCCGCGCGCCAAGGCTCCGATGAAGCTATCAATATCGGCGGCTGAAAGAACGCCGCCGTTGCGCTTCAGCCGGATGATTTCCTGCGGGATCATGGCTTCAGTAGCCTGAAGACGCTGTCTTGGACTGTCCGCCGGCCAGCACGCCGAGGATATCGTCGAGCAGGCTCGACGCGCCGAAACGGAAGGTCGAGGGCATGGCCCAGTCTGGCGCCATGATGGTCTCGGCAAGGCTCAGATAGAGGGCCGCATCGGCAACGGAACCGATGCCGCCGGCCGGCTTGAAGCCAACCTTGCGGCCGCTGTCTCGGATCGCCCGCAGCATGATGTCGGCCGCTTCGAGCGTCGCATTGACGGCGACCTTGCCGGTGGAGGTCTTGATGAAATCGGAGCCGGCGGCGATCGCCAGTTCGGAGGCGCGCTGGATCAGCGCCACGTCCTTGAGTTCGCCAGTTTCGAGGATGGTCTTCAGGATCACCGGCCCGGTGCATTCGGCCTTGACGGCCGCGACCATGTCGGTGACGGCCTGCTCGTTGCCGGCAAGCAGCGCGTGATAGGGAATGACGAGATCGATCTCGTCCGCACCATCGGCGATCGCCTCGCGCGCTTCGGCGGCAACGTCAGCCACTTCCAAGTCGCCAGCCGGGAAATTCACCACGGTCGCGATCTTCACCGCATGATCGGTGCCGAGGATGCCGCGTGCCTGGGCGACGAAGCGCGGCCAGATACAGATGGCGGCGGTGTTGCCAAAGGGCGACTGGGCGCGGGCGCAGAGCGTCTCGATCTGGGCCGGCGTGCAATCATCCTTGAGATTGGTGAGATCGAGAAGGGAAAGCGCAACGGCCGCCGTTTCTCTCAGGGAATGGCTCGTCATTGTCAGTTTCCTCCGTCCGCAATCATTTCTGTCAGGATAGCCGCGAGACGGGCGCCGCCGACCGGAGCCATGTCCTTGGTCTCCTCATGCGTCAGCTCGGCGCCGGTCATGCCAGCCCCATAGTTAGTGATGACGGAGGCTGCGGCAACCCTTAGACCGAAAAGACGCGCCAGAATGACCTCCGGCACCGTCGACATGCCCACGGCATCGGCGCCCAAGATGCGCGCCATCCGGATTTCCGCCGGCGTTTCGAAGCTCGGGCCGGAGAACCACATATAGACGCCGTGTGACAGCTTGATCTCGGCCTTTTCCGCCGCCTTGCGCATGCGCATGATGAGATCACTGTCATAGGCGCTGGTCATGCCGACGAAACGCTTGTCGCTTTCCTCGCCGATCAGCGGGTTCATGCCGGAATAATTGATGTGGTCGGTGATCTGCATCACCGATCCCGGCGGCATTTCCTCGCGCAGCGACCCGGCCGAGTTGGTCAGGATCAACGTATCGACGCCGAGAGCTTTCAGCGTCTCGATCGGCACGCGCATGGCGTTTGCGTCGCCCTTTTCATAGTAATGCACGCGGCCGGACAGCATGATGACCGGTACGCTGCCGAGACGACCGGCAACCAGCGTGCCGGCATGGCCGGAAACGGCGCTGACGGGAAAGCCCGGAATCTCCGCATAGGGGATGCGCACAGCGTCCTGCACTTGATCGACAAGCGAACCCAGGCCGGAGCCGAGGACGATGCCATAGCGCGGCTGGAGATCGCCGAGCTTTGCGGCCAGGATATCGACGGCGGTCATCCGAGTAACTCGGTTTCGAAGCTGAAGGGCAGCAATTCATCCATGGTCATCGTCTTCCTCACGCCGGTTTCGTCGCAAAGATAGATGCGCGTTTCCCTGCTGGCAAATTCGGCGATCTTCTGCCGGCAGCCGCCGCAGGGCGGGCAGAGCGGCAGCTTCTCGGCGATGACGGCCATTTCGACGATCTTCTTGGCGCCGCCCATGATCATATGGCTGATCGCGGTCGGCTCGGCGCACCAGCCCTGCGGGAAAGACAGGTTCTCGATATTGGCGCCGGCGTAGATCTTGCCGTCTTCGGCGCGGATGGCCGCGCCGACGGGGAATTTCGAATAGGGGGCATGCGCAAAGGCCATCGCCCCACGGGCGGCCTCGAACAGATCATGCGACATGGACTAGCGCTCCTTGGTATAGGGTACGCCACCAGCCTTTGGCGGTTTGGCGACACCGATAAAGCCTGCGAGCAGGATGCAGGTGAGGATATAGGGCAAGGCCTGGAAAATCTGTACCGGCACCTCGCCAATACCAGGCACCGACTTGCCCTGCATGAAATTGGAGAAGGCGTCGAGGAAGCCGAAGAGCAGACAGGACAGCATCACCGGCACCGGCTTCCACTTGGCGAAGATCAACGCGGCCAGCGCGATATAACCCTTACCGGCCGACATGTTGGCGATGAAGCCGGCCGACTGGGCAATGGCGAGATAGGTGCCGGAGAAGCCGCAGAGAATGCCGGCGCAGATCAATGCGCGATAACGCAGCCAGGTCACCGAAATGCCGGCCGTGTCGACAGCGCCGGGATTTTCGCCGACGGCGCGCAGGCGCAGGCCAAATCGCGTCCGGTACAGAATCCACCAGGAAATCGGCACGGCGAGGAAGGCAAGATAGGTGAGAATGTTATTGCCGGAAATGACGTTGGCATAGAGCGGTCCAACGATCGGCACGCCGCGCATCGCATCGGCGCCCGGCAGGATGATCGGCACGAACCGCGCATCTGCGCCAAGCTGTGGCGTACGTCCGCCCTGGCCAAACCAGGCCTGGCCGAGCACGACGGTCAATCCGGCGATCAGAAAGTTGATCGCAACACCGGAGACAATCTGATTGCCGCGATTGGTGATCGAGGCGAAGCCATGAAGCAGGCCGAATATGACGGAGACCACGATGCCCGCGCCCAGCCCCGCCCAGGCGGATCCGGTGAACGTCGCCATACATGCGGCGGCAAATGCGGCGGCCAGCATCTTGCCTTCAAGGCCGATATCGAAAACGCCGGCACGCTCGGAAAACAAACCTGCAAGTGCCGTAAAGATCAAGGGAATCGACAGGCGGATGGTCGAGCCGAGCACACTGATGAGGATGTCATAATAATCCATGGTCGATCCTCACGCCCTGCCGAACAGTTGATAGAGACGCACGAATGTCGGGCGCAGCATGTATTCGAGTGCACCGACGAACAGGATCACCAGTCCCTGGATCATCGCGATCATGTCGCGATTGATCTCCGGCATATCGAAGGAAACGCTGTCGCCTCCCTGGTAGAGAATGCCGAACAGAATAGCAGCCAGGATGATGCCGAACGGGTGATTGCGGCCCATCAGCGATACGGCGATGCCGACAAAGCCGGCGCCGGCGACGAACTCGACGCCAAGGCGAGCCTGCGCCCCCATGACGGGGTTCAGCGCCATCATCCCGGCAAGACCGCCCGATATCAGCATGGCGATAATGACGGTGCGCGCATAGGGAATGCCGGCATAGATGGCGGCGGTCGGGCTGAGGCCGAGCGTGCGCATCTCATAGCCGAGTTTGGTGCGCCAGATGAGCAACCAGACGAGGAAGCACATCACCAGCGCGATCAGGAACGAGACGTTGAGCGGCGCGGCGCCAATCGACGAGCCGAAGATATTGATCAGCCAATCGAGCTTCGGCAATTGGCCACCCTCGAGAAAGGTGCGCGATTCCGCCGCCTGTTTTCCCGGCACGATCAGGACGTGCGACAGCAGAAAAACCATCAGCGGCGCGCCGATGAAATTGAACATGATGGTCGTGATGACAATATGACTGCCGCGCTTGGCTTGCATCCAGGCCGGAATAAACGCCCAGGCAGCACCGAAAAGCGCAGCGCCGATCATCGCAAACGGCATGGTCACATACCACGGCACATACCGGTCCAGCGACAATGCCACCAGCGCCGCGCCCAGACCGCCAATGTAGGCCTGGCCTTCAGAGCCGATATTGAACAGGCCAGCATGAATGGCGACCGCGACCGACAGGCCGGTGAAGATAAAGCTGGTCGCATAAAACAGCGTGAAGCTGATGGACTCGCCGTTGCCGAGCGCCCCTTGCACCAGAGATACAAAAGCATCGAACGGATTCTGACCGATGAACCAGATGACGAGGCCGGAGACCAGGAAAGCCAACAGCAGATTGATCAGCGGGATCAGGCCGTAATTGATCCAATTGGGGAGCGGAACGGATGCGGTACTCATCAAGGCCTCACGCGGCAATTCCGGCCATCATCAGGCCGAGTGTCTGTTCACCGGCGTCAGCCGTTTTTTCGCCGACGACATGGCCGGCGAACATGACGAGGATGCGGTCCGAAAGCGCGCGGATTTCATCCAGCTCCACCGAAACCAGCAGGATCGCCTTGCCGGCGTCGCGCATCTCGATGATGCGGCGATGGATGAACTCGATGGCGCCGATGTCGACGCCGCGCGTCGGCTGGCCAATCAGCAGGGCCTTCGGATCACGCTCGATCTCACGGGCGACGACGATCTTCTGCTGGTTGCCACCGGAGAAATTGGCGGTCTTCAGCCGGGCGTTCGGCGGGCGGATGTCGTATTTCTCGATCTTCTCGATCGCATCCTTGCGCATGGCATCGAGGTCGAGCAGGCCGGCCCTGCCATATTTGGGGTCACGGTGATAGCCGAGCATCGAATTCTCATATTCCTCGAATTTGAGGACGAGGCCCATATGGTGGCGATCTTCGGGGATATGGGCAAGGCCGAGGGCACGCAGGGCGGCAGGATCGGCGGCGCCGATCGGCTTGCCGTGCAGACAGATCTCGCCCGAGGCCGGCTTGCGGATACCGGCAATCGCCTCCAGCAGCTCAGACTGGCCGTTGCCGGCAACGCCGGCGATGCCGACGATCTCGCCGGCGCGCACGTCGAAGGAGACATTGTCGACCATGGTGACACCGCGACCGTCCTTGACGGTGAGGTTACGGACAGAGAGCAGGATATCGCCGGGATGGGCGGTGCCTTTTTCGACACGCAGCAGCACGCGGCGGCCGACCATCAGCTCGGCCAGCTCTTCGACGGTGGTCTCGGCGGTCTTGCGCGTCGCCACCATTTCGCCGCGGCGCATGACCGATACCGTATCGGTGATCGCCATGATCTCGCGCAGCTTATGGGTAATGAGAAGGATGGTCTTGCCCTGGTCGCGCAGCACGCGCAGGATCCGGAACAGGTTGTCGGCTTCGGCGGGCGTCAACACGCCGGTGGGCTCATCGAGGATAAGGATCTCGGCGCCACGATACATGGCCTTCAGGATCTCGACGCGCTGCTGCTGGCCGACGGGGAGTTCTTCGATCAGGGCGTCAGGATCGACGTCCAGCCCGTAATCCGCCTCCAGCCTGCCAAGCTCGGCGCGGGCCGCAGCAACGCCCTTGGCCAGAAGGGCTCCGCCTTCGGCACCGAGCATGATGTTTTCCAGCACGGAGAAATTATCGACCAGCATGAAATGCTGGTGCACCATGCCGATGCCGGCGGCGATGGCCGTCTGGCTGTCACGGATGGCGATAGGATTGCCATTGATGCGGATCTCGCCGCTATCGGCCTGATAGAAGCCGTAGATGATCGACATCAGAGTCGACTTCCCGGCACCGTTTTCTCCGATAATCCCGTGGATCGAACCCTTGGAAACGGTCAGGTTGATGTCTTTATTGGCGTGGACGGCACCGAACTTCTTGTCGATGCCCACAAGTTCGATGGCAGGCAATTGGCTCACTACACGGCTCCAGAAATCAGAATTCCGGATAAGAAAAGGGCGTATGACGTTTTGATGCCGTCATACGCCCTAATTTCATATCAGCTCTTCGGGCAGGCGTTATCGGTCGTGTAGTCGTGTACCTTGATCGTGCCGGCAATGATATCGGCGGTCGCCTTATCGATGGCGGACTTGATTTCCGGGGTGATGAGCGGCTTGTTGTTGTCGTCCAGAGCTACGCCGACGCCTTCTTCCTTGAGGCCGAGTTCCTGCGTGCCGGGCGTAAACTTGCCAGCCTTGGAATCGCTGAAGGCATTGTAGACTGCGAGGTCAACGCGCTTGACGACGGAGGTCAGAACCGAACCCGGATGCAGGTAGTTCTGGTTACTATCGACACCGACGGAAAGCTTCTTGTTGTCGGCAGCCGTCTGCAGCACGCCAAGGCCGGTCGCGCCGGCAGCCGCGTAGACCACGTCTGCGCCCTGGTCGATCTGGTTCTTGGTGAGCTCGCCGCCGCGAACCGGGTCGTTCCAGGCAGCACCGGTCGTGCCGGCCATGTTCTGGAAGACTTCGATCTTCGGATTGGCGGCGCGGGCACCCAGTTCGTAGCCGCATTCGAACTTGCGGATCAGCGGAATGTCCATGCCGCCGACGAAACCGATCTTGCCGGTCTTCGAAGACAGAGCGGCCATGACGCCGGCGAGATACGAGCCTTCATTTTCCTTGAACTTGACGGAACGGACGTTCGGCAGATCAAGACTGTCGTCGATCAGAACGAATTCGGTCTTCGGATATTCGGCTGCAACCTTCTGGAGAGCGGAGGTCCAGGCGAAGGAAACGGCAATCACCGGGTTAAAACCCTTGCTGGCGAAGTTGCGCAGCGCCTGTTCGCCCTGGGTGTCGCCGGTCGGTTCGAAGTCGCGATAGGCGATGCCGGTTTCCTTCTTGAACTTTTCGGCGCCGTTATAGGCCGCTTCGTTGAAGGACTTGTCGAACTTGCCGCCGGTGCCGTAGACGATCGCCGGCTTGATGTCGGCCGCAAGCGCCGTTGCCGACATGGCAGCCAAGGCGAAAAGCGTCAAAAGGGATTTTTTCATGAGTTGCAGCCCTGTTGTTTCTATCTTGTTGGGTCCTCCCGCAAGCCCGTTGACCGGACATGTCTGCGGAACCGCCGGCCTCCCCCGAGGCCAAGCTGGCGCGCATCCTTGCATGGCTGTACGAAAAATTCACCAGAAATTTTTCAGTTGGTAAAGATTTGTGGGAATTGCCAAAAACCCGCTCAAAGGGACTGTTTTTTGGACAATTCCGCTCTCGAACTGCGTTTTTATTAGCCAACCAAGCGGCCAAGCAAGGCAAAAACAGCCCCGCCGATGCGCCTCCGGACGTCGCCGAACTGCATAGCCGGAACAGCTTTCGAAACATATATCGAGGAACAGCAGCCGGCCTTAGACGCTGAAACGGCCTGCAACCGGCGGCTTCTTGTAGGCCACCATCCACAACAACAGCGAGAGCACCAGGAAGACCGCGAAAGCCGGCTGGAACAGCAGCCATTGCATCGCCAGATCATAGAGGCGGGGATGAATATAATAGGAGATCAAGGACTGGACATTGGCGAGCGAGGACGGGCTCACATCCTTCCAGGCATCCCCCATCGGCGTCATCACCACGGCAGACGCCGCGACCGACTGGATAGAATCGATAGTTCCCGCAACCACGGCAACCACCAGCGCGACTAGGCTGGCAAAACGCAACAGGAAACGCACGAACTCCTCCCGATACTCATAACTCTCGGCCATACACGACTGGCCAACAGCACTAAACTCCGTCCTTTTCCTTAAATAAGTTGCATGAGAAACAAGTGCAATGGTGCCGAAGCCCAGAGTTTTTTGTCCAGAAGTCAAAAAACTGTCAGATTTGGGTTGATCCCTGAAAAATCATCGGTATATATCGCGCCGTTCCCACAATAGCTCCTTCGTCGGATGCGAAAGTGCAGATGGACAGGTGGCCGAGTGGTTTAAGGCGCACGCCTGGAACGCGTGTGTGCGTGAAAGCGTACCGTGGGTTCGAATCCCACCTTGTCCGCCATCTCTACGGCTACTTATTTCCTGACATCAACATCAGACTGCCTATGCCCGCGCCATATCTAAGATTCGCGGCCGACGCTCCGGGCGGTGTCGATGAAGGCCCTGAGCTTCGGCGCCAGTTCAGCGCGTCGGGGGAAATAGAGGAAGAGGCCGTCCTCGGTGACGGCGTAAGGATCCAGCACCTGAATGAGCCGGCCTGCGGCAATATCGGCCTTCACCAGCGGCTCGAACACATAGGCAAGGCCAACGCCGGCAAGCGCCAGCTCGACGGCCGAGTGTGATTCCGTGACGATCGCCGAACCCCGCACCGCCACGGCCACATCACGGCCATCCTGTACCAAGTCCCACTGATAGAGTCCGCCGGAGCGAATGAGCCGGTAGCCGATGCAATTGTGCTGCGAAAGATCCGTGAGATTCATCGGGCGACCGTAGCTGCCGATGTAACCGGGCGAGGCAACGATGATGGAGCGGAACGGCGGCGTCAGCCGCACCGCCACCATGTCTTGCGCGATCATCTCGCCGATGCGAATTCCGGCGTCGAAACCCTCGGAGACGATATCGGTCAGGCGCTCATCGGAGAATATCTCGACCTCGACATCGGGATAACGCTCCGCCATCGCGGCAATGATCGGGGTTACGGCGAGCGGCAGGCTAATTCGCGCGGCATTAATCCGGAGTAGGCCGCTCGGCCGGCCCTTGACCGAGCGGATACGCTCCATCCGCTCATGAATATCCTGCAAGGCCGGCGTTAGTGTGCCGACGAGACTCTTGCCCGCATCCGTCAGCGCCACGCTGCGGGTCGTACGGGCAAATAGCGGCTGGCCCAGCCGCTCCTCCACCAACCGCACGGCATGGCTAACCGCCGACGGGCTCATGCCGAGTTCGGCGGCAGCGGCGGCAAAGCCACCGCGACGGGCCACGGCAACGATAACCGGGAGATGGGCAAGCAGATCGCGATCCATTCATGAATGATATCGTATACTGCATGAAGAATAAACGATCTTATCGAATAGAGGCTTTTTGCGCATCCTACCCTGGCGAACCGCGATGCGGGAGAACCTGCCGCGCAAACGAGATCAACAAGCGAGGATCAAACCCATGGGCATGACCTATTACACACTCGGCAATAGCGGCCTGAAGGTGCCGCAGCTTGCGCTTGGCGCCATGACCTTCGGCACGGAATGGGGCTGGGGCGCAGACAAGGACACCGCGCGCGCCATGTTCGACGCCTATGTCGAGGCCGGCGGTAATTTCTTCGACACGGCCGACGCCTATACGGGCGGGACATCGGAAGCGTGGCTGGGCGAATTCATCACTGAGCGCGGCCTGCGTGACGAGGCCGTGATCGCGACCAAGTTCAGCATGAATATCGCCGGCAACAATCCGAACACCGCCGGCAATGGTCGCAAGAACATCCTGCGCGCGGTCGAGGGCTCGCTGAAGCGGCTGAACACCGACCATATCGACCTCTATTTGCTGCATTGCTGGGATCGGCTGACGCCGCCCGAAGAGGTCATGCGTACACTCGACGATCTCGTCCGCTCCGGAAAAGTGCGCCATGTCGGCCTTTCGGACGTACCGGCCTGGTATGCCAGCCGTGCGCAGGCCGTGGCCGAACACCGGGGTTACGAGCCGGTTTCGGCGCTGCAGATGGAATACTCCCTGGCGGAGCGCAATATCGAGCAGGAATTCATCCCCTTTGGCACCCGCTACGGCGCGGGGATCATGGTCTGGAGCCCGCTGGCAAGCGGTTTCTTGAGCGGAAAATACCGGTCCGATTCGAAGGAGCAGGTCAGTGGGCGGCTTGAGACGGTACGCGGCACGAGCAATCCCGGCTTCCAGAAATTCACCGAGCGGAACTGGGCAATCGTCGCCGAGCTTGAAAAAGTATCGGCCGCGCTTGGCCGCAGCATGGCGCAGGTGGCCGTAAACTGGGTGATGACGCAGCCGGGCGTGGCCTCGGTCATCCTCGGCGCCACCAGGCTGGACCAGCTCAAGGACAATCTCGCAGCCGTGGAATTCGAGATCCCGCCCGAACTGCGCCGCCGCCTGGACGAGGTCAGCGCCGTATCGCCGACATTCCCCTATTCATTCTTCGGTTCGGAAATCCAGGGAGGCCTCACCGGTGGGAAGACTGTCGGAAACAAGGCGGAGGGCTATTTTCCCGACCTGACACTGTCGGGAAGCTTTGCGGGCGTAAGCTGACAGGCTTTTGTGGACTTCATAAGCGCACGGAAGCCGACGAACAAGAATATGCGAGAGCCAAAGGTCGGCTGGCGGCGCGACCTGTCAGTCCTCGTCCGTGACGGGCACCTTGAGAATGAGTGCCCTGTCGGCGGTAATCGCGTTGCCGTCATCCGTTCGGACATCAAGGCGGATGGGCCGGCCGGTGTCGCGTTCGACGAGCGTTGAATGCGGCTCGCCCGGTTCGAACAGATAGCGCTCCCCCCATTGCCGCAGCGCCACCATGACCGGGAAGAGATCGCGGCCCATGTCGGTCAGGTGATATTCCTGATGCGCGCCGCCATTGGCCGCTGGAACCGACATGAGAATGCCACGCTCGACCAGCGTGCGTAGCCGCTGGGCCAGAATGTTCTTGGCGATGCCGAGGCTCTTCTGGAATTCGCCGAAGCGCGTCAGCCCGTCAAAGGCGTCGCGGACGATGAGCAGCGACCACCAGTCGCCGATCACATCCAGTGATCGCGCGCTCGGGCAGTAATTTCCGCTAAGACTCTTCCGGGCGACCATGCCTCTTCCTTCGACAGATAGGAGTTGCATTATAAAACCGATCCGCTATTGATCAAATGGTTTCATAATAAAACCTAATCAATGGAGGAGCCGGGATGCGATCCGATGATGATGTGGTGCTGGACGCCGATTTTGCCAAGACGGAGCAGAGGGCGTCCAGTCACGGCGAGCCGCGCCAAACACCGCCTCTGTCGCGCGCGCTGATGCTGCTTTTCGCGGTGGCGAGCGGGCTGGCCGTCGCCAATGCCTATTTCGCGCATCCGATGCTCGATGTGATGGCCGACGATCTCGGCCTGTCGCGCGCTCATGCGGGACTGATCGTCGGGGCAACCCAGCTCGGTTATGGATTGGGGCTGATCCTCCTGGTTCCGATCGGCGACCTTATCGACCGGCGTCGGCTGGTGATCGCGCAATCGCTGCTTTCCGTCGCGGCACTGGTCGCCATCGGCTTCGCGTCCAGCGGAAACATGCTGCTCTTGGCGATGACGGTGATGGGGCTGATGGCGGTGGTGACGCAAGCCTTTGTCGCCTATGCCGCAAGCCTTGCGCCACCGGCCGAGCGCGGCCATATCGTCGGGGTCGTCACCAGCGGGATCGTGCTCGGCATTCTGCTTGCCCGCACCATTGCCGGCACGCTCACCGATCTCTCTGGCTGGCGGACGGTCTATCTCGCTTCGGCGGCTGCGACGCTCGTCATCGTCGCACTGCTCTGGAAAGCCCTGCCCCGGCAGGAAGCACGCCCGACAACAATGTCCTATCCACGCCTGATCGGCTCGCTCTTCGGGCTTCTCGTCACCGAGCCGCCCCTGCTGATCCGCGGCATCATCTGCATGTTGATCTTTGCCAACATCACGACGCTGCTGACACCGCTCGTCCTGCCGCTGAGCGCGCCGCCCTTCTCGCTGTCGCACACGGCAATCGGCCTGTTCGGGCTTGCCGGCGTGGCCGGAGCGCTCGGCGCGACCAGAGCCGGTCGGTGGACGGATCGGGGATTGGGTCAGCGCACCACGGGTATCTCTCTCGCACTGATGCTGCTGGCCTGGGGGCCGATCTCCCTGCTGCCGCATTCGATCCTCTGGCTGGTCATTGGCGTTGTCGTCATCGATTTCGGCCTGCAGGCCGTGCATGTCACCAACCAGGCGATGATCTACCGCGTGCGGCCCGACGCGCAGAGCCGGCTGACGGCGGGCTATATGGTCTTCTATTCCATCGGCAGCGCGTTCGGCTCCTCCATGTCGACGCTTGCCTATGCTCATGCCGGCTGGCCCGGAGTCTGCCTGCTCGGCGCCGGCATCAGCGCCTTCGCCCTCGCCTTCTGGGGGCTGACGCTACGCGTCATACCGGCAAACGCCACCCGGGCTCTTTCCTGATGTTGGGCCAGTTTCAACGTTTAGAAAAATGGCCTTGCCAACATCTCGGCGCCGAGGAGGAGCAGGCAGATCAGGAACCATAGCCGAAAGGTGGCTGGGCTGACGCGGTTGCGAATAAGTTGCCCGGTCCACATGCCAGCAAGCGCTGGCAGGATCGCCAGCCCCGACATGGCGAGATTGTCGAGCTGGAAAGCGCCGCGCCAGGTAAGCCCGGCCGCAAGCGCAATGGTGGAGATGGTGAAGGACAGGCCGAGCGCCTGCACCAGATCGTCCTTTTCCAGACCAAGTGCCTGCAGATAGGGCACGGCCGGGATGACGAAGACGCCTGTACCGCCGGTGACGGCACCGGTGACAAGACCGATGGCCGGCGACAGCCACGGCTCCAGCCCCGCCGGCACGCGAAGCTGGCGGGCGAGGAGCGTATAGGCGGCATAGATCACCAGCGCCGCACCAAGCGCTGCCGTCGTCAGCGCGGTGCTGCCGCTGGTCAGCAGCGACGAGCCCGCGACAGTACCGGCGACAATCGCCACCATCATCGGCCAGAACCTGCGCAGGAGCGGGCCGAATTTCGGGCCGGCGAAGAGCTGCCAGACATTGGTCACGAAGGACGGGGCGATCAGCAGGCTGGCGGCGGCGAGCGGCGAGATCAGCCCGCCGAGCACGCCCATGGCGACCGTCGGTAGCCCCATGCCGGTGACGCCCTTGACGATGCCGGCGGCAAAGAAGGTCGCGGCGATGGCGACAACAAGCAATATCGAATGATCCATCATGCCGCTGACATAGGGGATCTGGCGACCGGCGCAATGCGGATGATCCACAGCCAGACTTCGGCTGTTCCGAAGGCTGGGTATCGGCTATGCTTGTCCGCATGCGCTTCGACCTGACCGATCTTCGCCTTTTCCTCGCCGTGGTGGATGCCGGCAGCATCACCCACGGGGCGGCCGATGTCGGGCTTTCCCTGCCCGCCGCCAGCGAGCGCCTGCGTGACATGGAGGCGACGGGCGAAGTCAAACTGCTCGAGCGCGGTCGTCGCGGCGTCTTGCCGACGCCGGCTGGCGAGGCACTGGCGCATCATGCCCGCCTGATCCAGCGGCAGATGGCGCAGATGCATGGCGAGCTTGGCGAGCATGCCAGCGGGCTGCGCGCGACCATCCGACTGGCGGCCAACACAGCCACGATCACCGAATTCCTGCCCGAACGGCTCGCGCCCTGGATGAAGGCTCATCCACAGATCGACATCGCACTCAAGGAACGGCAGAGCATCGAGACCGCCAAGGCCGTCGCGGCCGGGCTGGCGGAGATCGGCATTCTCTCGGATGCGGTCGACACCAGCGGCCTGGAGCTACGCCCCTTCGCCATCGACCGGCTGGTGGTGGTCGTGCCCCGCGATCACGCGCTGGTGGAGAAGAAGCGCGTCGCCTTCGCGGACATCCTTAATCAGCATTTCGTCGGGCTCTCGGGCGGCGCGTTGCAGGATCACATCGACGCTCAGGCGACGAGGATCGGCGTCAAGCTGAAGACACGGGTGCGCCTGCGCACCTTCGAGGGCATCTGCCAGATGGCGGCTGACGGCGTCGGCCTCGGCATCGTGCCCGAGACGGCGGCGCGACGCTGCGGAAGATCCGCGAAGATCGCCGCCATCCACCTTGCTGATGACTGGGCGACGCGCCGGCTGTCGGTCTGCGTCCGCTCAGGAGAAGAATTGACGGCGCCTGCGCGCGATCTTTTCGAGCACCTGGCGTCGTTTGGCACGCAGTAAAGCACCGCCCTCCTCATTCACGGACTGCTGTCGAAGCAAAATCACTGGCCCATTCGACGGCCCTTGTTGGAGGGGTTTAGAGGATCGAGGAAACCCCTTCCGGCATCGGCATGTAGTTCCCAAGATCGGCCTTGATGCCCAATTCGCGGAAGTAGCTCTGCGGATCGAAGCCGTTCTCCCTCTGCCTCTGCTGCGCGGCCTGCCTGGCATTTCCATAGGCGGCAGTGTCGCGCCACTCGACGATGGTGACGACATTGAATTCCCCGGCTCCGGACACCTGTTCAAGAACCAGGTTCTGCACGCACCCATCGGCGGCACCCAGCGTCTTATGCGTAACCTGTAGCCGGGCCATGAAAGCATCGCGCGATTGCGTCGGCACCGCGAACTTATCCACGCGAAAAATAGACTCCGTCTTCATGCCTCTCACTCCAAGGTTCGATTTCACATTGATCTCATCATCGATAAATGACAACATATTGTCAATATTGATTTCCACAGTTAGAGAACACGACACATGCCCGCAGATGCAGACGAACTTGGCCGCCTGATCCTCGAAGTCTTCCGCCTGAATGGGCGGCTTCTCGCGAGGGGCGACGAGATCGTCGGGCCGATCGGCCTGACGAGCGCGCGCTGGCAGGTGCTTGGCGCCATTGCTCGACCAAGGACAGGACGCACGGTCGCGCAGATCGCCAAGGAGGCTGGCGTTGCCCGTCAAGGCGTGCAGCGCATCGTCAACGAGCTCGTCCGCGACGGCCTGGTGGAGTTTCGAGACAATCCGCATCACAAGAAAGCACAGCTCGCCGTCCTGACCGGCAAGGGCGACGATGCTTATGGCGCTGCCGACCAGCTTCGTCGCAACTGGATCGGAGCGCTTGCCGTCGATTTTCAATCGGCGGATATTGCCAAGGCAGTCGACGTGCTTGCGGCGCTTCGGCAAAGGCTGTGACGTTGATCTCCTAGCCAATCAATAAAGATGTATGATCGAAGCACATCAACAGCGTCCTCTATGAAAGGGCGAATTCATGGATCAATTCGGCAACACCAATCTCGGAAAGAACGGCGCGGCAAACATCCTCCTTTCGAGCAGACATCTTGGCTGGGCTGGCTTGGATGCGGAATTGCTCCATATCCGCGCCGGGCGCACCTATGTTCCCGGTTTGACATCGCACCGGCTCGGCATTCATTTCGGACGCGCCGTGAACGCGCATTGCCAGTGCGACGGCCGGCACTCTCGCCGCATTCAGAAGCATGGCGACATCGACGTCGTGCCTGCCGGGTTGGATGGCTGGTGGGAGGATGATGCCGATTGCACTATTTTGCGATTGAGCATCGGACCCGAGCTCCTCAGCACTGCGGCCACGGCAATGGGACGCGACCCCGAGACCATTTCCCTCGTTCCCAAGTTTCAGCTTCGCGACACCGGGATCGAGTCGATCGCCTGGGCCATCAAGACGGAACTCGAGACAAGCGTGCCATCCGACAGGCTCTATGCCGAGACACTCGCCTTGGCGCTTGCGATCCGTCTGGTGGACAGCGGGAACCCATCGGGAGGGGAGAAACCCGCAATGGCGAGGTCGCTCAGCGCGCTGCAAAGACGGCGTCTTGTGGACTTCATCGAAGCCCATATCGATCAATCCCTGTCGCTTGCCGATTTGGCCGTAGTCGTCGGGCTCAGCCTGTCTCATCTGAAGCCGCTGTTTCGCGCCAGTTTCGGCATGCCCATGCACCAGTATGTGCTGACCCGCCGGGTTGAGCGCGCCAAATTGATGCTCCTATCGGAAGACATGCCGTTGAGCCAGGTTGCGCTGGAGGCGGGTTTTGCCCATCAGAGCCATATGGCGCACTGGATGCGGCGTATCCTCGGCATCACCCCCGGCATGATAGCCCGCACGCGTCAGTGATTGCGATTTTCATCCGATCTCGCAATTCGTCATCCGAATAGGCGCGAAGGGAACCAAACGGACGGATAAGCCTTCTGGAAAGACAGGAGGAATTATCATGTTCGCAATTCTGGGCGCTACCGGGAAAGTTGGCCGCGCGACAATCGCCGCCTTGCGAGAGAGAGACGCGCCGGTCCGCGCGATCCTGCGCGATCGCTCAAGGTCTCAGGAATTTGTCGATTTGGGCTGCGAGGTCGCAGTGGCTGATATAGACGATGTCGGCGCATTGACCGAGGCAATCGACGGCGCACGCGCTGTTCAGGTCATCTGCCCTATCGATATCAGAGCGATCGATGCGCGGGCAGAGATGCTGCGGCTGATCGAGACGATGGGCGAGGCACTGGACAGGGCAAATCCGGAATTGGTGCTTGCCATCTCCGATTATGGTGCGGAAGTGACGTCGGGCACCGGCATCACGCTGCTCTTCAACGCCTTGGAAGCGCGCCTACGCGAACTGCGCTCGCGCACTATCTTCCTGCGATCGGCGGAGCATATGGAAAATTGGTCGCGGGTGACGCGAGTAGCGGTCGAGACCGGCCAGCTGCATAGCTTTCATCATCCGCTGACAAAGCTGTTCCCGACCGTCTCCGCCTTCGATGTCGGCGCCATAGCCGCCGATCTGCTTCTTGAGGACGAGGGAACGCACCTACGGATTGTCCATGCCGAGGGTCCGCGGCGATATACGCCAAACGACGTCGCAACCGTCATCGCCTCGCTTGTTGCCCATCCCGTCATTGCCCGGGAACTGCCACGGTCGCAATGGGAAGGGGTCCTGACCCGTGGCGGTCTTTCCGAGAGCTATGCCCGGCTCGTCACGGAACTCTACGAGGCACATAATGCCGGCCGAATAGATGCCGAGCGCGATGTCGGCGAGATTCGCCACGGGACGAGTGAATTGGCGGATGCGCTGCGGCGGTTTGTGACGGCGTGATGGGAGCGGGCGGAGTGATGATGATCTGCCTGGGGCGGCTTGCCCGGATAGATCGCCTGACCTAGATTTCGGCTATGCTAATGCCGAGAGGCACTCATCACGGGGGAGAGATGAGCATGGAATTCCAGGACGACGATCTCGAGATATTTGCGGCTGAAGGTGCCGCCCCCCTGCCCGCCACGAATGCCCAAGGCCATGTCGAGCATGACAGTGCCCGCATCTGGTATGCGGCCTACGGGAAAGGCCAGCCGGTCATCCTACTGCATGGCGGCCTCGGAAACAGCGGCAATTGGGGCCATCAGGTGCCGGCGCTGATCGAGGCCGGCTACCAGGCGGTGATCATCGACAGCCGAGGCCATGGCCGCAGCACGCGCGATGAGCGGCCTTACACGTATGAACTGATGGCGGCCGATGTGCTGGCGGTGATGGACAGGCTCAACATCGACAAAGCCGCCATCGTCGGGTGGAGCGACGGCGCGTGCACCGGCCTGATCCTCGCCAGGGCCTATCCGGCCCGCATCGCCGGCGTCTTGTTTTTTGCCTGCAACATGGATCCCAGCGGCGCCAAGGAGTTCGTGCCCACGCCGATCGTCGACCGCTGCTTTTCCCGGCACGTCAAGGATTACGCCGCCCTGTCTGCAACGCCGGATCAGTTCGACGCCTTCGTCGAGGCGGTCGGCCTGATGCAGCGGACCCAGCCGAACTATTCCGTCGCCGATCTTGCCGGGATCGACGTGCCGGTCACGATCGTGCACAGCGAGCATGACGAGTTCATCAAACGAGAGCATGCCGACCATCTCGCCCGCAGCATCCCCGGCGCGGAGCTGATCCTGCTACCGGGCGTCAGCCATTTCGCGCCGTTGCAGCGCCCGGCGCAATTCAATGGCGCGATTCTGGTTTTTCTCCGCAAGATTGCGGCGTAGTGGCCGAGAATCTCGAAATTTCCGCGCTTGGAAACTTCCGGAAATGCAATTTTGCGCATTAGACTTGAACGAGATTTGGTTGCGCACGTCCGATTGTTGGAATAAATGATGGCCATCATCTTATTCCAACTCTCCCGAGACCGATTCGCCGGTGACCGGCCCTTCCGCCCCGGCGAGCAAAATTCGCTCCAGGCAGGTGATTTGCATGACAGCTACTTTATTTTCGCCGTTGTCCGTCGGTCCTTACGAACTGGCGCATCGTGTCGTCATGGCGCCGTTGACGCGCATGCGGGCGAGCCAGCCGGGCAACGTCCCCTCCCCGATGAACGTCGAATATTACGCGCAACGCGCATCCGAGGGCGGGCTGATCATTTCGGAGGGCTCGCAGATTTCTCCGAGCGGACAGGGCATGCCGGCAACGCCGGGCATCCATACGCTGGAGCAGATCATCGGCTGGAAGGCCGTGACCGACGCGGTTCACGCCAAGGGCGGGCAGATCTTCCTGCAGCTCTGGCATGTCGGCCGCATCTCCCATTCGTCGCACCAGCCCGGCGGCGCAGCGCCGATCGCGCCCTCGGCGGTTGCCGCATCCGGTCAAGCCTTCACCGCCTCGTTCGAGCGCGTGCCCTTCGAGACCCCACAGGCGATCGATATCGATCTGATGCCGCTGTTGATCGACGTCTACGCCCAGGCCGCGGCCAATGCGAAGCAGGCCGGCTTTGACGGCGTCGAAATCCACGGCGCCAACGGTTATCTGATCGAACAATTCCTGCAGGCCCGCTCGAACCAGCGCACCGACCAATATGGCGGCTCGATCGAGAACCGCACGCGACTGCTGCTCGACGTGGTCGAGGCGGTTTCCAAGGTCTGGGGCTCGAATCGCGTCGGCGTCCGCCTCTCCCCCTTCGGCATTGCCAATGATAGCGGCGAGGACGATCCGCTGCGGCTCTACGGTCATGTCATCCGCGAACTCGATCGGCTGCATCTTGCCTATCTGCACCTGATCGAGCCACGCGCGAGCGGTGCCGGCCAGGCCGAAGTCGACCACAAGAACGTGCCCTCGGCCATAGAGCTTTTCCGCCCCGCCTGGTCGGGAACGCTGATCGCGGCGGGCAATTTCAAGCCGGAGACCGCTGAGGCAGCGCTTGCCGCCGGTCATGCCGACGCCATCGCCTTCGGTCGCCTGTTCATCGCCAACCCGGATCTGCCGGAGCGCATTCGCCAAGGCGCGTCCCTCACCCCCTATCATCGCCCGACCTTCTACGGTGGCGGCACCGAGGGCTACACGGATTATCCGACACTCGAGACCAGGGAGGCAGCGGAATGAGCACGCCAAGCGCCGTCATCGTGGGTGTGGGAGCCGAACAAGGGCTTGGCGCGGCGCTTTGCCGGCTACTGGCCGACAAGGGCTATCATGTCATCATCGCCGGCCGGACCCTGGACAAGATCACCAAGGTCGCCGACGGTATCAATGTCTCCGGCGGCAGCGCCGAAGCGATCGAGACGGATGCTACCGACGAGGCAGCAGTGACGCGGCTATTCGACCATGCGTTTGCGCCGCGAAATGAGATCGACCCGCCCGACTTCATCGTCTTCAACGCCGGCATCAACCGCCCCATCGGCTTTCGCGACGTCACCGCCGCCGAGTTCGAGGAATTCTGGCGCATCTGCTGCTTCGGCGGCTTTCTCGTCGGGCGTGAGGCCGCCCGGCATCTCGCTCCTCTCGGGCGCGGCACGGTGATCTTCACCGGCGCTTCGGCCAGCTTGCGCGGCAAGGCCGGTTACGCGCAATTCGCCGCCGCCAAGGCGGGCTTGCGAATGATCAGCCAGAGCATGGCGCGGGAATTCGGGCCGCTCGGCCTGCATGTCGCCCACACCATCATCGATGGCGGCATCGACGGCGACAGATTGCGGTTGAGGCGACCAGAGGTACAGACAGACAGCCTGCTCAACATCGACGCCATCGCCGAGACCTACTGGCATATCCACCGCCAGCACCCCTCCGCCTGGACCCAGGAAATCGACCTGCGCCCCTACAAGGAAACGTTCTGAACAGCCGGCGCTAGCCAGCCTGCTGTTCGACGTTCGCCGTCCGCATCTCGATGAGCTGCCGTGCCGCCACGGCAGCGGCATCCCTGTCGCCTGACACCTGTACGGTCGGGAATGCGAACTGGATGCCGTTTTCGTCAAAGGCCTGCTTGATCATCGCCAGCGCATTGCGGCGGATGGCTGAGAGTTCACCGGGCTTGGTGGTGATCGCCAGCCGGATCTCGATCGCGAAATCGCCGAACTGCTCGACCCCTTTCATCTTCAATGTCTGAATGATGTTGGGAGCGAGCTCCGGGTCATCCATCAGGCGCTGGCCGATATCCTTGATGATCCGCTTCATCTTCACCAGGTCGGTATCGTAGGTGACCTTGACGATGATCTTGTCGATCGCCCAGTCGCGGTTCATGTTGTTGACCGCGCCAAGCGAGCCGAAGGGAACGGTTGCCAGCGGCCCACGCTGGTGGCGGAGTTTCACCGAGCGCAGGCTGAAGGATTCCACCACGCCCTTGTGGTTGCCGCTTTCGATATATTCGCCGACGCGAAAGGCATCGTCCCAGAGATAGAACATGCCGCTGATGACATCCTTGACGACGGTTTGCGCGCCGAAACCGACGGCAACCCCGACAACGCCGGCGCCGGCGATCAGCGGCCCGATCTGAATGCCGAGCCCCGACAGTACCATCATGATGGCGATGATGACGATGACGACCGCGAGGATGTTGCGGAAGATCGGTAGCAGCGTCTGCAGCCGCGCGCGGCTGGCCCTCAGCTCTTCGGAATCGCTGACGAGCGGCAATGCCTGCATCAGCTTGCCGTCGATATAGGTCTTGGCCAGATGCCAGATCAGATCGGCGGCGAGCAGGACGACGATGCCGCCGAGAAGACCGCGCGCGATGCGATCGATGCCGGATTCAGGCGTCCTCATCACCATATCCGCTTCGACGCCCAGCATCCGGCCGAGCCAGAAAGCGGCAAACGTGATGATCACGGCACGAACGCCGCGGTCGAGAAACACGGCCGCAACACTGCCGGCGCCAAAGACGCCGCCGGCCGCATCATGCAATGCCTCCACAGCCCGCGACGACACCGAAAGCGCGCGCGGCAGCAGAATGACATAGATGCCAACCCAGAGCAGGCCTTCGAAGCCGGTCACCCATAGGCACCAAAGTGCCGCGAAGTAAATCGTCAACAGCCAGGAGATCGCCGTTCTGCCAGGTTTCCCTGGCTGCGACGGACGTGACCAGACAGCTTCCACGGCAATCAGAAACAGGCCGATACCGAGCGTGTAGCCGACGAGATAGCGGGCGCCATTGGAAAAACCGAGGGGCACTATCACCTGCATCACCGCCCAACCGCAGGCGAAATAGATGGCGAACAATGTGCAGCGCCGATACCAATAAGTCGCCACCCGCCGCCGTTCCGCGATGCGCGCGACACCGGCATCCTCATCCAGAACATCGCTCGCCCGGCGCATCGCGATCAGCTCCATCAGTAGTTTGCCGATCGAGATCGCCAGCCTCATGGAAACGAATGCGATGACGCAGGCAATCGCAAAACTTTCGATGATCGGCGGCCAGTCGAAGATAAGAAGCGGGATCAGTGTCGCGAGACCGTGAACGATGGCCGGTATCACGCCACCCATGAACTGGAAGCGGGCGGCCTGCAGCTCGGTTTCGACACCAGCCGCCTCTTTCGTCCGCTGCGTATGCTTGGCGTTGATCAAGCGCCCAACCACCCATTCGGCGACAAGACCGAGGAAAAACAGCACCAGCGCCTGGATGCCAATGCGCAGCCGGCCAGCCGCCTCGCCCTCGTCTTCCAACTTCTGTGATGCCGCCATCACCTCCGAAGGCAATGTCATCACCGCACCTGACACTATTTCCAAATGCCGGCGGGTATGGCCGAGCGTATTCGACAGTTCCGACATCTGGTCACCGCCCATGCCGGGGTCGCTGGCGGCAGCGGTGGTGGTTGACGACGTGGGGTTCACCTGCGCCGCAAGCCATTGCTTGACGTCAGGCTCATTCATCAACTGAATGAGTTCGCGGACCTTCTCCGGTGGTGGCGCGGCGGTGGCGGCCGGCGTCGTGGCAGCACTTTGCGCAAAGACCACGTTGGGCAAGGCAAGCCCAAACAGACATAGAAGCAATACCGCGATCGACCGACCGCGCGCGCCAACAATACCCATACGCACTGCCTTTCCCCACTCAGCCCGACCGGACCGTACTTACAGACTATACGCCTTTTTAGCACGAGCAAGCAGGCACTTAACACCAGCGCTGTAATCAGCCGGCATTGGCATTGCTCACGCGCAGACGGCGCTTTGGGTTTTGCTGGAAAAAAGGCGGATACCGCCGCTACACCACCACCTCGTGATCGACGCGATCCTCGGCGCCGAAGAATTTCAGGTAGCGTTCGACCTCGGCCGGTTCGCCGGTCGCCTTCTGCGGATTGTCGGAGAGCTTGACGGCCGGGCGGCCGTTGGCTTCGATGACCTTGCAGACGATCGAGATCGGGTTGAGGCCGTGGATCTCGGTGGGCGCGCAGCCGGCGAAATCATTGGTCAAATTGGTGCCCCAACCGAAGCCCATACGCACGCGGCCCTCGAAATGCTTGTAGGTGGCGATGATCGCATCGACGTCGAGACCGTCGGAGAAAATCAGCAGCTTCTGGCGCGGGTCGCGACCCATCTTCTTCCACCAGTCGATGATCTTCTCGCCGCCTTCGATCGGGGGCGCGCTGTCCGGACGGAAGCCGGTCCAGTCGGCCACCCATTCCGGGGCGTTGCGCAGGAAGGAGGCCGTGCCGAAGGCATCGGGCAGGACCACCAGCAAGTTGCCGCCGTAAAGGCGGTTCCAGTCGCGCAGCACCTTGTAAGGCGCCTTGCCAAGTTCCTCGTCGGTCTTCGCAAGGGCCGCTGCCACCATGGGCAGCTCGTGCGCATTGGTGCCGACGGCTTCGAGATCGGAATCCATGGCAAGAAGAACATTGCTCGTGCCGGTGAATGCGTGGGGCACACCTTCCTTCAGCGCCTCAACACACCAGCGCTGCCAGAGGAAGCTATGACGGCGACGCGTGCCAAAATCGGAAATGTGCAGGTCGGGCAATTCCCTCAGCCGCTCGACCTTCTCCCACATCTTCGCCTTGGCGCGTGCATAGAGGACATCGAGCGTGAAAGGACCGAGCGCCTTCAGCGCCGTGCGCGAACGAAGCTCGTTGATGATGGCGAGTGCGGGAATTTCCCACATGCTCGTTTCTTTCCACGAGCCGTGGAAATCGAGAACATACTGGCCGTCACGCTTCGACAGTTCATACTCCGGAAGCTGGAAATTCGACAGCCAGGTCAGGAATTCCGGCTCGAAGATCTGGGCGCGGCCGTAGAAGCTGTTACCCGCCAGCCAGATCATCTCCTTCTTCGAAAGCCGGAGCGTGCGGGCGTGATCGAGCTGCTCGCGCAATTCCTTCTCGTCGATCACCTCGGCGAGCCGGACGCTCTTGGTGCGGTTGATCAGGGAGAAGGTGGCATCGACATCCGGATAGAGCTTCCAGATCATCTGCAGCATCAGGAGCTTATAGAAATCCGTATCGATCAGACTGCGGACGATCGGGTCGAGCTTCCAGGTATGGTTATAGACACGGGCGGCAATATCGGTCTTCGTCATGTCGTTCCTGCCCGTCTCCCTGCGCCCACCTCACGCCGCGGCCACACAGGCCGGCGGGCGGATACAGTTCTAGTCTTATCAAAAAAGTTGAGGGAAAGTCCAGTCACTGAAGCAAAATTGATAATCATTTGGACACGCGGCTGCGCTTTACCGGCAATGCATGCCTAAGTTTTCAGCTCTTGCGACGAGGCCTCGATCAATAGCCGAGGCTGCGGTCCACCTGATATTGCAGCGGCTCGCCGCTTTCGAAACGGGCGATCTGCTCCTCGACATGCCGCATCAGCGAGTATTCTTCCGAGACCGCCGCATCGTGAGGGGTGATGACGACGTTCTCCAGGCCCCAGAGCGGGTCGTCGGCCGGCAGCGGCTCAACCTCGAAGACATCGAGCGACGCGCCGCCGAGGATGCCGGTCTCGATTGCCGAGACGATATCCGCCTGAACCTGGCTCTTGCCGCGCCCGGCATTGATGAACACCGGCTTGCCCAGCGCACCATCGCGACGGAGCTTCGAAAATAGCGAGGCATTGTAGAGCGCCGTCGTCTCCGGCGTCAGCGGCAGCAGGCCAACGAGAATATCCGTTTTTGCGAGAAAGGCATCGATCTCGCCGGCGTCGAAGGTTTCCATGCCGTCGATATGCTTCTTCTGCCGCGACCAGCCGATGACGTCGAAGCCCATGACCTTGAGCTTGGCGGCGGCATCGAGGCCGAGAACGCCGAGCCCCATGACGCCGACGGTGACATCGCGCGCCTCAAGCCCCGCCGGCCGACCCCAGACGTGTTTACGCTGGTGCCTGAAATGACCGCAGACATTGCGCAGATGCATCAGGCATTGCAGCACGACCCATTCCGACATGCGCACCGTCAGGCTGCGATCGACGAAGCGAACGATAGGAATATCTCGCGGAGTGGCGGCAGTGATCAGGGAATCGACCCCGGCGCCGCCGGAAAAGATGGCCTTGAGATTGGGCGCGCGCTGATAGAGATCAGCATCCGGCTTCCACAGAAGCGCATAGTCGACATGGCTCAGATCCAGATCCTTCGTGGCAGGATCAGCAAGATTGATGCTGCCGCGATCGCTGAACGCGGTCTTGAGGACCTTGGCGACGCTCTCCGGATTGAACTTGAGATCGACGAGAACGGGACTTTTGCTGGACATGGCGCTGGTCTCTACTGCTGGATGGCGGCGGTCGGCACCGCCTCGATGTTGAACGCGGCGGCGAGAAGCGCCTTGGTGTAATCCTCTTGCGGCGCGCGGAAAATATCCGCCGACGGACCCTGCTCCACCACCTTACCGAAGCGCATGACGATCAGGTCGTTGGCAAGCGCCTTCACCACCTTCAAGTCGTGGCTGATAAAGAGATAGGCAAGGTCATGACGCTGCTGCAGGTCACGTAGCAGATCAACGACCTGGGCCTGCACGCTCATGTCGAGCGCTGACGTCGGTTCGTCCAGCATGACGAAGCGCGGCTTCAGCACCATGGCGCGGGCAATGGCGATGCGCTGGCGCTGGCCGCCGGAAAATTCATGCGGGAAACGCCACCGGGTCAAAGGATCAAGGCCGACCTCCTCCAGTGCCCAGCAGACACGCCGGTCGCGCTCTTCCGCCGACAGGGATGCTTCATGCACCTTCAGCCCCTCGGCGATGATGTCACCGACCGACATGCGCGGGCTGAGCGAGCCGTAAGGGTCCTGGAAGACGACCTGTAGCTGGCTGCGCAGCGGCCGCATCTCCTTGAAGGAATAATTGGCAATATCCTTGCCGACGAAGGCGATGCGGCCCTTGGAGGAGATCAGCCGGGCAAGCGCCAGGCCGAGCGTCGTCTTGCCGGAGCCGCTCTCGCCGACGACGCCGAGCGTCTGGCCGGCGCGAAGTTTCAGATCGATGCCATCGACGGCCTTCACATGATCGACCACCTTGCGCATCAGCCCGGCCTTGATCGGAAACCAGACCTTGATGTCGGAGCCTTCCATGACCACCGGCTTGCTGGTGTCGCTGACCGGCGGCTCGCCGCGCGGCTCGGCGGCGAGCAGATGGCGGGTATATTCGTGCTGCGGGTTGGTGAAGACCTCTTCGACCGTCCCGGTTTCGACGATATGGCCCTTGGTCATGACGCAGACACGGTCGGCGAATTTGCGGACGATGCCGAGATCATGGGTGATGAACAGCATCGACATGCCGTGCACGCCCTTGAGGTCCCGCAGCAGTTCGAGGATCTGCGCCTGCACCGTCACGTCGAGCGCCGTGGTCGGCTCGTCGGCGATCAGGAGCTCCGGCCGGTTGGCAAGCGCCATGGCGATCATCACGCGCTGGCGCTGGCCGCCGGATAGCTCATGCGGATAGGCCTTCAGACGCTTTTCCGGCTCGCGAATGCCGACCTGGTTCAAAAGCTCCAGCGTGCGGCGACGGGCCTGCTGGCCGACCACGCCCTGATGCAGCGCCAGGATTTCCGTGATCTGCTTTTCGATCGAGTGGAGCGGATTGAGCGAGGTCATCGGCTCCTGGAAGATCATCGTGATGTCGTTGCCGCGCACGGCACGCAGCTCATTGTCCGATGCCTTCAACAGGTCCTTGCCCTTGAACAGGATTTCGCCGGAGGGGTGGCTGGCGGACGGATAGGGCAGCAGCTTCAGGATCGAATTGGCCGAGACCGACTTGCCGGAGCCGGATTCGCCGACCAGCGCCAGCACTTCGCCCTTATGGATATCAAACGAGATGCCGTCGACGGCGGTCGAGGTTCGGCCGCCCTGATGAAAGGCAACGGACAGATTGCGGACAGACAGCAAGGGGGTCGAATTGTCGCTCATCGGAACGTCTTCCTCGGATCGAACGCATCACGCACGGCTTCGCCGACGAAGATCAAAAGCGACAGCATGATCGACATGGTGAAGAAGGCGGAGAGGCCGAGCCACGGCGCCTGCAGGTTGGATTTCCCTTGCGCGATCATTTCGCCGAGCGACGGCGAGCCGGGGGGCATGCCGAAGCCTAAAAAGTCCAGCGAGGTCAGCGTCGTGATCGAGCCGGAGAGAATGAACGGCACGAAGGTCAAGGTCGCGACCATGGCGTTGGGCAGCAGGTGGCGATACATGATGGTGATGTTGTTGACGCCGAGCGCGCGGGCGGCGCGCACATATTCGAAATTGCGCGCCCGCAGGAACTCGGCGCGCACGACGCCGACGAGACCCACCCAGGAAAACAGCAGCAATATGCCGAGCAGAATGAAGAAGCCGGGCGGCAGCACCGAGGCAATGATCAGCAGGATGTAAAGCACCGGCATCGACGACCAGATCTCGATGAAACGCTGCATCAGAAGATCGGTCCAGCCGCCGAAATAGCCCTGGGTCGCGCCGGCAGCCACGCCGACGACCGCCGAGCAGATGGTCAGCACCAGGCCGAACAGCACCGAGATGCGGAAGCCGTAGATCATGCGCGCAAAGACATCGCGCGCCTGGTCGTCCGTGCCAAGCCAGTTGAGATTGCTCCAGTTGCAGTTCGGATCGGCAACTCCCTGGGCATAGCCGGAGCAGCGCTGCTCCTTGCTCATCAGCCAGAAGGGCGGCGTCGGGGCCGATTTTCCCTGCGGCAGGTTGGAATTGGCGGTCTGATAGGAATAATGGATCGGCGGCCAGATCATCCAGCCGTGGGCATTGATCTCATCCTCGATATCCGGGGCGCGGTAATCCGTCTGTGCCAGGAAGCCCCCGAATGTCTCCTCCTCGGGGTAATCGATCAGGACCGGTATCAGGATCTGGCCCTTGTAGGAGACAAGGATCGGCCGGTCGTTGGCGATGAATTCCGCCCCAAGGCTGAGAAAGAACAGGACCAGGAACAGCCACAGGGACCAGTAGCCACGGCGGTTCGCCTTGAAATTCTGCCAGCGGCGAAGATTGGTCGGAGAGAAGAGACCCTTGCGCGGCGGCTTGACCGTTGCCGCCGGCGAATTGCTCGCTGCATCCATCAGACGTCCCTCCGCTCGAAATCGATGCGCGGGTCGATCCAGGTATAGATCAGGTCCGAGATCAGGCCGACGAACAGGCCGAGCAGCGAGAAGATGAAGAGCGTCGCGAAGACGATCGGATAGTCACGCTGGACGACGGAGAGGTAGCTGAGGCGGCCGAGGCCATCGAGCGAGAAGATGTTCTCGATCAGCAGCGAGCCGGTGAAGAAAGCGGAGATGAAGGCGCCGGGAAAGCCGGCGATGACGATGAGCATGGCGTTGCGGAAAACATGGCCGTAGAGCACCCGCCGCTCGCTCAACCCCTTGGCGCGGGCGGTGATGACATATTGCTTTTTGATTTCCTCGATGAAGGAATTCTTGGTGAGCAGCGTTGTGGTGGCGAAGGCGGCGAGCGACAGCGAGATCAACGGCAGGACGAGATGCCAGAGGTAATCGAGGATCTTCTGCCACCAGTTGAGATCGGCGAAATTGTCCGAGACGAGGCCGCGCAGCGGAAACCAGTCGAAGAAGGATCCGCCGGCGAAGAGCACGATCAGCATGATGCCGAAGAGGAAGCTCGGGACGGCATAGCCGACGATAATGATGCCCGAGGTCCAGACATCGAAGGTCGAGCCGTCCTGGATGGCCTTGCGGATGCCGAGCGGGATCGAAATGGCGTAGGAGAAGATCAGGATCCAGATGCCGAGCGAGATCGACACCGGCAACTTCTGCCCGATGAGATCGAGTACCGAGGTATTGCGGAAGAAGCTCTCGCCGAAATCGAAACGGATATAGTTCCACATCATCTGCCCGAAGCGCTCGAGCGGCGGCTTATCGAAGCCGAACTGCTTGTTGAGCTTGGCGATCAGCTCCGGATCAAGCCCTTGCGCGCCGCGATATTTCGAGCCGCCATCGTCGGTCGCCTGCTGGGCCAGCATATCCCCGCCGCCGGAGAGGCGGCCGCTGGCATTGTCGGCCTGGCCGGTCAATTGCGCGATCATCTGCTCGACCGGGCCGCCGGGCGCGAACTGCACGATGGTAAAGGAGATCGCCATGATACCGACAATGGTCGGGATCATCAGCAGCAGACGCCTGAGGATATAGGCACCCATCAGCCCGTCACTCCCTCAGCGAGGAACATGCCTGCCCTGGCCCTAATCCATCCGTCGATCAATTCACTTTCCCTTCCGCCGCGTAAAGCCCGGCGTCGTCATTCATTTCAGGTCTAAACCGCCGAATCGGCATTGGGCATTTGGAGCCCAGCCTGCCCGCCAATGCAAGAGCCGCTCATTTTGCCGCGCTTTTCGACCACCAGAGATCGGGGAAGCCGAGCGAATATTCCGGCAGTTGCGGTGGTCGCTCGAACTTGTCCCAATAGGCGATGTTGACACTCATGCGGTAAAACAGCGGCACGACGTAGTGGTGGGCAAGCAGGACACGGTCGAGCGCCTTGGTCGACGCGTCCTTCTCAGTCACATCTTTTGCCAGAATGACCTTGGTGATCAGCGCGTCGATGCCAGGATCGGCAATGCCCGCATAGTTTCGAGAGCCCTGGCGATTCACCGAAGCTGAGCCCCAGAAATCGAGCTGCTCGTTACCGGGATTGAGGGTTTGCCCCAGCGCGACCCAAATCATGTCATAGTCGAAGCTACGTAACCTATTGATATATTGCGACGGATCGACGATGCGCACGCTCGCATTGATGCCGATCTTCTTCAGGTTCTGGGTATAGGGCACCACCCATTTTTGCACGAAGGGACTGTTCAGCAGGATTTCGAAGGTGAAAGGCTGTCCCGTCTGGGCGTTGACCATCTGGTTGCCCCTGAGCACATAGCCAGCGTCCTTGAACAGCGCTACGGCCTGGCGCAGATTATCACGGAATTTCTGCGGATCGCCGCCGACCGGGTTCGTATAGGGCGTGGTGAAGACCTCTGGCGGGACCTTGTCCTTCACCTCGTTAAGCAGGTTCAGTTCCTCGCCTTGCGGCAAGCCGGATGAAGCAAGCTTGGTGCCAAAGAAATAGCTGTTCACACGGGTATACTGGTTAAAGGCGATGGAGCGATTCAGTTCTTCGAAATCGAAGGCGTAGTTCAACGCCTCACGGACGCGCGGATCCTTGAACTGGTCGCGGCGCATATTCGGCATCAATGCCTGCATCACCCCGCTGGCACGCAGCGGATTCGCCACTTCCTCACGCTTGACGCGGCCGTCCTTGGCGGCCGGGAAATCGTAACCGGTAGCCCAGCGGCTTGCGGACGTCTCCTGCCAGAAGTCGAAATTGCCAGCCCGGAAACCTTCGAACTGCACGTCATTGTCAGCGTAATAGGTGTAGTAGATCGCGCCGAAATTGTTTCCACCGACGTTGACGGGGAGATTCTTACCCCAGTAGTCGCCGCGCAGCTCGTAACGGATCGTCGAACCCGGAGAGACGGAAACGATCTTGTACGGACCTGAGCCCATCACCGGCTCCAGCGTCGTACGCGTAATGTCGCGCGGCTTGCCATCAGGCCCCGTGCCTTCCCACCAATGTTTCGAAACGACCGGAAAGTCGCCAAGAATGAAAGGCAGCTCACGATTGTTCTTCACATCAAAAGAGAAGGTGACGTCCCGATCACCGGTCTTTTCGGCACGCGTCACATGCGAATAATAACTCGCCAGGAACGGATTGAGCTCCTTGGATTTCTCGAAGCTGAAAATGACGTCGTCAGGGGTAACCGGCGTGCCATCCGCCCATTTGGCTTCCGTCCGCAAACGGAACGTCGCACTGGAAACATCATCCGGATAAGAAACGCCCTCGGCCAACAGGCCATAAGAGGAGGAAATCTCGTCATCCGCATGCTTCAGCAAAGTGTCAAAGGCCAGGCCGACGCCCGAGACCGGATTGCCTTTCAGCAGAACAGGATTGAGCGTGTCGAAAGTACCGTCGTCGGAAAGCTTCAGCTCCCCGCCCTTCGGTGCATCCGGATTGACGTAATCGAAATGCTTGAAGCCGGGTTGGTATTTCAGATCGCCGAGAATGGCCGTGCCGATGCGGAATTGTGGCTCGTCGGCGTTGGATGGTGCCGGCAAGGCCAGCAGGCAGAAAAGAGAAACAACCAAGCCTGCTTTCAACCGCGACAACGCCATTCATGATCCCCCGATGATTTGAATGGAATCAAGCATAAGGCAAATGAGGGCAAAAAACAGGACGGAATTGCTCACCTCTTCGCGAGCCCGTCGATAGATGCCTGATGAGATCAGGCTTTTACCGTGGCCTCCTCCAGACGCTTGCGCAGCATCAGGCGCAATTCGCGAATAAGGCGCCGGTCTTCGACCGCCTCCGGCTCGTTGGCGGCGATGACGGCAATGCGGATCAATTCGAGAATGATCGCCGACATCAGGGCGACATCGTCGGTGACAGGCGGCTCGGCGCGTCGCAGGATGGAGGAAATCAGCTCCTTCACCTCCGCCCGCGAGCGCAGCTTGCGATCCCTCGGAATATCCCGGCGCGCGGCAAGCACCGGATATTCGGGAAACGTCTCGATGAAGGCGGCGAGCCGGTCGAAGATCGCTTCGCCGCTATCGGCCGCCGACAGGCCGCGGCTCTTTTCCGCGATATCCTGAAACACCGCCTTCAGCCGCTCCAGCCGATCGATATGCAGCGCTTCGGCGAGCAACGACTTGGTCGGAAAGAATTGATAGAGCGAACCGATCGACGAATGCGCTTTCGCGGCGATCTCCGTCATCGTCGCGGCGTCATACCCCTTCTCGACGAAGATCGCCGCGGCCGCCTCCAAAAGTACGGCCACGCGATCATGACCTCGCCGGCGTTTGGGTGTCCGCGTTTGCGGCTCGCCGGTCGATTTCTCAGCGGGTTCTCCGCTATGCGTTCCCACCCCAGCTTCCCCTTTACAATCCCCAGGCTACCACCATGCTCATCGCAATCGACCCCGGGGCTCAGACCCCAGCTCCCGCCCGCTCGTTCCCCAACTCGCGCAGCAGATAATCAAGACATGTTCGCCGTCGCTTGGAAACGAAAACGGGCGGCAGATCATGGTCATTGTGACTGCCGGACTTTCCACAGACTATGCCGATGCTGTCAACCGGCTCATCGCGTAAACCCTACAATTCTCAAGGGGAATCGCCATCGCTCGTCTCGACAACAGAATTTAAGAGAGAACGCATAACCTCGAAAATCCATTCCGATTTTCCGGCTTATGCGGTAGATTTCCATGCAAATCACTTCGGCCAACATCGGCAGCCTCTCAAGGAACCACATGATTTCCCTTCTGGTTCGAACCATCAGCACCGTCAGCAAACTTGCCCTCGCCACCACGATCGGCGCGGGTCTCGTCACCGGCGACGCGCTGGCCCAGCAAGCGGGCCCAACGCCCGGCAGCGCCAAGGCGATCTTCGGTGGGGTGACGCTGCCGACGGGAGGACCGCCGCAATCGATCGGTTTTTACGCCAAGGGTTGCCTTACCGGCGCCGTGGCGCTGCCGACCGATGGGCCGACATGGCAGGCGATGCGCCCGTCGCGCAACCGGCGCTGGGGCAGGCCGGAAATGGTCGGGCTGCTGGAACGCCTGTCGCGCGACGCGGCGAAAAATGATGGCTGGCCGGGCTTGCTGGTGGGCGATATGGCGCAGCCGCGCGGCGGGCCGATGTTCAACGGCCATGCCTCCCATCAGATCGGCCTCGATGCCGACGTCTGGCTGACGCCGATGCCGGCGCGGACGCTGACGGCGGCCGAGCGCGAGACCCTGCCTTTCACCTCAATGCTGGCGAAAGACAAATTCCTGACCATCAACGACAGGGTCTGGACGCCGGCGCATGCCCGCCTGCTGATGCGCGCCGCCAGCTATCCCGAAGTGCAGCGCATCTTCGTCAATCCGGCCATCAAGAAGAAGATGTGCGACAGCTGGACCGGCGACCGCACCAATCTTGGCAAGCTGCGCCCGGAATATGGCCACGATTCGCATTTCCATATCCGCTTGAGCTGCCCGGCCGGCTCGGTCGGCTGCACGCCGCAAGCACCGGTTGCCGCCGGCGACGGTTGCGACAAGACGCTTGCCTGGTGGCTCGGGCCGGAGCCCTGGGCCAAGCCGAAGCCCAGCACCAAGCCGCCGGTAAAGCCCCGCGAAGTCATGGTGTCCGATCTGCCAAAGGCCTGCCAGGCCGTACTGGACGCGCCTTCGGTTGCCTCGGCCCGAGCCGCCACCTATGGCGTCAAGGCGGCTGCACCAACGACCGCAACCGGCACACTGCCGGTTTCGAGCAGCGGCACGGGCAACACGCCGCCCGGCAGCATTCCGCAGCAGTAAATTGCACCAAAGTTCGATGCGACTGGGCCGGTCTTTCAAAGGCCGGCCTCTTGGTATAGAAGGCGGATAAATCGATTGAAAAATCCGAGACGGAGTGGGAGTTTCATGGCCGGCGGCAAATGCATCGCACTGATCGCGCATGATCAGAAGAAGGATGCAATGGCGGAATTTGCACGCCGCAACCAGAATGCCCTTGCCGATTGGCATATCGTCGCCACTGGCACGACCGGCGCCCGCGTGCTCGATGCCTGCCCCGACCTCAAGGTCACCCGCCTGAAAAGCGGTCCGCTCGGCGGCGACCAGCAGATCGGCGCGATGATCGCCACAGGCGATATCGACATGGTCATCTTCTTCATCGACCCGCTCACCCCGATGCCGCACGATGTCGACGTCAAGGCATTGACTCGGCTTGCCGTTCTCTACGACATTCCGATGGCCCTCAATGAGGCCACCGCCGACCGCCTGATCAAAACACTGAACCATTAATCCGCCTTGCGGCGGCCGACACGGACCTGTTCATGCCCGAGCTCAATCACAGCGATGCCCCCCTGCCCTTTCCCATCCTGATCGGCGATATCGGGGGAACCAACGCCCGCTTCTCCATCGTCGTCGATGCTGATGCCGAGCAGATTCATTTCCCGATTGTGCAAACCGCCAATTTCAAGACGATCGACGATGCGATCGAGGAGGCCCTCGCCAAATCGCCGGTGCGGCCACGCTCGGCGATCCTTGCCATGGCCGGCCCGGTGCGCGGCGACGAAATTCCGTTGACCAATTGCGACTGGGTGATCCGCCCGAAGACGATGATCGCCAATCTCGGCATGGAAGATGTGCTGATTATCAATGATTTCGAGGCGCAGGCGCTGGCGATCGCCGGTATTTCCGAAGAGCATCGCGCGACCATCGGCGAGATATCGGAAGGCATGGTCGCCTCGCGCGCCGTGCTCGGGCCGGGCACCGGCCTCGGCGTCGCCGGTCTCGTTCATGCCCAGCATACCTGGATCCCCGTGCCGGGCGAAGGCGGCCATATCGATCTCGGCCCGCGCAGCGCGCGCGATCTGCAGATCTGGCCGCATCTGGAAACGATCGAGGGTCGCATTTCCGCCGAGCAGGTCCTCTGCGGCCGCGGCCTGCAGAACCTATACCATGCAATCTGCAAGACCGACGGCATCGAGTCCACCCTCAAGGAACCGGCCGACATCACGGCGCATGCGCTCGCCGAAACCAACGTTCAGGCCGAAGAGACCCTGACGCTGTTCGTCACCTATCTCGGTCGCGTCGCCGGCGATATCGCGCTGGTCTTCATGGCACGCGGCGGCGTCTATATCACCGGCGGCATCTCGCAAAAGATCCTGCCAGCGCTGCAAAAGCCGGAATTCCGCGCCGCCTTCGAAGACAAGGCGCCGCATACAGAACTGCTGAAATCGATCCCGACGCATGTGGTTACCCATCCGCTCGCGGCACTCTCGGGCCTCACGGCCTATGCCCGCGCGCCGGCCAGCTTTGGTCTTGCGACGGACGGACGGCGCTGGCGGCGTTGATCCTGCGGGGGCCACGGGCAGCCGCTTAGAAGAAAGGGAAGAGCCTGACAGCTTCTTGAACGAGCTTTCTTCCCTTATAGTGATCTTGGCTACATGGCTTGCCCTTTAACCAGCACGGCAAGCCATCTCTAGCCAAAGCCGTCCTAACTCTTTAATAGAGCCGCGAAAGCATGTGCCATATGCGGCTCGCTTGGTTTGAGACAGGAAGCCGATTTTTGAAGTCGCCCGATACCAAAAACAATAGCGTAGACAGCGAGACCATCAGCGGTATCCTGAAGCGCATCATTGCCGAGAATGGCCGTGAGCACATCTGGGGTTATTCCGTTGCCATCGCCTGCCTGATTCTGGTGGCGCTTTCGACGGCATTCATCGCCTACATCATGAAGACGATCATCAACCAGGCGTTCGTCGAGCGCCGGGCCGAGATTGTCTGGATCGTCTGCTCCGCGATCTTCGCGGCTTTCGTGGTGCGCGGTTTCGCAGGCTATTTCCAGTCGGTCCTCCTCAGCAAGATCGGCAACAACATCATCGCGCGCTACCAGCGCCGGCTTTACGCACATCTGATGACCTTGTCTGTTGGCTTCTTCAACGAGGCGCGGTCGGCACAGATTGCCGCGCGGGTCAGCCAGAACGTTTCGGGCATTCGTGACGTCATGAACCTGACGATCACCTCGACAGCACGCGACCTTCTGACCTTCATCGCCCTGCTTGGTGTCATGGTGGTGCAGGATCCGCTGCTGAGCCTTGCGGTCTTTATCGCGGCGCCGCCACTGCTCTATGCACTACGCTATGTTTCCAAGCGCCTTCGCTCGGCGACACGCGAAGCGGTGAACCTGAACAGCCACGTTCTGGGCGCAATGCAGGAGACGATCCAGGGTATCTCCATCGTCAAGGCATTCACGATGGAAGAGCAGCTGGATCGCAAGATCAATAAGCTCATCACCGCAGCCGAACACCGGCAAAACCGCATTGCCCGCCTGTCGGAGCGAAATGGACCACTGACGGAAAGTTTTGCCGGCTTCGCGGTCGCCAGCGTGTTGGGCTATGCCGCCTATCGCTCGATCTATCATGACGTTCCGCCCGGCGCTTTCTTCTCCTTCGTCACCTCGCTTCTCCTCGCCTACGATCCGGCCCGCCGCCTCGCGAAGCTGCAGGTGCAACTGGAGCGCGCCGTCGTCAACGCGCGGATGATCTATGAGTTGCTCGACATGGAGCCGCGCCAGCGCGATCTGCCGGACGCCCAGCCGCTGGTCGTTACCGAAGCCCGCATCGAATTCCGCGACGTGGATTTCGCCTATGGCGACGAAAGCGTCCTAAGCGGCGTGAGCTTCGTTGCCGAAGGTGGACAGACAACGGCACTCGTCGGCCCTTCCGGTGCCGGCAAGTCCACGGTCATCAACCTCATTCCGCGCTTCTACGACCCGAAGGCCGGCAGCATCTTCATCGACGGGCAGGACATCAGCCACGTCACCAAGCAATCGCTGCGCCAACATCTCGCCTATGTCTCGCAGCAGCCCTACCTCTTCGAAGGCACGATCCGCGATAATATCCGTTATGGACGCCCGGATGCGACAAATGTCGAAATCGAGGAAGCAGCGCGGCATGCCTACGCCCATGATTTCATCATGGCGCAGCCACAAGGCTACGACACCGCGGTCGGTGAGAACGGCGTGACGCTGTCCGGCGGCCAGCGGCAGCGCCTGTCGATCGCCCGCGCTCTGGTGCGCAACGCGCCGATCCTGCTGCTCGACGAAGCGACGTCGGCGCTCGATACCGAGTCGGAAGCAGCTGTGCAGAAGGCGCTGGACGAAGCCATGAGCGGACGCACGGTCGTCGTCATCGCCCACCGGCTGTCGACGGTTGTTCGGGCTGAGAAGATCATTGTCATGCAGAATGGGCGCGTCATCGAAGAGGGCAACCACGAGACGCTTGCGGAGGCCGACAATGGTCTTTACGCTCGCCTCAACAACCTTCAGCGGCCGGCCGTTTCCGGCAATTCCCGCAAATAAGACGATAGAGACGACATGAGCGACAATGCGATGAAGCTGGTGGTGGTTGGCGCGGCGGGCCGCATGGGGCAGACGCTGATCCGCCTCATCCACGCTACCGAGGGCCTGAGCCTGCATGCCGCCGTCGCACGTCCAGGTTCCGCCTTCATCGGCAAGGATGCCGGAGAGATCGCCGGGCTGGGGCCAATCGGTATTCCTGTCACCGACGATCCGCTTGCAGCCTTCCTGCATGCCGATGGCGTTATCGACTTTACCACGCCGGCGACCAGCATCACCTTCGCAGACCTCGCCGCCCAGGCGCGTATCGTCCACATCATCGGCACGACCGGCTGCTCGGCCGAAGACGAAACCAGGTTCAAGGCCGCCGCCCGCCATGCCCGCATCGTCAAGTCGGGCAATATGGGTCTCGGCATCAATCTCCTGAGTGTCCTTGTTGAACAGGCGGCACGCGCGCTTCCGTCGGCCGATTGGGACATCGAAGTTCTGGAAATGCACCACAAGCACAAGGTCGACGCGCCCTCGGGCACCGCTCTGCTGCTCGGCGAAGCCGCAGCCAAGGGGCGTGGCATCGATCTTGACGATCATTCCGTGCGCGTGCGTGACGGATATACCGGTCCGCGTCCGGCGGGTTCGATCGGCTTTGCCACGCTTCGCGGCGGCGCCGTCATCGGCGATCACTCGGTGATCTTTGCCGGCGAAGGCGAGCGTCTGACGTTGTCCCACAGCGCCGGCGACCGGTCGCTATTTGCCCGCGGCGCGCTTCAGGCGGCTCTCTGGGCACGCGACAAGAAGCCCGGCCTTTATTCCATGCTCGATGTCCTCGGGCTTTCCAAACGTTGATACGATCCTTTCAAGGAGGAATATTTCATGAGCGGTACCCTCGTCCTCGTTCGCCACGGGCAGAGCGACTGGAATTTGAAGAATCTCTTCACCGGCTGGAAGGACCCAGACCTGACAGCGCTGGGCGTTGAAGAAGCCAAGACCGGCGGCAAGGCGCTCGCCGATTACGGCATCAAATACGACATCGCCTTCACGTCGGATCTCATCCGCGCCCAGCACACGCTGAAGATCATCCTCGATGAAGTCGGTCAGCCCGGCCTTGAAACCATAAAGGATCAGGCGCTGAACGAGCGCGACTATGGCGATCTCTCCGGCCTGAACAAGGACGATGCACGCGCCAAGTGGGGCGAGGAACAGGTGCATATCTGGCGCCGTTCCTACGACATCCCACCGCCCGGCGGCGAAAGCCTGCGCGACACCGGCGCCCGCGTCTGGCCCTATTACCTCACCGAAATCCTGCCGCGCGTGCTCGCCGGCCAGAAGGTGCTCGTCGCCGCTCACGGCAACTCGCTGCGCTCGCTGGTCATGGTGCTCGACCGCCTGACCAAGGAACAGATCCTGGCGCTTAACCTCGCGACCGGCGTGCCGATGGTCTACAAGCTCAACGCCGACTCCACCGTCGCTTCCAAGGAAGTGCTCGGCGATATGTCCGGCGCGCATTGAGCGGCTGAATAGATCTTCCGAAAAAGCCCCTCACCCTAGCCCTCTCCCCGCAAGCGGGGCGAGGGAACGACTTTTTTTGTGGCAAGTCATCGACCTCCATTAGGTTGAGGAGCGACGGATGGTGCGCCCATCTCCTTCTCCCCGTCAAAACGGGGAGAAGGTGGCCGACAGGCCGGATGAGGGGCTTCTCTTGTCCTCAATTCTCGATCGTGAACCGCACCCGATCCGCAGCGAAGCGTGAAATCGAATATTGTACCAGCACGCCGTCGAGATCGGCATTGAGTGCGCGGGTGGTCATGATGATGGCGCCGGGGGAGAGTTCGAGGTCGGCGAGATCGCCTTCTTCCGCATGGGCCGCAGTGATTTCCGTGACGACACGAACATAGTCCGCCACGCCGAGTTCGCGGAAGGCCTTGGTGATCGAACCGGTGGCCCGATAGATCTCGGCAATGTTGGCAAAACGATCGGCAGGGAACCAGCTCGTGGCGCGTGACACCGGGCGATGGTCGGCCCGACCGAGCGTTTCCAGTCGGACGACACTTGTACCGGGTTCCAGCTTCAGCCAGCGGGCCACCTCGGTATTGGCGATTTCATTGCTGCTCGCCACCAGCATGCTGCTGGACTCCCGGACCTGATCACCGATCCCCTGAGAAAACCGCGTCCGTTTCGAGATCGGGAAATTCAGCCGTTCCTTGCGCTCGATCAGTGTGCCCCGCCCCTGCACGGCGCGAACGATGCCTTCCTGCCCCAAAGCGGCCAGCGCGCTTCGCACCGTATGCCGGTTGACGCCGAATTGCAGCGCCAACGCCGTTTCCGGCGGCACCATGCCGGTCTCGTCGAAATCGCCCTGATTGATCGACGCGCGAATCCGGTCGGCAATCTGCCGCCAGAGCGCTACGCCCGTCTGCCTCTGTACCTTCTGCCCCGCCATATTTCTCGTTTGCCCTGTCATACGCTTGTCACGTCACCCCAATAGATATAAAACATACCTTGTATAGTTGTCTATATCAATAGACATTTTGAGGATGACGGGATGAATTCAGCACAGAGACAAGAGGCGGCCGCGCAGGAGCGTCAGGAACGCAAGCGCACCGCCGATCTTTTGGCGCGGGCCGAACGCGACGAGCTTGACGCTGCCTGGGAAGCGCTCTCCGACAAGCCGGTGGTCCAGCCCGTGCGCGGGCCGGAGACGGGGCTCGTCATGGTGCGCGGTCGCATCGGCGGCGGCGGCTCGCCCTTCAATCTCGGCGAAGTCACGGTAACCCGCGCCACCATCAGGCTCGCCTCCGGCGCGGTCGGCCACGCGCATGCGCTCGGCACCGACCGTGAAAAGGTGCGGCTGGCGGCGATCTTCGACGCGCTCTGGCATCAGCCGGCCACCAAGGATTTCGTCGAGAAGGCGATCCTTTTGCCGATCACCGAGCGGATCGCCGGACGGGATCACCGACGAGCCGAAGAGACGGCAGCCACCCGCGTCGATTTCTTCACCATGGTCCGCGGAGAAGACTGATGACCCTTTCCCATGTCTCTACCATACCCGACAACGACGCCCTGACCGGCGGCTTCGCCAACCCGGTGTTCGACGCGCAGAGCGTCTTCAAGATGATGATGGACGCGATGGCGCGGCCAGGAACCCTGCAGACGATCACCTCCGACATCGCGCCTCCCGCGCCCCTCGGCATCGCCGCCGGCGCCATTGGGCTCACCCTTTGCGATCATGATACGCAGGTTTGGCTGTCAGGCGGCCTTGCACGCTCGACCATGCCGGAATGGCTCGGCTTCCATACCGGCGCACCTGTGACAACGGAAAAGCTCGAGGCCCGCTTTGCCTTCGTCGAGACCGGAGTGCTGCTCGCCTCGCTCAATCAATTCGACGTCGGCACGCAGGAATATCCCGACCGCTCGACGACGCTCGTACTGGAAATCGCAAGCCTCGAGGGCGGCAAGGAACTGGCGCTCTCCGGACCTGGTATCGCCGACATCAACATGATTGCGCCCATCGGCCTGCCGGACACGTTCCTGCGCTCATGGAACGACAATCGCGCGCTCTTCCCGCGTGGTGTCGACCTCGTTCTGACGGCGGGACGGCAATTCCTTTGCCTGCCGCGCACCACCAAGATCATCGCGACGGAGATCTGACGCATGTATGTTGCCGTAAAAGGCGGCGAAGCCGCCATCGCCAATGCTCACCGGCTGCTCGCCGACCGTCGCCGTGGCGACCGCTCGCTGCCGGCCCTCGGCATCGACCAGATCGTCGCGCAACTGGCGCTTGCCGTTGACCGCGTCATGGCTGAGGCATCGCTTTATGACCGCACGCTGGCGGCACTTGCCGTGCGCCAGTCGCGCGGCGACATGATCGAGGCGATCTTCCTGCTGCGCGCCTACCGCACGACGCTGCCGCGCTTCGGCTATTCCCAGCCGCTGGACACGGCGGCGATGAAGATCGAGCGCCGCATCTCCGCCACCTACAAAGACCTGCCGGGCGGCCAGCTTCTCGGCCCCACCTTTGATTATACCCACCGCCTGCTCGACCCGAGCCTCTTGACCGACGAACCGGTGGACGAACCGATGCAGCGGTCGGCGGAAGAGGGCCGCGTGATGCGGGTCTCCGAGATTCTCGCCGAGGAAGGACTGATCGAGGGCGACGGCGACATGCCGATCGACCACGAAACCGGCGACCTGACGCGAGAGCCGATGGAATTCCCGATGACCCGCGACCTGCGCCTGCAGGCGCTCGCCCGTGGCGACGAGGGTTTCCTTCTGGCGCTCGGCTATTCGACCCAACGCGGCTATGGCCGCAACCATCCCTTCACCGGCGAAATCCGCATTGGCGAAGTGGAGGTCGAGCTCGACGTACCGGAACTCGGTTTCGCCGTTTCGCTCGGCAGCATCCAGGTGACCGAGTGCCAGATGGTCAACCAGTTCAAGGGTTCGGCCAAGGCGCCGCCGCAGTTTACCCGCGGCTACGGCCTTGTCTTTGGCCAGAGCGAGCGCAAGGCCATGGCCATGTCGCTGGTCGACCGGGCGCTGCGCGCCGACGAGCTCGGCGAGGATATTGTCGCCCCCGCCCAGGATGAGGAATTCGTCATTTCCCATTCCGACAACGTGCAGTCGACCGGCTTCGTCGAACATCTGAAGCTGCCGCACTATGTCGACTTCCAGGCCGAGCTCGACCTGGTGCGCCGCATGCGCCGTGACTTCGAGGCCGCCCGCGACGGCGGCAAGGATCCCCTGACGGAGGCAGCCGAATGACCGATCTCGCCACCTACAACTTCGCCTATCTCGACGAACAGACCAAGCGGATGATCCGCCGCGCCATCCTGAAGGCGATCGCCATTCCCGGCTATCAGGTGCCCTTCGCCTCGCGCGAAATGCCGATGCCCTATGGCTGGGGCACCGGCGGCGTGCAGCTCACCGCGGCGATCATCGGGCCGGACGATGTCCTGAAAGTCATCGACCAGGGCGCCGACGACACGACCAACGCCGTCTCCATCCGCGCCTTCTTCCAGAAGGTGGCCAATGTTGCTGTCACCACCCGCACAGAAGAGGCGACGATCATCCAGACGCGCCATCGCATCCCGGAAACCAAGCTTGGGCCTAACCAGGTGCTTGTCTACCAGGTGCCGATCCCGGAACCACTGCGCTTCCTGGAACCGCGCGAGACCGAGACCCGCAAGATGCATGCGCTCGAGGAATACGGCCTCATGCATGTGAAGCTCTATGAAGACATCGCCCGCAACGGCCGTATCGCCACCACCTATGCCTACCCGGTCAAGGTCGCCGGTCGCTATGTGATGGACCCGTCGCCGACGCCGAAGTTCGACAATCCAAAAATGCATATGTCGGATGCGTTGCAGCTTTTCGGCGCCGGCCGCGAGAAGCGTATCTATGCGGTGCCGCCCTATACCGACGTGGTCAGCCTCGATTTCGAGGATCACCCCTTCGAAGTACAGCGCTTCGACAAGCCCTGCGCGCTCTGCGGCGCCGAGCAGGTCTATCTCGATGAGGTGATCCTAGACGACAAGGGCGGACGGATGTTCGTCTGCTCCGACACCGATTTCTGCGAAGACCGCCGCGCCCAAGGCCACGTCGGCATCATGCTGGCACCAAATGGGCTGGCACCCAATCAGGAGGCCGCCGAATGAGCGACACACCACTCCTCAAGGTCAAGAACATCTCGAAATTCTACGGCAGCCGTATCGGGTGCCGCGACGTATCCTTCGATCTCTGGCCCGGCGAAGTGCTGGCCATCGTCGGCGAGAGCGGCTCGGGCAAGACCACCCTGCTCAACTGCATCTCGACACGGCTGCTGCCGACCACCGGCAGCGTCGAATATCATATGCGCGACCAGACCTATCGCGACCTCTTCCGCATGAACGAGGCGGAACGGCGCTTCCTAATGCGGACCGACTGGGGCTTCGTGCACCAGAACCCCGCCGACGGGTTGCGCATGACGGTCTCGGCCGGCGCCAATGTCGGCGAGCGGCTGATGGCCATCGGCAACCGTCACTATGGCAATATCCGCGCCACCGCCGTCGACTGGCTGGAACGCGTCGAAATCGACGCCGACCGCATCGACGACCAGCCGCGCGCCTTCTCCGGCGGCATGCGCCAGCGCCTGCAGATCGCCCGCAATCTGGTGACCGGGCCACGCCTGGTATTCATGGACGAGCCGACCGGCGGCCTCGACGTCTCCGTGCAGGCACGCCTGCTCGATCTGGTGCGCGGCCTCGTCAACGATCTCGGCCTGTCGGCGATCATCGTCACCCACGACCTCGCCGTTGCCCGCCTGCTGTCGCACCGCATGATGGTGATGAAGGACGGATACGTCATCGAACATGGTCTGACCGACCGCGTACTCGACGATCCGCGCGAACCCTACACGCAGCTGCTCGTCTCTTCGATCCTGCAGGTCTGAGGAAAAACCATGGCAACCCCCCTCGTCGTTTCCGAAGTCTTCAAGAGCTTCACCATGCATCTGCGCGACGGCATTCGCCTGCCTGTTGTCGCCGATGTATCCTTCTCGGTCGCAGCCGGCGAATGCGTCGTGCTCGGCGGTCCCTCCGGCATCGGCAAGAGCTCGCTCTTGAAGATGATCTACGGCAACTATGCCGTCGATAGCGGCCAGATCCTGGTAACGCAAAAAGACAAGATCATCGATCTTGCCACCGCCGATCCACGCACCGTTCTCGAGGTTCGCCGCCATACGCTCGGCTATGTCAGCCAATTCCTGCGCACCGTGCCGCGCGTGGCCGCCATCGACGTTGTTGCCGAGCCGCTTCTGGCGCGCGGCGTGGCGCTGGCGGATGCCCGGCAAAGGGCTGGCGCCCTGCTCGCCCAGCTCAATCTGCCGCAGGAGCTTTGGCAGTTGCCGCCCGCCACCTTCTCCGGCGGCGAGCAGCAACGCGTCAATATCGCCCGTGGCTTCATTACCGATCACGCCATTCTCCTGCTCGACGAGCCGACCGCCTCTCTCGACGCGAGGAACCGCGCCGTCGTGGTCTCGATGATCGAGGAAAAGAAAAAGGCTGGCGTCGCCCTGCTCGGCATCTTCCATGACGAGGAAGTGCGTGAAGCGGTCGGTAGCCGGATTCTCGATGTCTCCCGCTTCTCGCCCAGAAAGTCCGCCGCATGAGCCGTCAACTGGGCGAAACGCCGCTCATCAGCCCGAGCGCGACCGTCAAGAACTCGACGTTTGGCCGCTATACCGAGGTCTCCGAGCGTTGCCGCCTCGACGAGGTCGAGATCGGCGACTATTCCTACATCATGCAGGACGGCGCCGTCTGGTGCGCGACAATCGGCAAGTTCGTCAACATCGCCGCCAGCGTCCGCATCAATGCCACCAATCATCCGACATGGCGGGCGACGCTGCACCATTTCACCTATCGCGCCGCCGATTATTGGCCGGATGCCGATATGGAAACGGATTTCTTTACCTGGCGGCGCGAGAACCGCGTCGTGATCGGTCATGACGTCTGGATCGGCCACGGCGCCACTATCCTGCCGGGCGTCATGGTCGGCAATGGTGCCGTCATCGGCGCCGGCGCCGTCGTGTCCAAGGATGTCGCCCCCTATACGATCGTCGGCGGTGTGCCCGCCAAGCTCATCCGCGAGCGCTTCACCGCCGAGGTCGGCGCGCGCATGGACAAGCTTTCCTGGTGGGACTGGGATCACGCCACCCTGCGCACGGCGCTTGCCGACTTCCGCGCCCTTTCCGCCGAGGATTTTTTGATCCGATACGGCGCGTGAGGACGTTTTTCGCCGAAACGGGGCTTGCGCCAGCCGATTAAGGATCTAGCGTCTGGCGACCCTTTGAGACCGGATATTCGAGGGAGGCGTCTTCATGGCAAAGCAGTTCGAAAGCATCGATGACCGGCTGCGCGATTTCATTGCGCGGCAGCATATCTTCTTCACGGCCTCGGCGACGGCGGAATCCCGCGTCAACGTTTCGCCCCGCGAGACCCTGTGCCTGCGCGTCATCTCACCCAATACCGCCATCTATCTCGACCGGACCGGCAGCGGCAACGAGACCTCGGCGCATATGAAGGCCGATGGGCGGCTGACCATCATGTTCTGCGCCGTCGAGGGGCCGCCGATGATCCTGCGGCTCTATGGGCACGGCCGGATCCTTCACAGGGCATCGGCTGAATACCAGGAATTACTGCATACCCACTATGCCGGCGACGAACCGCTCGGCGCGCGCCAGATCGTCTGGCTGGATATCGACCTCGTCCAGACCTCCTGCGGCTTCGGCGTGCCGCTCTTCGCCTATGAAGGCGAAAGGCCTAGCCTCGATCAGTGGGCGAAGGCCAAGGGGCCTGATGGCATCGAGGAATACCGGCGGGAAAAGAACGTCCGTAGCATGGACGGCCTGCCGACGGGTTTATTTGACGCTGAAAGCAACTAAGCGTTTCGACTGAACCATCTCACCGCACCAATAGCGGGGGATTGTAACAGCACTTACACAAATCTGACATTGGAGCTTCATGAAGCAGCGGTAATGCGTTGCCTATACTTGGCGCACGGCCGCTCGAAATTCGGTTTCGAGGCGAGGCACCTGCGCCTGTTCATAGTTAGTAGTGCGACGTCAGTGCTTGCTACAGACCAAGGTAGCGGCGAAAGGGAAAGCTTCATGTTCGAGCTCAAGAATGTCTCGCGCCGGTTCGGAAACAAGCTCGCTGTCGATTCCGTGACGCTGGACATTCCGCAAGGACAGATGGTCGGCGTCATCGGCCGCTCGGGCGCCGGCAAATCCACGCTGCTGCGCATGATCAACCGCCTCGCCGACCCGACCTCCGGCTCGATCCATTTCGCCGGAACCGAAGTTTCCAAGCTGAGCGGGAGGGCGCTGCGCAGCTGGCAGCGCGATTGCGCCATGATCTTCCAGCAGTTCAATCTCGTCCCGCGCCTCGACGTTTTGACCAACGTCATGCTCGGTCGCCTGAACCAGCGCTCGACCGTCATGAGCCTCCTTTCCGTCTTCACCCGCGAGGAGCGCATCGAGGCGATCGCCGCGCTGGAACGCCTCGGCATCGAGCGGACCGCCTTGCAGATGGCCGGCACGCTGTCCGGCGGTCAGCAGCAGCGCGTCGCCATCTGCCGCGCCCTGATGCAGCAGCCGAAGATGATGCTCGCCGACGAGCCGATCGCCTCGCTCGATCCGCTGAACGCCAAGATCGTCATGGACGCTTTGCGCGACATCAACGAGCGTGAAGGCATCACCGTCATCACTAACCTGCACACGCTGGATACGGCGCGTAACTATTGCGAACGCATCGTCGGCATGGCCGCCGGCCGTGTGGTCTTCGACGGCAAGCCGTCCGATCTGACGGCCGCCGCCGTCAAGGAAATCTACGGCACCGACAGGGATGGCGCCGGTGTCGACGAAACGATGACGTCGACCGCCATCAACATTCCCGATCCGGCCGCGCAGGCCGCGGCACATGCATCCGCCGGCCCGCAACCGCTGGCAATGGCCGGTCTCTGAGAGGGAGCCGGCCGCGATCGAGAGCCCGCGTCAAGGGCGCATTTCTTTCAGACCGAAGACATCCGGGGACACACCGGTTAACCAGGAGACGAACCCATGTTGAAGAAGACCCTTCTCGCGGCCACGGCGCTTCTTGCGCTTGCTGGCGGCGCTGCAGCTCAGGACCTCAAGGAATTCCGTATCGGTATCATGGGTGGCGAAAACGAAGCCGACCGCCTGCGCAACTATGCCTGCCTCTCCGACCACCTGAAAAAGGAATTCGGCTTCGAGAAGGTATCGTTGTTCCCGGCCGCCGACTATGACGGCGTTATCCAGGGCCTCCTCGGCGGCACGCTCGACTTCGCCGAACTCGGCGCTTCCGGCTATGCCGCGACCTACATCAAGGATCCGAAGGCCGTCACCCCGATCCTGACCACGCAGCAGACCGATGGTTCGACCGGTTATTACTCGATCGGCCTCGCGCTCAAGTCCTCCGGCATCAAGACCATCAAGGACGCCAAGGGCAAGAAGCTCGGCTATGCCGACCCGGACTCCACCTCGGGCTATCTCGTTCCGCTGACGCAGATCCCGAAGGACACGGGCATGCCGAACGACAAGTTCTTTGCCTCGACCCAGTTCAACGGCGGCCATGAGAACAACCTGCTCGCCGCCTATGACGGCAAGGTCGATGTTGCCGTGGACGATTCTTCGGGCCTCGGCAATTTCAAGGACGGCTACACCTCCGGTACCTTCCGCAAGGAAGTCGACAAGGGCGCCGTCGACCCGAACAAGCTGGTCGAAGTCTGGCGTTCGCCGCTGATCCCGAACGGCCCGCTCGTCGTTCGCAACGCTCTCGGCGCCGAATGGCAGGCCAAGCTGACCGACTTCTTCTTGAAGCTCCCGACCGCCGACGCCAAGTGCTTCAACGCAGTCGAAGGCGGCGACTTCAAGGGCTACGTCAAGGTCAAGCCGGACTTCTACAACGCTGTTATCGAAGTTCGCAAAGCTGCCATCGGCGGCTGATCTTCATCCTGACTGCGGGGCGGCCGGCAACGGCCGCCTCTTTGCTATTTTTCAAGGCGGTATTTTTCATGACGATTGCCGATACCCAGCCACAGATGCAGACCGCGCCCCAGACCGCCAGGGAGATCGGCGACGCCTGGAGCCGCATGGTGGCCCGACGCCGTCTCTATACCGGGCTTGGCCTCGCGATCCTGTTCATCGCCTTCGTCAGCTCCGTCCGCTTCGCCGACGAGAGCAATGCCGGCCATTTCTTCGACCGCCTGCCACATCTCTTCGACTTCCTGAGCTGGCTCATCCCGAAGGATTGGAGCGACGTCTATCGCGCGCTCTTCGATCTTCCAAGCCCGAACGGCGCAAACGGCGTCGGCGGCGAGGAGTTCAATTTCCCGCTCGGCCGCGTCTATGTCTGGGGCAATTTCTACATTCCCGAATATTTCGAGCTGATGATCATCACGATCAACGTCGCGCTGGTCTCGACCATCATCGGCTTCGTCGTCGCTCTGCCCCTCAGCTTCTTTGCCGCCCGCAACATGTCGCCATCCAATCCGGTGCGGCTGGTGACGAAGCGCATCATGGAATTCCTGCGCGCCTTCCCAGAGATCGTCATTGCCGGGCTGTTTTCGGCGATCCTGTCGATCGGCCCGATCGCCGCCATCATCGCCGTCGGCCTGCATACGATCGGCGCGCTCGGCAAACTTTTCTATGAAGTCGTCGAAAATATCGACATGAAGCCGGACGAGGGCATGAAAGCGGTCGGCGCCAGCTGGACGGAGCGCGTCCGCTTCGGTGCCCTGCCGCAAGTGATGCCGAATTTCATGTCCTATGCGCTGCTGCGCCTGGAAATCAACGTCCGCGCCTCGACCATCATCGGCGCCGTCGGTGGCGGCGGCATCGGCGAAGAGCTGAAGCTTTCGATCTCGCGCGGCTTTGGCGCCAAGACGGTGGCGCTCGTGCTGCTGCTCTTCATCACCATCGTCGCCGTCGATCAATTTTCCGCATGGCTCCGTCGCCGTCTCGTCGGCGAGCATGCCTTCTTTCTGCAGCATTGAGGTCGCCCATGTCCGTTATCGACGCCAGCCGCATGCAGGATATCGAAGCACGCTATCCGGAGATCCTGCATCGATCCTTCCGCCAGCGCTTCGGAGCACTGATGATCTTCATCGGCGTGATCCTCTATGGCTTCTACGCCGTCTGGTTCTTCGACCTGCCGAAAGTCATCACCGAGGCTCATTGGGAACGCGTCGGCATCTATCTGAGCGAATGGGTCAGCTACGACGTGCAGCCGGAATTCCGCATCTCCGGCGACACGATCAGTATCAAATATCCGCGCTTTTCGCCGCTGGGCGATAATCCGCACCCGGATTGGGTGACAAACAACCCCGATGGCAGCCTGACCGTATCGGTCAGCGGCACCAGCCGGGCCGTGACGATCACCAAGACACAGGCGATCCTGACAGCACATGGCGTCACCATCCCGATCGACATCACGGGCGACGTGCCAAAGGTGATCGGCTCAGAGCCGGTTCCCGCCTGGATGACCGTTTATGATGACAACATCCTCGCCGATATGGGCTTTGCCGGCAATGTCAGCATTTCCACCGACCGCGTGAAAATCCGCAAGCGCTTCATCGGCTGGGCGAATTTCGTCTTCGACACGCACTCGCCCTTCTTCGACAAGCCGGCAAGCGAGGTCGTCAGCCTGATCGTCTCCGGACCCCGGCTCAATCCCGAAGAATCAAACCTGTCGCTGGCCTTCGATAATGTCTGGAACAACGGCGCCTGGCAGCACGGCGATGTCTGGACCAAGCTGTTCCAGACCATCGTCATGGCCTTTCTCGGCACGCTGCTGGGTTCTGTCGTCGGCTTTCCCCTGGCGTTCCTGGCGGCGCGCAACATCACCCCGAACCGGCTGCTCAATCAGGTGCTGAAACGCTTCTTCGACTTCCTGCGCTCGGTCGACATGCTGATCTGGGCATTGTTCCTGACCCGCGCCTTCGGGCCTGGCCCGCTTGCCGGCAGCGGCGCGATCTTCCTGACGGAGACCGGGACGCTCGGTAAGCTCTATTCCGAGGGCCTCGAGAATATCGACAACAAGCCGCGCGAGGGCGTGAAGTCCACGGGCTCATCGACCATCCTCGTGCATCGCTACGGCATCATTCCGCAGATCGTCCCCGTCATCGTCAGCCAGACACTCTATCAGTGGGAATCCAACGTGCGCGGCGCTACCATCATCGGCGCGGTCGGCGCCGGCGGCATCGGCCTGAAGCTATGGGAAGCGATGCGCACCAACGCCAACTGGGAAAACGTCGCCTATATGGTGCTGCTGATCCTGATCGTCGTCTTCCTGTTCGACGCCGCGTCCAATGCACTGCGGACGCGCTTGATGGGCACGCAAAACAGATAAAAAAGGCAAGAAAAGACCGCACTTCATCATCATTTTGTCACGGGAATCCTTTAGCGGAGGCCCTGGCAGGATAAGATCGGGCGCACCGGGTTTAGCCGGATTCGATTCGATACCGTCTTGCCTCTCTTGCGGTTTGGCGCAAATCACCCAACAGTGTCTCGCGCAGCCGATTTTTCCAAGGACTATAGCCTTGCGCTACGCTCTCTATTTTACGCCACCGAAAACCGATCCCCTGACGGCGCTTGCCGCCCGCTGGCTCGGCCGCGATGCTTTTTCGAATGAAATCTTTTCGGACAAGGCGATCGGCGTCGTGCCCGAGAACCATGCCGAGGTCACCGCCGATCCGCGCCGCTACGGCTTTCACGCCACTCTGAAGGCGCCCTTCGAGCTGGCAAGCTCGGTCACGGAACGCGACCTTCTCGACGTAGCCGCCGATTTTGCCGCTCGCACGCCGGCCTTTGCCATTCCCGAGCTCGTGCTCGGACAGCTTGGCCAGTTCTTCGCGCTCGTTCCGGGGGCCGTCTATCCGACGCTCCAGGATTTCGCCGCCCGCGTCGTCAAGACCTTTGAGCCACTACGCGCCGCCCTTTCCGAAGCCGATATCGCGCGGCGCAAGCCGGAAGGATTGAGCGAGGCGGAGCGTGCAAACCTGCTGCGCTGGGGCTATCCCTACGTGAACGATGAATTCCGGTTCCATATGACATTGACCGGCAAGGTCGCGGCGGAGCAACAGGCCGGCATTCATGACCTGCTGCGGGATCGTTTCGCCGACCATATCGGCAAGCCGCTCGACATTTCCGGCCTCGCCGTCTTCGTCGAAGAAGAACGCGGCGCACCCTTTACCGTCCGTTCCTGGCTGCCGCTTGCCGACGCCCAAAAGTGAAAGACATGACATGACCAAAGAAACCGTCCTCTCCAACGCCCGCATCGTCCTCGAAGACAAGATCCTTGAGGGTTCTGTGCTGATCCGCGACGGGCGGATTGCCGATATTTCCGAAGGCAAGTCCGATATCGGTGAGGATTTCGAGGGCGATTACCTGATCCCCGGTCTGGTCGAGCTGCATACGGACCATCTGGAATCCCACTATTCGCCCCGCCCCGGCGTGCGCTGGAACAAGACGGCGGCCATCCAGGCGCATGACGCCCAGATCGTCACCTCCGGCATTACCACCGTATTCGACTGCCTCCGCATGGGCTCCGACGAGGATGGCGGCTTCGAACATGGCGAGATGCGCGACATGGCCGACGCCATCCAGGCGGCGCAACGCGAAGACCGACTGCGCGCGGACCATCTGATCCACCTGCGCTGCGAAGTCTCCTCGGACAACGTTCTCGAGCATTTCCATGACTTCGAGAGGGATCCCTATGTCCGCCTGGTCTCGCTGATGGACCACGCGCCGGGCCAGCGCCAGTTCCAGACCATGGATCAGTATATCTTCTACTATCAGAAGAAGCGCGGCCTGAGCGACGAGGCCTTTGCCGTTTTTGTCGCCAAGCGCCAGGGCGAATCGGCCAAATACGCCAAGCCGCACCGCGATGCCATTTCGAAGGTCTGCAATGAGCGCGGCATCACCATCGCCAGCCATGACGACGCAACGCTTGCCCATGTCGACGAGGCGATCAATTATGGCGTGCGGCTGGCGGAATTCCCGACCAGCATCGACGCCGCCAAGGCTTCGCATGGCGCCGGCATGAGCGTGCTGATGGGTGCGCCGAACATCGTGCGCGGCAAGTCGCATTCGGGCAACATCGCCGCCCGCGATCTCGCAGAGCTCGGCGTGCTCGACGTGCTGTCCTCAGATTACGTGCCGCTCAGCCTGCTACATGCGCCCTTCATCCTCGCCGACGAGGTCGAGGGTATCTCGCTGCCGAAGGCCATTGCCATGGTGACGGCGACGCCGGCCAAGACCGTCAGCCTCGACGATCGCGGCCGCATCGCCCTGGGCCTGCGCGCCGATCTCGTGCGCGTCCGCCGCGATCATGGCGTGCCGGTGACGCGCTCGGTCTGGCGGGAAGGACGGCGTGTGGCATGACGCTCGACGCCAAGACAGAGCCGACTAAGGATCTGACGGCAAATACGGCCGGCGTTATGGTCGTCGTCGTTGGCCCGAGCGGCGCCGGCAAGGATACGCTGATGAATCTCGCCGCCCGGCATTTTGCCGGCCGGCCTGACATTCATTTCGTCCGCCGCGTCATCACCCGCGACGGCGACGCCGGCAACGAGGATCACAAAAGCGTCTCCGACGCCGATTTCGACGCCATGGAACGAGCCGACGACTTTGCCGTCTCCTGGCACGCGCATGGCCTGAAATACGGCATTCCTGCCGATGTCGAGGATGAACTCGTTCGTGGCCACCTCGTCGTCGCCAACGGTTCTCGCTCGGTGCTCGACCGTTTCCAGGCCGCCTTTCCGAGGCTGAAGGTCATCAATGTCACTGCGCGGCGCGACGTGCTGGCCGAACGGCTGATGGCGCGCGGCCGCGAAAGCCGCGAAGATGTGCTGAAACGGCTGGACCGTGGCTCCCTCACCGTCCGGGGCAGCTGCGATGTCACCGACATCGACAATAGCGGCACGCTGGAAGAGGCAGGCGGTGTGATCATCGCGGAGCTGGAAGCGCTTATAAGACGATAGGAATCAGCTTGAGATAAGGCGCTCAGTGCGCCTCATCCCAATTGTTCGCCGCCCGCGCGTCGACCTTCAGCGGCACGGACATGTTGACCGCCGGCATGGCGGCGTTTTCCATGACCGAGACGATGACCGGCGTTGAGCGCTCGACATCGGCGTCCTCGACTTCGAAGATCAATTCGTCGTGCACCTGCAGCAGCATGCGGACGCGATCGCCGAGGCCGGCCTCCGACAGCGCCGGCTCCATCTTGATCATGGCACGACGGATGACGTCGGCGGCCGAGCCCTGGATCGGCGCATTGATCGAGGCGCGTTCGTTAAAGGCGCGCACGGAGGGATTGGACGACTTAATTTCCGGAAAATGGACGCGGCGGCCGAAGATGGTTTCGACATAGCCTTTGTCGCGGGCAGTCGCCTTGGTGCTTTCCATGTAGTCGCGAATGCCGGGGAAGCGCTCGAAATATTTCTTGATGTAGTCGCCGGCTTCCGAGCGCTCGATCGACAGCTGGTTGGCAAGGCCGAAGGCGGAAATGCCGTAGATGATGCCGAAGTTGATCGCCTTGGCGCGGCGACGCACTTCGCTCGGCATGCCCTCGATCGGCACGCCGAACATTTCCGAGGCCGTCATGGCGTGAATATCGACGCCATCGGCGAAGGCCTGCTCGAGTTGCGGAATATTGGCGACATGCGCCAGCACGCGCAGTTCGATCTGGCTGTAGTCGGCCGAGATCAGCTTGTGGCCTGCTGTCGAGATGAAGGCAGTGCGGATCTTGCGGCCTTCGGTCGTGCGAACCGGAATATTCTGCAGGTTCGGCTCAGAGGAGGACAGCCGTCCGGTCGTGGTCGAGGCCATCGAATAGGAGGTGTGGACGCGCTTGGTCTGAGGGTGGACATAACCCGGAAGCGCGTCGGTATAGGTGGATTTCAGCTTGGTGAGCTGGCGCCAGTCGACGATCTTGCGCGGCAATTCCAAGCCGGCCGCCGCCAGGTCTTCCAGCACCTGCGCCGAGGTCGACCATTGCCCGGTCTTGGTCTTGCTGCCTCCGGCAAGGCCCATCTTGCCAAAGAGAATATCGCCGAGCTGCTTGGGCGAGCCGATGTTGAAGCGCTCGCCGGCCAGCGTATAGATCTCGTCTTCCAGCCGTGCGGCGCCCTGCGCCAGTTCGCCGGAAAGGCGCGACAGGATCTGCCGGTCGATGGTGATCCCTCGCTCTTCCATATGGGCGAGGACCGGCACCAGCGGCCGCTCCAGACGCTCATAGACGGTCGCAAGCTTTTCGGCCGCCAGCCGTGGCTTCAGCACCTGCCAGAGGCGCAGCGTCACGTCGGCGTCTTCGGCGGCATAGGCCGTGGCGCGGTCGATATCGACGAGATCGAAGGTGATGTTGGACTTGCCGCTGCCGGCGACGTCCTTGTAGGCGATCGGCTTGTGGCCGAGCCAGCGCTCCGATAGGCTGTCCATGCCATGCGTGGCGTTGGCGCCGCCATCGAGCACGTAGGAAAGCAGCATCGTGTCGTCGAAGGCCTTGGTCTCGATGCCGTAGCGCTTCATCAGCAGATAGTCGTATTTCAGGTTCTGCGCGATCTTGAGGACGGAAGTGTCCTCCAGCAGCGCCTTCAATCGAGGCAGGGCATCGCGCAGCGGGATCTGATTGTCGGCAAGCCCACCACCGAGCAGGTCGCCGACGCCGTTCTTGTGGTTGAGCGGGACGTAGGCGGCGCGGATGGAAGCGCCCGTGGGATCATTCTTGTTGTCGGCAATCGCCAGCGAAAAGCCGACGATTTCGGCCTGCATGACATCAAGCGACGTCGTCTCGGTATCGAAGGCGACGATGCCGGTTTCACGCGCATCCGCGATCCACCGGTCGAGGGTGGCGACATCGCGGATGGTGACATATTTCGAATGGTCGATCGGTGCGGTGGCAAAGCCTGCCGCGCGTGCCTTGGCGAGGTCGGACGGTTCGGTCAGCCCCTCGACACCTACGCGCGGCTTGACGGCCGGCGCAGGAACGGAAACACCCTCGGCCGCGACAGTTTCACCGGCAACGAGCTCGGCATTGTCTCCGGCATCGAGATCAGGGCCATGGGCAGTGTCGCCCCACTCGACCTTGACGTCGGACGGCTCGATCGCTGCCGGATCGCAATCACAGGCGTCCGCAACGCGGCGCGTCAGCGAGGTGAATTCCATCGCCTTCAGGAAGCCGACCAGTTTCGGGCCGTCCTGCGGCTCGAGCACCAGCGCGTCGAGCGGCAGGTCCAGCGGCACATCGGTTCTGAGCGTCACCAGCTGCCGGGAAACCCGGGCCAGATCGGCGTTGGCGATGATGTTTTCGCGGCGCTTCTCCTGCTTGATCTCGCCGGCGCAGGCGAGCAGCGTATCGAGATCGCCAAACTCCTCCAGAAGCAGCGCTGCCGTCTTCGGGCCGATGCCCGGGATGCCCGGCACGTTGTCGACCGAATCGCCGGTCAGGGCCTGCAGATCGATCATCTTTTCCGGCGGCACGCCCCATTTCTCGATGACGTCGGAAATGCCGATCTGCTTGTCTTTCATGCTGTCATACATGTGGACCATGGAGGTGACGAGCTGCATCAGATCCTTGTCGGAGGAGATGATGGTGACATCGGCACCGGTCGCCTCGGCCTGGCGGGCATAGGTGGCGATGATATCGTCGGCCTCGAAGCCGTCAGTCTCGATGCAGGGCAGGTTGAAGGCGCGGGTCGCCTGGCGAATGAGCCCGAATTGCGGGATCAGCTCTTCCGGCGGCGCCGAGCGGTTTGCCTTGTAGGCGTCGTAGATTTCCTTGCGGAAGGTCTTCGACGAATAGTCGAAGATGACGGCGAAATGCGTCGGCGTCACGCCGACCGAAGTATCGCGCGCCGAGGTCAAAAGCTTCCACAACATGTTGCAGAAACCGGAGACGGCGCCGACCGGCACTCCATCGGACTTGCGCGTCAGCGGCGGTAGGGCATGGAAGGCCCGGAAAATGAATCCGGAGCCGTCGACGAGGAAGAGATGATCACCTTTTTTCATGGAAGCATGGATAGCGTGGAGCACTTCCAACGTCCATATAAAGTTCCGTCAGGCGACGCGCGGACAGGCCAAATCTCTCACTGAAACGTTACCAAGTTTTAATCAATCCAATCTGCATATTCCCTTGAAAAACCATATTTGGAACCTCATTTCATATTCACCGGCGATTGATTACGCCGAGGGTCTGACACCTGGCCTGTCCCCCGCCATGTCAGACTTGGACAAAGGCCTATCCCCCTCTCCGGGCCTTTGTCCTCCTTTTCAGAGCCGCCATGGCGCCCCTCCAGGCCATGGCGGCTTTTCTGTTTGATCCGCTCGCATAGCCTACCGAGGCCAACTCGAAACAGCCTTGTAACCCGGCCGATTCCGGGTGAACCTCACCCGCGAATTGTCGATTGTTTTGGCACGGAATACTGGCATAATTACAATCATGGGATTTAACCGGACGGACTCCGCGACCTACCTTGCCAATCAGATGGCAAAGGGATTTTCCCGCTCGTTACAACAACGTGCGGCACGGCTCGGCTTTTCCCCCGGTCAGTTCCCAATCCTTCTCGAATTGTGGACCGAAGACGGGCTGACGCAGAAGCAATTGCTGGAACGCGTCGACATAGAACAGGCGACGATGGCCAATACGCTGTCGCGCATGGAGCGCGACGGGCTGGTGGAGCGCCGGCCGCATCCATCGGACAAGCGCGCGCAGCTGATCTTCCTGACGGGCAAGGCCACCGCCATGCAGACCGAGGCCGTCGAGGCGGCGATCGCGGCGGACAGGGACATGTTCCGAGGCTTCCGCACCTTCGAGCGCGAACTGCTGCTCGAATATTTCAGGCGTATCCTCGAAAACGCCAAGCATCTCTAGCGGTCCTCCGGGGTAGCGACGAAACGCCTGAAATTTTCGAGGCTTTCCGCCTCGAAACCAGCTCGGCTTTGGTCTATCGTCCCAGCAATTTCCATGTAAGGAGTCGGATATGACCGATGTATCGCCCGTTCTCGACCGCGCGGATCAGAACCTCACCTCCAGCCTCGACAATCTGTTCGAGCTGCTGCGCATCCAGTCCATTTCGACCGATCCGGCCTTCAAGCCGGAGTGCCGCAAGGCAGCGGAATGGCTCACGGCCTATCTGACTTCGCTCGGCTTCACCGCTTCCGTGCGCGACACGCCAGGCCATCCGATGGTCGTCGCCCATCATGACGCTGCCAGCGCCGATGCGCCGCATGTACTGTTCTATGGTCATTACGACGTGCAGCCGGTCGATCCGATCGAGCTTTGGGAGAGCGATCCCTTCGCGCCCGCCATCAAGGACATGGGCGACGGCCGCAAGATCCTGGTCGGGCGCGGCACTTCGGACGACAAGGGCCAGTTGATGACCTTCGTCGAGGCCGTGCGCGCCTACAAGGAGATCAAGGGTGGGCTGCCGGTCCGCATCACCATCCTGTTCGAGGGTGAAGAGGAGTCCGGCTCTCCGTCGCTGAAGCCCTTCCTCGAAGCCAATGCCGCCGAGCTGAAGGCGGATTATGCGCTGGTCTGCGATACCGGCATGTGGGATGGCGATACCCCGGCAATCGCGGCCGCCCTGCGCGGCCTTGTCGGCGAGGAAATCACCATCAATGCCGCCGACCGCGACCTGCATTCCGGCCTCTATGGCGGCGCGGCCGCCAATCCGATCCATATCCTCTCCGATATCCTTGCCGGCCTGCACGACGAGACCGGGCGCATCACGCTTCCCGGCTTCTATGACGGCGTGGAGGAGACACCCGCCAATATCAAAGCCTCCTGGGAAACACTCGGCCGCTCGGCGGAGAATTTCCTCGGAGATATCGGTCTGTCGATCCCGGCGGGAGAAAAGGGCCGCTCGGTGCTGGAGCTGACCTGGGCGCGGCCGACGGCCGAAGTCAACGGCATCTGGGGCGGCTATACCGGCGCCGGCTTCAAGACGGTAATTGCCGCCAAGGCCTCGGCGAAGGTTTCCTTCCGCCTCGTCGGACAGCAGAACCCGGCAGCGATCCGTGATAGTTTCCGCGCCTATGTCCGCTCGAAGGTGCCGGCCGATTGCTCGGTGGAATTCCATGAGCATGGCGGCTCGCCGGCCATCCACCTGTCCTACGATTCGCCGGTACTAACCAAGGCGAAAAATGCCCTTTCCAACGAGTGGCCGAAGCCGGCAATCGTCATCGGCATGGGCGGCTCGATCCCGATCGTCGGCGACTTCCAGAAGATGCTCGGCATGGAATCCCTGATGGTCGGCTTTGGCCTTGCGGACGACCGCATCCATTCGCCGAACGAGAAATACGAGCTCAGATCCTATCACAAGGGTATCCGCTCCTGGATCCGCATCCTCGATGCGCTCGCTTGAGCTAGTGAACGGAGACGCGCGGTCCCGGTCGCGCGTCCCTTCGACAGCGTCCCTCCCCCTCATTTTCAATTTAACAGACAGGCACGGCGATGGGGATCTGGATCGATACCGACATGGGGTTCGACGATATCGCCGCCATTCTGGTGGTGGCGCATTCGAGCCTTACGATCGACGGTGTTTCGCTGGTGAGCGGCAATGCGCCGCTGGCACAGGTGCGCGCCAATGCCGCCAGCGCCGCCGCCGCATTTGGCTGGACATTCCCCATCCACACCGGCCGGGAACTTCCGGTGCTCTGCAAGCTGGAAACGGCGCAGCGCATTCTCGGGGCAAGCGGCATACCAACCACGGGCAAGAGCCTGCCTCAGGCGGATGAGCTGCCGGCCAGCGATGCCTTTACCGCCCTCTGTACCTGGCTGACTGACGGCACCGGGCCGAAGCGCATTCTGGCGCTCGGTCCGCTCACCAATATCGCCGCGTTGGCGCTCGCCCGGCCCGACCTTGCCGCGCGTATCGACGAGCTCACATGGATGGGCGGCGGTGTAACCTCAGGCAATCACACGGCCTCGGCCGAATTCAACGCCTATGCCGACCCGGAAGCGCTCGCCATCGTTCTCGCCCATGGCCTGCCGCTTAGGATGATCGATCTCGACATTTGCCGGAAGGTGCTGGCGCGACCCGACGATGTCGAGCGGGTGCGCCAGGCTGGTGGCAGGAACGCCGAACTGCTCGCCGATCTTCTCGGCGGCTACGTCAATATCGCCGTCAGCCGCGGCCGGCCGGCCATGGCGATCTACGACCCGACTGCCGCCGCCATCTTCGTTGCCCCCGACATCGCCCGCCTCCAGCATGCCCGGATCGATGTCGAGCTGTGGGGGCAGCACACACGCGGGCGCACCGTCGTCGAGACACGCGCTTCGCATGCGGAATTCAATGCCTACTTCGCCGCCGAGATCGACGCCGACAGGGCGCGCGCGATCGTCTTCGACGCCATGATCAACGAGGCACGCCGATGATCCAGCATTCCCATGAGCCCGGCGACCTGAACGCACCCGATCTGCGCGCCCGCGCGATTGCGGCGGCGCGCGGCGATGCGCCCTTCGACCTGCTGATTGTGGGTGGTCGCCTGATCGACATGGTGACTGGCCAGATCCGCGCCGCCGATATCGGTATCGTCGGGCCGCTGATCGCAAGCGTGCATGTGCCGGGTAGCCGCACCGATACGGCCGAGACGATCGATGCCTCGGGCTGCTTCCTCTCGCCCGGCCTGATCGACACGCATATGCACATCGAAAGCTCGATGGTGACGCCGGCCCTCTATACCGAGGCCGTGTTGCCGCGTGGGGTCACGACCATCGTCTGGGATCCGCATGAGTTCGGCAATGTGCATGGCCTTGATGGTGTGCGCTGGGCGGTCGAGGCGACCCGGCCGCTGCCGCTGCGGGTGATCCCGCTGGCGCCATCCTGCGTGCCCTCCGCTCCCGGCCTGGAACTGGCGGGCGCGGATTTCGACGCTTCCGCCATGGCCGAGATGCTCGCCTGGCCGGAGATCGGCGGCGTTGCCGAGGTCATGACCATGCGCGGCGTCATCGACGGCGATTCGCGCGCCAGCGCCATCGTCAATGCCGGGCTGCAATCCGGCAAGCTTGTCTGCGGCCATGCCCGTGGGCTGGAAGGCGCCGACCTCAGCGCCTTCATGGCGGCCGGCATCTCCTCCGACCACGAGCTGACCTCCGGTGCCGATTTCCTCGCCAAACTCTCCGCTGGCCTGACTATCGAGCTGCGCGGCTCGCATGACCATCTGCTGAAGCAATTCGTCAAGGTGATCAACGACCTCGGTTTCCTGCCGCAGACGGTGACGCTCTGCACCGACGACGTCTTCCCCGACGAGCTGCATGTCAACGGCGGCCTCGACGATGTCGTCCGCCGGCTGGTGCGCGACGGGCTCAAGCCGGAATGGGCTCTGCGGGCGGCGACGCTGAATGCCGCCATCCGGCTCGGCCGCAACGACCTCGGCTTGATCGCCGCCGGCCGCCGCGCCGACATCGTGCTGTTCGAAGACCTCCGGGCTTTCAAGGCGAAGCAAGTGATCGCCAACGGCGAGATCGTCGCTAAGGCTCGCAAGATCGCAGGCACGGTCGCACACCTCGATACAGCGCCCCTACAGGATTCGATCAAACTCCCGCCGCTCGGCGAAGATGATTTCCATGTACCGGCCAGCGGCAAGCGCGTCCGGCTTGCAACGATCGACCAGCCGCGCTTCACGCAATGGGGCGAGATCGAAGCTGATGTTGCGGACGGATATGTCGTGCCGCCGGCTGGAACCACCATGATCGCCGTCGCCCATCGCCATGGCAGGGCGGATGGACGCCCACGCGTCGGCTTCCTCACCGGCTGGGGCGAATGGCGCGGCGCCTTCTGCACCACCGTCTCGCATGACAGCCACAATCTGACGGTCTTCGGCGGCAATGTCACGGACATGACGCTCGCCGCCAACGCCGTCATCGCGGCCGGCGGCGGTCTGGCTGTGGCCAGCGACGGCAAGGTCCAGATCGTGCTGCCGCTGCCGCTTTCCGGCCTGGTGAGCGACGCGCCGCTTGAAGAGACAGCCCTGACCTTCAGCGCCCTTCGCGAGGCGATGGACAGGATCGTCGACTGGCAACCACCCTACCTCGTCTTCAAGGCTTGCTTCGGCGCGACGCTTGCTTGTAACGTCGGCCCGCATCAGACAGATCGTGGGATTGCCGATGTGGTGACGGGGCGGGTGTTGGAGACGGCGGTGCTTGGGGAGATTTAGGTTCTTTGCCTGATCTCGACTACGCGTTCGCGGAGGGTGCACACCCCCCTCTGTCACTTCGTGACATCTCCCCCACAAGGGTGGAGATTGGTAATCCGTGGCACGCTCTCGCCTCAAGCAAACAATGTGTCCACTTGAGACCAAGGTCTTCACTCCAATAAGAGGCAGCGACAAACTCCCAACGATCTCCACCCTTGTGGGGGAGATGTCACGTCAGTGACAGAGGGGGGGTATCAGAGGTGCGGCACCCTCAAGTTCTCCGATAGATCAAAGACCCTCGCCTACTCCAACTCCTGCTCCACCAACGTCGTCCAGAACGCCACGCCCGATGCAATCGCATCGTCGTTGAAATCATACGCCGTGTTGTGATGCAGCGCGCCATCGATGGCCGGGCCGTTGCCCAGCCAGACGTAGCAGCCCGGAGCATTCTGGCCGAAGAAGGCGAAATCGTCGCCGGCGGTCGAAGGCGGGAAACGCGTCAGCACCTTCTCGCCGAAAACGGCAGTCGCGGCTTTCAGTGCCCGCGCGGTCGCATCCGGATTGTTGACGACCGGCGGGATGCGGCGCTCGAACTGGTAGTCGACCGCGATGCCGTACATCGCCGCCGTGCCCTGCGCCAGCCGGCCAATCTCCTGTTCGAGCTGATCGCGGACTTCCGGCGTATAGGCGCGCGCGGTGCCGCCGATCTCGACCGTGTCGGGGATGACGTTCAGTGCCTTGGGGTCGCCCGCCTGCAACGAACAAGCGCTGACGACGGCCGGCTGCAGCGGGTCGACGACGCGGCCGATAATGGTCTGCAACGAGGAGAGGAACGTCGCTGCCGCCGTGATCGGGTCCTTGCCGAGATGCGGCTTGGCGCCGTGGGTGCCGGTACCGCGAAAGGTGATGCGCCAGCTATCCGAGGAGGCAAGCTGCGGTCCCTCGACCACCGCCATCTCGTCGACATCCAAACCCGGCATATTGTGCAGGCCGTAGACGGCATCGCAGGGGAAGAGATCGAAGAGCCCTTCCTCGACCATGCGTTTCGCACCGCCACGCCCTTCCTCGGCCGGCTGGAAGATGAAATGCACGATGCCGGAAAAGCCGCGCGTCGCCGCCAGTTGCCGGGCTGCCCCCAAAAGCATCGTCGTGTGGCCGTCATGGCCGCAGGCATGCATCTTGCCGGGGATGGTGGATTTGTAAGGCCTTTTGCCCTTTTCCGGCATGGCAAGCGCATCCATGTCGGCGCGAAGGCCGATGCGGCGGGTGCCGTTGCCGACCTGCAGCGTGCCGACGACGCCGGTCTTGCCGAGGCCGCGATGCACGGTGATGCCGGCTTCCTCCAGCAATGTCGCGACGATGCCGCTGGTGCGCTCCTCCTCGAAGCCCAACTCCGGATGGGCATGCAGGTTATGGCGAAGGGATGTCAGGAAAGGGAGATCCTGGGAGATCTTCTCGGGATGAGACATGGGGGTTCCTTTGGCGTCGGCCATGGAAGCGGCCTCACCCTATCTTCCCTAAAGCGCTGGTAGCTTCAACCCAAAAGAAATTCAGGCGCCAGGCTTGTCGAAGACGTGTGCTTTGCCAAGGACGGTGACGGAGACCATGCTGCCGATCTCGGGCAAGCCGACACCGGAGCTTTTGATGTTCAACGTCTCGGCGCCATTGGCCTGGGAAAGCACGACCGTCACCGTGCAGACGGCACCGCCGAATTCGACATCGGTAACCTTGCCGACGCATGCGGCGCTTGTGCCGGCATCATCGAGGACGCTCAGTTGCAGTTGTTCGGGCCGCAGCATGATGTCGGCACGCCCCTGCCGGCCGTTGGTGTCGGTCGGAATGCGCCCCAGCGCGCAATTGGTAAAGCCGTCGCCAAGGTCTGCCGGCAGCAGGATGGCATCGCCGAGAAAGGTCGCGGTCTCGCGATCTCTGGGATGGAGATAGAGCGATTGCGGGGTTCCGGCCTGCACCAGCTTGCCGTCGCGCAGAACGGCGACCTGATCGGCGAAGGATAGCGCTTCCGCCTGATCGTGCGTCACCAGGATCGTGGTGATGCCGGCGATTTGCAGGACGCGTGCAACGGCCTTGCGCATGTTTTCGCGCAGACCCGTGTCGAGTGCGGAAAAGGGTTCGTCGAGCAGCATCAGCCTTGGCTTGCGGCCAAGCGCGCGGGCAAGCGCCACGCGCTGCTGCTGGCCGCCGGAGAGCTGATGCGGGCGGCGATCGAGCATGTTGCGATCGAGCTCCACCATGTCGATCAGCGCATTGATCTGCTGGGTGCGATCCGGCCGTCCGCGCTCCATGCCGAAGCTGATATTGTCCGCCACGCTCAGATGCGGAAACAAGGCGCCATCCTGCGACACGATGCCGATGCCACGGCGATGGGCTGGCACGACGGACGGACCATCCGCCAGCGTCTCACCCTCCAGCATCACCTGGCCAGCATCGGGGGTCTCGAAGCCGGCGATGATGCGCAGCAGCGTCGTCTTGCCGGAGCCGGACGGGCCGACGATGGCTGTGCGGCTGCCGGGGGCGACCGTGAGGTCGATGTTATCAAGCGCGTGCACCGGGCCATAATGCTTGCTGATGGTCTTGATCGCCAGAAAGGTCATTGTCCGGCCGTCCGCTTGGATTGTACGTAAAGGAGAAGGGTGAGCGGCAGCGAAAGTACCACCATCATGAAGGCGTAGGGCGCGGCGGAGACATAATCGATCTCGCTGGTCAGCGACCAGAATTTCGTCGCCAGCGTCACCGTGCCGTTTGGCGACAGCATCAGCGTTGCCGTCAATTCATTGGTGATCCCCAGGGCGACGAGCGCGACACTAGCGGCAAAGCCGGGAGCGGCAAGGCGCATGGTGATCTGCCGCACGGCCTGGGCCGGCGTGCGGCCGAGCGCCATGGCGGCGCGTTCGAGCTCGACCGGGGCCTGGGCGATGCTGGCGCGCAAGCCCACCATGGCGCGCGGCAGGAACAACAGGACATAGGCAAGCAGCAGCGTTGCGAAGGTCTGGTAGAGCGGCAGGATCAGCCGCACCGTGATCGACACCAGCGCCAGCGCAACGACAACGCCCGGCAGCGAGCCGACATAATAGTGGCAGGCCTCGAGGACGCGCTGCAACCGACCCGGCGCGCGCACCGAGAGCCAGGCCATCGGAATGGCGGCGACGGTGGCAAGCAGTCCGCCGGCAATCGCCAGGCCGATGGTCTGCAACAGCGCATTACCAACCGTCTCCATCCGCCAGATGCCGGTGCCGCCGAGGTAAAGCCAGCGCGCCAGCGTCACGAAGGGCACGCCGAGCGTCAGCACGGCCACCACCACTGGAAGAGCGACGGCCGGGACGACGAACCAGCCGAGACGCCGGCGGTCCACCGGGCGGGCGGCACCGGAGCCGACGCGGGCATAACGCTCATTGCCGCGCACCAGCACTTCGATGCCGAGCAGCAGAAGGCAGCAGAAGACCAGGACGCCGCCGAGCATGTTGGCAGCCGGGCTGTTATAGGCGGACTGGAACTGATCGACGATCGCGGTCGAAAACGTATCGAAGCGGATCATCACGTAGAGACCGTATTCCGCCAGCAGATGCAGGCCGATCAGCAGCGAGCCGCCGCAGATGGCGAGGCGAAGCTGCGGCAGGATCGCCCGGAAGAAGACGCGCCAGGGATTGAGGCCAAGCGAAGCGGCGGCATCCTCGATCGCCGGATCGAGGCGGCGGAGCGCCGCGGCGACCGGCAGATAGAGGAAGGGATAGTAGGCCAGCACCGATACGAGTACGCCGCTCGACAGCCCACGCATGCCGGGCACCAGACTGACCCAGGCGTAGCTGTGCACGAAAGCCGGAACGGCAAGCGGCGCGACCGCCAGCCAGGACCATAACCGGGCGCCGGGAATATCCGTTCGCTCGGTCAGCCAGGCGAGCGTGACGGCAAGCAGGATGCAAAGCGGGATGGTGCAGACTTCAAGAAGAACGGTATTGACCAGCAATTCGCCGACGCGATTGCGGAAGATAAGCGCGACGACTTGGGCCCAGCCGGTATCAACCGTGATCCAGATGATGAAGCCGAGCGGCACCAGGCTCAGAAGGGCTACGACGGATGCAAGGGCAATAACGGAAGCGTGCGGAACACGGCCGCGAGACGCAGCCGTCAGCGGAGGCGCTCGCATGACAGCGGCCCGACCGGCCGGCGCGGCATATGTGTTCTTCTGCAGCAAGTCTCAGCTGCCTTTCACGCCCTGAAACAGGAAGGCAACCGCCGTTTAAGGCGATTGCCGGGATCGGATTGGCCAAAAGACCATCCACATGCCCGTAGCAGGGCATGTGGATCAGATGCAAGAGCTTAGATCAGTCCGGCTTCCGTCATCAGATCGGTAACCTTCTTGCTGTTCAGCTTGGAAGGCTCGACCTTCGGGGCCTGCAGATCATTGAGCGGCACCAGCTTCGGGTTCGACTGAGCGCCGTTGCCGACGGCATATTCATAGGAATCGCCGTCACGCAGAACGGCCTGGCCGCCCTTACCGGTGATCCACTTCAGGAATGCCTGGGCTTCCTTCTGGTGCTGGCTGGAGGCGAGAACACCGCCGCCGGAAATGCTGACGAACGCGCCCGGATCCTGGTTCTTGAAGTAATGCAGGAGGACGTTCTTGCTGTTTTCGCCCGTCTTCGCCTGATCGCCGAACCAGTAATAGTGATAGATGACCGCACCCTCGATTTCACCGGCATTGACGGCCTTCATGGCAACGCTGTTGCCCTTGTACGGGGTGGCGTTTTCCTTCATGGCCTTCAGCCAGGCCTTGGTGGCGTCCTCGCCCTTCAGCTCGAGAAGCGCGCTGACGATCGCCTGGAAATCGGCGCCGGCCGGCGAAGCGCCCCAACGGCCCTTCCACTTGGGATCGGCGAGGTCGAGCATCGACTTCGGCAGATCGGCTTCCTTCAGCTTGGTCTTGTCATAGGCGAAAACCGTGGAACGGGCGGCGACGCCGACCCAGTTGCCATCGACCGCCTTAAAGTTTTCCGGCACCTGCGCCAGCGTAGCGGTATCAACCGGGGCAAAGAGCTTGTTGGCATCGACCAGCGTCATGCCCGGAGAATTTTCCGTCAGATAGACGTCGGCGGGCGATGCGGCGCCTTCTTCGACGATCTGGTTGGCGAACTGCATGTCGCTGCCGTTGCGGATCGTCACCTTGATGCCGGTTTCCTTGGTGAAGCCATCCGCCCAGGCCTGGGTCAGCGTCTCATGCTGGGCATTATAGACGACGATACCTTCGGATTCGGCGGCATTTGCCATCAGCGGAGCAACCGCGAGGCCAGCGGCCAGCGCCAGCGCGCTGGTGAGATGGGTGAAGGAAAAAGTCATAGGCGTCCTCTCGCTTGAAAACCCCGTCTTTAACGGTGGTGCGATAGCCTATATTTTTCCTGACTATTGTTTTCAAGTTTCCGCACGCGTCTTCCTATCACAAAAGCTTGAAACGCGAGCCATGATTTTGCCGGATTTTCGGGAGTGAGCGCGGTCATGCTATCGGGGTGGCCTGCACAAAAAAACCGCGACGCTTTTACGCCGCGGTTTTCTCGATGTCCCGGAGAACCTGTTCAGGTGTCTTTCGTTTCCAGCGTCTTGCTGAAGAAGATCGCGACAAGCGTACAGACGACGCCGGAGAGCAGGTAGAGGCTGGTATAGACCAGGCCAAACTGGCTGGAGAGGCTGAGCGCCACGAAGGGTGCAAAACCAGCGCCGATCAGCCAGGAGAGATCCGAGGTCAGAGCCGAACCGCTATAGCGATAGTTTCGGCTGAAGCGCGAGGCGCTGGCACCGGCGGCCTGGCCGAAAGAAAGGCCGAGCAGCGTGAAGCCGAGAACCACGTAAATGTGGCGGCCGGTGCTGCCACCATCAAGCAGCCAGGGCGCGACGAAGGCAAAACAGGCGATCAGCACCGCACCGACGGCCAACTGGTTGCGCCGACCGATGCGATCGGCCAGCAGGCCGGAACAGATGATCGCAATGATACCGCAGATCGCGCCAACGAATTCCACCAGCAGGAACGAACCGGGGGATTGGTCACTGTAAAGCGTCATCCAGCTCAGCGGGAAGACCGTGACCAGATGGAAGGTGGCGAAGCTTGCAAGCGGCACGAAGGCACCGATCAGCACGTCACGGCCATGCACGCGCAGAAGCTCCGTCATCTTGACCGGCTCCAGCTCGTGGCGCTCCAGAAGCGCACCGAATTCCGGTGTGGCGACCAGACGAAGGCGGGCAAAAAGCGCCACGACGTTGACCATGAAGGCGCAGAAGAACGGATAGCGCCAGCCCCAATCGACGAAATCGGCGGTCGTGAGACTCATGACGAAGTAAGCAAAGAGCGCGCTTGCCAGCATGAAGCCGATCGGCGCGCCGAGCTGCGGGATCATCGCATACCAGCCACGATGGTTGCTGGGCGCATTCAGCGCCAGCAGCGAGGCAAGGCCGTCCCAGGCACCGCCGAGCGCAAGACCCTGGCCGATACGGAAGATGGCGAGCAGAAGGATCGCGTAGCCGCCGATCTCGGTATAGCCGGGTAGGAAGCTCATCGACGCCGTCGAACCGCCGAGCAGGAAAAGCGCAATCGTCAGCTTGACGCCGCGGCCATAGGCCCGGTCGATCGCCATGAAGATGAAAGAGCCGATCGGGCGGGCGATGAAGGCGAGTGAGAAAACCAGGAAGGAAAACAATGTGCCATGCAGGGGATCCACGAAGGGGAAGATCAGCTTCGGGAAAACCAGGACCGATGCGATGGCATAAACGAAGAAATCGAAAAACTCGGACGTGCGACCGATGATCACGCCGATGGCAATATTACCGGGTGCGACCGTTTCGCCAGCATGCATGCTGCGGGCGTCGCGTTCAAAACCTGCGGATGTTGGGTTTAATGCTTCATGCGTAACGCTGACCATGTGTGAGAGCCTCCCTCTCGAAACGCGAGCTCCTCCACGAGTTCGCGTACAAGTAAAAGGTTGATCAAACTTGCGAACTTATCAAGTGTCTGGCATGAAATAATTCGCAAATTAGCCTTTTAATCGGGCCAATTCGACTTTCTCGGCCGCGATGCCGGGTTGACGCGCCGTCATCGGTAGCCATTTCCTCCGATCCGGCTATATTAGCCCGCAGTAAAAGCAGCCGGCAGTTGGAAAACCTTCTGGATTTCTCAGGATTTTCCCGTTAGGGGAGTCCCGCTTGATACCGCATTGCACCCGAACTTGCTGCGGTGCGACGAAACACCTCATATCGTTCATGACCTCCGTCCTTTAGCTGCGGTGGGGTCGAAACAAAAAGAGCTTTAAGACGTGGTAAGACTATCGAAGATTTTCAGCCGCTTAATTGTCCTCCCGCTATTCTTGCTGCTTTCGGGCTGCAACCTGGTGGTGATGGCTCCCTCCGGCGACATCGCCGTGCAGCAACGCGACCTTATCGTCGTCTCGACCGTCCTGATGCTGATCATCATCATACCGGTGATCTTCCTCACGCTGTTCTTCGCCTGGAAATATCGCCAGTCGAACACGGCGGCGACCTATGATCCCGAATGGCATCATTCGACCCGTCTCGAGCTGGTGATCTGGTCGGCGCCGCTGGCCATCATCATCGCGCTCGGCGCGGTGACCTGGATCAGCACGCACCAGCTGGACCCTTACCGACCACTCGACCGCATCGCGGCCGACAAGCCGATCGCCGAGAACGTCAAGCCGCTGACCGTCGAAGTGGTCGCGCTCGACTGGAAATGGCTGTTCTTCTACCCCGATCTCGGCATTGCCACGGTCAACGAACTGGCCGCCCCGGTCGATACGCCGATCAACTTCAAGATCACGGCGTCTGCGGTGATGAACTCCTTCTTTGTCCCGGCGCTTGCCGGCCAGATCTATGCCATGCCGGGCATGGAGACGAAGCTGCACGCCGTCATCAATCATCCGGGCGAATATCAGGGCCTGTCCGCCAACTATAGCGGCGCCGGCTTCTCGCACATGCGCTTCAAGTTCCATGGTCTCTCCCAGGCCGATTTCGACCAGTGGGTCGAGAAGGCCAAGAGCCAGGGCTCGGCGCTCGGCCGTCCGGAGTACCTCGCGCTCGCCAAGCCGAGCGAACGGGAGCCTGTTCGCTACTACAACGCCGTCGACAAGGATCTCTACGAGGCCATCCTCAACATGTGCGCCGATCCGAGCAAGATGTGCATGAGCGAAATGATGCATATCGACGCCAAGGGCGGTGCTGGCAAGGACAGCCAGGAAAACCGCGAGCGCCTGATCCATGACAACCGCGATGCAGGTCACGAGGACGTCACACCGGTGAGAGCCGATGCTCCCGCGGCTCACACGATGCAGCATGGCGACAATTCCATGCCGGGCATGGACATGAGCGACAGTTCATCTTCGGATTCGTCGAACGGTTCCTCGCAGCCGGCGCCGCACCAGGGTCATTGATCCTCGTGCGCTCAGTAACAAGTTATCTATAAGGACAGAGGCAATCCATGTTTTCCAACCCGGACCTCTATAAATTCATCTTCGGTCGGCTGACCCTCGACGCTATCCCCTATCACGAGCCGATCCTCGTCGTGACCTTCATCGGCGTCGCGATCGGCGGCATCGCCCTTCTGGGCGCGCTTACCTATTTCCGCCTCTGGGGTTATCTCTGGAAGGAATGGTTCACCAGTATCGATCACAAGAAGATCGGTATCATGTACATCATCCTGGCGCTGATCATGCTGCTGCGCGGCTTTTCCGATGCACTGTTGATGCGCGCGCAGCAGGCGCTCGCCTTCAACGGCTCCGAAGGCTACCTGCCGCCGCACCATTACGACCAGGTGTTCACCGCCCATGGCGTCATCATGATCTTCTTCGTGGCGATGCCGATGGTGACGGGTCTGATGAACTTCGTCGTCCCGCTGCAAATCGGCGCGCGCGACGTGTCCTTCCCCTTCCTCAACAACTTCTCCTTCTGGATGACGACGGCCGGCGCGATCATCATCATGATCTCGCTGTTCATCGGCGAATTCGCCCGTACCGGCTGGCTCGCCTATCCGCCGCTGTCGGGTAGCTCCTATAGTCCCGGCGTCGGCGTCGACTATTATATCTGGGGCCTGCAGGTCGCCGGTATCGGCACACTTCTATCGGGCATCAACCTGGTGGCCACCATCGTCAAGATGCGCGCGCCGGGCATGACCATGATGAAGATGCCCATCTTCACCTGGACCTCACTCTGCACCAACGTGCTGATTGTCGCCGCCTTCCCGGTCCTGACGGCCGTTCTTGCCCTGCTGTCTCTCGACCGCTACGCCGGCACGAACTTCTTCACCAACGACCTCGGCGGCAATCCGATGATGTATGTCAACCTCATCTGGATCTGGGGCCACCCGGAAGTCTACATCCTGATCCTGCCGGCATTCGGCGTGTTCTCGGAAGTCGTCGCCACTTTCTCCAGCAAGCGCCTGTTCGGTTACGCCTCGATGGTTTACGCCACCGTGGTCATCACCATCCTGTCGTACCTGGTCTGGCTGCACCACTTCTTCACCATGGGTTCGGGCGCCAGCGTCAACTCTTTCTTCGGCATCACGACGATGATCATCTCGATCCCGACGGGTGCCAAGCTGTTCAACTGGCTCTTCACCATGTATCGCGGGCGTATTCGCTTTGAGGTGCCGATGCTGTGGACCGTGGCCTTCATGGTCACCTTCACGATCGGCGGCATGACCGGCGTCATGCTCGCGGTTCCGCCGGCCGACTTCGTGCTGCACAACTCGCTGTTCCTGATCGCCCACTTCCACAACGTCATCATCGGCGGCGTGCTGTTCGGCATGTTCGCGGGCATCGCCTACTGGTTCCCGAAGGCTTTCGGCTTCAAACTCGATCCTTTCTGGGGCAAGATGTCCTTCTGGTTCTGGGTCGTCGGCTTCTACTTCGCGTTCATGCCGCTCTACGTGCTTGGCCTGATGGGCGTTACCCGCCGCGTCTCGCAGTTCGACGATCCGTCGCTGCAGATCTACTTCATCATCGCAGCACTCGGCGCCGTGATGATCGCCATCGGCATCGCTTCCTTCCTGATCCAGCTCGTCGTCAGCTTCATCAAGCGCGAAGAGCTTCGCGATCACACCGGCGACCCCTGGAATGGCCGCACGCTGGAATGGTCGACCTCGTCGCCGCCGCCGGAATATAATTTCGCGCTGACGCCGATCGTTTACGACCACGATGCGTGGTGGGACATGAAGAACCGCGGCCACAAGCGTCCGACCGAAGGCTTCATCCCGATCCACATGCCGAAAAGCACCGGCACAGGTATCATCCTCGGCGTTCTCTCCATCGCCTTCGCATTCGGCATGATCTGGTACATCTGGTGGCTCGCCGCCATCACTTTCGCCGCCATGATCGTCGTGACGATTGGCCATACCTTCAACTATAAGCGCGACTTCTACATTCCCGCCGACGAGGTCGTGAAGACCGAGAACGAGCGTACGAAGCTGCTCGCAGGACAGGTATAAGATCTATGACGACCCAAACCTCACACGCTCTCAAGGACGGCGAGACCCCCGCATTTTATTTGACGGAGGAGCATCATCCCGAAGGCAGCACCATGCTGGGCTTCTGGATCTACATCATGAGCGACTGCCTGATCTTCGCAGTCCTCTTCGCCACCTATGCCGTCCTCGGCCATAACTACGCGGCCGGCCCGTCGCCGGCCGACCTGTTCGAGCTGCCGCTCGTCGCCCTCAACACCGCGATGCTGCTGTTCTCCTCCATCACCTATGGTTTCGCCATGCTGGCGATGGAGAAGGGCAACAAGTCGGGAACGCTGACGTGGCTGGCGATCACCGGCCTGTTCGGCGCGGCCTTCATCTATTTCGAACTCTACGAGTTCTATCACCTGATCCTCGAAGGCGCCGGCCCGCAGCGCAGCGCCTTCCTGTCGGCCTTCTTCGCGCTGGTCGGCACCCACGGCCTGCACGTCACCGTCGGCATCGTCTGGCTGATCACGCTGATGGTGCAGACCGCCAAGCACGGCCTGATCCCCGAGAACAAGCGTCGCCTGATGTGCCTGTCGATGTTCTGGCACTTCCTTGACGTCGTTTGGATCGGCGTATTTTCCTTCGTCTATCTCATGGGAGTTCTCGGATGAGCTCGAACGCCAATCATTCGCATCATTCTGCTGACGGTCACGACCATGGCCATGGGCATGGCGGCCACGAGGCCAGCCACGGCACGTTCAAGAGCTACATGACGGGGTTTGTCCTCTCGGTCATCCTGACTGCCATTCCCTTCTGGCTAGTCATGGGCAAGGTCTTTGCCGATCCGGTCATCACCGCGGTGCTGATCATGGTCTTCGGCGCCATCCAGATCGTCGTGCACATGATCTACTTCCTGCACATGAACACCAAGTCGGAAGGTGGCTGGAACATGATGGCGCTGATCTTCACCATCGTTCTGGTGATCATCGCCCTCTCCGGCTCGCTCTGGGTCATGCACCATCTCAATGCCAACATGATGGTCATGTCGCCCGAGATGATGCGCAACATGCCGTAGTGACAAAGCGGCGGGCGTCCCCGAGGGATGCCCGCCGCTCTCCGGCGTGATGTTTCCGCCGGCTTTTTTCGCGCCTCCGATGGAGTTTTGCGCCTTGACCGATATCCCGACCGACTCTCTTTCTGAAAAACCGCGCTCGACGCTGAAGCTCGCCATCTGGGTGATCCTGCTTCTGCTGTTGACCGCCCTGCTTATCGGGCTCGGCACCTGGCAGGTGCAGCGGCTGTCCTGGAAGCTCGACCTGATCGCCCGCGTCGACGCCCGCGTGCATGCGCCGCCCGTCGCCGCCCCCGGTCCGGCGGAATGGTCCGCCATCGATGCTAGCGGCTATGAATACAAGCGTGTCCAGGCGACCGGCACCTTCCTCAACGACAAGGAAACGCAGGTCTATGCCTCGACCGTACTCGGCCCCGGCTACTGGGTACTGACGCCGATGCGAGAGGCGGACGGCACCGTCATCGTCATCAATCGCGGCTTCGTGCCGACCGCAAAGCGCAATCCAGACACCCGCCCCACCGGCCAGCTGAGCGGCGAGACTACCGTCACCGGGCTGCTGCGGATTAACGAGCCGAAAGGCACACTGCTACGCTCCAACGTGCCGGCGGAAGAACGCTGGTATTCGCGCGACGTGACCGCGATCGCCGAGGTGCGCAGCCTCGAGAACGTCGCACCCTATTTCATCGATGCGGACGACACGAAAAAACCTGGTGACTTGCCGGTCGGCGGTCTGACGCAGATCGTCTTCCACAACAGCCACCTCGTCTATGCCATCACCTGGTACGGGCTTGCCCTGATGACGCTCGGCCTTGCCGGCTATCTCATCCGCTTCGAACGGCAGCGGGCCAAAGCTCACCGCTGATCGTTAGAGCGCTTCAGCGCTCTAACTGATTATTTCCCAGCAATTCCGGACCGAAAACCGCTTACGCACTTTTTCCTGGAGTTGCTCTATCGTGTGACGTTCGGGAAACGAAGCTGCCAGCGGCGGCCATCGCTGGTCATCTCCACGATGCCGAGCGGCTCGACATCGATCGACCAGAATGCCGAAGGCGGTGCTTGCAGCACATGCAGGATCGCGGCGCGGATGACGGTCGCGTGCGTGACCGCGACGGTGTGGCCACTATCGCCGATATGGTCCTTCATCCAGCCGCCGACACGCGCAAAGACTGCGGATAATGCCTCACCGCCATGCGGCGCCGCATCCAGATCCAGCATCCAGAACGCCAGGGCTTCCGGATCGCTGTTATTGAGGTCGGCAATGCTCTTGCCCTGCCAGCGACCGTAGTCGCACTCGCGGAAGGCAGGCTCGGTCACGCCGTCAAGCCCAAGGGCCGCGGCAGTCTGGCGCGCCCTGAGAGCCGGGCTTGACCAGGCCCGGTCCACCGTTTCGAGCTGTTCGGCAAGGATCCGGGCCTGCTGCGCGGCCTTGGCCTCCAGCGGTTCGTCGGCCGGAAAACGGCCGTTGCGGTTGGCCTCGGTCGGCCCGTGGCAAACCCAGCTGAGATGCGCTTTCATGATATAGGATTTCCTCGGAGCGGATACGCCGAGACCACCCTGGCGGGCAGCGGGCGTGTTGATTGACAATCGTCTTTGCAGCCAGATATAAACTTAGACTTACGGGTGTGGAAGCCGGTGAAATCCCGGCGCGGTCGCGCCACTGTAATCGACGGGCGGATACCGCCCCGAGAGAGCCAGACCCTTCCCGTAAAAAACCCTTCCGCAAATGGAACGCGCTTTTCTGAAGAGGGAATGAAATGTCTGACACCGTATTCGCACCATCCGCGATCCCGACGCCGATCCCACTCGGCCAAATCCTGCCCTGGGCGATCTTCGCCGGTCTTTTGATGCTGTTGGCGATCTACTTCGTCGGCGCCGAGGAAGGCGCGACGTCGCTGATCTCGGGCATGTATGTGCACGAATTCGTGCATGACGCCCGTCATCTGCTCGGTTTCCCCTGCCACTAAGGGATCAAAAACATGGTTGGACGTCTTTTGCTCCGCGGCATGCTGGTCGGAGCGCTCGCTGGTATTCTCATTTTTATCTACGCCCGCATCTTCGGCGAACCACTCGTCGATTGGGCGATCGGCTTTGAGGAAAAGGCGGCGCTTGCCGCCGGGGAAGCATCTGAGCCGGAAATCGTCAGTCGCGCCACGCAGGCCGGCGTCGGTCTCCTCACCGGCAGCCTGATCTACGCAACGGCGGTCGGCGGATTGTTCGCGCTGGTGTTTGCCTTTGTCTATGGCCGCATCAGCTCGCTCGGCGCACGCGGTACGGCCGCGTTGCTCGCAATCGCGGCTTTCGTGGCAATCTCCCTCGTTCCCGACCTCAAATATCCGGCAAACCCGCCAGCGGTCGGCAATCCGGACACGATCGGCGCCAGGACTGAACTGTTCTTCATCATGATCGTGGCTTCCATCGTCGGCATGATCGTCGCAGTCGGGTTCGGACGCCGGCTTGTAGCGCGTTACGGTTCGTGGAACGGCGTGATCCTAGCCGGCATCGGCTATTTCGTCTTCATCGGGCTGATCCAGTATCTGCTGCCGCCGATCAACGAGGTGCCGGAGCAGTTCTCGGCTATCGTTCTCTGGCAGTTCCGGATCACGTCGCTCGGGATGCACGCCATCCTGTGGGCGACACTCGGCCTTGCCTTCGGGGCATGGGCCGAGCGCGATCTGCCGCAGGTTCGCTATGGTCGCACGGCACTGCGCCGGGCCTGAGATGATACGCTCAACGCATCCCGCGCATGGTTTTGTGCGCGGGAAACGCCTGACGGGCGGTGGCGCACTGCTTTGGCTCATCTGCTTGATGGCGCTGGCCTTGCCGATACCGGTTGCAGCCCATGGCGGTGGGTCGTCCGGGAGTCATGCCGGCATTCCAATACCAAGCCTGACGCATGGCGAAATGGCGGTGATCGATCCCTATTATGGACGTATCGTCGCGCTTGCCGTGACGGCAACGGATACAGACGAGACCTTCCGCCGTATGCTGAATTTTGCGCAGATCCAGCGCAGCTATTGCCTCTGGGGCGTGATGCCGGGAGGTATCAGCGACGAGGAAAGTCCCTTCAACGAATGTTCACATGCCTATCTCGCCGCCGCCAAGGCGGTGCTGCTGCAGATGCGGACCATGAAGGACGAAATGGTCGCCGCCGGCGATCTCGTCTCCGAAATCGACGCTGCTCTCGTGCGGAACAATCTGTCGCTCATTCTTTGCCGGTTCAGCGGCGAAAGCTTCAACACAGCCGATCTGATCCGGCCAAAGCTCTTAGACATTGTCTTGCATGCCAAAAGCCTGACGACGATCCTGCTGGCGCTACTGGCACTCGCGGTCAGCATGTGGTGGACCGCACGTGGTCTGCGGACAAAACCGCTTGCGATAGAATAAACGACACCCCGCCGTGACCTGACGGCGGGGTGTCTTGTTTTTTACCAATCCCGGCGGCGCTCGCGCCAGCCGTCACGTTCCCATCGATCGCGATGAGGGCGATGGCCATACCAGCCGCGCGGCGGTGGCGGCCGATCATATCCCCAACCGTAGCCGCGCGGCGGACCCATGCGTCTCGGTCGGCATTCACCCCAACGTGTCAGACGCCAGCCGCGGCCGCAGGCATAATCGACCTTGACGACCGGCGCCGCAGCTACGGTCCCGACAGCGGGTGTGGACCCGACGGCGGGAACGGGCATTGCTTCTGCCGAAGATATGGCTAGTCCACCGAGCACGGCAGCGATGGCAAATACAGATAATCTCATTTTGATAGACCTCTATCCAAGTCCCTTACACGCTAATTTAAGGCCCGGGGAGCTGAACGCCGGCTGAACCGAACAAGGCGTTTTCGCGGCGAAATCAGGATGTTGAACGGGAAGTTGTGGTATCTTCCGCAAATATTAGCGCTTAACGAGCAACACGCTTTCGATGAGCCGCGCGAGCGCGCGACCAGCCAATGCGTGCGGGAAGATCTCCGTATGCGTCACGAGAGGTTCATCAACCGCGCTTAAAGGGGAAATGTTATTCGCCATAGGGAGTGCGTGAGATGGTCGATGTCGCTTCAAGCAATGCGGAGGGTGGCAATGCCAATCATCCAATTCACGGCGCGGGCGGTTCCGCCAAGTGGTTTCTGCCGCTCTTCGGCGTGGTCGTGCTCGGAGGTCTTGGCTATGTCGGCTATGCCCTCGGCAATGATCTGGCCGAAGCCGCGACTGTCCCGTGGATTCTGCTCGGCCTGGCCCTGCTGATCGCGCTGGGCTTCGAATTCGTCAACGGCTTCCACGATACGGCCAACGCGGTCGCCACCGTCATCTACACCCGCTCGATGCCGGCCGAATTTGCGGTCATCTGGTCGGGCTTCTTCAATTTTCTCGGCGTGCTGACCTCTTCCGGCGCCGTCGCCTTTGGCATTCTGGCGCTGTTGCCCGTCGAATTGATTCTCCAGGTCGGCTCCGGTTCCGGTCTCGCCATGGTCTTCGCGCTGTTGATCGCAGCCATCGTCTGGAACCTCGGCACCTGGTATCTCGGCCTGCCGGCATCGAGCTCGCACACGCTCGTGGGCTCGATCATCGGCGTCGGTCTTGCCAACCAGTTCCTTGCGCCCGCGGGTTCCGCCACCAGCGGTGTCGACTGGTCGCAGGCGAGCAGTGTCGGGCTGTCCCTGCTTCTATCGCCGCTGATCGGCTTTGGTCTGGCGGCCTTGCTGCTGCTGGTCTCCAAGGCGCTGATCCACAACAAGGCGCTCTACGAGGCTCCGAAGGGCAATGCGCCGCCACCGCTGTGGATTCGCACATTGCTGATCTTCACCTGCACCGGTGTCAGCTTCGCCCATGGCTCCAATGACGGCCAGAAGGGCATGGGCCTGATCATGCTCATCCTGATCGGCCTGGTACCGACCGCCTTTGCGCTCAACCGCACGCCTGACATCAACTATCTCGAAGCCTACAAGGCCGCCTCCACACAGGTCGAGGCCGTCCTCGGCAAATATGTGAAGCCAGGCGTCGCTGCTCCCACCGATCCGAAGGCTGCCGTCAGCGACGCGGTGAAGAACAAGACCTGGACCGACGCCACGACGCCCGCACTGCAGGCCTATATCCATGCCACCGGCATCGAAATCGCCTCCTATCCTTCGGTCGAGAAGCTGCCGAACGGTCTCGTCGGCAACGTGCGCAACGACATCTACCTGATCGGCGAAGCCTTGAAGCTGATCGACAAGCGCAAGCTGCTGGCTATGGGCGCAGATGACCTGAAGGCGGTGACGCAGTATCACGCCGCCGTCGACAACGCGACGAAGTTCATCCCGCTCTGGGTCAAGGTCGCCGTGGCGCTGGCGCTCGGTCTCGGCACGATGGTGGGCTGGAAGCGCATCGTCGTCACCGTCGGCGAGAAGATCGGCAAGACGCATCTGACCTACGGGCAGGGTGCGGCCGCCGAAGTCGTCGCCATGCTGACGATCGGTGCCGCCGACCATCTTGGCCTGCCGGTGTCCACCACGCATGTCCTGTCTTCGGGCGTCGCCGGCACCATGGCCGCCAACGGCTCCGGACTGCAATGGTCGACTGTCCGCAACATGCTGATGGCCTGGATCCTGACGCTGCCCGTCTCCATCGCGCTGGCCTTCACGCTCTTCATCGTGCTTCGCCAGGTGTTCTGATCGGCCGCCGCCCGATCACGGTGATTTTGACAGTGCAATAACGCAAAAATAATGGCGCCCCCTCGCAGGGCGCCATTATCCTTGTTGCTTTCCGTCATCGTTGGCATCGCCGCCGTGTCGCTTGCTACGGAAAACCGCAGTACACTGTCCTGGAATTCTCTAGCGGACACTATCCTTCTTGTTTCCATTGGCGCCAAGGCCGGAGAGTTTGGCGAGCTCCGAGCGACGGTTGGCATAATTCTGCGCCACCATCGGATAGGTCGGAGCGAGACCCCATTTCTGCCGATACTCTTCAGGCGTCATGCCGTAGTGGACGCGCAGATGGCGCTTCAGCGTCTTGAAGCGTTTGCCGTCCTCGAGGCAGATGATGTAGTCGTTCGTCACCGATTTCTTGAGATCGACGGCCGGAACCGGCTTCGTCCGTTCCACCGAAGGCGCCGTCCCGTCCAGGGCCTGCAGCGCTTCGTGAACATCCGTGATCAGCTTGGAAAGATTGCCGATAGGGACGGTGTTGTGGCTGACATAGGCCGACACAATCTTGACGCAGCCATCGGACAGGCTACCCGTCTGAAGTTGGGCCAGGTCTTTTTTGCTGCTGAAAGCGTCCATGATCGTTTCCCGAATCTCATTTGGTCCGGCGTGCTTCGCCTCGCGTGATTGCGTCATGTCATCACCCATGCCTTCGTCTGCGTGCTGGGATCGCCCGCTATATTGAGAATGGCCACACTCATCTCCGGTCTCCTTCCGCCGTACGCGCAACACCGGTTGCACCTTTGGAAAGATCCTTTGCGGTGTCTGGAAAATAGACGGCCAGCTTACCGCAGAGCGCCGTGAGGGAGATGCCGAGCATGAAGGCGGTGTGGGTGAGATTGCCGCTGCAGTGACGGAGCGTCTGCAGGATGAGCTTGCGCTCGACATCTTCCATGGTCTGGCCGACAAGAATGCCGACGGCGCTGTCGATCGTGCGCGGCACAAGGTCGTCATCCCCGGCCGAAAGGTGCGCGACGATCTCATCGATCAGCCGCTCCTCGCTCGCCGTCGCTAACACAATGCCGGCGGCGCGGTCGAGCTCGCAAAAGACATAGAGGCCGTTTTCGGCGTCGATCGTCACCCGTGCCGAGATATTGCGCGATCCAGCGCGAATGGCGATATGCGGATCGCTCCCGCCCACAAGCACAACCGGCGGCGTGTTGCCGGCATCGGAAAACAGGTCCCGCAATTCCTCGAACAAGACGTCGAGCCGCGCCTGCGCCTGCGCCTGGATGTCACCCACCGCCATGACGGCGGCGAAACCATAATCCCGCGCGAAGGAAGGGCGCTTCATCATTCAACACCCCGCAAGCTAAATTTGCTCTGCTCCTGCCGAGGCCGCGGCAACCAGGCCGGTCTTGACAGCAGGAAGCCCTGCACATGCGTCGCGCCCGCCGCGCGCGCCGCCTCGAACTGTGCTTCTGTCTCGATGCCCTCGACCACCACCGTCGGCGCGATGCAGGACGCAAAACCGACCATGTGATACAGGCTGTCGCGCCCATCGCGGCCTGGCCTGTTGTCGCGAACGAAAGATGCATCGATCTTGACGATATCGGCCGAGACCTGGAGCAGGGTTGCCGGGGTCGCGAAGCCGACGCCGAAATCATCGATCGCGATGCGGCAGCCGAGCGCACGGATCATCTTCAGCCGTTCGATGGCCGCGCCGACAAGCGGATGCGTTTCGGTGATTTCGATGACGAGCCGCGATGTCAACTCCGGGTGACGGGTGATTCGGCTGAAGATATCGGCGAATCGATCCTGGGCGGAGAGATTGGCGCGGTCAGGTTGCAGCCAAGTATAAGCGTCGTGTCCGCCGCCAGCGCGGACAGAACCATGTCCAGGATTCTCAGGTCGAGATCGAAACAGTCGTCCAATTGCGGAACGAAGCTGCCCGCCGTGTGAACGACGCCCTCGGCATCCGTCACGCGCGCCAGGCTCTCGGCGTAGAGGATTTCCTCGATAGTCGCGATTTTGTGGATCTTCTGCACGGCAAAGTTCAGGCCGCCATCAGCAATCGCCTTTAAAATCAGGGTGTTGTGGGCGCTGTCCGCCTGCTTTCTCCTAGCGGACATCAAGCCTCCGATGGCTGAAGGATCGGCAGAAAGCGGAAATTCCATAGGAAAGCGCCAGGCCTGAAAACGGCCAAAACGACTGCGATGCATGGGATTCGTGGCACCCAAAATTCGTCTTTTTCATCTCCCAGACACCCTCCAACCCCAATGGGGTCCCCCTGCAACGAGCCGGAAATATTGCACTGAAAACGATAATCAACCCAAGACTGATAGCGCTTTTAATATTTAGCGTTACTTTATGCTAATACACTAATAAAGCAACTCTTGCAAACATTCAATTATAGCGAGTTTTCCTTGTTATTGATTCAATTGCCGCGAAAATGCGCCATGGGCAGACAAGGCGCGACGAATCTAGCGCGCAGAACCACTTGAGAGCGGTTCGTCTAGATTGAACCGGGGCCACCAGTCTGTCTTGCGGGCCTCGTGAAGCGCCAGATCCAGTGGCGGAAGCTGCGTGTGCCACAGGCGTTCCCATTCCAGGCTCATGACACCGTCGTAGCGATCGGCAGCAAGCACGGAGAGCAATCCCGCCATCGGAAATTCACCAGTGCCCGGAAGCGCATAGCTATAGGGCAGTTTTTCGCTCGGCTTCGAGATGCTGTCCTTCACATGGAGATGACGCGTGTTGTGACGGACCTGTCTCCAGGTTTCGACCGGATCCTGTCCGCCCTTGCGCCATGTGTGGTGGGTATCCCAAATCAGGGCGCAGTCGGGCGCCGCCTCCAGAAAACGGCCGATAGTCTCTGTCCGCACCAGGACATCATGCGTCTCCACCACCATATCCGCCGCAAAACCCTCGCGGCGCGCCGTCTCGCGCCACCAGTCCAGCATCGACAGGGCTTCGGCGAGCTCCCCAGCATCGCCGGTGGTACCGCCGTCGAAAACGCGCAGCGATTTGATGCCCGCCGCTTCCGCCCAGGGAAGATAGCGCAGGAACGCCTCCTTCGCCTCCGGCGTGGCGCCGACAAGACGCAGCGACGTATTGAGAGCACACACGGCGACAGGCGAACGATCGAGAACCCGGGCCAGACCTGCGGGCGTACCGAACCGTTCGGTGAAATAGGCCGACAGATCGATCGTGCCGCCAAGCGCGCGGATTTCGATCGCATCGAGGCCATGGAGCGCCGCCAAGGCAAGCGCCTCGTCCAGCTCCAGCTCCGCGCATCCCAGTGTGGAGAATGCGAGTGTCATCCTCGGCGTTTTGAGATCGTCGGTCACCGAAGCCTCCTCCGCTTGGTTCCTCGATGTGAGTATACGTCACGGACCGAGACGCACCTGACCTTCAGGCATGTCGACTCAGCTACGACATTAGTAACCAAACGGATAATTACGGGATAGACCCTGAGCGTCAAGCCATCAGCCACAATGACAACGGAATCGAACCTGAAGCACACGTCTACGCCCGATCGCCCGCATGGGATATTTCATTTCAATGGGCCGGATATTCCTTACCAGACGATCGGATGCGTCTCTCCGGTCGCGACATTGACGAAGCCCTCGGGCGCCCTTTCGGACGGCGCGACCAGTACCCAGCGCCAGGGTGCACAGGTGAGCGTCGCGAAGGAAAGGCGTTCCGGAAAGCCCGGCCACCAGCGCGGCGAGAAGGTCGGCTCGTACATCCAGTCGATCTTCGCACCGGCCGCGTAAAGCATCTGCATTTCCGCATCCAGCTCCTCGGCCGAGCGTGCCGTCATCAGGCCGCCAACCTCATAGTGAACGCGGGCAACAACCTTGCCGCCGGAGACCAGCACCCAGCCGCCCTGCTGTTCATTGAGCGCATTGGCGACCATTGCCATCGCCTCGTCGGAAGAACCGACGACCCAGATATTATGCTTGTCATGCCCGAGCGTGGCGCCGAGCGCCGTATCAGGCGTGCGCGGCCCGGTGCCGAGCCAGAACATGCGGGCGACCTTGGCCTCGCCGGAGAAGCGGTCAACGATCGCAAATTTGGTAACGTTGCGGTCATGGTCTCGTTGGACCGCGCCGTCCGCAACCGGCAAGTCCATGGTGATGAAATCATCGGCCCAATGGAAGGGGCGCAGGAGTGCTGCCTTTGCTGTCGGCGCATCCGAGGGTGCTGCGATCCGGAAATCTTCCGGCAGAACGATCCTGTCGATCTTCACCGTCTTCGTCGCCCAATCCGGCCAAGCGATCTCGGGGCGGACGCCGACAAAGCTCTTGCCGACCGAAGCCGGACGGCCATCCGCCCAGACCTTGGCGATCGACAGCGTCTCGACATCGTCCAAAAGCACGATATCGGCAAAACGGCCAGGCGCGATCGAGCCGACCCAGGGCGTCAGCCGCATATGCCGCGCCGGATTGATCGTCACGCATTGAATGGCGATTTCCGGCGCCAGCCCGTTTTCGATGGCAAGCCGGACATTATAATCCGTCGCCCCCATCTTCAGCGTATCCGAAGCGCTGCGGTCATCCGTCACGAAGGCGATCTGCGACCAGTCGGAAAGGCCCTTCTCGATCAGCCCCTTGATCACCTCAGGCAGCGAATGCGGCCGAAGCTCGATGAAAAGGCCGTGGGTCAGCTTTTCCCATATTTCATCCAGGAACCAGCCTTCATGATCCGAGGCGAGACCCGCGCCGGCAAAGGCGTTGATCGAGGCAAGATCGCGCAGCCCGGCGCCATGCCCTTCGACAACACCGCGCTGCTCGAAAGTGGCGCGGATCATGCCCCAGAGACGATCGTAAGCCGGATTCTCCGGATTGCTGACCGAGGGCCAGTCCATCACCTCGTCGAGACCGGCAACCATCAGGCTTTCGGAAAGAAACGCCTTCTGCTCGTCATAGCCGAAATGGCCTCCGCCCCATTCGTAAGCCGTCGGCGGCACGGCGGAACCGGGCAGAGGGAAAATCTTCATCGGCGATCCGCGCCGGCGTGCCTCCAGCCAGAATTCCAGATTGCGCGGGCCGTTGACGTTGGAAAACTCGTGGCTTGCCTCGCAGGTCCAGGTGACGCCATGCGGCATGACCAGCGCCGCCTCCCATTCCGGCGTCAGATGCGAGCTCTCAATATGCTTGTGCGCCTCACCGAAGCCCGGAACGGCTGCAAGATGCGGCTCGGATAGGCGCTCGGTAACCTCTCCCGTGTAGCTGCCGGCGGGACCAACATAGGCGACACGTCGTCCCTTGATCACGATCTCCTGGTCTTCCAGCCAGGTACGACTATGGACATCCAGAAGCCGGCCTACCCTGAGCAGCCTGTCTGCGGGCCGACGGCCAAGCGCGGTGAGCGTCAGGTCCTGACGGATAAGCACCTCGTCGGCCGCATTGATGAGCAGATCGTCGGGAAGATTTGTGGGCAAGGACGCCATCGGGAGAATGCCTGCGAGAAATTCGGTGGCGCGACCGTAGAACCGACGACAGAATGTGTAAAGCGCATGGTCAAAATTGCGGGAAAGCTGAATCATCTCAGCGATTTGCAAATAGGTATGGCTGATATCTCGCCGCTCATTCAGCACGCGACGAAGATTTGTCGAAAGCGACGCTTTGCTCAATTCTTAGGCTTGTAAACCCCATGCTCGAAAAATAGTATCCCAGCATCCAGACACCCAGTTCCGATTTCACTGACCATAAGGATTTCGATCATGAAAGGCCTCACCCTGTCCCGCGTCGCGCGTCTTGCCGTTCTCGCGGCAATAGCCGTCGCGCCGCCGGCTTATGCCCAGGCGACGACGCTGACCATCTCCTGGTGGGGCTATAATGGCGAGAAGATGAAGGCCAACATCATCGAGCCTTTCAAGAAGATCTGCGGCTGCGATGTCGTCTTCGAAACCGGCAACAATGCTGACCGCCTCAATAAGCTGAAGCTTCGCGGCGGCAAGGGCGTCGATGTGATTTATCTCACCGACAGCTACTCGCAGATCGGCATCCAGCAAGGGCTCTTTCAAGAGCTCGATCGCGCCAAGCTTCCGAACATCGCCGATCTCTACGATCTGGCCAAGGCGCCGCAGGGCAATTACGGCCCGGCCTATACGATCGGCCGCGTTGGCATCGTCTACGACAAGGCGAAGGTCAATCCGCCGATCACCTCCTGGAGCGATCTCTGGCGCGACGATCTGAAATCGGCCGTCACGCTACCGGGCATCACCACCACCGCCGGCCCACTGACGGTTCTGGAAGCCGGCAAGCATGCGGGCGCCGATGCCTTTGAGGATACCGACAAGGCTTTCGAAGCAATCACCGCACTGAAGCCGAACGTCGTCAAGAACTATAATACCGGCTCTGAACTGGTGAACCTGATTTCCACCGGCGAGGCCAAGGTGGCGCTGGCGCAAGACTTCACGCTGGCTTCGATGCAGGCTGCCGTTCCGACGATGACCTGGGCCAGCCTCAAGGAAGGCGACATGGCCACCCTCAACACCGTCAATATTCCCAAGGGTTCGGAAAATGTTGAACTGGCCCATCAGTTCATCAACTTTATCCTCTCGAAGGATGTCCAGCAGGCCGAAGCCGCGCAGGGCGTCGATGCGCCGGTCTCCACCAAGGTCGTGTTGACGCCGGAGCAGGCGAAACTCTGGACCTATGGCGCCGACATGATCGCCAAGCTCGGCCGCATCGACTATGCCAAGCTGAACGCTGCCCAGTCGGACTGGATCGATCGCTGGAATGAAATCTTCGGCATGTGATGGTCTGCCTAGCGGAATTTGACCAATGAAGCATCTTGCAAAATGGGGTTTGGCGGCGCCGGCGATGGTCGCCGTCGTGCTCTTTCTGGTCGTCCCGGTGGTCATCACGATCGCCGCGACCTTCATGGAGCCGAAGGGGATTTTCTCGCCCTATGTCGCCTTCTTCAACAGCGGCTTTCGCCGCACCGTTCTCTATCGGACGATCGAGATCGCTCTCATTACCACGGTGATCTCGCTGTTCGTCGGCTTCATCGCCGCCTATGTCATCGCCCAGATGCCGGGCCGGGCAAAGAGCGTGATGATCATCGCCGCCGTCTTTCCGCTCCTGACCGGCGTTGTCGTGCGCTCCTTCGCCTGGCTGATCATCCTCGGCAAGAACGGCATCCTCAACACCATGCTGCTGTCGGTCGGCGTTATCAGCGAGCCGCTTTCGATGCTCTATAGCGAGGGTTCGGTCATCGTCGCCATGGTCTATCTCTTCGTGCCGCTGATGATCCTCACCCTCGTCGGCGTGCTCGAAGGCATCCCGCAGGACTTGATCCAGGCGTCAACGTCGCTTGGCGCAACGCCGGCGGCGACCTTCCGCCAGGTCATCCTGCCGCTTGCCACCCCCGGCCTTATCGTCGGCGCCGTGCTGGTCTTCACCGGAAGCTTCACCTCCTATGCCACCCCGCAGCTTCTCGGCGGCGAGAAGCAGATGACGATGGGGACCTTCCTCTACCAGCGCGCCATGGTGACCTTCGACTGGGTCGGCGCCTCGACTATCGCCGCAATCATGGTCGTCGTGACCATCGGTATCGTCCTGATCATGAGCCGCATTGCCCGGCGCCTCAACCCGATGGCGGTGTGATCATGATACAGCGCGTCCATCCCCTGCTGATCGCCTTTACCGTCTGCGTGTTCTTCTTCCTGCTGGCGCCGCTCGTCATCATCATCGGCTCGGCCTTCAGCGACACCAGCTATCTGACCTTCCCGCCGCAGGGCCTGACGTTGCGCTGGTTCTGGAATATCTTCGAGATCGAGGCATTCCGCACGACAGCGGTCACCAGTTTCGAACTGGCCTTTCTGGGCACAGGTCTCTCGCTCTTGATGGGCATTCCCGCCGCCTATGCGATCAGCCGCTACCGGCTGGAGCTGCCGAGCTGGCTTTCGACGCTGTTTATCCTGCCGATCCTGGTGCCCGAGATCGTCTTCGGCTTTTCGCTGATGAAGTCGATCACCATCGGCCTCGATCTGCCGATCTTCGCCAGCCTTCTGATCGGCCATGCGCTGCTGGTCCTGCCCTATTCCGTGCGGGTGGTGAGCGCCAGCCTCGCCAGCTTCGATTTCTCCATCGAGGAAGCGGCCATCAGCCTCGGCTGCCCGCCGGTAAAGACATTCATGACGGTCGTGCTGCCGAATATCCGCGCGGGCGTCATCGCCGCCTTCATCCTTGCCTTCATCACGTCGATCAATGATGTCTCCGTCTCGGTCTTCCTGACCGGGCCGGGCATTTCCACGCTTCCCATCCAGATCCTTGCCCATATGGAACAGTTCTTCGATCCGACGATCGCCTCGGTGTCCGTGCTTCTCATGCTGGTCACCGTCGGCGTCATGGCGATCGTCGAGGCGACGCTGGGCCTCACCTTCCTGACAAAGTAGCCGCTCGTGACCGTATCGCTTTCCATCGAAAACATTACCGCCCATTACGGCAACACCGCCGTGCTGCAGGACCTATCGCTATCCATTGCCGCCGGCGAACTCGTCTCGCTACTCGGCTCCAGCGGCTGCGGCAAAACGACAACACTGCGCCTGGTCGCCGGCTTCCTGCAGCCGACAAGCGGCACGATCCGTCTCGGCGATCAGGACCTGACGCGGCTTCCGGCTCATGCGCGCAATATCGGCCTGGTGTTTCAGAACTACGCCCTCTTCCCGCATCTGACCGTCCTTGAAAACGTCGCTTTCGGCCTGAAGCAGAGGGGTATCGCTTCAGCGGCACGTTCGAAAAAGGCGGGGGAGATGCTGGAACGCGTCGGGCTCTCGGGCTTTGGCGATCGCCTACCCTCGGCACTGTCCGGTGGCCAGAAGCAGCGCGTGGCGCTTGCCCGCGCCCTCGTCATCGAACCGCCACTGCTGATGTTTGACGAGCCGCTTTCCAATCTCGACGCCAAGCTCAGGATCGACATGCGCGTCGAGATCCGCCAGCTGCAACGCGCCAACGGCACGACATCGCTTTACGTCACCCACGATCAGGAAGAGGCCTTTTCGATTTCGGACCGCGTCGCCATCATGAATGCCGGCCGCATCATGCAGCTCGATACGCCGGAAGTCCTCTATCAGAAGCCAGCCAACGCCTTCGTCGCCCGCTTTGTCGGCTTTGAGAACCTGCTGGCGATGCGGGTTGTCGATCGCAACGGCGCATCGGTGACGGCAGAAGCCAAGGGCGGTGCCAGAATGACGCTCTCGCAGGACGATTACGGAGAGATCCCCGACACCTTCATTCTCGCCTGCCGCGCGGACGGACTTGCGGTTCGGCGCGAGGGCGCGGGCCTTCCCGCGGTTCTGGGAACAAGAACTTATCTCGGTCGTGCCTATCAGTATCAATGCACGACACGATCAGGCGATATCGTCGCCAACGGGGCTTTGTCGGAGCCTATGGCTGCGGGAAGTACGGCGATGCTCGTACCGATGCCGGAGCAATGCTGCGTTCTGGCTCCAGAGCGATAGACGGCTCAGACTTGTGCGCCGGATTGCCGGAATACAAAGGACGATAGTCAAGGACGGGTAGCAGGCTGACGATCAGAGCCTAGGCGGCAGCCTCATGACAAGGCGACGTCTCCTTTGCTCGCGAGGCGGCGGAGGCTGGGATTATCGCCTGCTACTTTGACCCGTCCTTCTCAAAATTCTTCCCATTCGTTTTGGGCATTGGCGACGGCCGATGCGCCGTTCCCTGTCACGGCAGCCCGCCTTGGTCGAGGCGCGGAGATACCGCTGCCCTGCCAGGCAGGTGCTGCCATGGCGCGTGCCGTCTGCCGAAGTGCTGTGGATTGTGCGGAGGCCATCGCCTGCAGTTTGAACTGAGACACCAGATCGCGAAGCTTGACGGCTTCCATGGCGAGGCTGGCTGATGCTGCGGTCGATTGCTCAACCATGGCCGCGTTCTGCTGCGTCGTTTGGTCCATCGAATTGACAGCTGTATTGACTTCGGCAAGCCCGGTGGACTGTTCCTTTGCGGATGTCGCGATCGCGTTCATATGCTGGTTGATCTCTGCGATCTGTTCGCCGATCGTCTTCAGCGACATGCCGGTATCCAGCACGAGCTTGACGCCGCTTTCAACTTCCGAAGATGACTTCTTAATCAGCCCCTTGATCTCCTTGGCCGCCTGCGCCGAGCGCTGCGCCAACTCTCGCACTTCCTGGGCGACGACTGCGAAACCCTTGCCCGCTTCCCCAGCACGCGCGGCCTCGACCCCGGCATTCAGCGCCAGAAGGTTGGTCTGGAAAGCAATCTCGTCGATCACCCCGATGATGCTGGAAATCTGCTGCGAAGACGCTTCAATGCGACGCATCGCTTCCTCGGCATGCGATACGACTTCGGCGGACTTTGCGGCGCTGCGATTGGCTTGCGTCGCCGCAGTGCGGGCTTCCTCGGTGCGGCTGCTCGAGTTCGACACATTGGCGGTGATCTGGTCAAGGGCCGCCGCTGTTTCCTCAAGCGAAGCCGCCTGCTGTTCGGTGCGCTTGGAAAGATCGTTGGCCGCTGAGGAAATCTCCCGCGTGCCATCATCGATCGCCGCGATGCCGGTCGAGATTGCACCAAGCGCGTCTCCAAGCTGCTTGACCGAACTGTTAAAGTCCTGCCGAAGCGCTTCGAAGTCCGGTGAGAACGGTTCTGTGAGCTGGAATGCTAGGTCGCCATCAGCAAGCCGCTTCAACCCGGCTGCGAGACCAGACGTCGCGGCGCGAAGTCGCTCCCCCGCCTCCTCATCTGCCTGCCTTCTGGCGGCGATCCGGTCGGCTTCGGCTTGCGTTCTAGCTGCCTCTGCGTCCTGCTCGAGTTTCCTGTTGGCGATTGCCGCCTGCCGGAAGACTTCGACGGCCGAACCCATAGTGCCGATCTCATCCGAGCGGCCGATAGCGGTAGAGGCGATATCGGTGTTGCCATCAGCCAGTGCCTGCATGTCATTGGACAGCATAAGGATCGGTTTGGTGACGGTCTTGCGCGTAAGCCAATAGAGGCTGAAAGAAAATAACGCGGCCAGCGCCAGAAGAGCCTTCATGAGCGTATCGACGAGCGCCTGCGTATCAGCACTGTGTTTGGCGGTCGCTTCCGATACCGAGCTTATCTGTTCTCCGGCCTGTTCCATGGCCGTTTCAAGGGCGGAAAACTGGTTCATGAAGTCTGGCAACGACTTCAGAGCCGCCGCTTGATCCTTCGCCGCAAGATCGACCATCTTCGTGGCGCTATCGATATAGGTAAGAAGCGGCGCTTCGATCTTTGCCAGGACATCCTGCGTGGTCTTATCGGTTGCCAGTTTTTTGTTCGCGGCGATCATGTCACGGAACGACGTCTCATGTTCCGTCAAATCCGCTTTCACCGCATCGGCGCCTATTCCCGCCGCCGGATTGGCCGCCAGCAGCGATGCCAGCACGTCTGCGCGCAGCGCGTCGTGCATCATGTCCGCCTGCATGTGGTTGCGGAGCACCTGTGATGAACGGGCGACCTCGGTATTGTTCTGCGCCAAGGTTGTCGCCGACCACAGCCCGACGCCCGTGGCGCCCCCGGCCAAAGCGAAAATCGCCACACTTGCAACGATAATCTTATGCTGAATCAATGCCATGCCCGGATCCTCCGCCAATACTCAATGCTAAAAGTAACCAAACAATGTTAATTAATCATCAAACATAAATTTCGGAGATTTGGTCATTGTCAGTACGGAATCTGCATGTCTTGGTTTTCAATATCGTTGATGAGTAGTCAAAATAAAGTATCTTAATTGCGCTGCGCTCATATATCTTAATTAAGACTTCAATCAGATACTCCGGTACCTCGTCTACACCTTAAAAACGGCAATGCTTTCTAACGCATTCCTTATTTCCCCGGCGCAATACGGCTACCCAGAATGCAAGAAAGCTCGCGGAGCGGGCTATTGTTTATCGCAGCTTTTCTTTTTGGAAGATTTGGTTTTGTTGTCCGGCTTTGCCGCTGTGGCAGTAGCGTGTGACGCATTGGTTTTGCTGCGAGTAGCTGCATCTCGGACGGGCATTTCCGATTGCATCAAACATCAAAAAGCCCGCTGGTTTTACCAGGCGGCTTTGTTCGGATGATTATGTGATCTTTTTGGGAGCGATAACATTCCTGAGAATGACCGCATTATCATAACCGGCGACATCCGCCTTATCGGGGAGTCTCTTTGTCTTGATTTTGGAAGGTTTGGTTGCGGGGGCAGGATTTGAACCTGCGGCCTTCAGGTTATGAGCCTGACGAGCTACCGGGCTGCTCCACCCCGCGTCACCAAAGCGAACCCGAAGGGTTCGTCGAAGCTTGAGCAAGTTGGTTTACCAACTTGCGTCATCCGAGCAAATCCAAAGGATTTGTCTCGTGTTAGGCGGGCACCTTTTCAGGGTCAACCCACCTGATATTTCAGAACCGTGACGGTCCTTTGGAAAGCACAAAGGCCGCTTTGTAGCGGCCTATTGTAACACGGCTTTTGCCGCTTGGTGATGAGAAGATTTGAAGTTGCGTTTTGCAGACCTGGCAGCGACCTACTCTCCCGCGTCTTAAGACGAAGTACCATGGGCGCAGGGGCGTTTCACGGCCGTGTTCGGAAAGGGAACGGGTGCGGCCACCCCGCCATAACCACCAGGTCGGCAAAGCGCAACTTTAATTGAGAAGCTGGCAGGCTTTCGCCTGTATTTTTAAACACGTCTTTGGCGTTCATTGCGGACGAATGCGTTGCATTCGTCCGTGAGATGAACAGCGGCAATGAGAACAATCAAGCCAATCGAGCTATTAGTACCGGTAAGCTTCATGCGTTGCCGCACTTCCACACCCGGCCTATCAACGTGGTAGTCTACCACGGCTCTGATAGGGAACACTCGTTTTCAGGTTGGTTTCCCGCTTAGATGCCTTCAGCGGTTATCCATTCCATATGTAGCTACCCTGCTATGCCCTTGGCAGGACAACAGGTCCACCAGAGATATGTCCATCCCGGTCCTCTCGTACTAGGGACAGATCCTGTCAATATTCCTACACCCACGGCAGATAGGGACCGAACTGTCTCACGACGTTCTGAACCCAGCTCACGTACCGCTTTAATTGGCGAACAGCCAAACCCTTGGGACCTGCTCCAGCCCCAGGATGCGATGAGCCGACATCGAGGTGCCAAACAACCCCGTCGATATGGACTCTTGGGGGTCATCAGCCTGTTATCCCCGGCGTACCTTTTATCCGTTGAGCGATGGCCCTTCCACGCGGGACCACCGGATCACTATGACCGACTTTCGTCTCTGCTCGACTTGTCAGTCTCGCAGTCAGGCGGGCTTATGCCATTGCACTCGACGACCGATTTCCGACCGGTCTGAGCCCACCATCGCGCGCCTCCGTTACTCTTTCGGAGGCGACCGCCCCAGTCAAACTACCCACCATACACTGTCCCGGATCCGGATAACGGACCGCGGTTAGACATCCATGACGATAAGGGTGGTATTTCAAGGATGGCTCCACAAGAACTGGCGTCCCTGCTTCAAAGCCTACCACCTATCCTACACATGCCGACACGAATGCCAGTGTAAAGCTATAGTAAAGGTGCACGGGGTCTTTCCGTCTGACCGCAGGAACCCCGCATCTTCACGGGGAATTCAATTTCACTGAGTCTATGTTGGAGACAGCGGGGAAGTCGTTACGCCATTCGTGCAGGTCGGAACTTACCCGACAAGGAATTTCGCTACCTTAGGACCGTTATAGTTACGGCCGCCGTTTACTGGGGCTTCAATTCAGAGCTTGCACCCCTCCTTTTAACCTTCCAGCACCGGGCAGGCGTCAGACCCTATACGTCGTCTTGCGACTTCGCAGAGCCCTGTGTTTTTGGTAAACAGTCGCTACCCCCTGGTCTGTGCCACCCTCACATACTTGCGTATATAAGGGTCACGCTTCTTCCGAAGTTACGCGTGCAATTTGCCGAGTTCCTTCAACATAGTTCTCTCAAGCGCCTTGGTATACTCTACCTGACCACCTGTGTCGGTTTCGGGTACGGTCTATACGGTGGAGCTATTTCCTGGAACCGCGTCCCCGCACACACAATCCAATAAGTGTGTACAAGTTAAGCAATCCGTCACTACCACCAGGCCCACGAATATTAACGTGGTTCCCATCGACTACGCGTGTCCGCCTCGTCTTAGGGGCCGGCTAACCCTGCTCAGATTAACTTTAAGCAGGAACCCTTGGTCTTTCGGCGAGAGGGTCTCTCACCCTCTTTATCGTTACTCATGTCAACATTCGCACTTCCGATACCTCCAGGGCCCCTCACAGGTACCCCTTCACAGGCTTACGGAACGCTCCGCTACCACTTGCGATTGCTCGCAAATCCTCAGCTTCGGTGCATGGCTTTAGCCCCGTTACATTTTCGGCGCAAAGACCCTTGACTAGACCAGTGAGCTGTTACGCTTTCTTTAAATGATGGCTGCTTCTAAGCCAACATCCTGGTTGTTTTGGGATCCTCACATCCTTTCCCACTTAGCCATGACTTGGGGACCTTAGCTGGAGGTTAGGGTTGTTGCCCTTTTCACGACGGACGTTAGCACCCGCCGTGTGTCTGCCTGATAGTACTCCCCGGTATTCGGAGTTTGGTTAGGATCAGTAAGACGGTGAGTCCCCATAGCCCATCCAGTGCTCTACCCCCGGGGGTATTCGTCAGACGCTCTACCTAAATAGATTTCGCGGAGAACCAGCTATTTCCGAGTTTGATTGGCCTTTCACCCCTAGCCACAAGTCATCCCAATCTATTGCAACAGATGCGGGTTCGGTCCTCCAGTTGGTGTTACCCAACCTTCAACCTGCTCATGGCTAGATCACTCGGTTTCGGGTCTAATGCAACAAACTAAATCGCCCTATTCAGACTCGCTTTCGCTTCGCCTACACCTACCGGCTTAAGCTTGCTTGTTACACTAAGTCGTTGACCCATTATACAAAAGGTACGCCGTCACCCTTGCGGGCTCCGACTGTTTGTAGGCATCCAGTTTCAGGTTCTATTTCACTCCCCTTGTCGGGGTGCTTTTCACCTTTCCCTCACGGTACTGGTTCGCTATCGGTCATGCACGAGTACTTAGGCTTGGAGCGTGGTCGCCCCATGTTCAGACAGGATTTCACGTGTCCCGCCCTACTCTAGGACAATAAGTGTATTTACGCGTACGGGGCTATCACCCTCTACGGCAAACCTTTCCAGGTTCTTCCACTTTAACACTTATTGCCACTGGCCTGGTCCGCGTTCGCTCGCCACTACTTGCGGAGTCTCGGTTGATGTCCTTTCCTGCAGGTACTTAGATGTTTCAGTTCCCTGCGTTCGCTTCTTACACCCTATTTTATTCAGGTGTAGATACCTTATGATAATACCTAGAAACCTGAAGTGTTTCACCAGCCACCAAAGCGTTGAACCTACACCGCATAAGCGGTGACGGCCCTTGGCCTTGCGAAGCCCAACGGGCTTCGATCCTTTTCCC